>JAIORP010000030.1 GCA_021108075.1 Candidatus Omnitrophota bacterium | reverse complement strand
TGTCATGTCCTTCTTGTCAAAGAGCTTCTTTTTACACTTCTTTATAGTAAGCTTTTTGGTCATCAGCAAAGTAGCATTTTAGTCCGCTGCCTCATCATTTGCAATGGCTTTCTTTATAACATCAAAAAAATGTTTGATGAATTAATGTTTTGCATCCTGAACAACCAGCCCTGAGGGATGGGACTTTGGTTGTTGAGGAGCGTGTTCCTTCAAATATTTTGAAAAAAATCATTGCCCCTCTTTTCTTATTCCACACGACCGGCTTTTTTGGGACCATAACTATTAGTATGCATTTATTGTCGGTCAATCTTAACAGCGCTGTCATCAGGAAAATAGTACTCCCCGCTGTCCATGGGAACGCCTCTGATAATGTATATCGTCCCCCCTTCTCCCTCAAAATATAAGACATCGAAACCACCATGCGTCGTCACGGCCTTTAACGCCCCCCAGCTTTTAGGGATAATAATTGGATCCGGTCTCTTCTCCGCCCGGGGATACTTCAAACGCGCTGAACGGTCTGATCGCATGGTGACCGCCTCAGCATGGGCCGGAATCACACAACAAAAGAACATCACAAAAAAAATCAACAATATTTTTCTGTCCAACATCCGACACCTCCTTTAAAAATTACCCTGTTTCTGAACATCGTATAATAAAAAGTCTAAATCATGTAAGATAATAAAAGGATAATTAACGACATTTTTTGGTTGCTTTTTTATATATTTTAGATAAAATTTAATTGTTTGTCGAATTAAAATACAAGTAATCTTTAGTTAACATAAAAAAGAGGAGTCAATATGGCGTATAAAATCTCGGCGGAATGCACGGCCTGTGGTTCATGCAAACCTGAATGTCCAGTTGAAGCGATTAATGAAGGCGATCCGATTTATACGATCGATGCTGATAAATGTATCGACTGTGGCGCTTGTGCCGCTGTCTGCCCTGTGGAAGCGATTTCCGAAGGATAATTCATCCTTCTCTGACGTGTTAAGTGTTGCGGCCCTATGTCACATAAACACAGCACTTAACACATTTTCTCCCTTCCTCCGTGTTCTTTTTTCGTTCATATGTTATACTTATTTTTAGAATATAGTTCTTTATCAATTTGCTAAAGGTAAACTACTTGAAAGAGTAGGGCACAAAGCTGTGAACCTGCCTCAAAAGTCATGTGATTTTTGAAATGGTTGTCTGGCTGCCGTTGCAAAACAAGCAACGTTATATGTCCGCCCTCTGCCCTTTAAGAGGGTTTTTTTATGGCATTTTTTCTTCTCTTTCATTCGGCCTTTAGAACGAACAGACGCGATAATGGAGGAGACGATGCGACAAACAGTATCAGTAATAACAGGTATTGTATTAACGGTGGCCCTTGGCTCCACCCTGTGTCTGGCCCAGTCACAACAATTCCAAATCACCGTGACGATTCCATTAATACCCGGCGTCAACGGTCCCGGCCTGCCCGTTGAACTGGCCGATGGCATTCTACCTGAAAACATTAATCCTGATGTCAAAAAATTAGAGCTTGTTAAAGAAACTGTATGGCGGGAAAATCAAGAGTTCGTTCTGCATACGATAACAGAAAAATAAGCCGAACGAATTTTATTTTTCAGACATCGGGAAGTTAATGGTAATGCGGTCGCCCTCTTTGACAGTGATCCTGTGTTTCAATTTATTCTTCGGCATATATTTTAATGGAACCGTGTTCAACATCAAAAAAATCGTATGTTCCCCTGGATTGACATCTTCAAAAGAATAGGTGCCCAGATGGTTTGTTACCGCCTGCTCTCTTCCATCCAAAACAATGACCACCCGATTGATATAATTTTCGCCGTTATCCACTTTTCCGTTACCATTCTTGTCATTAAAAATAACACCCGTAATCCCTGTCAGCACGTTAAAACCGAAATCAACACGTTGGGATTCGCCATGTTCAATGGGGATATAGAAAGACGGATCATTTGTAAAAACATAACCGGATGGAATGGAGTCCACATCTAAAGCTACTTTAATTTTCTTAGCGCGAACATTGACTTTGTAAGTCCCCTGCCTGTTGGTGAGCGCCTTTTTTTGACCGACATTGATCGCAATCCCTTGAATGCCAGGTTCGTCCGGATCAAATTTTAAATTCTCATTAAGGTCTTTATAGACCTGTCCATAAATGGTTCCTGTCGGATCCCAACTGAAAAACGTGTCCCACGATGCCCGAACACCAAACCGTAAATCCGCCTCATTATAGGATGCCATCGTCTTCTTTTCAGCCCAAACATTACGGCCGCTCATATCCATAAATACTTCCGTATCCCTGTTAGGCCGATAGGACAATGAAACTGTTCCGCCAAAGCTATCTGTACCGGACAAAAAACTAAAAGTGGTGTCCGAATTTTCTTCATTGCGATAGGTCAAGGAATACCGGTTATAGAAAGATTCTCCTATTCGATGGGAATAACTAATCCCTGAACTGATCACCGAAGGATGCGACTTGGTTCCCGTGGAAATTTCTTCACTAATGGAGTACTCATAATTAGCATAAAACGTGAGATTATTCATCAAATTTGTCCTGATGCCTGCTAAAAGACTATTGCGGTCATACTCAGACTGAGGGTTTTGGGAGAAACGGTTGCGCTGAAAATTATATCCGAATAAAACAGATAACATCCTTTTATTAAAAATGGGTATAGACTTTGTTATCGTGGATCCAAACTGGACACTGCGGCGGGGAGACAGCAATTGCTCCGTGTTGCTGTACCGTAAGGTATTATTCCAACGAAACGTTTCATTCAATGGAATGTAAATATTAAAACTCGATTCAATATTAACCGCATCCGGACTTTCAGGATTAGAAAATTTTCGATCCCTGTAAAGGTCCAATCTTGAGGTGACCGATAAACGGCCTGGTTTCCACCTCCAATATATATTTCCTCCAACCTCGCCCCTATCCGCTGGATTGCCTATTATGGTCGAATAATTCTTATCGATATCACGGATATAAATTTTCAATTGCTGGTCATTGGTTTTCCAATTTGTTACGATCGTATTAGCAAAGACATCTTCATCATAGGCTGACTCCGCCTGAATCGTCACATCCCCCATCACTTTTTGCCCCTCTATCGAAAAAACACGGTCTTTTAATTCATTGCGGCGTTCGACACCCCAACCACGAGCATAATTTAATGAAACATGATCATCGTTGTCCGGAAAAAATGTCACCTTTGCGCCTTCAACACATGATTTTTTTATTTCAAAAGACCCAGGTGTTAACACCTGAAAAGTCGCGCGATCATGCCCCTGAAACAAAAGATACTTTAATTTACGCCGGAAGGCATACGCATCAATTAAGCCACCCCGAAAGGATCGTGCTGGCATTGTTAATTGTGATAGACTTGTGGACGCGTCATAACCAATAATAGTAAAATCTTTAAAAGGACCAATTTTTCCGTCTGAGAGGGCAATGGATTGACCCACGATTTCGCTGGTTTCTTTAAACATTTCAGAATTTGCTGTAGCGCTGAAATGACCATAAGGAGTTTTTCCAAATAATCCGATCCATTGCCTGAAACCCAAACTCTGCCGAGTGAGATTTCTAACATCATTTCCGCGATAATAAGCATTCCAATTGTTTGAATAGGACAATCTGAACGGTTCTTCATGGTCAATGATCCGTTCAGCCAATAATGCTTTATCCCCTCGTGGAAGGCGTAACAGAATCATTCCTTTTATATGAAAGGTCCAACGCCCGCGGTCATCCCATAAATGTAAAAATGTCTGCCCCCTGTACTTCGGAGAAATCTTTAATTCATCCTTTTTCAGCCGTTCAACAGCAAAGACACCTGGCTCGAGAAATAAAAACCGTTGGATGTTTTCGCCTCTGAGCACAATATATTTATTCAGAGGGATTTCCAAAATCATGTTCGGCTGCTCCTGCCAAAGGACTTCATCTAAATCCAATGTGCTACCGAACTTCAATTTCTTTTTCTGTGGGGGAGGGATGACCGAAGATTTAACATGTACTGGCGGTGTCATCGGCTCAAGAACCTTTAGCCGCGCTTTTTTTATTTGTTTTGGCTCGATAGAAGCCTCAACTTCTTTTTTCATTCGAACGGATTCCGTCACTTGCTTTGACTCCGGCGGAGCAGAAATCTCAGTATCAAGAATCTCAACCTGTTTTCTAGACTGTAGTTTTCCAGCATTAACGATAATCGGAGCCGTTTGAATAGATATGGATTTCGCGGATGATGGCGCCTCCTGTTCAGAAATGGCCAAATTTTTTATGGACAATATCGCCCGTTCGATGTCTTTTTCTGACACCTGACCAGTGCGTATGCGATCAATGAGTTCGATATACTTCAGAGGTTCTTGTTTGTAGGGTTCGGTTTTCTTCGCACTATCAAAATAAAAAAACGCCCGATCATATTTTTTACTGGTAAGAGCAGCTTTACCTTTATTTAAAAAAGATTGGTAAAGATCAGCATATTGACTAAAGGCAGGAAACACTCCCACATTGCTTAAGGCGAGGACGCTTATCCATATCGTTAAAAGGGTTACTTGTAAATTTCTTCTGGTTTGTTGCATAGCCAAACTTTATTATCAAAAGTCGATGATTCAGATAAAAACACATATTCAATATTTTTGCAATCAATGTGGTCATATCGCCCATTATTTTCTTATTTCAGTTACGGTAATGGTGGCATCTCTTTCTTTGAAAAAATCAACTTCCCGGACGATGCTATCGCCATCGTCCAAGTCAAAGGTTAATATTAACGTATACTGCCCAACATCCAGATTGGGTAGGTCCAGCTGAAATTCCGCATCTTTTAGCGGCGGAAGATAAATTTTCTTTAATTCACCCCGTTTGGCGACCATACTGTCCTGATCGAGGATGTAATAAACGCCCTTTGGAAAAATAATCACATTGCCTTGATTTTGAATGATACCTTTAATTGTCCCATCTTCAAGGTCGAAATCTTTAATGACCGTATGTTTGCTCCGCTCATTGGATCGCAAAAAAAACAATGATCCCAAACGCGTGATCAGATTAACACCGATGCCCGACATCTTTGCCGCTTCCGGAACATTTTCAAAAAAAAGCACACCATAGTATCCGCCGCGCGCATCTGCGGGGATCTTTATAACATAATTAATTTTCTCTCTTCCCCTGGGTTTGATCAAAATTTTTTGTGGCGAAAACGTCACCCAATCGGCCATGGAAAACTCGAAATCCCCTGGCGGAATGAACTTTTTCTTTCCATTGAAAGGGGGCACATACTCAAAATCCTGCCAATAGATGCGCACTTCAACAAATTTATCCGATGTATTGTTGAGGAACATATCATCAATGATGGTGGAACCAGGCTGGACATCCAGTTCCACACGGCTTTTTTCCATGAGGAGTTGTGCCTGACTAATATCTGTTAGAAATATAAATAATATAAATAAAAAAATACACTTTATCGGTTTCATAGAATTTTCCTTAGAATTCATCCCCCACAGTAAAAAAATGATCAAGGAGAGCAGAATAAAAATCTACTCCCCTTGACCTTGCGATAAACAGCGAACTAAACCATAATGAACAAATAATGATTAGTCAAAAGTTGCCGTTAATGTAAGTGTACCACTATAGATACCCGCAGCATCAGCTGGTGAAAATGGAGCGAGAGGACCATATATTTCATCACCTGTTGCCATCCCAACCATAACCCGGAAGAAACCAGTGGCGATGGATTCATCTGTAATTTCACCAGAAACAGAGTTTGTCGTACCGTAATTACTTCCACCTAGTACGTTGACCGTATCCGGTGTGCCCTGAATAACTTGCGCCCATGATACGGATCCGTGTACTTCCAGCCCGGTGTTATCTCCCGGCGTTCCATTCGGATTGGCGGTGTCGAGATAGCTGATATCGATATCCGGGTTTCCAACTCCGTTCGAACCGATGTCAATGGCATAAAAGACATCATCGGCTAGAAATACATACTGAGGCGGGTCGCCGGCTGCGGCAACATCGACTAAGACGAGTGCCCCAAAATCAAGATTTGTTCCATGCGCTGTCCATGTGTTACCAGCATTGGTAACACGGCTGACAGAAAACGTCGCTGATGTCGCAACAGGAACCTCTGCCGCGACAGTAAAAGTCTGCGCATGTGCAGCCTGAATCGAGAGCATCAAAGCAGCACTCACGATAACAGTTAAAACCAACAATTTTTTCAACATTTCTACCCCCTTTTTTGGTTTGTTCTAAATTGCTTCTTAGTGGATATGCAGGCGAAAATCATACTGGAAAGATAACAGCATATAAATTAGTCATTCTAAGGTGAAAATACTTAATAATAATCTTTCTAGTTAACCACTAAAAAACATCATTTGTTTATAATTCGGATAAAGAATAGACAATGGATGTCATATAATTCCCCGGTTTCATCTCCCAATAAGGTGTTAAACGATAGGACATTTTAAACTGCGATGGAGCCCCTTCCCCATCTGACACAAAAATCGGTGTCTCACTTATCGGAAATGATGAGTATTCAGAGGATTCAATTTTACCGCTATACCCCTGGACAACTTCTCCTTTCATTTGAAAATTTTTATTCCTCATTTCATGGCCATCTTCATTCACCAGGCCGTATTGCGCCTTCTGCGTGACCATATAGGGCTTATACATGTTGGTATAAACGGTCACAACCACCTCTTTTTGCTGCGGCGGGGTCTCCGGCATAACCCGGGTGAATTTCATACCCTTTTCTGGAAAATCAAACACAAGTTGAAATAATGGCGGGACACTTATTTCGATTTCGATATCTTCAATTATTTTATTCCCATTGCTTTCAAGGATTAATTGCAAAAGCCCAACATATTTTCCCGCTTTGATACTTTTTTCAGCTTTTTCATCAATCCAAAGTGCCAGTCTTAACTCATCTTGAGACATTGACGATTGAAAAATTACTTCTTCCACATAATTTAATTCTGGACTCGAAGATAAAACACCTTGAGCATTTTGATCAGAAAAAACATCCATTTTGATCAATGCCAGATCTAATTCCTCTAACTGTTCATTACGCAACGGAGCAATCAATTTTTGTGAAACTTTTAAACCTTCCCCTCTGAAACCAAAGTAATTCAGATGGATATAGCTACCTTTTTGTTCAGGGCGGTCTTCAACCACAAACACCACTCGATTTGATCCGGACGACGTCCGGATATCATATTTAAAATCATCCGGGACAGAAAGCATGAGCGATAGAACTTGTTCATCTCGTGACCCATTGCCGATAGAACGAACAACAAATAAAACCTTCCCCAGGTATTGCCCCGGACGTTCAATGCGTGATTGATCGACTTGGTAAAGCAGAGTGAAATCATCACTCAATCCCTGTTGAGACGACGTATAAATAAGTTGATCGTTATATGAGAGCGGCATTTCTGACTGCAGGTGCAGTGTGCCGGATGAATTTGATCCTAAAAGAGCAGACGCGGAAAGAACAGATCTGGTCGGAAATTCACCTTTTTCATTGGTAATCGGTTCAACCAATCTCTGAAAAACCTGGTATTGCTTGCCCTCAGTTGACATGATCCGAAAATGAATTTCCTCATTAGTGTCATCATAACTAACGCGTCCAAAGCTAATGGAGTTTTGACCGTCTCGAGGAGAAACTTTTATATTTAATGCAGCATAGGAAAAACAGGTTGAGACAGAAAATACTGTCAGCACAGTTGTTATAATAACTATAAATTTAAAGGAAATTAGCCTAAAGATCATAATATATCATACTCCATCTCTTTATATATCATTATCTTTGAAAAGAAAGATATTGTCAAATAAAGACTTGCAAATGTAGTACAGTCAAGATACCTGGATCAAAAAATGGTTAAATAAAAATTTTCAATCGCAAAAAATTTATAACTTGCTAATTTTCTGAGATTGCTCTTTCTTCCTCTCACCCAATAACATCTGGATATTCGGAACCGGAACAATATTAAAAATAAAAGGCGTTAAGCCGTCAATTTCAACGTCATTCCATCCATTCGGATTCTCCGGCACAGGAATATCCACCCCCGGGCCTTGTCTCCTAATCTCCATAAATTCCGGATTAAAATCAATACCACCGACAGGTGTATCACCCTGGTCAGCGCGTGTTAATGACGCATTGTCAATGGATGTGTCTGCTCCGGCCGCATCCGACTTAAGAATCGTCTGCTTTAACTCATACGGTAAAGCACGAAAGACACGATTCGAACGAACCGTATCACTAATGAAGCCCCCGTGCCGCAACCGGGTCATCAAGTTTTCCATCTTGTCCGCCTTACCTGCTATCTGAAATCCATCCGATTGAATAAGGGCGGAAATATTTTCAGCGGCCAGGCCTCTTCTGAGCTGGACAAAAGAATGCATTGTTCCCTCAATCATGGGGATATTGTCTTTTGTCACATTGTCCGATAAACGATACGGCAAATAATTATAAAAACTGGTCAATAAGTCCGTGAGATCAAACAGCAGCCCTGAATCGTCAGAAACCCTGCGCATCTCTTCAAACAAAAGAATCAGCCGGTCTTCAGGATCCTGATCAAATAATTCCGGATCGTTCAAAAAATCAGCGACTCTTTCTTGAGCGAGTAAATTTCTAACCTGTGTGACATGCTCCACGCGCCCTTTTATTTTCATCAGTTCATTCTTGAAAACACCATAACGGTTCCCCTCCAATTTCAAATCGGAGAAGAGAAAATCTTGTCTCAACAAGTTATCCGGTAAAGCCGTATACAAAACATGCAACGGCATATTTTTCAAAATAACATTATTATGATGCAAAAACAAAGCGATCTCAACCAATCGCGTTTCTTTATCCAACGTTAAAAACGCCTCCGAGGTTAAAAATTCCTGCGTATCCCGCCTGGCAATGGCCGCTTGAATGTCTTCATATTGCTCTAATGTTAAGCGTTCAATTTGAAGGACATCTGTTTTTCTCAATGTGTCGCTGATGCGCGGCAATAACACCTTATGCAATTGCTCAAGATTAATGGATTCGGACAGAGGAACGTGTTGCTGAATATGCCTGGCAATGGCAGGAAGACGCTCCGACAAAGGAATACGATGAAAACCGACACTGTTAACATAAGACTGAAAAGAATCTTCAGCTATATACGCAGTGATACGAACGAAGTCTTCCACGTTCATTGTCACCGTCGCCCAGGAACGTTTGAATTCTTTCGGCGCTATTCTCTTGAAAACACTTGAGAACGGAAGCAACTCCGACGATCCCATCATGATATTGTTTTCCGTGAAATGCTTGATAACCGCGACACGAACTTCGGCCGGGGACATGGATAACAATTCATCTTTCAAATTTTCGATAACGGACAGAACCGCAGCGCGCACCACCTGTTGATCAGCGGTCGCCGTTTTATTATCAGCCAACCATTGGTCAATGCGCTCGCCGAAAAGACTTTGTCTAATTTGGCTTCTATCCAGGGCAGTGTTACCCAACAGGACATTTTTAAGAGGACTCACAGGATAATTGTCAACAGCCTCCCGTTCAGCCAGAAACCTTTTTGTTAAAATCCGGGTTAGAGCAAAAGGAAGGACGCTATAAAACGCCATTCTTGAAATAGTGAAATTCAAACGATCATTGGCCTCTTTGAAAAGGATATCAAACTTTTCCGTCTTGCCCAGCGTCATAAATTCATCTGAATTTAACAAGTCCTGCATTTCAGGCTCTTTGAGCAGCACCCTTATCTGATTAATGTTTGAAATATTAAATAGATTATCTTTTATTTCCCGACGGGTGACCGAACGGCTGACTTGTTGCGGCAATGCCGAATATAGTTGCGTGGCATATTTTTCATTGATATTTAAATCTGCATGTTCAAGAACGATATTGAAAAGTTCCATGATCTTATCTGCATCAGACAGCAGTTTAAAATCTAAGGCATTAAGCCGTGATTGAACTTGTGGCATTGCTAAAGCCGTAATAAAATCGATAAAATCTTCCGCCGGCATGTTAACGGGCTTAATTTCTTTGAGCAAGTCTTTATAGACGACAGCTTTCAAGTCTTCCATAAAAAACTTAATGCTCTTGGATCCTAATGGAATCTCTTGATCGACCAGATATCTTACGAGCGCGACGCCTAAATCATCACTTTGCGTCGATAAAATCATTTTTTTGAAATCCGCTCTTTGCCATAAATCCTCAACGATTTGTTTTCGCTTCAATTCACTAAAGTTCCCCCTGCTTCTTAAGCCATCCAGCCAGAGGTCAATTTTATCACCAAAAATATTTCGCTTAACCTGATCAAAATTATTGACTGTTTGAGATGTGACGAGACGGCCGACCGTATTTATATCCGTCAACATCGCTGAATCCGTCGAGTAAACCCGGCTTTCAAGCAAACGAACAATACCGGTCATTTTTATGATAACAGGCTCCAATCTTGAAGCCAACGCATCTGAGAATATTTCCACCTGATGACGGCGCCGCCACATATTTAAACGGTCAGCTGCCCGGCGAAACAGAGGTGCCGCGGTAGAAAAAGTTTCAAATGATTCGATATCATCCCTTTCCGTAGATAAAGGAACACCGCCAATCGCGCCCTCCTGACCAATATTTTCCTCAACGATATTTTGATAGGTTGTGAGATGCTCGATCAATTTTTGACGAATATCATTCAAGTCAAAACCTGCGACATTCAAATCCGGACTGCTCTGCTCCATTAATGAAGACAATCTGTCGCGATGCTCCATCAAAGTATCTCTGACAGGATTAGCATACTTACGCAATATTTTTTTATAATTCACCATTTCCTTATCCCAATTTTCCAATATACGGTCTAATCGATTCAGGATAAATATGATACTCGTTTCACCTCGGACATCCAATAACTCCTGCATCACCGGGGGTGTCCGGTAATTAGCAACCTGATAATCATCCCGTAATATCTGGCGATATTTATAAACGGCATCTTTGATGACAGCCAGGCTCGCAAGTTTTTGGGCCAGAATCAAAATATCCGGTGAGGATAAATCGAGCAGATCCTCAGCCTGACCGCTGAAGACATATTTATTGCTATATCCAAAGTTGAAACCCTTCTGAAGTTCGACTCTTGACGGTTGGCGTCCTGCCTGCCATATACGGTAAGGTTCGTGTGTTTCCTCTTCCCTGTGGTCCGTCTCATCATGAACGACCGTGGCATTATTATTTTGCGCAGGGATAATGACGGTTTGTTGATAATTAATGAAATTGGATCGTTTAGTATTATGCGGGTCAAATTCACTGGAGCGCGGGGCTTTAATGATCATCGTCTGAAACTCAAGTTGTTGAACAAAAGACCGAAATCCGGGATCATTTTCATTTAACTCGCTTTGTATATACCAAAAACGTTTCAAACGGTTATCTAATGGATCGACAAATTCAATCACGGCATTGCGGTTATCAACCCCGGAGACGACACTGACTTCATTCCCAAAAACAAATTGTCCATCATCGTTAACATGAAAAAACGCGATATTTTTTATGTCTCCCCGCAAATGCGTTAATATTCTCGCTAAAGCCACTCCGCCTGGCCCCTTCAGCCGAAAATTCCGGTTAATCATTTGATAATACCGCATGTAATCAAACCCGGAGAAATTAGACCACAGATCAAACGCAGACGCCTGATTGATAAGAAAAAGACTTAAATCTTGCATCGATCCAAAACGGTTCCAGCCCACCGAAATAACATCTGTGGCCTCCGGGTTAAGACGAAAATTCGTATAGGGATCAAATCCCCCAAACGGATTATACATGACTTCCCCACCCACTCCGAGCTCTTTGCCTAAGTTAGTGAGATACGCTGTGTAGTCATCAAACTTCGGCCCTTTCTCCGGATGTTCAAACTTCTTTTGAACATCCTTGAACAAAAAACTCCGGGGATCGCGCAGTAAATCTGAAAATTCGTTGATCACAGATTGCAATTGCGGATAAGTCATCGCATTATAAGTCCCGTCCGAAATCATCGGCCGGGCAAGAGTTTGACGATCGGATAATAACATCGCCGCATCTTCGGTTGTTTGCATTTCGTCGGCAGGCGGAATACGGCCCAGCAAACTCCATTTAGGAATTTTCAATTGAAAGACAGCACCCTGTTCTTCTCGCGCGCCGTAAAATTTCTGACGGTCATGCACACCAAACTTACCACCCCAGTCCCGCGCCCAGGCTGTCATCGCACTTTGACCGACCCCAAATCCCCCGATGCGGACTAATTGACTCTTGATTTGATCAAACATCCGGATTGTCATGCCGTTAGAAATCAAACGGATATAAATATTATCCGCTTCATCAAAGGCAACCGCAATCCGTAATGTCAAAGGCGTCTCTTTATTCTGATCGAGATACCGTTGCGCATAATACGCATCAAAGGCATTTTCAACCGCATAAGACAGGATCGCAGTCACACTATGACCAAACTCCCGGGCAATCTTCTGAACATCATAATCAAGGAAATGCGCGTCGATCTGGTCGATCACTTTCTGCACGAGGCCTTCACTCCGCTCAATCACTTCAAATAGAATCTGTCCTTTTGTCCGCCCGATCAAATCACGGTCAGATGTTCCTTTGGCCATAACAACCTTTTCAACGTACGCTACGACTTCGTCATAATCATAAACGATCTCTCCGACCTCTTGCTGGCCCAACATAGCAAAATCCGTCCCATCGAGGGTTTGGCGTTCAATAGCCCTGACTGAATCCGTTAAGACAGTCGATAAAAACTGTGTCTTATACTCCCCCTCGCGTTTATTGATTTTATGAAACAAACGAACAGTACCGCGTAGATGACGTTTAAGCTGGTTGATATTCTCAGCGCTCAAATCAGGATATTCCACGCGCATGTCTTCATTCTGAATCAAACGGTCTAACTGAAAATGGAACAAACGAAAATCCTCAGCGGTATTTTCCGAAGGGCCCTGGTTTACCAATCGATAAAATTCACGGGCAATAGCCTGAATTCCTCGGGCGGGATAGACAGGCTCAAACTTAAATGTCCATGAGACCTCGTCTGACAAAACGGGAGTATAAAAATATTTGAAAGCTAAATTGATGGCCGTCTTTCTTGCCGGAGTCATTGTCTGATCAAAGCGCGTTTCGAGGTCCAGGTCCCGCTCTCTGCGTGTGTTTAATTCATCGTCTAAAAGATATGCCGGAAGGTATCGCTGTTGTTGATCCAGTATATCCATGCTCCCGTCTTGATAGCCAACGATATGCAAATAATCCCGTCCATGTTGAAGACGGTCATTGACGGCCTTGAATGCCGGCCGATTGGTCTGATAAAAACGGGAAATATCTGTATCCGGTTTATAGCCCTCTTCAAACACTCCTGACCGACCCAGATGCGATAAGACAACAACGCTCTTTTTTCCGGGATTGGCTTTTAACAGCTCATCAAATTTAATCTTGATCAAGCCATTGGCTTTTTGCTGCATATTAAAAAAGACCTCCATCAATTGCTGCTGCGCGTTTTGACGGATACTCTGCGGTGTCTGGCCGCGCATAAGATCAAAAATGTTAGCGATCGGCGAATCTTGATCCTGCCGCATCTTGCCATTGTATTCCTGCTCAATATAATTTAAAAAATCATTGTAATTCATCCCGTACATTTCACGTAAACCGTAACGGCTGAAGACATCCATCATCATTTCCATAACATGCCAACTTTGAAATGATTTATCTTCATCGCTGAGCACATTTTGAAACATCATGTTCCCTCTAAATAAATATGCCAGAGCCGCCAAACGAATATCGATATCCGCCAGCATGGCGATCATGAAAGAATCATTCCCTGACAACGTTTGCTCGTCGACATCAATACCAAGACGCTGCCCCATTTCTTTGATCAATGTGTATTCAGGACTCGCCATCTCACCGGTAAAAGGCGGTCGCTCCACGACAAACAGGACTTCGGACAGGTCTTTGTCGAGAATTTGTGGAAGAACTTGCTTTTCCAGCACGTCGATTGTTCCTCGGCTATATTCCTCGGGATAAAAGACCAAATCAAGATCCCGGCCCTGGTATGTTCTCTGAAGATGAACAGCCGGTTCACTATGCAGGTTTAGGTTCGGGGCAGAGCGCAAAGTATCCGCTCTTTGAGAAAATAACTCCAGCCAACGTCGCTTAACAAAAAGATTTTGCGGACGATCAAAAAACATACGCTGCCAACCCTCTGTCTGCTGATCAATTTTATCAAGATCAAGAAAGAATCCCTGCTCCTTGTCATAAGAGATAATTTTTGATATTTGAATCGGTGCCAGGCGCCGCAACTTCTGAAATTGAGCATGAACGCCCTGAACGCCGGCTTGATATTGTTCAAGAAAATCCTTTAATGATTCCAGACTGTTAATGCTGGCGAAAGAATCCTGTCTTTGTTGATCAACAAACTGATACTGTGATCTCAAACCGGACAAAGACATTAAAACAGAATTAAGAACGACTTGTCGGAGTTTCATCTTCTCCATTGGAAAGTTGTGTTGCTTCATCTGAAGCGGTGCGTCATAGACAGAAAAAAGCTCTAAACCTAAATCCTCTAAGGACGTGGCTTTCAGACGTTCGGTTAAGCGGGTACGCTGGCTGATAAGATCAATTGTATTTTTTGTCTTGATTAATATTGACGTCAAGGCTGCTTCAACCTGGTTCAACCCTTCACGCATATCGATCATCTCACTATAAATGTCTGCGGGATGATGCAGGGTCATATAAACACGATCCGAACCAGGCAGCATGCGTGCCAATATCGGCAATTCAGGCCGTGAGGCCACAAACTGGCTGAAATCGGAGATCGAAATATACTGCTCAATATTTTTCAATTGCCCGGCTAATGTGTTTCCCGCTTCAGTTCCTAATGTTTCTGAAATAGCATCCAGGTCGACAACACTTTGTGTCTGAACAGCCTTTTGAGCCAAGGCCACGAGTTTGTCTGTTGTTAACGCATAGACGTCACCAGTTTGTTTTTCCGCTATCTCGGCGATCATATCCTCAAAGAGCTGCTCAGTCATGATTTGAAAAAGTTCCCGCCTGGCTAATGCATCCATCTCCAGCATGGCCCTATCGGTGGTCGGCCTCTTCGTAAAAAAATAACCGTCCAGGTCGATCTCCATCGTGCTCCACCGTATAGATCGGGTCTCTTGATCCCAAAGAGTTTCATCTGCCGTCATTTCTTGAAGGCGCGGTAAAATCCATCTTTCGGCATCATAGACCCGCGGCCCCTCTTCATTCGAAGAATATTCCAGGGAAATACGGCCACCGGGCTTTAAATGGTCCATCATGACAGAAAGGAACGGTTCTTCAACCGGGTTAATCCAACCATCAACATCCCGCATACGGATAAGGTCATAACTTTCTGTCGGCTTAAAAACAGACTTAATAGCCGTGACGTCCGCCCTGCGAACTTGAATAAAATCTTCAGCCCCAACTTCAAACGCGGCTTGACCAAGGAATCCTTCGAGCTCATGGCGGTTATCCACAAAAACATATGTGTTGGCATTAGAAAGGTTGATAAAAAAACGCGTTGCGTCCGGACCAGAAGCTAAATCAATAATCCGGGCATTAATAAGACCTTTCTCAAATTCAAACGGCACCTGTTCATTAAAAGTGTCTGGAGACACAGCAATAAAATCCGAAAAAGTCTTCGAGCCGATCTTCCAGGCAAAAAACCGGGCATCATTTTGTTCAGCGCTTTGGTCCAAAATCCGATATAAATCGCTGACGACCTCGGAAACGGCATACGGTATTTGTTCATTCGTAAATTGACGTTTGGCCCACAATTGTGCGATACGGGTGTCGATGTCATCAGATTCATCTATATAGTTGCCAATGCGTGCCGATAACCCCTGAGCATCCCCATATTTTGAACCATAATATTTTAAAAAGACATCACTGAGTTTCAGACTGATTCGATTTATTCCTTGGCGGTCAAATGCCACGCCTAAACTCTCAAGGGCAACAGCATTTTTCAAGTAAGCGGCGGCAATGGGCTTTTGCGCAACAGCCCACCTGGCAGTTATCTCTGGATCTGTCTTACCCGTCATCATGGCTAAATCATCCGTCGGTTGAGCTTGAGTATCAACCCAGCGGGGCAATGTGCCGGCTAGTTCCCAATGAAGCGTTTCGCCCAATTGATGGACCTGAGGACTTAGCCACGCGCTGCGTTGCCAGGCCCGCGCCATGCCACGATAGGTGATCAATACACCGATTGCCTGCCCAGAAAATTGTTGACTGAATACAGGATGAGCGCTCAACCACGCTAAAATGACGGGCATCAACCGTTGCCGTTGATATTGGTCGGGAAGGTAGATATCATCGAGATAAATGATTTCTTTTTGACGCGACAATGTAAAAATATCTGTCACCTGGCCTTCGGGGTCAGATAAACGCACAGTTAAAGGATCATCAAGCGAAGTGGGTTCCCGGGAAAAACCCAAAGAAAAACCTCTTTGGGTTAAAACCTCTTCGACAACTTCTAACATCAACTCACGCTCATCGACCTTAGCCAGCCCCTTCAAGGCAGATTCAACCGTTTGCGCGTCATGCGACATCAACCCCCGGACCAGCCCGTCCTTAATCCATGAACGGATCAGCATCGCCTGGTCGATATTATAATCAAATTCGTCAAAAAAATATTTTTGATCCTCTATCAGACGGAATGTCAACGAATGGACCACTTCACCTTCAAATGAAGCTTCATTTCGCGTCGCGATATCTGACATGCTGGCCAATGTTTCGGCATCCAGTTTACCGGTTAAACCATCCATAAGATAACTATGGACAGCCTCAAACGCCTGCGAGTCATTAACAGGCAGGCTTTGCCCGGGATCGCCTGAAGCATCCATTCCATCAATCCATGCTCTGGTCAAGCGAACAGCGTCGATAAGTCCTCGCACGGCTTTGTGGTAAGAGCCTTCAACCGCAGTGTCGTTAAAATCATTATACCGGTTCAACAAATGATTAAGAACCGCTTTGCGGGCTTCATCGTTCAGCATAAAATCCGCATCTGAACGAAAGACCACGCGAACAGGGATGAGCTTTCCGTCATCTTGTTTTTGCTGCCAAATCGTCATATTAACATCATGCTCCATCAAGATGCCACCGACCTCCAAGGCCTGCTCAATATATTGTCTGTTTTGACGACGCTCTTCCAATTTATCCACATAATACATCGTATTTGCCGTTTTTATCAGCTGGAATGGACCTTCTTTTTCGGCAAATTCAACCAATTGGGCATAGCTCCCTTGTTGAACGACTGTATGATCAAGATATTCAAGAGACGGATCTTTTTCCTGTTTGGTTTTGATGTCCTGCCGTAGTGAGTCGACAATGTCCGCGCTTTTATCTATGGCCAGGAAAGTATAATCTTCTTCAAAAACTCCCAGGGGATTGAACACATATGTCTTTAGACCAAAATCATGAAAAGTCGGGGCAGGTTCTTTGGCATTATCGCCCAGACCAACTTCTCCGATATTCTTAATTTTCTTCCGTTCACTATAAAAACGATTAAGGAAATACGCGACCAGTTCATCGTCTCTTAACCAATGCCGGCCAGAATAGGAGTACAACAGATTGCCCTGCAAATTTCTATCCGGATCATCCCGGAGCATTGCGGCGTCCACTGTTGTTGATTGCGGCTGTTCTTCTTTAATAAACATAACGCCCCCGGCAAATTCAAAGGCGCGACCGTCTTGCTGGGAAAAAGCGTCCATGACCGACGGAAAAAGATACGACATGATATCTCCACCGATAAAACTGACACCACCCGGCTGAAGGACGCGGGCTATTTCCCGGGCCATCGGAAGATAATCTATCCGGTCATGCGGCATGACAGACATCGCAAACATAAAATCAACAGAACTGTCGTCCACCTTCCCTTTCAACTGATCGATCGAAGCCTGGAGAAGAGTAACCTGATCTTGAGTAAAACCTGAACGGGAGAGATAATGCGCAGCCGTGCGTATCCGTCGCGCAAATAACTCGACGCCAATGATGTGTCGCATGTCAAAAGCTTCAAAATAATTGATCAATTCATAAAAATTCTCACCGAAACCCCATATCAAACCAACAGGGTTTTCTTTAATTTGAACATTTTTCCTTTTAGCGAATACCTTAAAAAGTTCCGGAGGCATACTGCTGGTTTTTGCTAAAGTTTCAAATTCATCAAAACGGCTGTCATTTTCAGTCACTCCATCATCAATTACCTCGCCTTTAATCAAACCGCGCCAGGAATCTTGGCCGGTCATCATAGCGGCATCGGCCGGATCACTCTCTTTGGGTTGCTGCATGCGGCTTTGCACCTTAACCATAGATCCTGTCTTTTTCGCGTTCAACATGGCCAAGTCATTCGTGACGGTCAGAGGAATAACCATACTTGTTCCGCCCGAGAAATATTTACGAGGAATCATTTCTTGCGTGGAAGGGTCATAATCCTCTTTGATAATGTTATAAACACCTTTACGAAAGGCAAGCAAGTACTGCTTATAAATTTTCTCTTTCACGTCTTTATCTTCAACATCAACCCCTAAAATCTTTTTTTGGTTTGCGTATTTTCGGCTCAAAATGCTCTGCGTTAAATTTTCTTTATACCATTTCGCTAAAATCGCTGAATGAAATATCTGACGCAGCATGGCAAAATGCTCGCCCTCATTGACCTCCTTCTCAATTTCAGGAACAATAATTTCCCTTAAAATTTCAGATGAAATGCCACCATCCATGGTTTTGATCTGCGCCAGTTTCTTTTTAGGTTTGGCTTGACCTTGGCGCGCAAATTGACTCGAGAGGTAATCCTCTTCCAACATGACCTTTAAATGTGTTTCAATGATAAAAGCTAAATTACCATCGGCAAAGACAACCGCCTGATCCGGAACAATCCAAATTTTGTTGAACGTGTTGAACGGAATCTGAGTTGTTCCAAAACGATCCATGGCTTTTTCATAAACACGTTCCCAAAAATCTTTTCCTATCTCTTTCTCTGGATAAATAATGGAAGCGGACAACTGCTTGAGGATATAATCCTGGGCAAGCATGTCCCGGCCCATTTCGGTTAAACCAAATTCCTGAGGAATAATGCGGTCTGGTTCATACGGAGATAAATTCACCCACATTTCATCTTCTGGCGTTGTTAACGCTGCTAAGAAATATTTAATCAAACGATCA
Source organism: Candidatus Omnitrophota bacterium (assembly GCA_021108075.1). GTDB lineage: Bacteria > Omnitrophota > Gorgyraeia > Zapsychrales > Zapsychraceae > JAIORP01. The sequence goes on along the minus strand of JAIORP010000030.1, from coordinate 68,830 downwards.
GATTCTGACTGCAAGTCTTCGTTTGAAATTAAATCTTCTCCCATATCCAGGATAAAATCAAATTGAAAAGGATTGTTCGGATTGATGACCAATCCGTTTAAAAGCGGCGGAATAAAACCTCGGGACAAATTGACCATCGTGCCAGGTAATGGCAAATTAACAACCATTTGGGCCTGAACAGATCCTATGGGGCCGATGCTCTGAATCACAAAAGCGATAAGAATCGTGAATACAGATATTCTCTTGATAAAAGTGGTAGATTTCATATTAAATAAAATAAGTAGTATTAGTAGGCGTAATAAGTATATATTAAAAAATATTAATTGACCAACCCATTGAGAAAAAATATATTATTCTTAAATTATTTATTAGCAACAAGATATCAATCAAGAAAAACTTTAAACCGTTTGAAAACCGACAAATAATCCTTGTTGGAACATTTTGTCTCATCACTGGGTATACGCCCCGAACCGATTTTCACGACAGGAGCACAAACTGTCCATCTCCTTCGTGTATCCGCAATAACAAAACGAGAGGTTAAAAATGAATCAGCAGGCACCCGATTAAAAAATAACAGATAATTATACCAATTCCATTAAATAAGGACCAAACCCAATTCTGCTTTTCTCGACGATTTAGCGAGAATATCAGGATTAAGATAGAACAATTTATTAATGGATTTGGTATTAATATTTTGGGGAAGCGTAAGACGGATTCCGCTTTTCTTGCGTTGGAGTGGGGATTTCTACAGGTGATGGAAAAAACTTGTCCTCTAATTTTGCTTATAAAAAAAACCTGATTTTTGTTGAGTGGGTGTTTTTTATTGGTAGCGGGGGACGGACTCGAACCGTCGACAACACGGGTATGAGCCGTGCGCTCTAACCAACTGAGCTACCCCGCCGAAATGGATTTAAATGTATAAATTATTCAATACGGACGCGTTGTTTCAAAAAAATGCGCATAAAATTTTCAGAAAAATGAGGATAACATAATATAAAATATTATTCAAGTGAAAAACAAGCACACCTCACTCGGTATAAAAAATAACATAGAACAGGGCAATCATAACCATTATTGCGAGAAGATAAAAATCATTAAAGTAAAAAAAGTCGCTGACACGCTCAATAAAAGAAAACTTGATGTTCTTCGTTTCTTGTTTAACCTCTCCAGCATTGCGCAGATTTAAAACCTCACTCTTTTTTAATCTTAAAAATTTATTCGCGATCCGATAAGCCTGCAGTTTGCGCTGCTCAATCAAGTCCATAACGCTTTTTTCCGTAATGCTTAAAAGCTGCGCTGTTTCCCGAACAGATACATATTGTGTTGTTGTCATCTTAATATCACTTTAATATATATTGATCTAATTTATTATTTGACCTTAACCGAGGCCGCCCAATGATCAATCTTCGCTCTTTCAAATTTCCACGAATTGCCAAGTCTCGTGCCAGGTATTTTACCGTTATTGGCCAATTGTTCAATCTCGCGTGCTTCTATTTCCAAATAACGGGCCACCTCCTCAAGAGACATCAAACCATCTGACTGGGTCTCATCCATCATTTGGCAATAACCTTGAAAAACAGCACCTTCTACAATATTTAATTTCTGGACGGTCACGTTCCCGTACAATATCGCTGTCGGCATCAAAACCAACATTTTCTTTGCCGTAATATCACCCGTTACTTTTCCGGCGATAATGATGTTATCCCCAACAATATTCGCCTCTATCCTTGACTTATTCCCGATAGACAACGTTCCTCTGGTTTCAAGGTCCCCGTGAAAATCTCCATTAATCCGCAAATTAATCGGGTCCTTAAAAATGAGCGAACCTTGCATCTGAGCATTAATTTCAATGCTTTTTTCTTGCTGATCCATTTCTTCTTTTTGAACTCTTCTGCCGCGCAAAACCATCATGACCCTCCTTGATTAGATCTTTGAGTAGTAACATTTTTACTTCGAATTCGACGTCTCGTACTGAACGATCGCGATGAAACGAGTACGATAAAAACCACTAACGTGACAAGAGCCGCCGCGAAATAACTACCTGCGCCTACCGCTATGCCGATACAGGCAACAATCCAGAGAGTCGCTGCAGTGGTTAAACCCATAACTTGAGATCCGGCGCGCATGATGCAACCCGCGCATAGAAACCCGATACCTGTTACAATCCCCGTCATCATCCGTGTCGGGTCCACAACGGTCGTATCCTTGTATTGATTAAAAATATTCAGTGACGTGACCACAATTAGCGTCGATCCAAGGCCAACCAACAAATGGGTCCTAATCCCGGCGACTTTATGATGAATCCCGCGTTCGAGTCCTATTAATCCACATAAAATCAAAGAAAATAATATTTTAAATGAAACGGCACCTATTTCAACCATTATAATTGTCCTCAATGATAATTAACGAATATGGTAGGCTAAACCTGCGACCATTGCGGCATTATCCGTACATAGTGATAACGGAGGAAAAAACGTGCTGATGCCATGATGCTCAGCCGCAAGCGTTAAGGAACGCCTTAAAAAAGCATTCGCAGAAACCCCGCCCCCAACGACTAAATGCTTGACTTTATTCTTCAAACAAGCTTGAACACTTTTTAAGACCAGGTCATCAACAACGCTTTTTTGAAACGCATACGCAACTTCGTTAACGGAAAAGTCAAATTGACCGGAATAATCTCTATGGTAGTATAATACAGCAGTTTTGATTCCGCTGAAACTAAAATGTAACTTTTCTTTCGGCTTTCCGCATTTGAACCGAATGCGCGTCGACCGGACAGATCTCGCTGCCTGCTCAATAGCCGGACCGCCCGGGTAACCGAGACTCAATATTCGGGCAACTTTGTCAAAAGCTTCTCCGGCAGCATCGTCGATCGTTTGCCCGATAAGTCTAAACTTTTTGAAATGCGGAACATAATACAAATTAGAATGGCCACCTGATACGACCAAAGCAACAACCGGCAACTTCACGGGAGCCTGCTTTTGGGACGTGCGGTTATTTTTCTGCGAGGCGAAGCGTAGAAAACTCGCATAAGCATGCGCCTTAATGTGATCAAGCGGGATAACAGGCGTGTGCTGAGATGCGCCTAAGGCCCGGGCGAATGCTAGTCCGACGAGCAATGACCCGATAAGACCCGGGTTTTCTGTTACAGCGATCAGGTCAATTTTCTTCAACGGCAGTTGCGCTTTTTGCAAAGCCTGCTTAACAACGGGAGCAATCCATTCCAGTTGACGCCGTGAAGCAATCTCAGGAATAACCCCTCCATAACGAGCATGTTCTTTTAAGCTGGAAAGAACAATATTTGATAATATATCTGTTCCGTTCCGAACAACAGACGCGGCTGTCTCATCACAAGAAGTTTCAATTCCTAAAATATTCATTATCCTACAAAAGCTCTTTCAATCTATAAATACAGAACCGTTATTCTGTCACTTCTTCTAATCCACCATTAAAGGTCCGATAAACTCTAATGCCACGCAACACACTGATGGCGCTCTGCACCTGGTTATCGTTCAAAAGTCTTTCGCGCACTTCTTCCGCCCGTTTATTTTCCTTAACTTTCTCAGGATTTTCCGCGTTCTCCAATTCCAAATTCGTAAAAATTTCATCGACATTGCTATCCTCTTTTACTTCCTCTTCGTCTTTTTCATCTTTAACAGAATCGAGGTAGCCAACAACAATATCCGGGGTGATGCCCTTGCCATGAATAGACTCCCCCGATGGAGTGAAATATTTACTGGTTGTCAGACGAAGGCCTGAACCATCAGGCATAGGGATGACCGACTGAACCGATCCCTTACCAAAAGATTGGGATCCTACAATAATCGCGCGTTTGTTATCTTTTAATGCACCGGCCAGAATCTCACTCCCTGACGCACTTCCTTCGTTGATGAGAATAACCATTGGCCACTCGACATAATGGTCTCTATTTTCAGAAAATGTTTCCGTGTTTTGAGAAAAACGTCTTCCTTTGGTTGAAACAATCAACTTGCCTTCCGCTAAAAACTCTTCCGTGATCTTGATTGCCACGTTTAATAAGCCGCCGGGATTATTACGCAAATCAAGAATAAGACTATCCGCTTCCAATTTTATTAACTCATCCAACGCCTTGCGGATCTCCTGGGCTGAATCTTCTCGAAATTCAACCAACCGGATGTAACCAATTTGATCAACTAGAATTTGCGTATGTTTCACATCTTGAATATGTATAACTTCACGTGTAATTTTGAATTCTAAAATTTTATATTCTGACTCGCGCAGAACGGTAATATTGATATCCGTTCCCGCTTTTCCGCGCAATAGTTTAACAGCGTCACCCAAAGTCATATCCTTCGTAATCTCATCTTCAATTTTAACGATACGGTCACCAGACTTTATTCCGACTTTCCATGCAGGCGTATCCTCAATCGGGGTGACAACCGTCAACAATCCATCACGGATGGAGATTTCGATCCCTAATCCTCCGAACTTACCCTGAGTTTCTGTTTTTAGATCCTTGTATTCTTCCGGGGTAAGAAATTGACTGTGCGGATCTAACGTCGCGAGCATGCCCTTCAATGAACCATAAATCAAATCTTTGGGCGGCAATTCTTCGACGTAATCAGCCTGGATTGTTGTTAACGCATAACTAAACAATTCAATCTGAGAATAAAGATCATCTTTTAACTTTCGATCAATTTGAGATAATGCTAGGCTGGTTAATGAAAATAAGATAACAGATGCCGACAAGAAAGTAAGAAACTTCTTTTTCATATATCATCCTCCTTATTGAAAAATGAGTAAAACATAAAATTTATAGTAATTTTTGTTTGATCAAATCGCCAACTTTTTTAGGATTGGCTTTCCCCTTAGTTTTGCGCATGGCCTGCCCGATCAGAAAACCGATTGCGCTTTCTTTACCGGACTTAATCTCTTGAACCACCGTTTCATTTTCCTTTATAACTTCATCGATAACTACCAGCAACGACCCCTCATCAGAAACCTGGGCCAATCCTTTTTCCTTAATAATCTCCTCCGTACTTTTGCCTGTATCAATAACATACCGCAAAGCGTCCTTTGCCGCTAAATTGCTTAAAATATTTCCATCGACTTTCTTAATGATCGCAATAAAATCGTTGACCGACAGATCAATGTCTTTTAGGTTGAGCTTGCGGGCATTTAGTTCCTGTAACAAGGCTCCGTTGATCCAGTTACAAATTTTCTTTGTGTCGGGATACATTTTCGCGCAGTCCTCAAAAAAATTGGCCAAAGATAAGTCCGCGACCAGGATGCCCGCGTCATATGATGACAATTCATAATCACGAATAAATCTCTCTAATTTCTCGTCCGGGTTTTCCGGCAATGAATTCTTAATATCCTGGATTGCCTTCTCATCAACGACAAATGGTACTAAATCCGGTTCGGAAAAATAACGGTAATCATGGGCGTCTTCTTTTGTACGCATCGTTAAAGTCCGTTGTCGGTTCTCATCCCACAACAACGTCTCTTGACTAATTTGACCGCCGTCAAGAATGACCTTGCGATGCCGTTTTTCTTCATACTCCAAAGCAGCTTTTACAGCTTTAAAAGAATTCATATTTTTCAATTCTGTCTTAGTCCCGAGTGTTGTTTGCCCTTTAGGACGGATTGAAATATTGGCATCACAACGCAAGCTTCCTTTTTCCATGTCGCAGTCAGAAATGTTTAAGTACTGCAACGTCAATTTAAGGATATGTAAATAATCATAAGCTTCCTGTGAGAAGCGCAAATCCGGTTCGGTCACAATCTCCATCAGAGGTGTTCCCGTCCGGTTATAATCAACGAGACTGCAGTCAGCATTATTGTCATGGATCAGCTTTCCCGCATCTTCTTCCATATGCGCGCGCTTGATCCGGATCGTCTTCTTTTGACCGTTCCCAACGCTGATATCAATATGCCCATCCCATGCAACCGGCAAATCAAATTGAGAAATTTGATAACCTTTGGGAAGATCAGGATAATAATAGTTCTTGCGGTCAAATTTAATATAAGGATTGATTTGACAATTCAAAGCCAGACCGATTTTGATCGAAGAGAACAAGGCCTGTTTATTTAAGACAGGCAACGTACCCGGCAATCCCAGACAAACCGGACACGTATTCGTATTGGGATCATCGCCGAACACGTTTGCACAACCACAAAAAATCTTTGTTGCTGTGTTAAGCTGCAAGTGGACTTCCAATCCAATAACTGTTTCAAATTCTTGTTTTAATTGATTCATCTGTTATGTCATGCCTTCTATAGTTGGACACGCTGCTTATGCCACTCTGTGTTTTGTTCATACGCGTAAGCAACACGAAACATCATTTCTTCGTCAAACGGTTTCGTCATAATTTGTAGACCAACCGGCAAGCCATCATTCCCAAAACCGCACGGGATTGAGATCGCGGGGATACCGGCTAGATTTGCTGAAATGGTATAAATATCCGATAAATACATCGCTAATGGGTCATCAATCTTTTCCCCGATTTTAAACGCTGTCGTCGGAGATGTCGGTGTAATAATCGCATCAACAATATCAAAAGCTTTATCAAAATCTTGCTTGATCAATGTGCGGACCTTTAAACCCTTTAAATAATAAGCATCATAATATCCGGCCGATAGAGAATACGCACCTAACATCACCCGACGTTTCGCTTCCTTGCCAAAACCACGCGAACGGGTTTCTTCATACATATCGACTAATGTGGACTTTCGCAAGTGATCCGGTTGTTTGCGTAAACCGTATTGAACACCATCATAACGGGCTAAGTTTGAACTCGCTTCAGCCGTACCAATGATATAATATGTTGCGACCGCATATTCAGTATGGGGCAGGGTGATATCGACAAATTCTGCCCCTTGCTTTTTCAACAATTTAATCGCGTCTAAAACGCGGGCCTTGACGTCAGGTTGCATTCCTTCAATAAAATATTCTTTGGGAATGCCGATTTTCAATCCCCTGACATCATTGACCAAAGATTGTGTATAGTCTGGAACCGGTCGGTCAATACAAGTCGAGTCCATCGGATCAGGTCCGGCGATAATATTCAGCAATAACGCGGAGTCGCGCACATCCTTAGTTAAGGGTCCAATCTGGTCCAAGCTAGAGGCAAAGGCGATCAGACCATAACGGGAGACACGTCCGTAGGTTGGCTTCATCCCGACGATTCCACATAAAGCAGCTGGTTGACGAATCGATCCGCCTGTATCAGAGCCAATCGCCCAGACCGATTCACTGGACGCGACAACAGCAGCTGATCCACCGCTCGAACCACCTGGCACACATTCCAAATTCCAGGGATTAGACGTCGGACCGTAACAAGACGTTTCTGTTGATGATCCGAAGGCAAATTCATCCATATTCACATGGCCGATAAGCGGACAACCCTGTGTCTTAATCCTTTGAATAACCGTGGCATCATACGGCGGGACAAAACCGGCCAGAATGGTTGACGCGCATGTCGTTTCTTGCCCCGACACACACATATTATCTTTAATCGCAATGGGAATCGGACAAGCATTCTGGGGATCAGGAATTGCATTCAAACCATCAGCAAACAGGCGCACATAGGCATGAACCTTCTGATCAACCCGCTCAATTTGTTCTTTAAGCGATTGTTGAATATCCCGCGGAGTTGTTGCGTTATTTTTTATTTGATCCAGCAATTCATGCGCTGTTAATTCATATAATTCCATAAGAAAGACAGAGTTTCATTATTCAATGATTTTGGGGACTTTAAATGAACCATTTTTCTTCTCTACAGCGATACTCAAGGCGGTATTTTGATCGAGAGATTCCTTGAGCACATCATCCCGAAAGACGTTCTTAAGCGGCAAGACATGACTGGTCGGCTCAATATCCTTAACATCCAAATTGTTTAATTGGTCAATGTAATCCAGTATTTTCTCTAAATCCTTTTGCAAAAAGCTGATATCATTTGGATTTAAATGAATTCGCGCTAAAGACGCTATCTGTTGGACTTGTTTTTCTGACAGCATAGTTATTATTGTTCATTAATTTAATAAAAAATTGAAATTTTATAGTACCATTAAACACATCCATTGACAAGACCTAAATCATTTACTCGGCATTAAAAATTAAGCTGATAACTTTTGTTTCACTTCTTCGGAGACTGTTGTGGCCTTAAAATCAGCCGTTAAACAAACGAGTGTCACATCCGCTGTTACGAGTATCCGATTGTCCTGTTTATTATAAATATTTTGCTTGAAAAATATTTGAGCGGCCGTGATTTTTTCCAGTTGAGTCTCACATATTATCGTATCACCATATCTGGCCGGACTTTGATACGTGACGGAGCACTTGCGGACAGCATAAAAAAATTGACCATCCTTTAAATCTTCTAAAGCTATCCCCTTCTGAATAAAAAAAACCGTCCGGGCCTCTTCCATATATTTCAAATAATTAGCATAATAGACAACACCACCGGCATCTGTATCATGATAAAAAATTGTTTTTTCCATAGGTCTTCTCCTAAAATAATAATTAATTGAAAAAAATTTCTAGCACTTATCACACTGATTGTTAAATAGATTCCCACGGGTTCACACCCGTTGGACTTACTGTTACAAGCGTTATTGGCGCTAATCATTGTCCGGAAACTTCGTTTCTGAGCGTATCTCTCATCCCCGCATTCATAGGCGGGGTATTCCCGCTGGAAATAAATATCTCCATCATAGTGTCCAAAATGATTTTTACTAAAGAACAAACATTTTTATAGCTATTTTAAAAAATTAAATATAACTTGATGTCTAATTTCATCCATGTTACATTCATACTAAATATGGTAATTTAATTCTATCTGAACAAATATCAGTTAGATTTATTTCTTATATACAATGCTTATAAAATTAGGCATGATTAAGGAGAATGATTCTGCCTGAAACAAATGGTACTGTTAACAATTTAAAACCTTCGGATGCTAGATATCTCCCCCGATGGCTGGCCCGTAATCATGTCCATTACCATCTCCCCCAGGATACGACGCTTTATTCCGCATTCACAAAAGACCTCAATTATGTAGGAACCTGTGTCATTACAGACACCCAAAATCCCACATCTGACATTCTCTGGCTCAAAATCTTGCTTGCCCCGGCGAAATCCATATACATCAAAGGACAAGTTATTTGGACAAGCATAAACGGTAAAGAAAAAAAGTTGGGCATCAGATTCAAGTATATCAGTGATCCAGATCGTAATCTCATTTACGAGCATGCGTTTGAAATCAATAAATCAGACATGGTCAATAAATGGTTTAACGGATGGACGTCTATCGGAGAATCTGTTTCAACGGAGATAAAAACCCCCGAAGTTCCGGATGATCAAACAAATTAATACGGCCTAATCCCTTTGGCTGTCCATCCCCTGCTGTGCACGTACCGCAATCTGCATATACTGTTCTAATGAAACGCTTTCCGCCCGAAAATCTAAAGGGATCTCTGTTTGCAATAAAATTTTTTCCATATCGTCTTTAGACATAATGGCGCATAAGGCATTAGCCAACTTTTTTCGCCTTTGCTGAAAGGCTGTTCGAATCAATCGAAACAAAAAGTCTTCATCTTTTTGCGCATGACCTTTTGAAGGAGAAATATTTAAACATAAAAAACAGGAGTATACTTTTGGGACAGGACGGAAAGCTGCTGGAGGTATTTTAAAAAGAAACCGTGTTGACGCGTAATATTGAACAAAACAACTGAACGATCCGTATTTCTTGCTTCCCGGGCTCGCAACAATCCGCTGACCATATTCTAATTGAACAGTCATATAAAATTTCTTTATCCTATTTCGGCAAGCTAAAATTCTTTCAATAATTGGGGTGGCGATATTATACGGCAGGTTGCTGACAACAATCGTTCCCTCAGGCAATCGATCTAAAGGAAAATCCAATATCGATTGGTGGATAAATTCTATATTGGAATCCGCTTGCTGTTGGGAAAGCCAGGCAAACAACTCGTCATCGACTTCGACAGCGATAACCTTCTTGACTCTTTTAGCCAACTCAAAAGTCAAAGCACCCCGTCCCGGTCCTATTTCTAAAACAATATCATCTGGACCCAAACAACAGGCCTCAAGTATTTTATTTCTGTAATGTGAATTGACTAAAAAATTCTGGCCTAATGATTTCTTCGCTATAAATGTCATCAGCCCTCTTTCTGCGAGTTACCGGGAAGTTGAAGTTGTGTTAGTTGGACCGCAAGTTTAAGCGACTCCACCATCGAATCAGAATGAGCTCTGTTCTGGCCGGCGATATCGAAGGCTGTCCCATGAGCGGGAGACGTGCGGATAAAAGGCAAACCAAGGGTCAAATTAACCAGACGATGCATGGACAATGTCTTTATGGGAATTAATCCTTGATCATGATACATGGCGACAATAGCATCGTAGCGTTTTTCCCAGGAAGGTTGAAACAATGTATCTGAAGCGAACGGCCCGTGGACATCGAGACCATTTTTTAAGGATTGTTCAATAGCAGGAATAATCGTATTCCTTTCATCATCACCCAGTCGACCCCCTTCACCGGCATGCGGGTTTAATCCACACACACCGATCACAGGTTTTTCAATATTAAACAAACACTTTAAGCCCTGATTTGTTATCTGAATAGTTTGATAAACACTTTCCGTCGTGATGGCTCGAGGCACTTCACATAAAGGCAGGTGACGTGTCACGATAATTGTTCTCATTTCTCCCGCGACGAAAAGCATGCCGATGTTGTTGGCGTTAAACGATTGCGCGAGGAATTCTGTATGGCCTTGAAATGGAATTTGATTTAAAGAAATGGCCTCCTTACAAACAGGTGCTGTGACAAGCGCCTGGATGTCACCATCCTTTATCAAACGAACGGCTCTTTCAAGATATTGATATGAAGCGAGACCCGCTTCTCGACTAACCATGCCCGTTCGAATACCCGCGGGAACATTCGCCATGTCGACAAATTGCACAGAAGGATCAATCGAGGACGCATGCTTATGATAAAAACGCCGATCACCGACAATAATATAATCCGCTTGTTCGCGGATATCATCGTGAGCAAGTGATTTGGAAATGACCTCAGGACCGATTCCGGCCGGATCCCCCATCGTTATCCCTACACGGATGCGCTGCATCATAAACCCTACTGTTCCTTTATATCAATAAAAGCCTCTGCTTTCAACTGGGCTAGCCATCGGGTGAGATTTCTCTTAAATTTCTCTTCATAGATGTAATCGTAAATTTCTTTTTTGACTTCCAACAGACCCGCAATTTGAGATGCGATACGGCCTCTGAGCTTTAGAATATAAAAACCGGCATCAACCTCAATAATTTCAGAGAGCTGACTGTCTTTCAAACCAAAAATGACCCGTTCAATCTCAAGAATCAATTGACCTTTTTCAATGACTCCAATTGAAGGGGCGTCTGAATAAACCCGGGCAACTTCCAAAAAATCTTTTCCGCTCTCAATCAAATCATAAGCCTGTTGGGCCTTCTCTCTCGCACGCTTTTTGCCTTCTACGAGGCTGATAAAAATGGAATCCAAATTGATCCGTTCTTTGCGTTTAAACTGTTGCCTATTTTGCTCATAATAATTGGTCACCTCTTGGGGATTCACATAAATTTTTGAACGGACCTCATGCTCGACGACATACTTAATTTTCAACTGCTCGGTGATCTTGTTGCGCAAATCCGTTACACTTGCACCATTATCAATTAAACCTTTTAGGAATTCTTCTTCCGACGGATACTTCTCTTTGATTTTGGCTAACCGGCCTGCAATGGCTTTTTCACTGACCTCCAGACCCATTTCATTGGCACGGCTTAAAATCAATTTATCTTCAATTAAACTTCGGATACCATCCTTTTCTAAATCGGCCATAATGGCTCTAATTTTTCTCTCCGGCATTCCTTCGGCATTAAGACTGACAAATGTATTGCGCAAATAATCTTTTAGGTCCTTAAGGGTGATCAACTCGTCATTAACAATAGCAATGATTGCGTCAACGACAGCCCAACTGGATGGCACGGCAACGCACAAAAATGATAATAACATCATCACGTGAATCATTCGGCAAACTATTTTCATCGAACTAATTCCTCCTTCTGCTCAACCTTAACTTTCTCTTTTAAATATTGCTCAAACCCTGTCTTTTTTAAATTTTCCACAGATTCTTTCAACATACGGCAATAAAGATCAAACCCGATCGTGGTGATAAAACCATGTTGTTCTTTTCCTAATAAATTTCCTGCACCGCGAATCTGCAAATCTTCAAAAGCGATATGAAAACCCGCACCCAGACCGCAATATTTCTCAATGGCATCTATCCTTGCTTGCGCGAGGGCGGATATGGTTCTTCGGTCTGGAACAACAAAATAAGCGTAAGCTCTTTTGTTTTCTCGGCCGACACGTCCACGCAACTGATGCAGGTCTGCTAAGCCAAATAAATCGGCCCGGTTAACGATGATCGTATTCGCGTTCGGTATATCAATTCCTGATTCGATAATCGTCGTGCATACAAGGACATCAATATCTTTGTTCAAAAATTTCAACATGATATCTTCTAGCAAGCGACCAGACATTTGGCCATGAGCAACGGCCACTCTGGCCTTACTGACCAACTTATTTATTATTGTACCAATTTGTTCAATATCTTCAATGCGATTATGCAAGAAAAACACTTGGCCTTTCCGCCTTAATTCCCGATGAAGAGCCTTACGGACGATATCTTCATCGAAACTGATCACTTCTGTTTTAACAGGCAACCTATTTTGCGGAGGTGTGGATATCACAGACATATCCCGCGCGCCCGTCAATGCCATATGCAATGTACGAGGAATCGGCGTAGCGGTTAAGGTTAAGACATCGGCGAGTAAACGGTAACGCTTAAGACGCTCTTTCGATTTAACTCCGAAACGCTGCTCCTCGTCTATGATGATTAAACCTAAATCCTTAAAACCAATATCACCGGATAACAACCGGTGTGTGCCGATAATAATATCCACGGCCCCCTTATGTACCTCTTCAATGATTTTGGTTTGTTCCGACTTTGTTCGAAATCGGCTTAACATTGACACATTCACAGGAAAATCCCGCATACGGTTTGAAAAGTTAATAAAGTGTTGTTCCGCTAAAATTGTCGTCGGCACCAAGATGGCGACCTGCTTTCCACTCATAACCGCCTTAAAGGCGGCCCGCAAAGCGACCTCTGTCTTCCCATAACCAACATCACCGCACAACAAACGGTCCATGGGTTGGCCCTCTTCCATATCCTTCTTCACGGCTTCTGTCGCGATAACCTGGTCAGGCGTTTCTTCATAAGGAAACTTTTCCTCCATGTCTTTTTGCCACGGGGAGTCAGAATCAAAACGGTATCCCTGCAATGAGGCCCTTAAGGCCTGGGTATGTAATAATTCAGCAGCCAAACGCTGAATCTTTTTTTGAATTAAAGCCCGAACACGTTTCCATTCCTTACTGCCAAGTCGATAAATTCGCGGTGGTTTTTTATTAAAACTTACATATTTCTGGATCATGCGCATATCATGTTGCGGAACATATAAGCGGTCACCCCCATCATATTCGATAACCAGATGTTTCTTTTTCTGTTCTCCAACCTCAATGCTTTTAATACCAAGAAATTTACCAATGCCATGATGGTTGTGAACGACATAATCACCTTTTTGAATGTCCACAAAATTGTTCAAAGGAATATCGGCTGAGAATATTTGTCGGCCATCTTGTTTCTTCGGCAGAACAATAACAATCTTATGTTGCCAGATAGATTTACCGGTCTTCATATTGACCGAGGCAATCCGCATAATTTGATCATCATCAAAATCAATCCGAATCGGCCCTTCAAAATTAATCGGATAAACATCGAGAATGCCGCCGCGGACGCTAAACGTTCCCTCGGCAAGGGCCTTCTTATCCCGCACATATTGAAACGCTGCCAACCGTTGAACAACAATTTCAAGATCAATATCCTGACCAACAAATAGTTCCATGGAATGAAAAACTGAATCCACTGCCATTCTCCCTATAAACAAAATCACCATAGTCCCAGGCCCTGGTCTTATGGTGATTTCATCATATATCGTTACTATATGTTATTGCGAAAACAAAATCATCGTTAATCCGTTTCCGCCAAAAGGGATGCTGCAACTCTATATCATTCATAATATTCAGCAAACTACTTTTTCTTTTTATCCCAGACCAAAGCCAGAGGACACGCGATAAAAATAGTCGAATAGGTACCGGCTAAGACACCGACCATCAAACATAATGCGAATGTATTGAGAACCTCGCCACCTTTAATAAACAAAGTTACCACTACGATAAAGGTCGTTAATGTTGTTAAAAGCGTCCGGCTTAATGTTTGATTAATGCTGATATTAATAATGTCCGCTAACCTTTTCTTTTGGTGATTGACCATGTTCTCGCGAACACGATCATAAATGATGATCGTATCATTAATCGAGTAACCAGCGATCGTCAACATAGCGGTTACAACAAGCAGATCAATTTGCCGACCCATAAAGACAATAATTCCCGTCGTGACAATAACGTCGTGCAACAAGGCGATAACACCCGCCGTTCCAAAATCGAAGTGCTTAAAACGAAATCCAACATAAAGAAGAATGGCCCCGACAGCACAAATGATTGATGCTAAAGCCTTATTCCTTAAATCCTTACCCACGACAGGACCAACGAGTTCAACCCTTAATACATCAAAAGGATTTTCCGGATACGATTTCTTAAAGGCTTCAACGACGATTTTATCGGTTTCATCTGCAGAGCGGATCATAACACTCTCAGGACTTTCTTTGAATTGCTGAATAACAACCTCGTCTAATCCAACAGACTTTAAAGTTTGGCGAATACTGTCCACGGGAATTTCCTTATTAAAACGATATTCCTGAATCTGACCACCAGCAAAATCGATACCATAAGCATCCGATTTTTTTTGTAAAAAAACAAAGACACTAGCACCAACCAGGATCAAAGACAGGACAAAACAAACCCAGCGTTTGGAAATAAAATTTATATTGGATTTATCAAAGAAGCTCCTCATGGGCAGAGTTTTCAGCATTTTGTTACTGATCAACACCTCAAACAATGTCCTTGTTACAAACAAAGCTGTAAACAAACTGGCGGCCAAACCGATGGAGAGTGTTACCGCGAAACCTTTGATCGGGCCTGAACCAAAAATAAACAGCATCAACGCGGCAATAAGAGTTGTCGTATTCGAATCGACGATCGCCTTCAACGCTTTGCTGAATCCATTGCTAACCGCTGTTTGCAACGGCCGGCCGGAATTTAATTCCTCTCGAATGCGTTCATTGATCAGAATATTGGCGTCGACGGCCATACCTAACGTCAAGATAATACCGGCAATACCCGGCAGGGTTAATGTGAGTTGAGAGTCAGGCATCATCGCGTTAAAAAAGCCCATGACTCCAAAGATCAGCAGCAAATTGATGGCCAATGCCAAATCGGAGATAACCCCTGCTTTCCGGTAATAAACAAGCATGAAAATAAAAACTAAAATACCGGCAATAATGGTTGCGCGAATACCCGCATCAATCGAATCTTTTCCTAACAATGGTCCGACTGTCCGTTCTTCTTCAATCTTCATCGGCGCTGGAAGAGCACCCGAACGCAAAGATAAGGCGAGCAGATTTGCTTCTTCAAAACTAAAACGGCCCGTGATTTGTCCGCGGCCACCCAGGATGGCTTCTTTAATATTCGGAGCGGATAAAACGGTATCGTCCAAAACAATCGCTAAACGGCGGTTGACATTGTCTCGAGTCACCTTGGCAAATTCTTTCGCCCCCTTAGAGTTAAACTGAAGGGAAATCTGCGGTTCATTAAAACCGGAAGAATTGAAATCGACACGGGCATCGGTGACATTTTCACCTGTCATGGCTGGCGTCGCCTCCAGAATCAAGGCCTCATCATCTTCTTTCTCGAGCCGTTTGAAAATAAATCCTTCAGGAATCGCTTCATTGTTCAAGGCTTGTTCCAACATTTTGTTATCATCATGCACAAGATGAAAATTCAATTGGGCCACACCAACAATTAATTTCTGTGCTTCCTGCCTGTCAACAACACCTGGAATTTGGACGAGTATTTTTGATACGCCCTGTTTTTGAATAACAACTTCCCGCCCCCCCAATTCATCGATTCGATTGCGCAGGATTTCGATGGCCCTGTCAACCGCATCTTTCTTAGCATTAGCATCAAGTTTCTCCAGTTCAACCCTGAGGACAAGATGCATCCCGCCCTTTAAATCAAGCCCTAAATTAATATGTTTCTCAGGAGGAAAGGTGAGCAGGAGCGAGCCAATAATAACACCTATGATAATTAACACTTTATTACGAAGTTTTTTATTCATGAGCCCCCCACAAATATATATTTTTAACTTTCCGTTTTATTTTTCGCTTTCGTGATTGTCGATATAGCTTCCTTATCAAATTCAACGCGCACATTATCATCTAATCGCAATATGACAGTCTTGTCTTTAACCATCACAACTGTTCCATGAATCCCACCGGCTGTCACTATTTTATCTGATTTCTTTATAGAATCCCGCATCGACTCTTTGTCTTTTTTCTTCTGCTTTTCTGGTTTAATCAGCACAAAATAAAAAACAAGACAAACGAGGAGCATGGGAATCAGGTTAGAAAAAAACACTGAATTTGCAGCTTGTTCCGTAGGCATATAAAATATCCTTTCATTGAGGTTTATAGGATATACATAAAATAATGCTTAAAACTATAGATGTAATCCTTCAAGATGACTAATCCTCGAGCTATAGCACTAAGCATTTTTTATATCTTATGATTGTACCGCTTCAGATGCTTGTCTATCACGTTCTTGGTTAACAAGACTTTTAACGGTATCGCTCATTTGAGCCCCGCTCTGAATCCATTTATCCGCTTTTTCAAGATTGATAAATAAATTAGCCGGTTCTTTTGCTGGATCATAATGCCCCAGAATTTCCAAATGACGAGCATCGCGCCCCTTCGAACGAGCGATCGCAACGACTCGATAATTGTATCTTCCCTTGGCAGGCTTTCCTGATTTTTGTAACCGTAATCTTACTTCCATTAAATCGTTCTCCTTAACTCTAACCATATTAATATATTAACAATAATGTAGAAGTTTATATCAATAAGCATGATAATGCAAGAAAAATATATTTTGATCAAAAAACGATCTATCACAGACAGTTATAACCAAACCTGTCAGCGTATTTTCATCAAAAGTTTAATAATCCGTTCTATGGGCCATTTCAATCGCAAGAATTTGCGATTTGGCCTTACTGACTGTCTCCTGGTATTCCTTCTGGGGTTTAGAATCAGCCACTATCCCTGCGCCAGCTTGCACATAAGCCTTACCTTTATGCGCGACGATCGTTCGAATCGTAATACAGGTATCCAGATTACCGGAAAAACTAAAATAACCGATACATCCAGCATAAGGGCCGCGTGCCGTTTTTTCGAGATCGTCAATGATCTCCATCGCACGAATTTTAGGAGCCCCTGATACGGTCCCCGCCGGGAATGCGGACTGGAGCACATCAAAATCATCATAGGATTTCTTCAAGTGACCCTGGACATTGGAAACGATGTGCATGACGTGGGAATATTTCTCGATTTTCATAAATTCAGTGAGTTTGACACTGCCCGCCTCTGAAACGCGACCGAGGTCATTTCGGCCTAAATCAACGAGCATAATGTGTTCCGCACGCTCTTTGGGGTCCTGCAATAAATCCTCAGCCAATTCCTGGTCATGTTTGTCATCACGCCCGCGCGGACGGGTGCCTGCAATGGGGCGGGTTTCGACAATACCGTTTTCACAACGGACAAGCAATTCCGGAGAAGATCCGATAATTTGAATGTCATCGTAATTCAAATAGTACATGTACGGAGACGGGTTCAAGGCCCGCAGCATTCGATAAATATTAAAAGGGTCCGTGTGCAAGGAAACTTCGAAACGTTGCGAAAGAACAACCTGAATAATCTCACCGGCACGAATTTCTTTCTTCGCCTTCTGAACAATATGCTTAAATTCTTTCTCGTCAAAATTTGAAGTGACCCGCAAAGATATTTTTTTCTTATCTGTCACTTTTTTATCACGCTTATTCATCCTCAAAGGTTTTTTTAATATCAACCGCATATCATTGAAATAGGCCTGCGCTTGATCATAAATTTTCATTTTGTCCGCTCGAGTACTGTTTCCGGGAATATCCACACACTTCACAATCTTAATCTTATGCGACAAATGATCAAAAATAAGAATATTCTTTGCCAAGATAAACAAATTGTCCGGCAGCTTCAAATCATCCTCAGTCTTCTGTGGTAACCGCTCAAAAAAACGAACGGTATCATAGCTCATAAATCCTACCATCCCGCCGCAAAAGCGCGGAAGACCTTTAACCGGAACAAATTGATATTGACTCATGATATCCCGAATGAGATTTAACGGATTATTGTTAAACGAAATATTCTCTTTTGTAAACTTCCGGCCTTTCCGGCGGAGAATGCTCGCCTGCAGACCTTTGGTCTTCAGAACCAGTTCAGGCTCACTGGCTAAAAAAGAATACCGCGCGATTTTCTCCTCCCCTTCAACCGACTCTAATAGGAAAGAAAATTTTGTTTTCGCCGCCAACTTGTAATAAGCCGAAACCGGTGTTTCAAGATCACCGAGGATCTCTTTGTAAACCGGGATCAAATTACCTTTCTTTGTTAGTGCCAAAAATTCTTTTTTTGTTGGATAGATCATATTTTATATATTCTTTATAGTTACTCGTTCTTAGGCAGGTCTATCGAGCGATAAAAACAACTACGCTTCATCGTATGGCAGGCTGAACCTATTTGTTCAACCTTTATAAGTAGTGTGTCGCAATCGCAATCATAAAAAATTCCTTTAACGTGTTGAAAATGTCCCGAGGTCATGCCCTTGACCCAATATTCCTGTCGAGAACGGGACCAATAACAAGCCTTTCCGCCCGTGATGGTCTCTCTTAATGAATCGATATTCATATAAGCCATCATTAAAACTTCCTGTGTCTCATAATCCTGCGCTATGGCAGGGATAAGGCCGTCTTTGTTAAAAGTTAGGTCCGCCAAATTATCTAACGTTATTGTAATTTCTTCTTTCTTCATAATCGAACCATAATTCCTTTCTCTGATAAAAATTGTTTCACATCTCCTACAGAAAATTCTTTATAATGAAAAACGGACGCTGCTAAAGCGGCATCCGCTTTTGTTTCAGCGAACACATCATAAAAATCTTGCAACTTACCAGCACCGCCAGAAGCGATGACCGGAATATTTACGGCCTTTGAGACCGCGTCTGTTAATGGCAAATCATATCCATCTTTCGTCCCATCACCGTCCATGCTCGTCAACAATATTTCTCCCGCGCCAAGAGACTCCGCTTCTTTGACCCACTCAATCGCATCCTTACCCGTCGGAGTGCGTCCACCGTGAATATAAACCTCGAAATGATCGTCCTGCCATTTCGCGTCAACAGCGACGACAATGCACTGATTACCAAACCGTTGAGCGCCTTGCTGGATTAGTTTTGGGTTTTGAACAACCGACGTGTTCATCGAGGTTTTATCAGCTCCTGCGTTAAGCAATGCGCGAATATCTTCAACACTTTTAATCCCACCGCCAACCGTCAAAGGCATAAAAACTTTCTCAGATGTCTTGCGAACGATATCAAGGATGATGCCTCTTTTTTCATAACTGGCCGTGATATCTAAAAAAACAATTTCATCTGCTTTCTGTTGATCATAAATCTCAGCAATAGCTACCGGGTCACCTGCGTCCCGCAGATTGACAAAATTTGTTCCCTTAACAACACGTCCGTCTTTGACATCCAAACAAGGAATGATTCTTTTCTTCAACATTTACAATCTCGCTATGGCTAATGCCTCTTTTAAGTCAAGTTTCTTTTCGTACAGAGCTTTTCCAATAATAATACCCTTAACGCTGTTCTCAGACATTCGTTTTATTTTTCTAACGTCATCTATCGTTGCGACACCGCCTGACAGAATCACAGGGATATTGGTGCAACTGAGCAACTCATTTATCGCCGTGTAATTTGGTCCGGACAACATGCCATCTTGCGCGATATCCGTATAGATGATATTCTTTACTCCCATCGCGTCAATTTCTTTAATAAAGTCGATCACTTTCAACTCCGAGGTATGTGTCCAGCCCATGGTTGCGATGAAACCGTTCGAACAATCCAAGCTGACCGCGATCTGTTCCCCCCATTTTGAAAGGGCTTCTTTTAAAAATGCCAGGTCTTGGACAACCTTTGTGCCGAGAATAACCCGCGAGACACCCCCCTCTAACAGGCGTTGGATATCTTCTAGCTGACGCACGCCCCCGCCCATCTGTACAGAGATGGAAACCTCCCTGGCAATCTGATGAATCAAATCCATATTCACCACCTCACCCGTACGCGCGCCGTCTAAATCAACAACATGCAACCACTGGGCCCCTTCATCTTTCCAATGTTGAGCCACATCGACAGGAGTTTGCGAATACTCGGTAACCTGATCAAATTTACCCTGCAACAACCTTACGACTTTTCCATCTTTAATATCAATCGCCGGATAGATAATCATATTGTCCTCCTGCTATTATCACATATTATTGAAATTATTTAATATTTTCAGACCTACGACCTGACTTTTCTCCGGATGAAACTGAACGCCAAACAGATGATCTTTAGCGACAGAAGACGCAAAATCAATCCCATAGTCTGTTTTGGTTGCCCGGATATCCTGTTGGGTGGGATTAACAAAATACGAATGACAAAAATACACATCCGCTCCGTCTGTGATGTCCTGAAATATCGGACAGGCCTCTTGTTCAATCACGATTCGATTCCAACCCATGTGAGGAATCTTAAGTCCGGATTGAGACGAAAACTTTTCGACACGGCCCTGAAGAAAACCAAGCCCCTTAACCTGTCCACCTTCATCACTGTATTCAAATAAAAGCTGATACCCCAAACAAATACCTAAAAATGGTCTTTGGTCCTGCACCGCTTGATCTAGCACGGGTATCAAATTCAAACGACTCAATTTCTCCATGGCCGGCTGCATCGCCCCGACGCCTGGAAGAACAATTTTATCAGCGGCTCTGATGGTCTCGACATCATGCGTCACGCACACGTCTGCCCCGACCCGTTCTAAAGCCTTTTGAACACTGTGTAAGTTGCCAATACCATAGTCAATAACTGCTATCACTCAAAAGCCCCTAAACCTTTAAAGAAATCGAGAAAGATACACACCCACCCTATTTCTTTTAACGGTCATTCTGCTTATATTAGTATAGTCTTTACGACAAAATAAAAAAAATTTGTTAGTCAATAATTCCTTTGGTCGAAGGAACTTCCGACTGACGTCTTGGATCCATTTGAGTGGCATGATCTAATGCCAGGCCTAATGCTTTAAAACAGCACTCAACATCAGTATGTAAATCTTCGGTTGGATTTTTAATATATAAATGAATTGTCGCTCCAAGGTTCTTCGCAAAAGATTCTAAAAAGTGTTCCAAATAATGAATATTATAACCATCTTCATCCCGTATGTTGGGATAAGAAACACCCTGATCTCCGATCAATAAATGGTCATGACCACGGCCACAGATATCCACAACAGCTGTCCCTAATGTGGATTCCATCGGGGCTGAAGCCGTACCGTACCGTCTAATACCCATCATCTCGTCCAAAGCTTTTTTAAAAAGTTTGCCTAACACAATACCGATATCCTCATTGGTATGATGGATATCAATTTCAAAATCACCCCGCTTGACTTCCAATGAAAGATCAAAATATCCGTGAAACGCAAACAATTCAAGCATATGATCAAGAAAACCGATATTTGTCTTAATCGACGTTTGCCCTGTTCCGTCAATATTCAAATTGGCAGTAATATGCGTCTCTTTACTTTTTCTCTCAAACTGTGCTTCACGATTATCTGACATAATCACCCCTTATCTTTCCATAACTCAATCAAAACGAACGACAACCGATTCATAATGCTTTTGTAATCCCTCCAGCAAAGCGATTTTTTCAATCGGCTCACGCACTTTTTCCAGGGCTCGCTTAGAGTAGGATATAATATGACTTTTCTTAACAAAATCCGAGGTACTTAATCCAGAAAAAAACCGGGCCGACCCCATCGTCGGGAGAACGTGACTTGGCCCGGCAGCATAATCGCCAAGAGCGGTCGGGCTGTAGGGCCCTAAAAAAATCGCACCAGCGTTCCTGATCTTGTTGGCGACCGTACGCGGATTGTTTGTCATAATTTGTAAGTGTTCCGGCGCTATCTTATTAACGATATCAACGGCTTCATCAATATTCTTGGCGTAGATACCGTATCCTTTCGTTAAACGCTTGCGAACCTGTTTTAATAACTGCTTTGACGTCGTTACAAGAATAGATATGCCACCTAAGTGCTCGATCTGCCCTTCCATATCCGCAACCACAAAATCCGGGTTACTGTGTCTATTGGCTATAATCGCCAATTCAGATGGACCGGCTAACATATCGATATCAACAAAACCAAACATTTGACGCTTCGCCTCAGTAACATACAAATTGCCTGGACCAATTATTTTATCAACCTTCGTAACGGTCTTTGTTCCTAATGCCAGAGCCGCAATCGCTTGAGCACCGCCCATCTTATAGATCTCATTTACTTTTAACAAATTCGCGACAGCCAGTATATGCGAATTGATATGTCCATTCATATCCGGCGGTGTCGCAATAACGATACGCTTCACACCCGCGACTTTTGCTGGCAACACGGTCATGTACACAGTCGAAACCAGTGGCGCAGTTCCCGCGGGGACATAAACACCGACAGAATCCAAAGGCGTAATGTGTTCTTTTAATAAAACACCATCTTTGTTCCGGACGCAACACCCTTTTGGGATTTGTTTTTTATAGAACTGAGAAACATTATTCAAAATGATTTTCAATGTTGAGACAAAATCACTGGTGATATTTTGAAACGCCCCGCTTATCTCACGTTCAGGCACACGTAATTCCTTCGGAGTTAATTTAGCTTTATCAAATTTCCGGGTATATCTAATAACGGCATCATCACCATGCAGCCGCACATCGTTGATGATTCGTCGAACTTTTTCGTAAATATGATCTTTGTAGGCGTAAAGGTGACGATGATAGAGTTTTTGAATTCCTTGACCTTTTTGTGTCAAAACTTTCATAACGACACTTTTTCCTTTATTATCTGATTGCTTTGTTTAATAGCCGTTTCGATTTTCGTAATCTCTTTACTGCCAGCTTGGGCTAATTGTGGTCGGCCGCCACCTTTGCCATTCATAATCGGTGCTATCAGATTGATTAATTCATTCGCCTTAATTCCCCTTTCAACTAAAGAGTCTGTAACAGCGATAAGCAATGACGCGTTTTCATCTGTACTTCCGCCAAGCACAATAATTGAATCTTGAACCTTTCGTCGAATTAAATCAGAAATACGGCGCAGTAAGGCCATATCAACGTCTTTGAAATAGGCTGTTATGAGGTTAAACCCTTTAAGCTGCGCGGCTTGTTCAATCACTTGAGCGACATCATCCTTAATCGCCATGAAGCGGTATTGCTCAATATCTTTCTGCAACTGTTTTATTTTTTTAGACTGAACTTTAATCCGGTCAAGTATCTCTGTTTCAGGCACCTTTAATAGTTTAGATAATGATTCTAACGTATTCTGTTTCTCATGGACGAGGCTCAAAGCAGAATAGCCTGTTTTTGCTTCGATCCGTCTTATCCCCTGAGCGATCGCACTTTCCTGAACGATTTTAAATAAGCCTATCTGCCCTGTAATATCTAAATGTGTGCCCCCGCAGAATTCTTTTGAATAATCCCCGACCGAAACAACGCGCACAACATCCCCATACTTCTCCGCAAAAAACGCTAATGCGCCCGTATGCTGTGCTTCTTCAATCGAAAGATATTCCTTGGTCACGGTGTCGCAAGCGAGGACCAGCCGATTGACATAGTCTTCAACCTTGATGATCTCATCCTGATTAAGGGCCTTTGGATGGGTAAAATCAAAGCGTAACCGGTCGGCATCAACATATGAACCCTGCTGCTGAACATGCGAACCCAAAACTGCTCTTAAAGCGGTTTGCAATAAATGCGTGGCCGTATGATGGCGCATAATCGAAAGCCGTCTGTCAATATCTATTTCTGCATGGACCTGCTCATTACGCTTCATGATTCCTTCTTCAATGAAACCGATGTGAATAAAGACATCCGCAACCTTCTTCGTATCGGTTATCCGCGCAACGCCAGATTCGGTTCGAATGCAACCCGTATCGCCGGCCTGCCCTCCGGACTCGGCATAAAAAGGGGTCTTATCTAAAATGATCTTAACCTCATCCCCAAGTTTAACTTCATTGGTCATTTCATTGCCGATAAAAATCTTTAATATCGTATTTGTTGTGCGGCTATGCTTGTAGCCCATAAATACTGTTTTCGGTACGTTCAAATCAATCTCAGCGTCTGTAAACACATCGCCGGTCATCTTACTGGAAGCACGCGCACGATCTTGTTGCTCTTTCAGAAGGGCATTAAAACGCTCATAAGCTATCTTTAATATTTCCCCTGAGATATCGACGGGATTGCGCTTAATAACGTTGTCGATCGTATCCAATGTCAATCCGTATGTATCGCGATACTTGAAAATCAACTCGCCCAAACGTTGGGCTAAATCAGTATCCGGATGAGATTCTTTTTTGATTTTTAGGGCCTCTTGTGCTAGCTCAGGAATGCGTTGAGCGCGGACACTGATATACGCTTCCTCAATCCCCTTGATAACTTGAGACACATTGTCTGCCGTTTTTTTGAGTTCCGGATAAGGTTGTTCCATGGCCTCAAGCACACTCGGAACCAACTTATAAATGCATGGCTCAGTTAAGCCAAGGGATTGGGCGATATCTGAGATGATAATAATCAATTTCTTAATAACATAACCGCGACCTTCATTGGATGGAACCACCCCATCATTGATCCCAAAAGTAATCGCGCGAATGTGATCGGCAATGATCCTCTTCTGTTTCAAACTAATATTGGCTCCGACAATCCGATCAATTCTTTTCAAAATTGAAGTAAAAAGGTCTGTCTCAAAATTATTTTTTTTCCCCTGAATCACGGCACACAAACGTTCTAAACCCATACCAGTATCGATATTTTTGTTGGGCAAGGGGTCTAGCTGCCCACCCTCTTTGCGCTCAGACTGCGTGAACACCAGGTTCCAAACTTCTGAAAAGCGCCCGGGGATGTCATCCGGGTCTTTGGGAACAGTCTGATCATCAGGGTCATAGTCATAAAAAATCTCTGAACAAGGCCCGCAGGGACCATTTGGGCCGGCCTCCCGAGCGTTTGAGGGCCAAAAATTGCTTTTATCACCTAATAAAAATATTTTTTTCTCAGGAATACCTATGTCATTGAGCCAGATGTCCCGTGCTTCCGTATCATCTTTATTAACAGAAACCCATAATCGGTCAGCAGAAATATCCAATTCTTTGGTCAAAAATTCCCAGCCCCAATTAATGGCTTCTTTTTTAAAATAATCTCCAAAAGAAAAATTCCCCAACATTTCAAAAAAAGTATGGTGAAAATCCGTTTGCCCGACCTCCTCCAAATCATCGGTACGCATGCATTTTTGGGATGTTGCTGCCCGTGTATAATTTTCGATATCACCCAAAAATTGACGTTTGAACTGCTGCATCCCTGCCGTTGTAAAGAGCACGGTTGGATCCTCTTTGGGCACCAAAGAATCACTTTTAACAATCGTGTGCGCTTTTGATTGAAAATATGTTAAAAATTTTGATCGAATCTCATTTCCAGTCATATTGATCAAACACTCTGTTTATTGTGTTAGTATTAAAACCTCTCCTCTTCAGGTAGTCATAGACTCGTCGCTTATTCTTCGGCAAATCACTGATAGAGTATTTCAGTAAACATTTACTCAGCAACGCCCGAATCACTTCCCCTTCTTTTTGGGCGTCGTACGTTTGAGCCAAAACAGTATCGATGACCTCTTTGGCAATGCCTTTTTGAATAAGCTCATACTTGACACGCTGTATACCATAATGACGTACGAATCGGCATGTTGCCCATTGACAACTGAATTCATAGTCATCTATGAGACGCAGTTCTGAAAAATACTGAATGACACGCTCAACGCAATCAGGCAAATAAGCCCTGCGGATCAACCGATCCCTGATCTCTTGCTCACTACGCAAACGGATATTCAGCAGTCGATAAACATAAGCCTTGGCTTTATGAACGGAAGCGTCCTGCATATTTTTTTGATCAAGAATTCAATTTAGACAAATTCGTCCTAATTTGCTTCTCAATTTTATTATAAAGCTTGGGATTATCAACGAGATACCTACGGGAATTCTCTTTTCCCTGTCCGATTTTCTCCCCTTCATATGAAAACCATGAACCGGCCTTTTGAACAATGTCTTGCTTGATAGCTAAATCTAAAACATCAGCAGAGCGGCAAATGCCTTCACTAAAATGGATTTCAAATTCTGCTTCTTTAAAAGGCGGCGCGACTTTATTCTTAACAATTTTAGCCCTGACCCGGTTTCCAATAAATTGATCCCCTTTTTTCAGCGTCTCTATCCGCCTTAAATCAATTCTCACAGAAGAATAAAACTTTAAGGCCCGTCCACCTGTTGTTGTTTCCGGAGAACCAAACATGACGCCGATCTTCATACGGATTTGGTTGATAAAAATAACACAGGTTTTTGACTTATTGATGGCCGCTGTCAATTTACGCAAGGCTTGAGACATCAAGCGCGCTTGCAGGCCCATATGGGAATCACCCATATCCCCTTCAATCTCGGCGCGTGGCGTTAACGCGGCAACAGAATCGATAACGATCAAATCCACGGCACTCGATCTGGTCAGTGTTTCCGCGATTTCTAAAGCTTGTTCGCCTGTGTCCGGTTGAGAGATCAACAGCTCTTCTAATTTGACTCCGACTTTCTGTGCGTAAACAGCGTCGAAGGCATGCTCAGCGTCTATAAATGCGGCCGTTCCGCCCAGCTTCTGAAGTTCACAAATGATACTTAACGTCAATGTCGTCTTTCCTGAAGACTCAGGACCATAAATCTCAGTAACTCTTCCACGCGGAACTCCGCCAATACCCAAGGCTGAGTCTAAGGATAAAGAACCGGTTGGAATGGCAGGAATATCTTGTATTGCTCCGCTATCCATTTTCATAATTGATCCCTTGCCAAATTGTTTTTCGATTTGCGCTAAGGCTAATTCCAAAGCTTTTTTCTTTTGTTCGACCTCAACTGTCTTTTTTTGTTCTGCCATGAGCTACCTCGCCATTCCTAGGTTTACATTGATTTCTAGGGGAATAAATCAAAAGGGTAAATGTTTATGTGGAATGGAATTATACATGAGTATATATTTATTGTCAATAAAACATAAAATTCACCATTGACATAAATTATTATTTCCCAAACCTTTATATGCTTGCCGCAATCTGGCGGTAACCGTAATGCGATTTAAATAATTATCTTTATTAAAAGCCATTATCAGTACAAGATTTTATAAAAATTTCAAGTTCTTCACCTAAATTGACATTCTTATGCTTTAAAAAATGATAGTAGTTTAGGGTTTCAGCGCAGTTATCTTGTGAACGGTAAATCAGTATTAGCTGAAGGTTCACATCCGGACTCTGCGGTTGCCACTGATGTAAGGTCAAAAAAACTTCCAGGGCATTCTCCGTAGAACCGGTCATTTTATAAAGAAATGCGAGGTTATACAAAGCGTCAGCATGATACGGATTAATCCTTAAAACCTTCTGATACAAACGAACAGCCTCATTAGTATCCCCAAGAGAAAAATGAACATTAGCCAAATTATAAAGGGCATTTGTATCCTGAGGATGAATCCGCAAAGCCTTTTGATAGGATTTTTTCGCTTGTAGAAAATCCTGACGCCCCTCATAAACATTACCTGCTTTTGTGGCATGAATATATTCCAACATTTGGCCAGATATTTTCTGTGTGGGGAAAATTACGATATATAAACAAATAGGAACACAAGCCAAAATAGGAAGCTTCCATTCCCGCTTTCTGACAGACTGATAAATTTCTAAAAAGGCAAAGACCTCAAACATGATGAAAAACGGAATAATTGTCATGCGATGCCGATGCTGTAAAAAAAATACCAACGTAAATAACAATTGGCATACGATGAGAACGGCAATCATCAACACCCCTTTTTTCTTACGGGCAAAATACAGGCCCAATCCCCCTAGAGGGAAAATGATCCAAAAATGATTCCATTCCAGCCGATTCTTCCATTCACCTTGAAGAATCAAATCCAGGTCGTAGGCTTCTTGTGTATCTGTAAAAAAAAGGGAAAATTTCTTACCCAGCAACTTGAAAAAACCTTTAGGATGTTGCCGGATATAGATAAAAGCTTGATCTTGCCAATACTGAGAAGCTTGCTTGACGGAGACGGGATGGTTTAATGCCCGGGAAACATTGAGAACCATATCTTCATCTTGTCCATGATGATCCGGCCGCAAGAAATCTGGATGCTTATAATATCCTTTGGCATTGATATTGTTCCCGACATAGAGGCTTAATCCCTTCTGCGCACTGATCCAAACCCATTCTCCGCTGACTATCCAGTTTCTCAGACCAACGGATATCATAATGACCCAAAAACCAATGACGAAACACATCACACGAAAGCATTGACGTTTATAACTTTTCTTAAATAGACAACCGTGCAGGAACTTCAAAACTAAAAAAACTAAAAACAATATCATCTTGCCATCACCTAGACACGCCAATCCGATAACAAGACCAAGAAAAAACATACTGCGTTTCGTCTGCAATTGATTGGACCGTAAAACAAACAATACAATCAAAAGACTAAAAAAAATATTTAAACCCACCGGCATCATCAGGCAATCATAGTAAATGAATGAAAAATGCGCCGCGACTAAAAGGGCCGATCCCATGGCCACCTTTCGGCCAAATAGCTGTGCCGATATCAGGTAGACAAGCAAACAATTCACGGCCCCTAGCACCAGGTGCGCAAACCGGATTAAAGGTACAGAAGCTAGAAACAAGCGGTACAGGACAGCGAGAAAATACGGGTAAAGCGGCAATCCTGAAAAAACCCGCAGTCCTACAAAATTCGTCCGGGCTAATTCTTGAGCCCAATGCTGGTAATACATCACATCTGAGCTGGGATGGTGATAAAAAAAATAAAATTGACGGGTGAACAAGACATAGACTATTCGTAATAATAATGCAAAAAAGAAAACAACACACAAATCGCGAATTCTTTTATTATCAATAGTCATCAGAATAAAATAAATGCAGAGCTGAAATCACACAGATTGCAGCGGTTTCGACCTTCAAAATCGTTTCACCTAAAGAAACTGATTGACAACCACAACGAAAAGCATGTTCATATTCCTGTGGAGTAAAGTCACCTTCAGGCCCGATGAAATACGATATCAGATCAGGTTTGTCTAAATGCCGGATCACTTGCCATAATGGCTTTCGCTCACCGATTAAGCTCGGGATAAGGGTAACACCTCTTTCGGCAAGCACGGGCAAAACGGACTTGAACGGCTCGATCGGATGAATGACCGGGACATGCGCTCTCTGACTTTGTTTCGCAGCATTAACAGCCACAGATGAAAAGCGTTCGTCCTTTCTGTGCAACCCTTCCTTTTTCATTTTCAATTCTGTTCGATGAGTGATCATCGGATAAATTTCAGCAACGCCCAACTCTGTCGTTTTTTCAATGATGAGTTCAAATTTAGATCTTTTGGGAATCGCACATGCTAAAATAATTTGTGGCACAGATAAAGACTTAAAATTCCTGGAAACGACATCGAAATGAATCCGCATCTCTTCAAAATGGTTAATTTTAGCCTGAACCTCATTACCATCGCCATCAAACAAATAAACGACCGTCCCTGCCTTCAAACGTAAAACATGTTGCAGGTGATGGCGCTCTTTAGCGTTAGCCAAAATAACGTCATCTTTTGATAAATCTAAGTTTGGAGTATAAAATCGATACATATACAAATTAAAAAAAATTATTAAGAATGGATCGGAGGGGGATCGAACCCCCAACCTCATGATTGCGAACCATGTGCTCTCCCAATTGAGCTACCGACCCAATTAATATAAATTTCATTTTGGAGATTTCATATTATCAAAACACAAGATTTATGACAAGCATTTCCATATATTTGGGGAGAGACAGAATAAATATACAAATCATTACCAGCTATGCCCAACAGGAAAGACCTTTGTGGTGAGTGTGTACTCAGGATTTTCTAACGGGTCTGCCACGGCAGAAGAATCATCCCGAGCAGTTAGCGTTATCTGCAATTCAGCTAAACGCCCTTGTCCGTCCAATGAGATGGAAAAATAATTCTTGCTTGTTAATTCAATTAACTGCTTATCGTTCGGTGGACCAGCCTGGCCGCAATCGGTATCTGCTGAGGCTAATCCTTCACAAACTCGCAAACCGGTATCTCCGGTGCCATATGTCACATAACAGACCCATTGATCACCCGTATACGTCGCTGGATCATTATCTGCATCATGTCGGAAACACAATCCTCTATCATCTCCTGTATTGTTAGAAACGATGCCGAGATTATTAATGTCTCCGACAGCAAGCATCGCATCCTTGCGCAGCTTGCTCATAACAGCTGCTAAACGCATGGACGTGATCGACGCCTTTCTACTTGTGCCTTGAATGCTTTTCACCGCAAACGTAAAGGCGGCAACGCCGACCATGACAATCGCGATCATGACGGTGGCAACAATCAGTTCCGTTAACGTCAGACCTTTTTTATTTTTTAAAAAAATATACTTCATATTAATCCGGATAACTCACATTCATATAGACTTGCCGCAAACCCTGGCCGGTAACATCGGCTACATAATAATTAATGGTGTAATTACCGATCACACGACTATGATGTCCCAGGGCCAAATTACTCAAACCAGAACCCCACGTGTGAGCATCAACAGCCATAATCAATTCATCTAAAATACTCTTCCCCGTATAAAGCGCCTGCAGCTTTTTCATTGAATCCTGGCCCTGTGGACGCAGAACAGCGATGGTCGAAAAAACCCCAAAAGCCGCAATGGAAAAAATAATGGCCGTAACAACGACTTCAACGATAGACACCCCATTTTTCTTTCTTATCCGTAACATCAATAACCTTCTTTTTAAGAACAATTAGCAACCGTTGGACAAGTACCCGCTGAACAACAGGGATTGGACGAAGAAATCGTTGTTTGATTCACCCGTAAAGTGAAGTCATGGCTTGTTCCTGTCTCGTTCCACGAAGATGTTGCGGCATAACTGCCAGCCCCTGACGTATAGCTATAAGTCATCTCATTGGCCATGATACTGATGTGGAGTCCATTGTTAACCTGCGTCAACGATAGTCCCGCACCCTGTAAATATTGATCAGCCTGAGCTTCATATAATTCATTTGCCACATGCAGGGCTGTCAATTGAACAACAGCATCCTGTTCATGCGTGCGGCGCATGGATTTGTTATACGAGGGAATAGCAAATCCCGCGATAATACTCAGCAAAATGACAACAATAATAATTTCCAGCAATGTAAAACCCTTTAAGTTCTTCATGTTCTAATACCCTATCTTTTGACAGTATGTTACAGTACCATTGGAACAGGCGATTACCCCGGCGTCCGTAATGGACAATGTATATAAATTATCTTTTCGTTGAATAGAAGCGATTGGATTGGACGTGCTCAATGTCGGGGCATTAAAATTACTGGCGGCAGGGATTGAGACTTCTAAGTTTGCCATAGTATTGGAATAAACCCCATTTTCTAATTTATATATCTTTTGGGAACCCATTATGACTTCCAGGATCTGAACCCCTTCAGCCGATTTTGCCCGTTCAATTGTGACAACAAAGCTGGGCCAGGCGATGGAAGCCATTGCCCCAATAATGATCATAGTGATCAATACCTCTAATAATGTGAAACCTTTCTGACTGAATATCATAAGCAATCACCATTTGTTTCAGGACGCCTAAATAGCGACATCGAAGTCTTAATGAATAAAACTTCGATGTCGCTATTTAGGACCTTAAAAGGTTAAAAAATCAACCCGTTTTATTTAATGCCAACGAAAACGCCTGTACCCGCTCTTGCAACACCCGCAGCAGATTGAGTGAGGGTGATTGCTGATGTGCCGTCACCGCCATTAATAGCGTTTCTTGTCGCTGTGATTGTGTATCCTGTGGCGCTTTGACCAGCAATAGCATACGCGAAATGAGCACCTGGTGATCCGCCGGGATCAGCTAAGTCAATCGCGGCTAGCGTACAGCCGACATAATTCCCATTATTCCCTAAATAACATCGCTCTAATGATTGACGGATTGAACTTGATGCTGAAAGAGCTTCTGTACTTCTGGAGAATTCCACGGTGCTGAAAAATCGAGGTAATGCTAAACTGGCGAGTACACCAACGATGATGATGACAATGATAATTTCGAGTAATGTAAAACCACTTTTGTTATTTAAATTCATGTTCAAGCTCCTTTTTTACTTACTTTCCTTTTTGATTTTCCTGACATTATTGTTCTATTTTTTCTAATTTCCCTTTCTCCAAGAAGCCTCAAAAAAAAACCTATTCTAGCTATCGTAGAATAGGTATACACAACCTTTTTTATTGGCAACTGGCTACCCCTGCAGATGTCGTTTTATTCCTTCATCTATAAATTAAAGTGCTCAAATACCGCACTTCCAGGGCCCTATAGTTTTGTGTCGTACCCTTACGAGTAGTTTACATTTAACAATAAAGCTCAACATGTTTCTAAGAAATGTATACCATATAAATCGATAGTTGTCAAAGAGAGCGGATAAATTTTTTCATTTTTTTTACATTTATAATTTAACCGATTTTCTATTGAATAGATAGATAAAACTTATTTTTTTTAATGCGTATAACTAATATTTATAAACATATTCTGAAGCTTCTTATATATTATCAACCTCCCCCTAGTTGTGCGATATTAAACATTGGTAAAAACATGGCCAGAACAATGGTTCCGATGACACCCCCCATAAAAACCAACATAAATGGCTCAACAATCGTCGCAAACCTTTTCATAAAAGTTGAAACCAGATCTTGATAATAAGCTGACACGTGTTTCAACATTTTACTCAATTCACCTGTTTCTTCCCCGACCATAATCATCTGCAAACACATAGCTGGAAAGAAACCACTGCGCGTCATGGGCGCGACCAATAATTCCCCTTCGCGGACGCCTTCTTTAATTGTGCTGATAATCATGGCACAAGAATTATTATCGACTAAACGTTCGGATATATCCAAGGCGTATAAAATGGGTACACCGGCATCAATCAAGATGGACATCTGAGATGTAAAGCGTTCAACAATAATTAAACGGTACACCTCACCAAAAACAGGCATATTGAACATAGCTTTTTCAAAAAGTAATTTACCTTGATATGTTTTGATATATTTTTTTAAAAAGAATACACCCGCGACGATTCCGGCGATAATCAAAAATATGTTCTTTTTAAGAAAAGAAAAGGATGCCAATAAAACAACCGTAATCATCGGTAAATCCACGTTCATTGAATCAAAAATCGACTGAAAACGCGGACCCACAAACAGGGCAAAAAATGCAATAGCCCCAACAGCGACCATAAATAAAATAGCGGGATAAATGAGGCCCGAAATAATGGTCGCCCGGAATTCAGCCTGTTGTTCTAAATAAAAAGAAAGTTTGTTTAAAACGACAGGGACAGTACCCGAAGCCTCACCCACTTCAATAAGGCTGACCCAAAACTGGTTAAAGACGTTCGGATACTTGGACAAAGAAACACTTAACGCGATACCCTGTTCGACATCTTTCTTGCAGGCTTTTAATATATTGTATAGCTCTTCACTCTGCACCTGAATCAGGATGACATCAAGGCTGCGGATCAGTGAAACCCCCGCTTCTAACATCGTTGCTAACTGACGGGAAAAAGATAAAAGATCCTCCAACTTAGTTTTTTTACGACTAAATTTTCTCTTTTCGTTTTTTTTGGATGTTTTCTTCTTTAAATGGGACGTCGTTTTGATTTCTAACACGCGAACAATAAAGTAACCTTCGCGTTGCAACTTCTCTATAAGAGATTGTTGGCTAACGGCATCCACAACATTTTTTTCTTCAACACCGGCCTTATTTTTAACGATATATGAATATTTTGGCAATCTTTATCCCTTTATTAATAAATTAATATTCCATTGTCACTCGACAAACCTCATCGTAGCTTGTTAAACCCTGTTCAATTAAACGGAGTCCTGATTCAAAAATCGTATCCATCCCATTCTTACGGGCTAATTCTTTTAATTCAGCCCATGTTGCTCCATTTGAAACCGCCGCTCGAATCGAATCATCGATAGCCAGGACCTCTGATATAACAAGACGGCCTTTATAGCCGGTGCTGTTGCAGTCTTCACAACCTTTGCCCCTGTAAATTAAATCACTGGTAAATTTATTCCCGGCGTGTTGGTCTGGTGTGGGCTCATAAGGTTCCTTACACTTTGAACACAATCGACGACATAACCGTTGCCCTAAAATCATGATCAAAGATGGCGTTAACAAATAATGCGGCACGCCAATATCAATCAAACGAGTTATTGCTGATGCGGCATCATTCGTATGCAACGTACTCAAGACAAAGTGACCCGTCAAAGCGGCGCGGACACAGATAGACGCTGTTTCAATATCACGGACCTCCCCGACCATAATGACATCCGGATCTTGACGTAGGAACGCTTTTAGTGCTATCGCAAAAGTCAATCCGATTTCGGTTCGAATGGCGACCTGATTAATCCCGTCGATCTTATATTCGACCGGATCTTCCGCGGTCATAACATTTTTTGATGGGTCAATTGTCTCGTTTAAGGCCGCATAGAGTGTTGTTGACTTACCACTTCCTGTCGGTCCGGTAACAAAAAACAGGCCGTAAGGCGAGCTTAACGCGTTGCGCAGCATATCAATCTGCTTAGGGGAAAATCCCAAGCTGGCGAGTTCCAGAGGAACAGCCCCTTTATCGAGAATACGCATAACAACTTTCTCACCCCAGACCGTTGGAACTGTTGAGATACGAATATCAACCGTCCTGTCTTCCAGCTTGGCAGAAATCGCGCCATCTTGAGGCAAACGTTTTTCAGCGATATCCAGTTTGGATAAAATCTTAATACGTGAAACAATCGGTAAATGCAAATGTGGCGCAGGCGGTGGGATATTATACAACTTGCCATCAATCCGGTATCGTAAATTGATTTTACTGTTATAGGGCTCAATATGAATATCACTCGCCCGCTCATCAATCGCCTGACGGATGATCAGATCGACCAATTTTACGACAGGGGCCTCACCGGCCTTCTCGATCAGTTTGTCTAAACTTAATTCAGCCGAAGCCGATTCTTTCTGCCCGGATGTCACAAAGGAACTGGATTGATTTGATGAATAAGATTTTTCAACGGCCTGATTAAGCATGCTCGATTTCCCATCACCTTTATCAGAATAATAAAAATCCGCAATCGCTTTTTGCAAAGCATTCTTCGTGGTCAAAACGATATTGACCTCACAGCCCGCAATTCGCCTTAAATTGTCTAGCAAAAGCAAATCAAGGGGATCATTGACCGCACAGGTTAACGAATTCATATGTTTGGAAAGGGGTAGGACCAAATTTTTTCTGGCAAAATCACCGTCCAGGATGGACTCTAATCCCTGGTCTTCGCGAGGTTTGAGAAGATCCGTATTATCCGAAGAATAATACGGAATGCCCAACTGGGATGCCAACGCCGAATTCATGGACTCTTCGGTGATGATTCCAAGCTTCATTAAAACTTCTCCAATCCGGCCGCGTTTCTCTCTCTTCTGAGTATCAATTGCCTTTTGCAATTGCTCTTGAGAAATTAAACCTTGATTGATTAAAATCTCACCTAGTTTTAATCGGGCCATTTAAATATTTCCTTTTTCTAATGATTTAATTCTTTATCAATACCAATGGAATAATACGGAGTCGCGTCTTCACGCTTCAAAATGTTATCTCTCAACTCTTCACGTTGTAAGTCTTCCCGGATCGATTCATTGCGCTCGTTGTAAAAGGACCGTTCGCGCATCATAGGTTCCCTTTCTGAGTAAGAAATTTTTGCTCGATCTTCACTTACGATACTTGGAGTAATAAAAATAATAAGCTCCCGTTTCGTTTCGGTCTTATCCAAATGCTGAAAAACTTTACCAACAACAGGCACATCACCCAACAGGGGCACCTTCGTCTTAACTTCAGAAATGTCTGTGCGCAACAACCCGCCGATCACAACCGTGTGACCACTTTGTACACGTAAGATAGATTTTGTGCCACGTTCTTCAGGATCCTTGAAAGACTGCCCGCTAAACGTTCCTCCGGTCCTGGCCTGAATCACCTTCGGTTCAATCGCCAGCATTATTTCTCCGGTGTGTGTATTTGCTTGCGGCGTCACAGTCAAAAACACACCCGTCGCAACACGTTCAGCTTCATTGACACTCGTTGCTGTTCCTTCAGCGGAAGTCGTATTCGCAGAAATACCGATCGCTTCATCTGTTTTAATATGAATCTCGGCTGTTTCATTATTCAACGTTAAAATACGAGGCCGGGCTAAATTGTTCGTATCTGTCTGTGTGCGTAAAAACTGCATTAAAAATGTAAGTCCTTTAAAAGAAAGCGTACTGACCCGATACTGCGCGTCCTCATAGGCAGTCGTCCGGATACCGCCAGCATCATCAATGATATTATCTTCTTCAAAAGGGAACGAGCCGTCTTTCTCCCCGGCGGAAAAAGTAACAGGAGTATCCCCAAATTTGGTCCCTATCAAATCAGCTGTATTGGATGAAATATCCAGCATCTCAACCTCAATCAAAATTTGCGGAATGCGTACATCCAGACGGGCGATGGCAAGTTCAATCCTGGCGAACTGCGTTGAAATGTCGGTGATGATAATGCTGTTCGTACGGGCATCTTCAACCATGTTGCCCTTTTCTGATAACATATTTTTAACCATTCCAAGAATGCCCTTACTATCATCGGACTCCCCTCCGCTACCGCCACTCTCCCCCGATTCACCGCCAGAACCACCCCCCTCTTCTGAGCCCTGCTCGTCACCGAAGCCAGACAAAGTCGAATTTATTTTAGATGAAGGCACCGTTGCATGTTTTAGCTGATAAATTCTTGTTTCAAGTTGAAGTTCAGGGACATTTAATGGTTTAACAACAAAAATATTGCTGCCTGTTTTTAACTCATATGTTAATTGGTTAGCGGTCAAAATCCGCTCAAGCGCTTCTTTAACCGGAACATTTTCCAGATAAAGATTAATTTTATTATCAGCAATTTCTGATGAAGAAATAAAATTCATGCCGGATTGTTGAGAAAAAATCTTTAACACATCGCCTAAAGCCGCATTCTTAAAATCCATAGAAATGATCTTTAAGTTTTCGTTGTCACCTGAATATAAATCATATTCGTCCCAGTCGTAACTCAAAACAGGCTGGACGAAAAAGAGAACCGATAAAAACGTCCAGAAAACCAAGCAAGGAAGCTTTTGTCTCATTATTGCATACTCCTCATTAAGGTGTTATCGTAAAATCCTTTCCCTGATAATGCCCGGTAACACCCTGCTTATAGATGTGTATTATTTTAAATTCATCAACAATATCACCAATTTCCAAAATTTTATTATTAATAATAGCCTGAGGCCGATCGGTATCCCAAATCAACCCTGAAATATCCAATGGGGGCAACGTCACCACCGGATCAACAATCGGGATATCGATGTTCTGAGGGTCCGTTTGATTTGAGGTTGTCTGCGGCACAGCGGACGGCGTCCTGTTCGACGGTGTTTTCTTCGAAGGGTTAACCGGAAGCTGTCGCGGCGGTTGTCGAACAGAGGTGTTTACCGGCGGAACTGTCTTTTTCGGTAACTGTGGTTTAAACGGGTTCATCGAATAATTTACCCTCATTTTTTCGATCGTATCATCAGAAACACTGTCTTCTTTTGTTTGTTCATTCGCACAAACAAAATCAAAACTCATCAAAAATCCCAAAATGATAATCAATAAAATGCAATCTTTCATAATTTTAAAGACACGGAAGCGATTTCTAAATCCGCCTTAATCATACTCCCTTGTTCGTTATATATCGTACGCGCGGAGTCACTGATCCACCTTTCGACACGCATCGAATATTCTGAAGCCTCCAGATCTTTCACAAATAGTATTATATTGGCATAATCTTCTGACGCAATTTGAATTCGAACATTTATAATATCACGATAATCGTTTGAATTTCTTTGTGCCGGAGAAAAAGATACAATCTGTACACTGTTTTTAACAGCCATGATCGAAATGATATTTGTCAATTGATCACTTGAAACCGATTTAGGAAATGTTTCGACATAGGCATTGTAATCAGACTCAATCACGGCGTGCTGGTCCAAAATATCCTGTTTTTCTTTGTATTGATTAATTGAAGATTGATTATCCTTTTTTTGTTTTAGGCTTTGGATCGGCCAATAGACGGCAAGGATGATCGTCAACAGAACAACAATAACATTAGCTAAAAGATCGACACGCGACCGCAAAAGATCAACAAGTTGGCCGACATCAATATTTTTTAGATCTTGCATATCAATACTGTTTAATTTTTTTAATAAATTCATAATTTTTTCCGAAATTTAATTTTAAAAAAAGTAACATCGTATTCATTAAACTTCTGAGCCGTAACTGTCTCTAAATCGATTTCATTGAAATACTTTTTTAAATCTTTATTGGACTTCAAGCTCTTCAGGAATAAAGTTATTATGCTGAACTGTTCCTTCTTATCATCAACGTAAGCATAGCCCGATAAATTGATCACCGGACCAGCGTCTTGCGGGGCACCACCGGTTGAGTTAAGGATTGCAGGCGGATAATAAATTTCTAAAGACTTGATCCACATCCCATCCAATAAAAAAGTCGGGATCGTATCCAAAAAAAAACCGACTTGACTATGGGAACGAATACTCTTAATATTATCAAATCGATTTTGTAAAGTTATATTATGCTGTTCCAATTTTTCCTTCAAAGAATCTTTATTCATATCCAATTTCTGCGTAAAAGCAATCATCTCTTGCTTTGTTCCGCTAACAATTTTAACCTTCGCATAAAAAGCTAAACCAAGGACTAGAACACAACAAATAGAAACTTTCAACAGGGATGCGACTAACGCCTTAACATTAATGCTATTTTTATCGAGACTAATCGAACGCGGTTTTCCACCGGATAAATTAAACGAAGCGGGCATCGTTATGACACCGGCCAAGCTCGCCCCGTAGGCCTTTAAAAATCCCGAATCATGTCCGGGAATCCCCTCCATAAGCTGAGCTTTATCGACAAGCACGACATCAACCTCCAACTCATCCTTTATTTGCTCTGATATCCTGGTTCCATACTGATCGGTTAAAAGATACATCTGTTCGATAGAAATTTGATTTTCGTGTCGGTTAAAATAATCTAAAGAAATCCGAATTTCATTGAT
Organism: Candidatus Omnitrophota bacterium; assembly: GCA_021108075.1. Lineage (GTDB taxonomy): Bacteria > Omnitrophota > Gorgyraeia > Zapsychrales > Zapsychraceae > JAIORP01. Next base: position 29,146 of record JAIORP010000030.1, on the reverse strand, counting down.
CAAACGGTTGATAGTCTGATCTTCATCCGGGTCTTGAGAGTCAGCAGCTGACCGAAGATGAAATTCCCGAACAAACTGGGGGATATTGTTCTCAACGATAATAATCTTACCTGTCATATCTTCTTTTTCAACAAGGGCCAAAGCTTTTTGAGAAGAAAGGATATTTTTATGCACTAAAAGGCGTATCAAACTCAACGGAGCGGGTTCAATCACGTCAACATTTAAAGAAGCTTGTTCCAAAATATCTATATATTTTTCCAATGAGTTCTTTTTAATAGCGACAAAGATAATGCGTATCCTCTTATCATTGGCACCATCGACAACAACCGGATGAAAAGAATAAGAAAGTTCATCTAAAGAAAACGGAATATATTTTTTCACTTCAAAGGCGATAACCCCGGCAACTTCGTTAGACTGCATCATGGGGATCATAAAGGAACGAAAAATGATGTCTTTAATCGGCAAAGACAGGTTGACAATAGCATTTTGTATGTTGTTCTGATGGAAAGCGTTTTGAACGCGGGAACACAGTTCCATATTATCCGACGTAAGGACTTGATTCTCATCGGCAGACGTTCGCTTGTGATCAAACGGGACATGGAATCCGTTGGAGGCGGAAGACTGATTTGCCTCTATAAAATAGAGGGCATTGTCTCCCCAAAAAGTTGCTATCTGTTTTTTTTCCCCCATGTGTGTAATGTCGTATTGGAAGAGCTTCTGACGCGATAACATCATCTTAAAAATAATTTTTAAGACCACATTAATGCCCGCACTCTTCTAAGTTTAATGATTAAGAATATATATATTTTTAATAGAATATAATACTAAAAATATTAGACAATACAGGCACTTCTTTGTCAATTCAAATGTGATTTTTTTCTGTCGAATATTTTATTTAACTTATTGGCAGGATGTCATTTTTAAAAAAATCTAGTATGTAACAACAATATTTAATTGTCCGGATGCGGACAAAATCGAATTAACGGTGTAGGTCACATCATCAATGGTTCTTAAATACACCAAAGAGTTGGCTGAAGCACTGTCCACATAGTTCGCGTGAAAATACCTGAAAGCCCCCATAGCAAGAATCTCCGCTTGAGCCCTCTTATATTCTTCTTCCGTTGCTATCACTTGGTTTAAATTCACACTCACAATACTGACGGCCAGCACCATAATCACCATAATGATCATTATGACCGTCACAAAGACAACGCCTTTATTATTTTCGGACAGAACTTTTAGCATTTATCTTTTCGGCTCCTCAAGGTTAACATAACTCTTACAATGCGGACAGGAAGACAGTTCTTTATCAGCCATTCCCCAAAAAACATGTGTGCAATAAGGACATTGGACAACCTTTAATAATTCTTTCAGAACATAACTATCGTGGTCATTATATAATATCCACATGACAAAAACAATGGATATCCATAAAGATAAAAAAAATGAAATGGCAAAAGAAAAACTTAATGTGATCATGGAATTATCCCGCCATTATTGCAACCGTAACGGATTATACTCAGGAATCTTGAACTCGAATTCTTCTTCAGCGGTATCTCTCATCACCCCTTCTTCCGGCTCGATTGATTCAATTTCAAACACAGTCCGCATCTCTGTCTGCTTGTGGCGGGCCTTAACATTCTGAACGAACGGCTTGCTCATCTTATATTGATATAAATGACGACCGAAAAAATCAATGTGAGAGTCTTCTACGGCGTCACTATTCGATGGGGTTTGCGAAACATATCGAGAAATATCTTTAGAATCTAAAATCGATCCCAAAAAAACAAAATTCGGTTTCGGCATGACTGGCTGGGCGGTGAAAGAGACCGAGAACAAATGGATCACGATTAGATGGCAGCCCAAGGACACCATAAGGAATTTAACTGGCCGTAGCCATTCATGATTTAAAATATTATTTGCCATTAGTTATTTTGATCTGTCGCGATGTTAATCTTGTCAATTCCAAGGTTACGGCATAAATCCCATACATCAACGATCCTACCGAGATATGCACGTCGATCAGACTTGATAAGAATGGGTTGATCCTTTTTGTAGGTCGACAAGGACTTTTTTAAATCTTTCAATGAAATAATATCCCCATTTAAATAGAGCACATTATCTTCTGTCACCGTAACGACAAAATTTTCTTGTTTAATCAAGTCACTCGTAACAGCCTTAGGAAGCTTCACGTTTATACTCGAATGATATGTAAATGAGGACGATAACATAAAAAATATCAAAAGCTGAAAAATAACATCGACCAAAGGCGCGATATCAATTTGCTCCAATCCATATTCTAACTTCGTTCGTCTTCTGAATCTCATAGGAACTCCACTTTTAATTTTCCAATAGAAATGTCGTCTTCACTAAACTCCCGATTCAGAAATTTGGCAGATGAGGTTAACAATCTCGGTTGCGCCTCTTTCCATCTCTAAAATAAAACCATTAACCCGGCTAACAAGGTAGTTGTAAACAACAAAAGTCGGAATAGCCACCATTAATCCGGCAACCGTTGTAAACAAGGCTTCCCCAATACTTCCAGCTAAATCACCTGGCGTCACAGGGTTCATAGTAGCCGCACGGACCTGAATCGTATGAAAACTGGAAACCATACCAGTTACCGTCCCTAATAATCCCAACAACGGGGTAATATGCGCTATCGTCGCCAACGCCGGCAATCTCTTTTCTAACTTCGGTATTTCAAACAAACTTATATCTTCAATATTTTCTTTTATTTTGTCACGGGAAGCTCCAAATTTGACGATCCCGGCCTTGAGTATTTTTGCTACCGGTGTCCGTTGATTATCACAAACCGCTATGGCTTCTTTGATTTTATTCTTTTTCACATGCTCAAAAACCTGTCTTTTTAAAGCAGGAACATTTTCTCTGATAATCGAAAAATAAACTATTTTCTCGATTATAATGGCAAAAGCAAAAAGGGAACAAAGCAATATCGGGTACATTATCGGCCCGCCCGTCTTAATTAACTGCCACAAATTCATTTCCCAGATACCATTACTCATTATCGATTCCTCCTCCGGTTACAAACAACGGTTTCAATTCATTCAAAGTTATACCAAATCCATTAATAAATTGTTCTATCTTAATTCTGAAAAGCAGAATTGGGTTTGGTCATTATTTAATGGAATTGGTATTAGATGGCACAAAACATCATTTGATGTGATTATGCTCACGAAGCCATTCAATACGTTCTTCAGCAAAAACCGATTCATCTGTCTTTAACTCAATAATTTTCTGATAAATCAGCTTAACATCATCCCACCTCTCCTGGTGCTCAAATAATTTCGCGATCCTTAAGTAGGACCGCACAACCCATTCGACTTTTTTTTCATATAAATACGGAATTCTAAAATATTCTTTGACCGCCAGGTCTCTTTGATTCAAAATTTCATACGTTTCAGCAATAAAAAACTGTAACTGCACGTTCTTGATGGCACTCAACCCCCTTTTAGATTCTAAAGCTTTTTGATACGCGACCAGCGTATTATCATAGTCGGAAATCTTTTTATACACACCCGCCATTTTCACATAGGCGTCACGCTTAAATTCTGGAGAATGATAGATAATATTTTCATAAGTTTCAATGGCAGATTCAGATTCAAAGTCCCGGGCAAAAATATCGGCGATGGCTAACTTGGCTTTGACATAAACATCCCCGTCTTTTGGGTCACTAACTTTCTTCAGCACATTAACAGCCTTGTCATAGGCTTCTGACGCGATATAAGCTTGACCGAGCTCATAATAAATGATGCTAATTTTAGGGCTGCCGGGAAAAATCTCAATAAATTGTTTATAATAAGCAACCGCATTATTATAATCGCCTGCTTCCAAATAATGATCCCCCAACCAAATCAAAGCTTCCTGGGATATTTCTGTTTCAGGATATTTAAAAATAAGTATTTTAAATTTCTTTAACGCTTCATTAACCTTGCCCAATTTATAATAACACTTGGCAATACTAAGTTCAGACGTCCGAATAATCATTCTTTCTTGAGGATAACCCCTAACAATTTTCTGGAATGTCTTTAAGGCCGCCTGATAGTCCGGGATATTAAAATTGGTCAGCGCCAAAATATAATAAGCCTCGGCTCCGAACTCATAATTATAAGATTTGTCTGTTAAAAATTTCTCGATATGGTCTTTTGCTGTCAACCAATCACCTTTTTTAAAATAGGCTACTGCAAGATAGTACTCAACATCATTGAGATAGCTGCTTTGTGGAAAGTTCAATTGCAGGCTTTGAAAAGAAAGCGTTGCAGCTTCAATCTCACCCATTTTCAACAAAGCAATTCCTTGACGATATTGAACGTAGTCCGCATAGGGACTATCCGTATAGTCCTTTAGGATCTGATCGTAAATACCAACGGCCCGCTCAAGCTGGTCAACATCTTGAAAAGCATCACCAATCTGCGTTAAGGCACTAATCTTAACAACCTTACTTTTGGCTTTGTCTTTAATCGTCTCAAAAGCTATGATCGATTGATTCAGATCTCCCTTTTTCAAATAAGCCCAAGCAAGCCCAAAATATGTTTTTTCCAAAAGGTCATCATACATTTGGTCGGACAAGGTGTTTCCGTCTGAATTTAATGCAATAAAATTTTCAATGACAGTTTTATATGTCGTTATCGCTTGATCGTATTCTTCAAGCAAATAATGGATATTGGCTTTGCCCAGTAAAGCGTCAATCATTCTTGAACTTTGGGGATATTCCTGAATCAATTTATCATATGCTGTTAAAGCTTCATTAAACCTCTTTTGCTCAACATATAACCCCGCTAACCCTAAATAAATATCATCCGAAGGAATTTTTTTCTCATAAGACAGTTCTAAAGCCGCTCTAAAACTGCGTTCCGAGTCCTCATAATTCATCAATTTTAAATAACCCCATCCCAAGCTTAAACTGTTCATCATAATCAACCTCTTATCTAATGCCTTATCCACAGACAAACGGTAATAATCAACAGCTTGCTGATATTCATCCTGGTAATAAAAAGATTCGGCCAAATAAAAATAGGCTTCAGCATGGCGGCCTGTTTGTTGATAATACTGCAAATAATTCTTAAAGGCATTAATCGCGTCATTATATTCCCGCAAATGAAAATAAGACTCACCGACCTTAAAAGCGGCATCTTCTGCTAACTGATGGCGCGGGTATTTATCAACGAATTCGGCAAACGATTGTTGGGAATCCGCATATTTTTCCTGTTCAAAATATGTCCACCCCAAAGAATAATACGCCTGCGGCGCATAGGATGACTCGGGAAATAATGCGATCAACTGCCGGTAATTCTTTTCTGCCTGGCCATAATCCATGCCTTTTAAAAAAGTTTCTCCCAACCAAAATAATGTCGCATCCTTAAATTCGGCATATTTAAGCAAGCTGTTAAAAATATCATAGGCCTTTAAATATTGGCTCTGGAAGAAATAACATTGACCTAACAATAATTTCGACTGCACCAGGTGTTCCGTCTGTGGATATTCCTGTATCAATTGTTCAATGTATCTAATCGCGACATCATAAAAACCATCTTCAAATGCTTTTTGAGCAACCAGGAACAATTCCTTCTCCTGATTCTTAGCCCAAGCGGTAGAAAAAAGCATGTCAGGTTGGAATATGGAAGTGAATGAGAGAACACTAAAAAGTAATATTAATATTTTTAATTTCATGCGAGATATTATATCAGTTCTGACCTTTTTTTCAATATGGGCTCATCACGATTTAACCGCTCCATATTAACCTTATACAAATGTTGTCTTGGATGTTGTATATAATTTTAGTAAAAATTTGATAAACTCCAATTAAAATATAAATTTTTTCACATATGACAAAAAAAGAATTCACGCGTATAGACAGAATCGCATTAAGAAAATTTACACAGGAAGGATTTTAAATATTGCCCCGTGTACGACTTTTTTTGTTTCATAAGATCCTCAGGGGTACCCGCATAAACAATTTCACCACCAAGATCCCCCCCCTCAGGGCCAAGATCGATAACATAGTCCGCATTCTTAATGACTTCCAAGTTATGCTCGATGACCAATACTGTATTATCTTTATCCACGAGACATTGCAAGACATTTAATAATTTATGCACATCAGCAAAATGCAAACCGGTGGTCGGTTCATCAAGGACATACAATGTTCGCCCTGTTGAAGGTTTACATAATTCGCCAGCAAGCTTCACTCGTTGCGCCTCCCCGCCGGAAAGTGTGGTCGCTGGCTGCCCCAGTCTGATATAACCAAGGCCGACATCATTCAATGTTGTTAATACCCGCTTGATACGGGGAATATTGTCAAAAACATGCAAGGCCTCAAGAACGGAGATACTCAATATCTGCGCGATATTATAGCCTTTATAAGTTATCTCTAAGGTCTGACCTGTAAAGCGTTGACCTTTACAGACCTCACATTCAACATACACATCAGGAAGAAAATGCATTTCGATCTTACGGATACCATCACCGCGACAGACCTCGCAACGACCACCTTTCACATTAAAACTAAATCGGCCGGGTTTAAATCCACGCATTTTTGATTCGGGAAGACGGCTGAAGACATCGCGGATATGACTAAAAACACCTGTATACGTCGCTGGATTTGAACGTGGCGTTCGCCCTATCGGAGATTGGTCAACCTCAATGATCTTATCGATATGCTCAATCCCGTCTATCTTTCTATGCACTCCGGGTCTTAACTTAGACTTATAAATCTTTTGGGCCAAAGCCTTATAAAGAATTTCATCCACCAGCGTCGATTTACCAGAACCTGAGACCCCCGTGACACAAACAAAGTTCTGCAAAGGGATTTTAACGGTAATTTTTTTTAAATTATTCTCAGCCGCGCCATAAATTATAATACATTTATCTGTCTGGGAGCGTCTTTGCCGGGGAACCGGAATCATTAATTTGCCCCGCAAATACTGCCCCGTTAAAGACTTTCTCGACCGCAACAAACTCGCCACAGATCCCGCATGAAGAACCTCCCCGCCATGTTCACCTGCGCCTGGCCCCAAATCAATAATGTAATCCGACTGCCGGATTGTTTCCTCGTCATGCTCAACGACAATCAACGTGTTCCCCAAATCCCGCAGGGCGTGTAACGTCCGCAACAACCGCTCATTGTCCTTGGGGTGCAAGCCGATACTCGGCTCATCCAGGATATACACAACCCCCACTAATCCGGATCCGATCTGGGTTGCCAGCCTTATCCTCTCCGCTTCACCACCGGATAAGGTTGAGCTCTTACGGTCTAACGTTAAGTATTCAAGACCCACATCGATACAAAAATCCAACCGACGGATAATTTCTTTGACGATAGGCTCACTGATTATCCGCATGGATGGGTTTAAACGCAATTTTTCAAAAAACAACCTCGCCTGTTTGATAGAAAACCTATTAACTTCGGCAATATTACGTCCATCAACTTTCACGGATAAAGACTCGGACTTCAATCGGGTCCCTTTACAGTTCGGACAAGGCAACTCGGACATGTAGTTAGATATCTCATCCTTGAGCCAATCATTATCGGTTTCCCTAAATAAACGCTCCAAATACGGAATAACACCCTCATAGCACTTACCCCAGATCATATCTGTATCAGAGCCATAAAACATTTTTTGCCGAAAAGATTTACCGAGCTTGTTAAAAGGGATCGTCAGATCAAAATCATACAGTTTCGCGAACTCACGCATAACAGCACGAAAATACATTAAAAATGCGCGTCGTCCTCTCCGTGCTGGTGCGATAGCATTGATCCAGACCTTCTTGTCATCAGGCACAAGTAAATCCGGGTCAATTTCCATTTTTGTTCCCAAACCATTGCACTCTACGCACGCCCCATACGGAGAATTGAAAGAAAAATTTCTTGGTTCAATTTCAGGGATATTCAGACCGCAATCAATGCAGGCATAATTCTCACTATACATTGTTTCGTGATTAGAGTCATTCACGTCGGAAATAATAACAATCCCTTTGCCCAACTCAAGCGCAGTCTCAAGGGAATCTGTCAAACGGCCCAAAATTTTCTCCTTGAGTGTCAACCGGTCAACAACGACTTCGATATTATGCACTTTATAACGATCCAATAAGATGTCATCTTCGACATGAAAAATCTGTCCGTCAATCCGTAAACGGGAAAAACCTGCCCTGGCAACCTTTTGTCCAATTTGACGATATTCTCCCTTACGCCCTCGAATGAATGGTGCCAGAATAATGATCTTGGAATCGGTCATGTTCAGGATAATTGACTGGATAATCTCTTCAATCGTCTGTCGTTCAATCTTTTTGCCACATTTTGAACAATACGGCGTTCCCACTCTTGCAAAAAAAAGACGAAGATAGTCATTGATCTCCGTCTGTGTGGCCACTGTCGAGCGGGGATTTCGGCTGGTGGTTTTTTGTTCGATGGATATGGTTGGCGATAAACCTTCAATATGTTCAACATCGGGCTTTTTAAGCTGTTCCAAAAATTGACGGGCATACGCGGACAAACTCTCGACATATCGGCGTTGGCCTTCTGCATAGATCGTATCAAAAGCTAATGAAGATTTTCCCGATCCGCTCAATCCCGTAATAACGACGAATTGATTGCGCGGGATCTTAAGATTGATCTCCTTCAAATTATGTTCTCTCGCTTTCCGGATAATAATATATTCTTTTTTCATGATATTGTTAAATTAGTCGTGAAACAGTCTGATATCTTACGGTTAACTGTCATCATCGTAGAGGGTAATATTCTTAAAAAGGTGACTACAGAATAATCGCTCTCACCTCAAAAGTCAAATCATATTCCGTGCAACATATCAACAAACAGGTCGGAATAAACAATATATCCGTCACTGGGGAAAAACCGCAGGCAGTCCTCCGGCATAAAAAAATGGCCCTCATTCAAATTAAGGATAAGGACCATTCTTTTCTAGCAGTCGTTATACTACTATTTCTTTTTAGCTTTTTTCTTAGCTGGTTTTTTCTTAACGACTTTTTTCTTTGCTGCTTTCTTTTTTACAACCTTTTTCTTAACGACTTTCTTCTTGGCTGCTTTTTTCTTGACTACTTTTTTCTTGGCAACTTTTTTCTTAACAACTGTCTTTTTGGCTGTTTTTTTCTTAGCAGCTTTTTTCTTTTTCTTACCGCCACGAACCATTTTTGCGCAGGAGATATCACCATCTTTGTCTATAAAGTACAGTAAACCTGACTCCTTAGTGATTCCAACCTTAGCTGCTTTTTTAGGTTTTCCCCCTTTTTTATTGCCGCGCGCCATCTTTGCACAAGAAATATCACCATCCTTGTCAACGAAGTACAAGAAACCAGCTTCTTTCTTTACACCGACTTTGGCAACCTTTTTAGCCATGAATTCACCTCCTTTCTATTCACTTATTTAAATCAGTAGATGTGATCAAAATCTGAACGTCGTCCCAGAGTACAAGCAGGCGAAGCAAACTCTAAGGCCCCGACAGAATTCAAGATACACTCAATCAATCGAGCATACTCACACGGTTATTACATCAAGGGATCATCGAAACCGTCTTTATCCACAGATCCATTTACGTTCCTAAATAGCTATTTTCAAAAAACTGTTTTAATGTTTGCATTCCGGACAAAACCGCTAAATAGCTTGTTTTGGGATTATCCGGACAAGCGACATTTTCCGTCCGTGTTACAAAACGACCGAAATCTCCAACAACTTCAAGCTCATGAGAATTTGTTTTGAACTCTGGCGAGGTAATAATACGGACTCTCATCCTGGCTGGCTTCCGTGAAGCCAACGCGATTGTTGCCGCAACGTTTATATTCCTCGGGAAATTTTTAACCGCCTGTTTGACATTGCCGTCAAAAACAACTGTCTCCTTCTTTATTTTTGTTAAATCAATTCCTTTTTGCTCAAAGTAGGGATTACCCGCCAATCCTTTTGGTGGTTTCCGTGTTGTTAAGGTGATCCGTTCGATCTGCTTATGACTCGCTGATTTTAGCGCGTCAACCCCGGCGATAGCACCGGAAGGAACTAATAAAGACAGTTGATTTTGTTCTACAATATCAAATATTTTTTTTGAATGAAGCATTTGCCCGACACTCATGACGAGCAAATGTTTTTTAGCTATTAATATCTTCTCAATGAGAGCACGCGCATTGTTAGCATTGACGGCTTCAATAATAAAATTCGATTTCTTTAAGAAAGCAGAAAATGAAGGGCAGACAGCATGAGGAATCGCTAATTTCTTAGCCAGGGATTTCGCACGGTCCACATCGACGTCATAAAGGGCCGTTAAACGGCATGGACTCTTAAGTCCCGTTGTGACAAAATTTGCCAGACGAGAACCAACAGCGCCGCACCCAAGAACACCAATTTTCCAATTATTTTTTTTTGCCATCGTCTTTTCTAAAAACGATATTATCAATCAGCCTGGTTTTACCAAACTTCACGGCTAATGCGATCATCACCCGACCTTTAATGACGTCGAGCGGGACTAATGAATCAGCATCAACACATGCAATATAATCAATAGAACCAGAACTATTTTTTGTTATATTTGATTTCATTAGGTTGAGGACACCTTTAACAGAAACGTTTTCTTTCAAGGCTTTGATTTTCGCTTTTTTTAAAGCCTGAAACAAAACCGGTGATTCAAGACGTTGTTGATTTGTTAAATATTTATTGCGCGAACTCAGGGCCAAACCATCCGGTTCACGGACAATCGGACAAACACGAACTTTGACCGGAAAGTTCAAATCAACAATCATTTTTCTTAATACGATCACTTGTTGAGCATCTTTTTGTCCGAGGTAAAGATTATCCGGACGGACAAGATTCAACAACTTTCCGACGATTGTCGTTACCCCTTTAAAATGGACGGGGCGGTCATGACCACAAAGAATGCGGCTGATACCTTCAACGTTAATGTATGTCAAATATCTGGTCGGATAGATTTCTTCTATCGACGGATAAAATATTATATCAACTTTTTCTTTTTTTGCCAACAAATGATCTTTTTTTTCTTGACGGGGATATCGGGCAAAATCCTCATTCAGGCCGAACTGTTTCGGATTTACAAAAACGCTCACAACAACAATGTCGTTTTGTCGACGAGCTCTTCGCATGATAGATAAATGACCTTCGTGCAATGCCCCCATCGTCGGCACAAAACCAATTGACCTTCCGGAACGTTTCAAACTATTTATTTTGCTATTAATCGATTTAATATTTTTTATGATCAGCATCAAGGACCTCCTTCTACAATTTCAGGGGCTATTTCTTCCAGAGGGTTCAGGACAAACGTGCGTTGCCACATGCGAGGATGGGGGATGGTTAGACGATCTGTCTGCACTTTCAAGTCATCATATAACAGGATATCCAGATCGATAGTTCGCGGAGCGTCAGGAACACTCCGTTCACGGCCTAAATTCTTTTCAATCTGCTGCAGTCGGTCCAAAAATAGAACAGGCGTTAATGATGTCTTCACTTTGGCAACGCCGTTAAGATATTTCATCTGACCAGAGGGGCCACCGACAGGTTCTGTTTCATGAAAAGAGGAAACCTGAAGGAGCTCAATCCCAAGTTCCTCCATGCTATTTAATGCTTGAGAGATATAATTTCGTCGATTACCTGAGTTGGATCCAAAAGCAATAAATACGATTGCCAAAATGTACTCCTCAAAATCAACTAATACCAAACCCATTCATTAATTGTTCTATTTCAATTCTGATATTCTTGCTTAAACGTCGAAAAAAACAGAATCGGTTTTGAAAATTATTTAATGGAATTGGTATAAGTTACAATATCTTAGCTATACGGCCAACAGCTTCATTGATACGGTCAACGGGAACAGTCAAGGCCATACGGATATAGCCTTCACCCTCAGGGCCAAACCCGACTCCCGGAGTTATGACGATATCAGCCTTATCTAAAAAAATTCGGGCTGTTTCCATTGAATCCTTAAAGCCCTTCGGGATCTTAGCCCAAACGTAAAAAGCCGCTTTAGGCGAAGGAATCTTCCACCCGATGGATCTGAGACCATTAATCAGATAATCACGGCGATCCTGGAACAAACCGCGCATATCATCCAATATGACCGGATCTGTTTTAAGGGCGGCGATCCCCGCGCATTGGACAGCCTGAAAAATTCCAGAGTCATAATTTGACTTAACTTTAGCTAAAGCCGCAACTAAAGTTTCGTTACCACACGCCCAGCCGATTCGCCAGCCCGTCATGGCATATGTTTTTGAAAAAGAATGAAATTCTATCGCGACCTCTCTGGCACCGTCAATTTCTAAAATACTCGGCGGCTTTTCTCCGTCAAAATACACCTCTGAATACGCCATATCCGAACAAATAATAAAACCCTTCTCTTTGGCCAGATCAACAAGGTCTTGATAAAATTCTTTGGTCGCCGTTGCCGCCGTCGGATTATTAGGATAATTGATGACCAGCATTTTGATATCCTTATACTCGGCTATTTTTGAAATATTCGGCAAAAAGGCGTTGCCCGCTTTCATAGGAACATTCATGATTCGGCCTCCGGCAAACGTGATCGTCGGACGGTAGGCAGGATAAGCAGGATCTGTCAGAAGGATCTTATCTTTCGGATTAATGATACCTAAGGGCAAATGCGCTAACCCTTCTTTGGATCCCAGGACCGGATAAATTTCTGTTTCCGGATTCAGGGAAACGGAAAAACGTTGCCCAAACCAGTTCGCGATCTCCGATCTTAGCGCCGCCAAACCGGCATCCAACGCATAGTGGTGATTATTCGGGTCCTGAACAGCTTCTTTCATGGCATCTATAATGTGTTGTGGCGTCGGAATATCAGGATCCCCCACGCCTAAATTAATCACATCACGGCCATCGGCAAGCGCTTCGCGCTTAGCTTTTTCAATCTCAATAAAGAGATATGGCGGTAATTTTTTTAATCTATCGGAGAATTCAATATTAAAAGACATACCCATTCCTTTCTATTCTATTTGAAATTATCATACGTGTTCGTCAAGGCATGTATCGCTTTAAAACTTCAAACACATATTGACAACCACAGGCTTGAAATTTATTTAAATGAGACCCAAAACATCTTGCATCGTATAAATACCTGAACTTTTATCTTCTAAAAATTTCGCGGCGACAAGAGCCCCCTTAGCAAAAATATCCCGCGTCTTGGCATGATGCGAAATTGTGATAATATCTTCCGGACTCTCAAAAACAATGCTATGATCTCCGATGATCTCGCCTTCTCGAAGAGAATCAATCTTCTCAACCGCAGATCGGGACGCGGCTTCGGCCAACCGGGCCAATGTTTTTGCCGTTCCGGAAGGAGCATCCTTTTTATGCACATGGTGAGCTTCTGTGAGGGACATCTTATATTGATCCTTCGTCGTCATCGCGGCCACCTGGGTCAGCTTAAACAACAAATTAACTCCGACGGACATATTGGATGAAAAAACGACAGGGATTTTCGCCCCGGCGGCATTAATCGTCTTTGACTGTTCAGCTGTAAGACCGGTCGTACCGATAACCAGCTTGACGTTAGCGGCGCAACAATGCTCGATATTTTTCATGGTCGAATCAGGCGATGTAAAATCGATCAAAACGTCAGCAGCCTTAATGGCCGTAGCTATATCTGTCTGAAGACCGATCCCCTGCATCTTGGCATTGATTTCAGGATGATCCGGACGTTCCAATAATGCCTCAATCGTGAAACAATCATCTTTTAAGGCCAAGAGTGTTATTCTTTGCCCCATTCTCCCCCGGGCACCCGTCACAGCTAACTTAATCATTTTTTTATTCCTTTTTAATTTTTTAAACATCCCGTTACCGCCTCATGTCTTTTTTCCCTGAACAGGCATCGAGCGGGATCAAAAAAATCGTCATTTTCACACTAAAGTTTTCTCAACCAAACCATAAGCTTTGATGGCCGATTGCAATTTAACCTTATCGCTATCACTCATACTCGTTAATGGTAATCTTAACGTGTCATCACAAAGACCTAACAGTCCCATAGCCGTCTTAACAGGAATCGGATTGGTTTCCAGAAACATGGCTTTGACCAATGGCAACATCTTAAAATGCAATGTCCTGGCTTCCTCAATCCTACCTGCGTCAAAAAGATTGACCAACTTCGCGGTCTGGTCGGGGATGATATTCGCAACCACAGAAACCACGCCCTGGCCCCCAATGCTTAATAATGGCAGGGTTAACGCGTCATCGCCTGATAACAAAATGAACCCCTCAGGGCAATAGAGCTTAACGGCCTGCATTTGATCTAATGAACCTGAGGCTTCTTTAACACCAATGATATTTTTGCAATCATTCGCCAAACGAACCACAGTCTCAGTCTCGATGTTGCGAGCCGTACGCCCGACGATATTGTAAAGAATGATCGGAATATCAACATTATCAGCAATGGCCTTAAAATGCTGATACAATCCTTCCTGCATCGGCTTGTTGTAATAAGGAGTCACAACTAAAGCCGCATCAGCCCCGGCCCTGGCCGCGTGTTTTGTCAAGGCGACCGCCTCTGAAGTAGAATTTGATCCAGTGCCTGCCAAGATCGGCACCTTGCCCCCTGCCACCTCTATACAAAGCTCAACAACGCGTTTATGTTCATCATGAGATAATGTCGGGGATTCCCCCGTTGTCCCACAGGGTAGAATGCCGTTGGTACCATGATCAAGATGAAATTGAACAAGCTCTTTTATTTTAGCGTCATCAATCTTTCCATCCTTGAACGGAGTAACTAACGCGACAATAGATCCTCTAAACATAACAGACTCCTTTTTATTTGATGCTTTCATTAATCATTATTTTATAAAATATTCGCCTTTAGCAATGAATTTAGCGCTGCCTTTCAACCAAACATTTTTGGGTTGACCATTAATAACATCAAAAGTTACGAATAATGTTTCACCGCTTTGTGTCAGGACTTTCATCTTCGCCTTCTTCTTATCCCGCCCTGCCGCATATCCTTTCAAATAATTGACAAGCGCAGCCGCAACGCTGCCAGTCCCACAGGCCTTTGTTTCACCTTCGACCCCGCGCTCATATGTCCGGACAGCTACTAAATCATCCAATAATTGCTCAACAAAATTCACATTCGTTCCTCTAGGAGAAAAATTTTTATGGTAGCGGATTTGCTCACCAATAACATTGACAGGGATTTGCATCAGGCTGTCCACAAAGACAATCACATGCGGCACACCTGTGTCAATATAGCTCAAATGCATTACGCGCTTATTAATTTTAAGCTTGATGCTCTCCTTGTAACCCAGAGGGTCACTAAGATGGACATTCGCGATTTGTCCTTTCGCTTCACTCATAATAAGCCCGGCGATGGTTTCGACCCCAAACAACTTCTGTTTAGGTTTTTTATATCGAACGATATAAGCGGCCATGCATCTTGCGCCATTGCCACACATCTCAGCTTCAGACCCATCCGCATTAATGATACGCATTCGAAAATCTGTCTTTCGTGATGGCGACAGCACCAGCAATCCGTCCGCGCCGATACCGTTGGTTCGATCACACATAACAGGAGCGAGCTTCTTGAAATTCATCCGAGCGGGATGATCAAGAATAATAAAATCATTCCCGGCCCCTACCATTTTGCAAAAAGCAAGTTTCTTATTCATTGCGTCCCTTCCTCAATATTCAGGATATTACAAAAAAATCTTCAATCGGGCAGAGAACAACCGGCCCGACAAGAAACGTTATCAGGACAAAAAGCTCGGGACTCTTTCACCCCGGATCAAATCCTTAAATGTTTCCCGTTCTTTGATCACTTCAAACTTGTTCCCTTTGACCATAACCTCTGCCGGCCGGCCTCTGACATTGTAATTGCTGGACATGACATAACCATACGCCCCGGCGCTCATAATGGCCATGAATTCATTCTTTTTCATGCCTTGTAAGATCCTGTCTTTCGCAAAGTAATCTCCACTCTCACAAATAGGTCCAACAACATCGACCTTTACACTTTCTGCTGTGGTCCGTTGAACCGGAACAATTTCATGATAAGCGTCATATAATGTCGGACGGATCAAATCATTCATCCCCCCGTCAACAATAAGAAATTTCTTAAAACCATTATCTTTCAGATAAAGAACCTTTGTCACAAAAACACCGGCATTTCCGGCAATAAAACGCCCCGGCTCTAAAATAATCTTCAGACCGGTTTCTTGCAGCAACGGAACAATCGCTTCAGCTATTTCATCCGCGGTTTTAGCGTCACTATCCTTGTAATTGATAGCGAAACCGCCGCCCAGGTCAAAATACTCAATATCAATATTTTCACTCCTCAACTCTTCAAGAAACTTCAGAACCTTCTTGATAGAAAAGATATAAGGGTCCAGCGTTGTGATCTGCGACCCGATGTGAATATGCAAACCATTAATCTGGACAAAAGAAAAACAATCACGTTGGCGTAAAATATCTCTGGCTGTTGAAAAGTCAATCCCAAATTTATTTTTTAACGTTCCTGTTGTTATCCGTTGATGTGTCGCGGCATCAACATCCGGATTAATCCTTAAAGCTGCCCGGGCGCGCTTCTTCATCGATTTGGCAATACGGTTGATTTGTTCAAGTTCAGGTAATGACTCGACGTTAAAAAAAAGAATGTCTGTCCGGAGCGCTAATTCGATTTCTTGATCGGTCTTTCCCACAGACGCAAATACAATTTTTGCGGGATCGGCATTAACTTTCATCGCTTTTCTCAGTTCACCCTCCGAAACGATATCACATCCTGCACCCTGATCAATTAAAGATTTAAGAACCGCCAGATTATCATTGGCTTTGGCCGCGAAACAAATTATGGGTTTAATTTTCTTAAACGCGTTCTTAATCTTATTGAAATGATCAATCAGGGTATGGTAGCTATAGATATATAAAGGCGTTCCACATTCATCAGCGATTTTCTGGATACGGACATTTTCGCAATACAGTTGATTCTTTTTATACTGAAAACAATGCATAATTTGTCAGCCTTTCTTCTTAATAAGGACCTAACCAATCTTTTTCTGCCACCTCTTCATTTGACTCTTAACCATGCGAGGACTCGTTGAACCAAATGATTTCTTTAAACGGACTGATGTGAACGGATTTAAGCGCTTCTTTACATCCAACTCAAAAACCGGATGATAGGCCTGCAATTCTTCTTTCGTCAGGCTTGCAATCTTTTTGCCTTTGTCGACACACTCCTTTATCATCCGTCCAATCGTATCGTGCGCGTCACGGTAGGAAACGCCTTTTTCTATCAAATACTCCATTATATCAACGGAAAAAAATGCTTCGGCGGTAATGCGTTTTGATAAAACATCTTTCTTAAAAGACAATGTTGCGAAAACACGTTCCAACAAGGTCACAATCTCTTTAATTTTCTCAACACTGTTGAAAAGCGGGGGTTTATCTAATTGCAAATCACGGTTGTATGTTAATGGCAATCCTTTGTTTAAGACCAATATTTGTTGCAGATAACCATATACAGTTGCTGTTTCACCCCGAATGAGTTCTAGTATATCCGGATTTTTTTTATGCGGCATAATCGAAGAACCAGTACAATACACCCAGTCAATATCCACAAAATTAAACTCACTGGTCGCCCATACAATCAAATCTTCAGACATCCGTGATGTGTGCATGACAATGATGGCCATATTCGCGATCGCTTCAACGATAAAATCCCGGTCACTAACACTATCCATACTGTTATTCGTAATTCCGGAAAATCCCAGTTCCTCCGCGACTTTCTTACGGTTGATCGGCAAAGACGTTCCCGACAAGGCACAACTACCCAATGGCATCATATCTGTCCGGTCCAATGCGCCCAACAGTCGCTCTTTATCCCGCTCTAACATCTCTATGTACGCAAGCAAATGATGCGAGGCTAATACCACCTGAGCGGCTTGTAAATGGGTGTAAGCCGGTATGATAACCTCAATATTTTCTTGTGCGCATTTTAAAATAGATTTTTGCAGGCGGGCTAAAAGATTAATGATAAGTGTCAACTCAACCAAACAATACAATTTCATATCCAATACGATTAAATCATTCCGCGATCTGGCTGTATGCAGCTTATCAGCAGCTGTGCCTATTTTATTTTTTAAAACGGACTGAACATGTGTATGAATATCTTCTGAACGAAGGTTAACCTTAAATTTTCCTTCTTCAATTTCTTGCGCAATCTCTTTTAATCCTTTGACAATCTTATTCGCATCCGGCTGAGCAATGATATTTTCCGTGCCCAGCATACGGGCATGGGCTATGCCGCCGATAACATCGTACAAAGCTAACTGTTGATCATAGCTAATGCTGAAGCTAAATTGGTCTGCCAAAGAATCAGTCCCCCGCTCAAAACGGCTTCCCCAGAGTTTAGTCATAACACAATCCTTTATTTTGAATTATTCTTGAAACGGCGTGCCCCACAATTTAACAAAACCTTCGGATAAAGTCTGATCAAAAACATCTCCTTGACCATATGTTGCCATCTTCAGTTTGTAGCGGGAATAGGTAGACTTTCGTCCAACAGGAACGCAACTTCCTTTTAACAATTTCAAACGAACCGTGCCAGTCGTTCTCTCATGCAGTTTATCAAAAAAAGCGTCCAGTTGTTCACGCAATGGAATAATCCATAACCCATTATAAATTAAAGTCGCATATTTCTGGGCTAATAATTGCCGAAAACGCATGGTCTCACGGTCAAGAACAAGGCTCTCCAACTCTTTCAAGGCAACATGCAAAATTGTACCGGCTGGATTCTCATAAATCTCTCTCGATTTAATGCCGACGAGGCGATTTTCGATCATATCCATGCGTCCAACACTATTCTTCCCGCCGATCTCATTTAATTGGCGAACTAAATCAATCGGTTTATATCCCTTACCTTCGATTTTTTTTGGTATCCCGTTGACAAAACCAATATCAATATAAGCAGGCTTATTCGGAGCCTTGCGAGGATCAACCGTCAGCGCGTAAATATTTTCAGGCGGCTCGGACCAGGGATCTTCCAAAACACCACACTCAACCGCCCGGCCATAAATATTGACATCGATACTATAGGGGCTTTTCTTCGTGACTTCAATGGGAATATTCTTCGATTTCAAATACTCCATTTCTTCTTCACGCGTCTTTAATTCCCACGTCCGAACAGGCGCGATGATATCAATATCCGGAGACATCATTCTGGCTGTTACCTCAAAGCGAACCTGATCATTCCCCTTGCCGGTGCAGCCATGCGCGATCGCATCAGCCTTTTCTTTTTGAGCAATCAGGACTTGATGTTTAGCGATCAAAGGACGGGATAAAGCACATGCCAAAACATACTTTTCTTCATAAAGAGCGCCTGCTTTCAAGGCTGGGAAAACATAGTCCTCAATAAATTCTTTTTGCAAATCAAGACAATAAACTTTCGACGCCCCTGTTTTCAAAGCCTTCTGTTTAATCGCTTTGAAATCGGAACCTTGCCCGACATTCGCAATAAACGCGATTGTTTCATAACCTTTATCCTTCATCCAAGGAATGATGCAAGACGTATCTAAGCCTCCGGAATAAGCCAAAACAACTTTTTTCATGCTTTCCTCTCTTTTAAACAATTGAAATGGTATTGAGATAAATAATTCATCGGGGTTCAAACATTACGGTCCCACAAAAAACATCCGATAATATTGTTGAATAATGCATGAAAGTTATGACGACAATCCCTCCATCAAAAACAGTAGGATTGCTTTCTGGGTATGCAGACGGTTCTCGGCCTGATCAAAAACAATTGACTGAGGACCATCGATAACCTCGACGGAAACTTCCTGATCCCTATGAGCGGGCAAACAATGCATAAAGATAGCGTTCGAATTGGCTCGCGCAAAAAAATTGCTATTGATTTGAAATCCTTGAAAATCAGATAAACGTTTCTTTTGCTCTTCTTCCTGCCCCATACTGACCCAAACATCCGTATATATAACGTCAACGCCATCCGAAGCTTCCAGGGGATCATGCGTCAAAAATAATTTGGCATTTGTCAAATCGGCTGATGCTTGTGCAATCTTCAGTATTTCAACATCAGGCTCATAGCCCGGAGGCGTGGCAATGTTCATGTTAATCCCGACCTTAGAACAGGCTAACAACAAGGAATGACAGACGTTATTGCCATCGCCGATATAGGCAAGCGTCCGGCCTTCAAGCGTTCCAACCTTTTCCTTAAATGAAAATATATCTGTTAAGGCCTGGCAAGGATGATATAAATCGGATAAACCATTAACAATAGATATTGAAGAATTCTTACTTAATTCAACAATATCCTGATGATAAAAAGTCCGCGCAATAATCCCATCCAAATAACGGGACAATGTTTTTGAGACGTCTTCAACCGACTCGCGGACACCCAGGTTAATTTCCGTCGGTCCCAGGTAAATACAGTTACCCCCTAATTGATTGATGCCGACTTCAAAGGAAACGCGCGTGCGATTAGAAGGCTTCTGAAAAACAAGGGCGATCGATTTTCCCTGCAAAGCCGTCTGATAACCGGATCGGTCAGATTTCACCTTTTCGGTTAAATCTAAAACACGAAATATTTCTGGACGAGTTAGATCCTGCAGGCTCAGCAAATCTCTTTTCATTTTCAACCCTCTTCTAGTTCAACGCTATTTATTATTTTACGACCCGCCACAGTTGTCATCGATTTTTTCAATATATTTATCGCTTTATCGACTTGTTTCTGAGTGACGTTCAACGCCGGCATAAAACGCAGAATATGACCTTGCGTGCAATTGATGATGAGACCCAAACGAAAACACTCCTCGACGATTTCTGCGCCCGGGATATTCAACTCAATTCCAATCATCAATCCTAATCCTCTCACATCCTTAATGCAATCAATTTGATTCTTCAGCCCTTCAACCTGTTCTATAATATACAGTCCCATCTTCTGACAATTTACCAACATCTTGTCGGACTGAATCGCTTTAAACACGCCTAAAGCTGCCTTGCAGACCAATGGGCTGCCACCAAACGTCGAAGCGTGCATCCCGGGCTTAAAAACATCAGCCTTATCTTTCTTGACAACAATGGCCCCGATCGGCAAACCACCGCCCAAGGCCTTGGCTAAAACCATCACATCAGGTATCACAGAATAATGTTTATACGCGAACATTTCTCCTGTACGTCCCATGCCTGTCTGCACTTCATCAAAGATCAAAAGTAAATCTTTCTCATCGCATAAAGCCCTCAAAGAATCGACATAATCTCTGGTTGCGATATGAATCCCACCTTCTCCCTGAACAAGTTCCAACATAATCGCCACGGTCTTTTCAGTCAACGCCTTCTTGACCGCACCAATATCATTAAAATCGACCGTCTTAAAACCTTCCGGCAATGGATGAAAACCTTCCTGATATTGGGCCTGACCTGTTGCCGATAATGCGCCCAATGTGCGTCCATGGAAAGATTTATTCATCGAGATAATTTCATATCTCTGCCCTCGCCCGTAAGCCCGCGCAAATTTAATAGCGGATTCACATCCTTCCGCCCCGCTATTACAAAAAAACAATTTCCCTGGAAAAGACTGATAAATGATCTCCCTGGCAAGCTTGACCTGTTGCGGGTGGTAAAAATTGTTAGGGATGTGAATCAACTTATTAACTTGATCACGCACAGCAGACATGACCTTAGGATGACAATGACCAACATTATTCACACCCCAGCCAGGAAAAAAATCCAAATATTTCTTATCGTGGATATCGGTTAATTGCATGCCTTTGCCCTTTACAAATACCGCCGGAGTACGCGTATACGTCGATAAAATATACTCTTGATAATCTTTTATGATGTCGTCTTTTTTCATAACAATGTATTGTTGTCTTTCAGCATTAATGAATAATTTGGGTTCCCACACCACGGTTGGTAAAAAACTCGAGAAGCAAAGCATGCTCGATTCTGGCATCAATGATGTGAGTTTTCTTTACCCCACTGCGTAAGGCATCCACACAGGCCGTTACTTTGGGGATCATTCCCCCATGAATAATGTCTTTATTGATCAAATCACTGATCTCATTGATACGCAGGGTGGAAATCAATGATGATATATCCTGAGCTTCCTTTAAGACGCCATGGACATTTGTCAGCAACACCAATTTCTCAGCGCCCATGGATGCGGATATGGCACTGGCAACTTCATCAGCATTAACATTATGTGGTTGCTGATCAACACTGATCCCCATAGGGGATATAACCGTGATATGTCCTTGCCGCAAATGAGCCTGAAGTTGATCATGATCAATCGCCGTAATCCTCCCAACGAATCCTAAATCTCTTTCTGATTTTCTTTTTTCGACATGGATAATATTCTCACTTCCCTTCAAACCGGTGACATCACCTTTGAGCGAAGTGATTTCTTCAACGATCTTTTTATTCAGCCTGTCCAACTCTTCGCTAACGATACTCAACGTGCTTTCGTCCGTGACTCGAATGCCATCATGAAACTCCGGCGTTAGTCCCGCCTCTTTAACCCTCGAGCTGATACGAGGGCCGCCGCCATGCACTAGGATCGTCCGGATCCCCACATAGCTCAAAAAGACGATATCTTCTAAAACTTTTCGCCGGATCTCAACGTCATCCAGTATGCTTCCACCATATTTAATGACAAATAATTTCCGTCTAAAAGAATGGATATACGGAATAGCCTCAATTAAAACACTTGCTTTCTTGATAAACTCATCCATGATCGTTTCTTTTTTGTTAATTGTATTCGACATTAATCCGCACATACTCATACGAAAGGTCGGACGTGTAGACAACAGCCTGGGCATCACCCAATTGAACGTCAACAGTTATGATAATTTCTTTCTTGTGAAATGGACTAAAACTAATTTTTAAATTTGAGTCATTGATTCTCTTTATCCCCAGTGAACCTATGGCTGCAGCAACACGGCCCCAATTGGAATTGTTGCCAAAAGCGGCCGTTTTAACCAGATTCGAATTAGCGACGGCTAATCCTAATTTCTGGGCCTGCTGTTTCGTTCCTGCCCCGCGAATGTTGATCTGGATCAATTTTGTCGCGCCCTCACCATCCATAACAATCATTTTCGCTAAATCTTCACAAATAGACGTCACTGCGGCGGTGAACAATGCATAATCCTTATCCTTCGCCTTAATGGTCTTATTTTGAGCCTGCCCATTCGCCAAGATAACAACCATGTCATTGGTACTCATACAACCATCAATGGTAATGCAGTTAAACGACAGTTCAATCGCCTTCGACAAGGCTGATTTAAGTAATGCCGGTTCAATAGCGGCATCTGTTGTGATAAAACACAACATGGTTGCCATATCAGGGGCAACCATGCCAGAGCCTTTGGCACAGGCACCAATCGTAACCTTTTTATGACCCAACACAATTTCAACAGCGCTCTCTTTCGTTTTTTTATCCGTCGTTAAAATGGCTTCCGAGACGGTATTCTTTTGGGCTGTTGTCAGTTTTGATACAAGTTGCGGCGCTGATTTCTTTATTTTCTCAAATGGCAAAGGTTTGCCAATGATGCCCGTTGATGCGACAATCACGTCTGATTTATTGACGCCTAACAGTTGACTGAAAATTTCCGCTGTCTGGTTGGCATAGACCAGACCGAAACTTCCCGTGAAACAATTCGCGTTACCACTATTGACGACAATAGCACGCGCTTTGCCGTTTCTTAAATGTCTTTGGCTCACGATCAAAGGCGCAGCTTTTATCGAGTTCTTTGTAAAAACTCCTGCGGCAGATGCCGGAGCATCACTCATAATGAGGGCGATATCAGGATTGGAACGCTTCAAGCCGCACCATAACCCCTTAGCCTTAAACCCTAACGGAGCAGTAACATTTCCTTTTATTTTCTTTATCTTTTTATTCACTTTAAACCTGTATTTTCTTCGATATCATACATAATATTCATATTCTGAACAGCCTGACCAGCGGCCCCTTTTAAAAGATTATCAATAACGGAAGTAATCACAAGCAGTCTTTTATCCGGGCTGAAAGCTAAACTGATGTCACAATAATTCGAATTCTGAACATTTTTTAACTCGACCTGCTGCCCAGCATCCATGACACGCACAAAAGGTTCTGTTTTATAAAAACGTTTATACTGTGTCATCAATTTACCTGGACTAATATTACTGGACAATTGCACATAAATTGTCTCAAGTATCCCTCTGCTCACCGGCAACAAATGCGGGACAAAATGGACAGTCATCTTCGTCCCACTCAATTGCGATAAATACAAATCGATTTCAGGCGTGTGTTGATGGTTCAAGACTCGATAAGCCTTAAAATTTTCGTTGACCTCACAATAACTAAATCCTAATGTCGCTTTCTTACCAGCCCCACTAACCCCCGATTTAGCATCAATGATGATCGACTGGATCTGATCCGCATACATGGCGGCAACAGGAGCCAAACCGAGTATCGCCGCTGTCGGAAAACAGCCTGGATTAGCAATCAGCTGCGCTTTCTGAATATCCGCCCGGTATAACTCCGGCAAGCCATAAACAGCTTTCTTTAAATTCCTGCCATCTTGATGTGCCGAATGATACCACCGTTTAAACTCGCTAACACGATCAAGGCGATAGTCGCCACTTAAATCAATAACACGTTTTCCGGCCTTTATTAATTGAGGCGTAATCATCATCGACACCGTATGTGGAACAGCTAAAAAAAGACAATCACATTCTTTTATAGCAATCTCAGAATTGTATCTGTCACAAAAAAGTTTTGTCCGGCTTTTTAACCGGGGCCAAATATCATTAAGTTTTCCCCTCGTGTTATTCGCACTGACATACATAACACGCACGTTCGGATGATTTAATAATATTTCCAGTGTGGACAAGCCTGAATAACCACTGATTCCAACAATACCAATTTTAATCATAGTTAACCTCTTCATGATAGAAATATTTTTTTCACGACGATCTTGAGAGATGATGGATTATGATAAAATAAAAACAACAGTCCGTCAACTTTTTTATATATATAAACGACTCATAATGATATGTCATAAAAATATCAAAATTACATTTATCCATACTTCAATTGTACTAATTAGAGAGTCATTTCCAATAAATGATGTTTGCTACATTTAATCAATTCAGGAAATAAAGGTGGTCGTAAGAAAAGAAATGATAGTTCAGATTAACGTTTAACCCATTGAAATCGTTTTCTAGCCCCCTTCTGACCAGGTTTCTGCCTTTCCTTCATCCTGGGATCCCGGCTTAAAAGGTTAGCTTTCTTCAAAATCGTTTTGTTTTCTGGGTCACAAAGAGATAAGGCACGGGATAAACCCAGGCGGAATGCTCCTGCCTGGCCCGTCATACCTCCACCAATAATTTTAACGTCAACATCGAACTTACCAAATGTGTTGGTGAGTTTTAAAGGTTGTAGAATACTGATTCGATCTGTCTCGCGTTTAAAATATGATTCAAAATCACGTTTGTTCACTCGAATTCTACCTGCTCCAGGTATAAGATTGACTCGAGCGACAGAGCATTTACGTCGGCCAGTTGCGCCATATTTAACCATTTCAACCATAATATTAATATTCTCCTATTTCAAACTATACTTCTAATAGAATTGGTTTTTGAGCTTGATGCGGATGTTCAGCTCCTGAGTATATTTTCAACTTTGTGATCATTTTGTAGCCAAGCGGACCGCGCGGAATCATGCGTTTGACAGCTAATTGCATAATTCGATTAGGAGCCTTAGCCATGAGCTTCTCAAAAGTCAATGTTTTCTGCCCTGATGGGTAACCGGAATAACGCTGGTATTCTTTTGCTTTTGTCTTGTTACCTGTTACTCTAATCTTCTCGGAATTTATAATGACAACCATATCCCCTGTATCCACATGCGGTGTATACGTGGGTTTATGTTTGCCGCGTAGAATGGTCGCGACTTTTGTTGCCACCCGACCAAGAACTTTATCAGTAGCGTCAATCAAATAACACTTTTTTACAACGTCTGAGTCTTTTGCCATGTAAGTTTTTTGTTTCATATTTCACCACTTTATTATTAAAAAAAATTGTG
The DNA here is from genome assembly GCA_021108075.1 of Candidatus Omnitrophota bacterium. Lineage (GTDB taxonomy): Bacteria > Omnitrophota > Gorgyraeia > Zapsychrales > Zapsychraceae > JAIORP01. The sequence goes on along the minus strand of JAIORP010000030.1, from coordinate 3,104 downwards.
CTCTATTGTCATGGATATGAAAGTATATCATCTTGTTCTGAAATGTCAAGAAAAAATAACGGTGATCTTCATGCGCGAATTTTACGGATATTATCGACATCCCCGTCACTATTGACTATCATTCCTTAAGTCTGGCCCATACCACGCCTCTGTTTTAGCATAAGCATTTATTGATCGCAAAGGCCCTGGTTCATTGCGACACGTCAGGTTATACTATTCCTTTTGGGCCTGTCTCGTTTCATGTTCACATACCCCCCAAAAAAAACAGTTTCGTGATTCGTGCTAAATTTACCTATAGGGTTTAAGTATTTTTTATTCTTTCAGGTTTTATAAGTTGCGACACATTTCCCCATCAAAAGATAGAAATGCTTGTTCTTTAAGGACGTCGATCTCATATGCTATATTTGATTTAAACCAGGATTTTGTCAGACAAACTCTGATAAAGAATAATTGACCAACAACAGTTATGTATTATAATAAATTCATATGGGGGAACATCTTTTAAACCAATAAAAAAATAAATGTTTATGAAAAACATCTATCACACCAAAACAAAGAAAACTCGCCATAAGGAATCAAACAACACAGCGCTTCACGCGATACACTCCCTGACTCAGCAAAATTTTACTCATTCATCGAAGATGTTTAATGCTTACTTGAAAACCGGGATTCAACTATTTGGGATGGAGAATGGATTACTCAGCAAAGTCAATGGTCAAAACTATAAAATACTTGCCGTGCAAAGCCCACACATCCACTTTCAGACAAATAATATCCTGGTACTCGATCAGACCTATTGTGCTGAAATTATCAGAGGAAGCAAAACCGTTTGGTTCACTCGCAAATCAAACACCTTTAAGTCTGAAAAGCAAAACTACTTTGAACAATTAGGTCTCATAACATACATCGGCACACCTATATATGTCAGAGAAAAACTTTACGGCACATTATGCTTTGCTTCAACAGGATCAAAAACATCTGATTTCACAGACAAGGATATTTATAGCATCGAAATCATGGCTAATTTTCTGGGACAACATTTAACATTAAAAACACATAAACATCATAACTTAATCTCCAATCATGTCAATCTCAGGCTCAATGATATCATCAAACGGTCTAACCTCGCCATAATGGAGGTCGACCCTAAAGGACGGTTTATTAAAATCAACAAAGCCTGTGAAATAGAATTAGGATTTAAATTAGATGATATTTTTAATAAAACGTTATTTGATTTCATGCACCCTGAAGACCGCTTACGTCTACAAAACCAATTCGAAAAACTGATGCAGGGAGAAACTCCGGCTAATTTTCAGGGCCATTGCCTTGGAAGCGAGGGAAACTACGGCTGGATCGAATGGGTTTTGAGCAGGCAACCTGACAATAAAACGATCTTAGCCATCGCCAGAATCATCAATGATCGTGTTAATAATGAACAAATACTTGAACGGTATCATCGGGACTTAGAAAAAACGATCCTCAATCGAACAAAAGCCCTCGAAAATTCCAAAGAACAATTCCGGTCATTAGCCCAACACTTGATGAAAATTCGCGAGGAAGAACGAACAAATGTCGCCCGTGATATTCACGACGAATTAGGCAACGCCCTTACCGCATTACATTTTGACCTGGAATGGATTCATAAAAGGATATTCGGTCAAAAGACGATAAAGAAAAAAATTCGAGAATCGATGAAAATTGTGAACAATACGATTACGACCACTCAACGATTAACAAAAGAATTAAGACCCCGTATTCTTGATGATCTGGGGTTGTTTGCCGCCATTGAATGGTACACAGAAGAATTCAGAAAAAGGAATAACGTCCATTTCGAATTAACAATCCAAGGTCCTGACCTTCCGACTAAGGATCTGGCAACAAATATATTTCGCCTGTACCAGGAATCCCTGACAAATATTGCCCGGCATGCACAAGCGACAAAGGTATCGACAACGTTACGCATCGGGAGAAAATATATTTCTTTAACAATTCAGGATAACGGCATCGGCATCAAAAAAAACAATATTGAAAACAAAAAATCATTTGGGCTGATCGGGATGAACGAACGCGTGACATTCCTTTCAGGCACAATCTCCATCGTTGGGTCAGAAAAAGAAGGTACTCTCATTTCAATATCAATACCCATCTCCGAGAACATGGAGCTGAATAAACAGATATATTAAAATACTATGATTAAAATACTCATTGCTGATGACCACCCTATTGTTCGAGCAGGTCTAAAACAAATCCTGAATGATGCTGGCCACATTCAAGTAACAGCCGAAGCAGACAATGGTTCAGAGGTCCTTGCCTTAATCAAAAAAAAAATATTTGATGTTATTCTCTTAGATATCTCAATGCCCGGAAAAGGCGGAATTGACACCCTTAAACAAATCTCTGATATGAAAAAGCATCCCCCCGTCTTAATCATCAGCACACACCCGGAAGAACAATACGCTATCCGCTCTATTCGGGCCGGGGCAGCCGGTTATATCACAAAAATTTCTGAAACAAGCAAGTTAATCGGTGCCATAGAAAAGGTGGCTTCGGGACGGAAATATATCAGCGAGACATTGGCGGAACGGTTAGCTTACGATATTGGGCTGGATAAAAAACGGCCTTTGCATGAAACACTTTCTGACCGCGAATACGAAGTGTTTTGCAAAATCGCGTCCGGGAAGACCGTTTCCGAGATTGCCAATGAGATGGCCTTAAGCGTCAAAACCATCAGCACCTACCGGGCACGCATTCTTGAAAAAACGAACATGAAAAATAATGCTGAAATCACCCATTACGCCATAAAAAATAACCTCGTGGAGTAATCCCTTCAATTTTCAGTCCATTTTTACGGGGCGTCATCATACAGACCGCATATTTCCACCGGAACAAAGTAACATTGATACGACCTGTCTTGCCGTCGCTTAATTCCCCTTCACGCAAAAATCCTTAAACATAAACATCAGAGCTATTTATAAATATTTCTGTCCGTTTAAGTCTGACAGCTATTACCAAATATATCTGACAAAAATATGCGCAAATGTCTGATTTCGAAGTTAAACTAAAATTAGTTGAAAAGAAGGTAGGACAGTTCCCCCGGAGGACTA
>JAIORP010000012.1 GCA_021108075.1 Candidatus Omnitrophota bacterium | reverse complement strand
ACCAATTCCATTAAATAATGACCAAAACCAATTCTGCTTTTCAGAATTAAGATAAAACAATTTATTAATGGATTTGGTATAAAACCAACGACACGAAAACCTCAACTCTTAGCTTCTCCCCATCACTTCATCTTCCGTGACCGCGACACGAATTCTATATTTTAAAAATTTGAAGGAAACCAACAATAATGGAAATATTAAAAATGAATAAAAGACCCCCCAATAAGGAGAAATAAATAACAAAAAGTCATAGAGGCCATGTAAAAAGATGGCCACCCACAGGCCTCTTCTCATCAAATTTTCTTCCTGAATTTTGGATGAAGAAAACTTGGCGAGTCCGATGTGATATCCCATCAAACCGGAACAGACCGCATGCATCGGAACGGCCGTAAAAGCGCGCATAACGGCATTAAGTAAATTTGTCTGCATAACATACAAAATATTTTCTAAACAAGCGAAACCCAAACTCGCCACAACAGCATAAATAATCCCATCCATCACCTCATCAAAATGGACATCCTTATAGGCAAACTTCTGAACAAGCTTGAGTTTGATAAATTCTTCACAAAAGCCCGCGACCACAAACGCTTTAAACAGATTAAACAAAAGCGGACTCCAAGAAAATAAATTGTTAAACGAGCCAACAATGATTTCCAAAAAAATGACGGGAATAGTGGAAAGAAGCCCCAGAACAAAAATCGAAATGATCAAATATTTGGGCTCAGGCTTCCTTTTATCTTTCTGGTTGAAATAATGAACCAACCATAATGCCGGAAATACGGCCATGCCAAAGGCGATAAGTGAATACATTGCCCCCCCTTTTTAATCAATGTCCCTTGTGTCATTTGTCGATTAAGATAAGTTAGTCTAACGTAAATGATGCTAATATTCAAGGAATCTGAATCAAATCAAATCTAAATAAAGACCTTTAACGTTACATTGTTCATATTATGATAATAGATAATATTCTAAACCTCTTTACACCATTTCAGATAAATTCTATTGACTTGAAACATAAACAAATCATCACATCCTGCAAACAAAACACCTCTTTTCTATAACCGGCATTGGAGGACTCCTAAGGTGCTGCTAATTAATGCTTTACGAAAAAGACTGATTTTATTCTTCGTCCGAAAAAAGGCCTTAAGACTGTCCCGACAACAATTCACCATTATTTCTTGATTTCAATATTTATTCTGCTATAATTCATCCTCGGGTAAATAAGGGGGGATTATATGAAATTAAATTACAAATTCTTACAAGACGAATTAGCTTTAACTGAAATTAGAAAACACAAATGGATCGAAAGCCAGAAGGAAAATCGCGAAGTTGGATTTGCCACAGCTGCTGTCGATTGGATAAAAAAATACGGAAACGACTGGCTCTTACATCATAAAAAACTCAAGACTGATGATCGTTTCTTCGCCGAACAAAGAAAACATCGCCGTTTTAAGCAACACCTACCCATTCAGATCAAAGTCCAGGATAATTTTATTTTCAGCCGCACAATTGATATCAATCTTCTAGGTCTCGCCTGCCGAGTACCGCAATCTATTCCGGAAAACGAGCACACGGAAGTGACCATTAACTTTCCAGGTCAAAAACAAGATGGGCCACGTACCCGTTTTCAGTTCAAAAGCAAAATCCTGCGATCAACCATTGTCCATGACGATCTGTCACCGTTAACGCATCAAATCTTTGTTCCCTTTAACGATCAAATCCGTAATTATCTCAGAGATAATATCCATTTACTTGTTGCGTCATAGCATTGGCGCTAAAGGGCATCCCTCACATAAAGGCTTGCTGCGACAATAGCTCTTGCCCAGTTGAACAATTAAGGCATGGTATTCATTAAATGTTTGAACATCTGGGTTCAAATGGCTTAAAAAGATCTTCTGCAGCGGGGCATAGGCAATATCTGCCGGAACCATTTGATGCCGGGACATAAAACGCCGGGTGTAAGCATCAATGACAAATGTCGGTTTACCAAACGCATATAAAAGAATTGAATCCGCTGTCTCAAGGCCTATCCCCTTAACGGTTAACAGTTGATTACGAAGGTCTCCTAACGGTTGGGCTTGCATCTTTTTGAATTGCCCCTGATACTCCCGCTCGATGAAATGAAGGAGGTTCTTGAGTCTTTGGGCTTTCAGACGAAAAAACCCGGAAGGTTTGATCAATTCAGCAAGTTTTTCAGGCGATATATCTATTAATTTCCTGAAACTTAACTGTTGATCTTGTTTTAATTGCAGGATGGCGCTTTCAACATTGCGCCAATTTGTATTCTGTGTTAAGACCGCCCCCACCATAATTTCAATCTGTGTCTCACCGGGCCACCAATGTTGCGGACCGAAGCATTGGTACAAACGACAATAAGCCTGTTTCAAAAATAGCCGCAAATTATTTTTTCTCATTGAACATTAATAACGACGCCGAGTCTTTGAGCGTGCAATCTCATCAAAGGACCAATCCCGCTCTTCTTTTTTTTCCTTTGATTTGCCTTCTGTTGATTGGCGTGGATCCATCTTTTTACGCGGTTTCTTGCTCGATCTTCCCATAATATGTTCCTCCTTATATCCTCCCCATTGCAATCCTGACGATCGTAGCTAACGACAGCTTTACTCAAAACGGTAAACTTTGCTTATTCGATCTATAATCTCCCACGTGCAACTGAGGCCAGCAGGAAATGTGACCAAATCCCCAGGCTCCAGACAAACTTCCTGGGTGGCAGTCTTAATCCGAACTTTACCTTCAAAGATATAGGCAATTTCCTTTTGATCATAATGCCAATCAAATGACGACGGGGCACAAGTCCAGACAGCCCAATACTGATTTTCTCTGCATCGGGCAGGGATGTTTAAAGAATGCTTCCTGGTCTCGTCTATCTTTTCCACTAAAATTTGTCTAATAATAACTCCTTCTACATTCATTATTCTTGCGGAATGAAGTCCCACTTAATAATTTGTCCCTGCTGGCTGAAATAGACGTAAACCTTATCACTGTCAAGCATGGCTGATGCCGGACGGTATAACCAACGGACTAACAATTCCCCCTCTTCGATGACTTCATCTTTGAACAAGGGATCACCAAAAAGACGCACCCATTCGCCTTGATTCTTCAGCCGGTTGACTTCTTTATCATCAATCGCTTCTTTGATGGCGTAAAAAGAGTCATCCTCCTCATCTATATAATCCTGCAGGTCGGATTGCTCGTCCGCCAATCCTTTCAAAACAAGCAACTCATCCATATGGGAGACATGCGCACAGCCTGTATATAATAAACCAATCACCACCAGAAAGAAAACATTCTTGATATCATGGTGCATGACATAATCCCCTTTCTTTCCTGACACGTTATTCACTATAATATCACATAACGGATGAAATAAAAAAAACCATCCACCCTCACCTAAGCAGGTCGAGGTTTTCCCCTCACAAAAATTCAATCCCCTTTACTGATACGGGTTCTTTCTTCCACCAACTCCCCGCGTTGGGATTCAATCTCACGTAAAACTTTCTGGATCTCCTTTAAGCGTTGGCCATATTCTTTCAGTATTTTTTCATCACGTTTATCAAAGGACTTTGACATGTGCCGCGCCTTCACATAACTCTCAACTTCCAGTTCCTTCTCCTGCTTCTCTAAGTTCCTTAATTTATTTTTTATTTGCGTTAAACGTTTCTTTGCCTGTTTGTGTTGTTGGCGAATCATATCCATATCTCCGGATGTCTTCTTATCACTTTTCTTCTTAGAACATTCTCGCCCTTTTTCCTGCTTCTCTACTTTTTTCTTCCGCGTCTCTTGTCTAAACATGGCGACGTCATGATCTTTCTTCTCCAGATAATAATCCAGTCCTCCCAAAAAAATTTTAATTTGGCCCTGCTGGACTTCAACGACACAATCTGCAACTTCCTTGATAAAAAATAAATCGTGACTAATAAAACAAATCGTTCCGTCATAAACTTTAAACGCCTCTGTTAACGCTTTCACCCCATCCAGGTCCAGGTGCGTTGTCGGCTCATCTAATAACATAAAATTGGGAGGGTTGATCAACAGCTTTGCCAGTATCAAACGGCTCTTCTCACCACCGGATAAAACCTTAACTGTTTTAAAAACATCATCGCCCTGAAAATTAAAAAGCCCCAACAATGTCCTGATTTTCAGCGCCGGAATGCCTGACGCACAAGCCGAAGCCACCTCATCAAACGCGGAGCGGTCAGGATGCAGGACATCTAAACGTGATTGTGAAAAGTATCCACGCTCCACTTGATGCCCATACTTGATTTCTCCGGAGTCTGGGGTGACAACGCCGGCAATCATTTTCAATAATGTCGATTTACCCGCGCCATTCGTCCCGACCAAACAAATTTTCTGCCCCCGGATGACTTCAAAATCTAAATCCTTATAAACGTGCTTGCTGCCGTAAGATTTGCTCACCTGTTTCAAATTCAACACGACATACCCGCTCGGGTTAACCCGGGCAAACTCAAATTTACCGATACTTGAGTGGTCCTGGGGCAAATCAATTTCTTCCAGGCGCTCCAACATCTTCCTTTTATTACGTACGGCTGAGGCCCGGTTCGGTTGAGCATGAAAACGTTGCGCGAAACGCTCTAACTGCTGACGCTTTTTGTCGACGACCTTCTTGCGCTTCTCAAGTGTCTTGTTTCTTATCCCCTTTTGCTGTTCATATGTCGCGTAATTCCCTTTGACCTTAAACATCTTTGCCCCATCCAGCATAATCGTATAATTCGTCACCTCATTTAAAAAAACCCGGTCATGTGAAATTAAAATAAAAGCTCCCCGGTACTGGCGCAAAAAATCTTTTAGCCAAAGCGTAGCGCCTAAATCAAGATAATTGGTCGGCTCGTCTAGTAATAACAAATCATATTCAAAGGTTAATAACTTGGCGAGCAATGTGCGCATTTGCCAACCGCCACTCAGCTCTTTGACCGGGCTGTGAAAATCACTCTCGCTGAAACCCAGGCCCATGAGCACTTTCTCTGCCCGATGCTCTAAGTCATAAATCCCCAAAGTTTCCAGCTCTATGAGGATATCACCATAACGGTCGGAATCGGCCTGATGTGTGTCTTCAAGCTTTCGCTTCTTCTTTTTAAGGGCCTTTATCTTGCCTTCCCCATCGGTAATTTCCTCCAGGACCGTCAAGTTCGAATCAAAATGTGATTCCTGCGGCAAATAACCCACATTGATATTCTTTTGAATCTGGATGTCGCCTGATAACGGTTCCAATTGTCCTCGTATAATATGAAATAAGGTGCTCTTACCGGATCCATTTGGTCCGGCTAAGCCAATTTTTTCTTTTGGAAAAACACTTAAGGTAACATCTTTAAACAATGTTCTTTGCGTAAACCCCATTGATAAATTATTAATCGTGATCATATATCGTAAACGTCCTTCGCATTAAAAAAATCATTTATCCTGACAATAACGGAGTAATTGCTTTTTTTCATCCCGAACAAGTTGACGCCATCGGCCGAGTTTCAACGAACTCAACAGTAAAGGACCGTGCTGGACTCGCTGTAAATACGCCACTTTATATTTCATCTTTGCAAACATTCTGCGGATTTGCCGATATTTACCCTCATGGATGATCATATATAATGTCGTAAAATCTTTGGTTTTCCGGCTAAGATTTATTTTCGCTGGAGCCGTTCTTTTCCCATCCAAAAAGATACCGGCCTCTAATTTGCTTTTATGAATAAACTCCAAACGGCCGTTAATCTGCACAAAATATTTTTTTATTGTTTGAAACTTCGGATGGGTCAGATGATAATTCACTTCGCCGTCATTGGTTAACAACAGTAGGCCTTCACTATCACGATCTAAGCGGCCGACAGAAGCTAAATGCCGGTATTGCACGGGGAGAAGATCATACACAGTCCTTGTGGCATGACGATCCGCTTTTGTTGTTGTAAATCCCTTTGGCTTATTCAACACAATGTAATCATAAGTTGCGGTTTTTATACGATCCCCATCGACAGAGACTTGATCTTTCTTCGGGTCAATCAGATAAGATGGTTCCGTGATTTCCTTGTTATTAACCTCCACATGCCCTGCTTGAATCAATATCAGGGCCCTGCGCCGGGAACAAACGCCATTATGTGATAAATAAACTTGTAAACGCATAATTCCTTTGATCGGTCGTGTTAAAGCCTTCGATCCTTAACCCTCCCGTTGCCGTAAAACTTCATATAATAAGACAGCTATTGCTGTTGAGACATTTAACGAATCCGCTTTTCCGCGCATGGGAATGCGAATGCTCATATCTGAGTGAGTCTTCCAGTACGAGCGCAAACCTTCTTGTTCATTGCCAACGATAATGGCCAGGGGACTATTATACTTGGCATGCGTATAAAGTTTCTTCGCTTGCGGTAAGGCGGCAACCGTGTGAATGTTCTGCTCAATAAAAATCTTTCTTGCGTCCTCATTCGAGGTCTGAACAATGGGAACAGAAAAGACCGTTCCCAAACTGGAACGAATAACATTTAAATTAAAAATATCTGTTTGCATATCTGTCACGATCACACCGTCAACACCAACACCATCACACGTGCGTAAGATTGCGCCTAAATTACCGGGCTTCTCCACATTTTCAACGACAACATAAAACGGATTCTTTGGTCTCGGTAAATCCTTCAGAAACAATTCGGGATATTGACAGAGAGCGATCATCCCTTCGTGTCGGTCACCGAAAGCCATCTTCGAAAATACACTTCGTGTCGTTTCCCATATCGTGACATGATTTTGCTCCCAATTCTTATAAAATAAACGCGGGTCAAAAGAACCCGTTCGAACTTCCTTGATGATGATCTCCGGACAGACAAAGACCTCCTCAAAGACTAATCCCGCTTCAAAAGCCCTTGAAATCTCACGTAAACCTTCAATACGCACCAAACCCAATTCCTTCCGGTACTTCCGGTAACGAAGTTTTATTGTCTTTTTGACACGTGCATTTTGTGGACTTGTAATCCGATCAAGCATATTTCTGTAAAACCTTCACAATACTCTGCTGACATTGATATTCGAGTGTTTGCCAGGATTGCTTCATCTTGGCTTTTAGTTTGGTCCAAAACCAATTCTGCTTCTCTCGACGATTTAGCGAGAATATCAGAATTAAGATAGAACAATTTATTAATGGATTTAGTATAAGCATACCATATTATCCGCCCAATGGTCTTCCCCAATAAATCCTGAGCGATCATTGATGCCACACTCACCGGTCAAGATGAGAACAGCCCTCTTTTGCGCTTCTTGAGCATAAGACGCAATCATACGTTCCATGATATCCCGATGCCACACAAAATTCTTCCTCACGACACTGTTTGAGACAATATTGAACGGATTTTTAATAGGACATGTCAATGAATTTGGTATTAGCCCTCGGATACTCTTAAAAAATTCTTCATTTCATGTTGCAGTTCTCCGGTAAAAGCTGCTTAAAAAATGCTTTCATGCTATCTATCCAAATAGATTGAGATATGGCCCAACCATCATTGTGCCCTCCTGAAATCGTTACAAATTTTTTTGGGCCAGGAGCCGCTTGAAACAATTTCTGCCCTAAGGCGTATGGAATCACGTCATCATCCTGAGTATGAATAAAAAATTTTGGGATTCTTACACTTTGTATCTTTGTCAAAGAATCAAGCCGGATTTTAATCATAAAGACCGGAACAAAAGGAAATAATCTTCTGGCCATATCGTGGCCGCTGCTTAAGGTTGAATCAAGAATAATCCCGGTTAAAGAGCGTTTTGTTGCTAAATCAACCGCAACCGCGCCACCCAACGAAGCGCCGTAAGCAACGATCTTACCTGAATCAATGTCGGCTCTAGATGTCAGATAATCATATGCGGCAACGGCATCCAAATAAATCCCCTTCTCCGAGGGCACACCTTGACTTTGTCCATACCCTCGATAGTCAAAGATGAAAACATTCAGGCCCAAGTGATGAAAAGTCTCAATCTTGTCTAAACGGTCGCTGATATTTCCGGCATTCCCATGTAAGAATATCAAGGTTTGAAGAGCATTGGGCTGCGGGATAAACCACCCATGTAACTGTTTATTATCCGGGGTGCGAATGGATACGTCTTCATACACGAGCGCCCGTTTATCCGGGGCAGCATGAAGATTCTTGTCCGGATGAAAAACAACTTTATACTCTAAGAAACGAATATACAATAACAAAATAATGACGCATAAAACGATATAGATCATTATATTTTACAATAAACTGGTTTTCATAATAGCCGCCCAGATGCAATATGGCACACGGCTCATTTATAGCGTTTCTCAAACATTAAAACGGACGTGCATAATATCCCCGTCCTCAACAATATAATCTTTTCCCTTCAGAAGCATTTTTCCTTGTTCTTTTAAAGCAGGTTCACTGCCCGCATCGAACAATTCTTGCGTCTTCATGATCTCCGCCCGGATAAACCCTCTTTGCAAGTCAGAATGAATCGCGCCAGCGGCCTCCGGAGCACTTGAATTCTTTCGGGTAATCCAAGCTCGAACCTCATCAGGGCCGACAGTAAAAAAAGAAATTAGACCCAGGGCTTCAAAATACAACTGGCTCAGCCGATTTAACGCAGACGTCTTAATATTCAAATCGGATAAGAACATTTCCCGCTCTTCGGAACTGAGCGATGACAATTCCGCTTCTATCTTAGCCGAAACCTGCATGACCCTTGCCCCATAAGAATCGTACTTTTCTTGCGCCTGGTTCAGCAACGTTTCATCGCTGATCATATTATCATTCACATTAAGGACAATGATCATCTTCTTACGCGTTAAAAATTGATATGTCGACATCACCTTTTTGTCCTCATCGGAGAGGGTAAAATTCATCAAAGGCTTATTATCATCTAACATTTTCTTCATTTCCTTCATGATGACTTCTTCCTTGGCCTGATGAGGAGTTGAAACGCCTTTTTTCTTATCACTCTCCATCCGTTCCAATCTCTTCTCCACCAGGATCAAATCGCTTAAGATCAATTCCTCAAAAACCTTCTCAATGTCTCTGAGCGGATCAACGCTTCCATCAACATGAAAAATCGAGTCATCCGAAAAAACCCGCACAATATGGCACAACGCATCACACTTTTCTAAAGATTTCAAAAATATCCCGCTGGATATGGACTCTTTATCGAACTTCGGCAACAGAATCACTTCCACCGTTGCGGGAACACTCCGTTCCGGATGGTACATTTCAACAAGACGGTCAAAGCGTTCATCACGTATCCGCGCAACACCCATTTTGACTTCTTGTTTATCGCCATACCCCTCCTCGGTGGCAATTTTTTGCTGTGTTAACAGCTCAAATAACGTTTTCTTTCCTACTTGTGGCAATCCGATAATCCCAATTTTCATAATAAATATTTCAACCTCCCATAAATAACTCGCGAATTCACTCTTTAATAAGACCAATTACAGTGAATCTCCTCGCAGCAGAGCTCAGAGGAATTCACTCCATTAAACCGAAATTTTGCAATAGAATCTTTTTCTCGACGCTAAGGCAAGAATATCAGAATTGAAACAGAACAATTCATTAATGGATTTGGTATAATACTTGTCCTGGCTATGCTTTTGCTGATGAATAATCTTTCAAGTCATAAATGATCTCTTTATCAGGCATGGCGACTTTATCAATATGGACACCGGCTTTGGAAAAAAAATCTGTTGCCAGTGTATCATGATAATCCGAAAAAACAACAACGCGTTTGATGCCTGCGACAATCAAAGATTTAGAGCAAGTCGTGCAGGGCATATTCGTCACGTAGGCCGTGGCACCATCGACCGAATGTCCTTTTTTAGCCGCCTGATTCAAGGCATTCATTTCCGCATGGACTGTCCGCTGACAATGATTATCCACCACCAGACAACCCACATCTGTGCAATGATCATCCCCGGGGATTGAACCATTATAACCTGTTGAGATAACATGCTTATCCTTTACCAGGACGCAACCGCAATGCATCCTGGGGCATGTTGCCCGTTCAGACGCTAACATAGCCAATTTAAGAAAATACTGGTCCCACTCGGGTCTTTTCATATCCTTCTCCTCATTCCCTCGGATTAATCAGTATTAATGAGGAATTCACTCCATTAAAAAAAATTATCATTCAAGCACCTCAACGAGGCGGGGATGATACAATAAAATAAAAATGATAACATTCATCAATATCCCCAAAAAATCGATATTCCCAAGAGAAATGATCGTTGTAAACACCAAAACAACCATAGCGTATTTCCGAAACTTCGGTCTTCGGTCCCAGATACCTCTTGCCAACCAAATAAAAATTCCTCCAACAATAAATGCCAGCCATCTCAACGCATAACCTTTTAAGAAGGCATGCAAAACAAACCAAATCGCTGAAAGGACGAAAAAACCCACAACGATATAAATCAAATACCGGGAGTTTATATCAAAATATTGCTGAAAAATATTCTCGTGCCGGGGTACCCCCCCAAGAGTTGGACGCCCCCCCTCTTTTCCCCCAAACTTTGATTTCATGTTCGAGGTGAGATATAAAAGGCCTGAAACAAGAATAAAAACAATCGCCATAATTAAAACGGCCCCGGGATGATCAAACATATCGATCTCCTTTTTCATCATGATTGAATTGTTTCAACAAATTAGCGAGCGTGCGGTGGATCAGGTTAATCCCTTTCTGAAATAACTCTTCCGGCAAAAGCAAACTAACCGTTAAGTAAGAACCGTCATCCAAATCAAAAAAATAACCGGGATGCACATAGACATAATCATCATTCAGCAATTTTAATACCACCAGTTCTTCTTCGATAACACCCGGCATTTGGATAATGGCAGACCACCCTCCTTCCACGGGCAAAACGTTGAAATCCATACTTGAATTCAATTCTTGACATAAATAATTATAGTTATTTTGCAACCGAAGTAAAACTTCTTCCTGCATCTGATCTTTAATGGTCATCCAAGCCGAAAGAGCATTTTGCGCAGGGGCGTTAACCGACAAATACGTATCCGCGATAACCTCAAGGCGTTCGATGCTTTTCTGGACCAAATCATCCGGACCTGTAACAATAATCCACGCCAGTTTCATTTGCGGCAAGATCAATGACTTGGACAATCCCCCTAAACTAAATGTTAACACGTCACGATTTAACGCCATTCGAGTTATTCCATCCAAAGGGGCAAGTTGAAAATCCCAAAAAACTTCATCACTAATGATAGAAATACCTTGCTGCCCGCAAAAATGGGTTAACGTTGTCATCTCATTGATTTTAACATATGAGCCGGTCGGATTATTGGGATTCACTAAAACAACGGCCCTTAAATGTTCGTCTTGAAAATGCTTTATGGATTCGACATCAATCATCCATTCACCCTGATCATATTTAATGGAATAATAATCCATGTTGACGTCATTCAGGTCGCACAAAAACGGAAACAGCGGATAACTTGGCCGGGGAAACAAAACTTTTTCGTTTGGATTGACCAGCAAACGGAAAAGATACATATAGGCCTCAGATGTGCTCGATGTCAAAAATATCTGTTCAGGGGATAGACCAAGGCCGCATGCGTTATAGTTCCGGCATATCACCTCTCTGGCAACTTTATGCCCCTTAGGAGATGGGTGATAGAATAAATTCCGCTTATTCGACAAGGGGGATAAAATATTGTCTAACGAATAGTGAAACCCACATTGGGTCGGATTAGAAATTGTTAGATCGATGATCTCCTTGTTTTGTCGCTTGATATGCCCAAAAGCCGTCACAATCCGGTTCGTTTTCAAAGGCCATTGCGTTCTCTGAGCAAAAGTAAACTTATGATTCATGGCAAATACATCAACTCCTTTTTACTCTCTCAATGTTATCCGTTGTTCTTCTTCAGTTCTATGTCTAATTCCCGGCTCACACGAGCAAGCTCTTTGTCTCTTTCCCTCAACAATTTATCCACACGCAAATAATCTGACTTTGCGACCCATTGAGTATCTTCATGCTTGCGTGTGAGTTCAATATTGTCCTTTTTCAAATGGGCAATTTCTTTTCTAATCTCATTTATTTTTCCTTTTAACTGCGCGTTCTCTACGTCCAATGACCGACGCTGATCATTCAAAGATTTGTTGGTGAACTTCAATTCTTTATTATCCGCTTCAAGCCGAATTATTAACGCGTATTCATTGTTTAGCTCTTCTTGAGACCTGGTCAAATCCTTCTTCAACGTTTCATGTTCCCGCAAAGTTTTATCTACGATACGCTGTTCCTTACCAAACCATTCCTTTTCCTGCTTCAGCTTATCTTTTAATTTCCTGATCCCCTCTTTATAGACCGCCATTTGATCGTCTTTTTTTTGACACTTAACCAGCCACTGCTCATTCTCATGCTTTAAGTTCCCCACTTTTCTCTCGAGCAATTGGGCTTTTTGTTGCCAGTCTTTTTGATTCGAGAGGCCCTTTTCCTTACTGTTCTTTTTTTTGTTCCGGGCACTGCCGGGGACAAAGAATATCACAATTAAAACAATAAGAATAAAGACAACGCTTAAGCCCAGCATAAAATGAAAAAAAGACATTTTATCCTCCACACCGCGACTTTAAAAAATCTTACAGTTATTTCTTCGATAAAAAAAATATCACGCTCGGAACAAAGACGCAGCGGCGCAACATATAATTTCGTTGGTTCTAAAGAAGGATTTTTGAAATGAATAGCGGCACTCACATCACCCTGAAAGCTCTACTCGTAATTCACCAATACGTTGCTTCAATAAAACGATCGCTTCATCCATTGCTGAGATCAATTCAGGGACTCCATTTAAATCATTCGCTTTTCCCTTATTCTCGAGTTCCATTAATACCATCCTTAATGGTTTTGCTGATATGTTCCCGGCGGCTCCTTTTAAAGAATGAGAAACTGCTCCGATTTCATCGAAGTTGTTCTCTTTGACAGCTCCCTCCAGAGTCACTCTGCGCTTTTCGTAATCTTCTAAAAAAATATCAAACAATTCAAGAATTAATTCCTTGTCGTCCTGAACGCGTTCCATCAACTCAGGGACATCAATAATAATTTCACTCATACATTCATCCTTTTTTATGGAGATTAATGATTTCTTCAAACAATTTCCTGCGGTCAATCGGTTTAGAAACATATCCATCCATCCCCGATTCTAAACATTTCCGACGATCTTCTGCCATAGCGCGGGCTGTTAGAGCAATAACAACAATGTGCTTGCCTGTTCTTTCTTCATGCTGGCGAATCACCTTTGTTGCTTCTAACCCATCAAGAATCGGCATATATGCATCCATCAAAATCAAGTCAAAGGATTCTTCATTGACTTTATTAACAGCTTCTTGTCCGTTCTCAACACACGTGACAATACAGCCCTTCTTTTCCAACATTTTCTGGGCCATCCTCTGATTAACCAGATTATCTTCAGCAAGTAAAATACGAAGATCTTTTAGAATCTCTACTGCTTCAGGGCTATCCATGTCATCAACTTTTCTATGAAAATCCGCGGCAGCTCCTTTTTCTTTTATTATTTTAAAAGAACATGTGAATCGGAATTTGCTGCCCTTGTTCTCAACACTTTCAACCCATATCTGCCCGCCCATCATTTCAACCAAACGCTTGGAAATGGCCAATCCTAATCCGGTCCCTCCGAAACGACGCGTTGTCGAATAATCCGCTTGAACAAAAACATTAAAAATCTGTTCCTGTTTGTCCTTTGGAATGCCGATCCCTTGATCGACAACGGAAACACGCAAAATAACATGATTTTGTCGCCGGGAAACATTCTCTACGACAACTCGCACACTGCCTTTCAAGGTAAATTTTATCGCATTATTTATTAAATTGATCAGCACCTGCCTTAAACGGATCGGATCGCCCTCAAGCAGTTCAGGAACATTATCATCGATAACAGCTTCCAGTTTCAAATTTTTCTTTTCGGCTATGACAGATAAGCCTTTACAGACACTCCGGACAACATTGGGCAAATGAAATTCTGTGCTTTCGAGAGTCAACTTTCCAGCTTCCACGCGCGATAAATCCAATATATCGTTTAACAAACCTAACAAATTATCCGCGGCCTCTTTTGCTGTGATCAAATTATCCTGCTGCTCGTCGGTCAGGTTCCCATCCAGCGTTAATGTTATCATTCCCATAATCGTGTTCATCGGCGTGCGCAACTCATGCGACATGTTCGCTAAAAACAATGACTTTGAACGATTCGCTTCTTCAGCCGCTATCTTAGATTGGATCAGCATTTCCTTCACACGTTTCTGCTGGGTAATATCCTGAATAATGCATACCGCACCGAGCGGTTGATTTTCCTGGTCTCTGATAATATTGACGGACAAATTCACATCAATACTCTTACCGCTTTTATGAATAAGTTTCGTTTCAAAATTATGCCGCGCGCCTTTCTTCCGAATATCTTCGACCTTTATCTTCTTCCACTCTTCGGGCGTGTACAACGTCTCTACGGGTTTCAAATACAAATCTTTTTCTTCCCTGCCTAACAGTTCTACGAGATATTTGTTCCATGACACCATTCGCTCATCCGGATCTACCATCGCGATTCCGACTGCGGAGTTCTCAAAAATAACCCGGATTTTATTTTCTGATTCTTTGGTGCGGCGTTCCGCTTCCCTCTGGCGGGTCATGTCTTGAATAATACCAATAGATCCTTTAATCTCTCCGTCGGAATCTTTCATGACTGTAATGGATACCGTCACATCCAGGAGGGAGTCATCAGACTTATATACTTTTGTGTCAATGTTGGCCAGCATCCCTCTTTGCCGAATTCGGAAATTCCGCAGTCTCCGCCATTCTTTTTCCGGATACAGCTCTTTGATCGGCTTATTAAACAATTCTTTACCTGAAAACCCGAGTAATTGTTCGGCGTAGGGATTCCAGGCGATGACGCATTCATTTTTGTCCGTGACGGTAATCGCGGCAGCCGTATTATAAAAGACTGTTTGAAATAATTCCTTGGATTCTGTCAGCTCTTTTTCAAAACGTTTACGTTCAGAAATATCCGCGACAACAACATCGACAAAACCGTTCGACTTAGCTTGAGAGAAAACAACCTTCGCGGTCAATTGCCCAACAAAAGCAGGCCGATCTTGTGTTTTCAATCTTGTCTCAAAGCCTTCAACATATCCTTCAGACTCAATTTTTTTACAAAATGATCGGTATCGTCTCTTATCTGAAAATATCCCATTCAAATTTAAACTTAGAAGCTCTTTGGACGTACAGCCCAGCATCTCGCATATCATCTGGTTCGCATAGACAATCCTTTTCTTCACTCCAAGCTTATATCGCAACACACCTGTTTGTAATTGATCAACAAACTCTTGATAATTCATATCTTTTATATTCATATTTCTTGGCCCCTATCCCCTAAAACCATCAGAAAACAATCATTCCTTGTCTTCCGAATACTCCAAAGTTGCGGATAATTTAAAATTCTTCAAAATAAGCATTAATGTAAAAATAATCGTCACAATGGTCAACGCCATCATACAAACAACATAGATGTTATACCAATCATGCTGGAAATAGATCGGCATGAGTTCCCGGCCCATATACGAAATAAGGACGATCGCGAACAAAACCGTTAAACTTGCGATGATATACACGAAGAAAGAAAACAAAAAAGATATTAAAATGACATAAAAATTATAAAGGAAGATACTTCCCTTAGATATTCTACTTGCGGTAACACCAATTCTTTTCATTGCAGATACTTATGGTTTAATAATTATTAATATAGCTATTATTAAAAAATTTCAACCTCATTCTAGCACCATTTCCAGACAAATTAACAGATAAAGTCATTTTTTTCGAATTATTCAGAAAAAAGAACCCTATTCCGGATTTCCGTATTTTTGCTGAACGAGCGAAATCTCCTGTTTCACCGCTTTAATCCTATCACTCAGATAAGGATGGCTTCTTAGGATTAATAAGGACCTGGACCCCCTTGATTCACGCTCTAATATCTCCAAAGACTCAACAAACCCCTCCACATTATAACCGGCTAAATACATATATTTGACCGCTAAACGGTCAGCGGCATATTCGTCTTTGCGGCTATATGCCGAAAAAATTAAATTCATAACAACCCCGGAACTTAACGCCGTGACCTGCTTAACCTCTTCATCTTCAAGGCTGTTAAAAATCAAACCGCCCAACAAATTATACCCCAATGTCGCTGAGTATTTCTTTGCGACATGTCTGGCCGCACAATGCCCGACCTCATGGGCAATGACACCCGCAATCCGGTCATCCGTGCCAAATTTATCCAATAATCCCCGATATATGTAAATATTACCTCCGGGCGTCGTAAAAACATTCAGTTCGTCCGCATCAATGATATAAAACTGATAGATATAATCCTGCCGGTCTGACACGTTAGAAATCCGTTGCCCGATCCGGCGTAACCGCTGAAACTGTTCACTTTTGTCGTCTAAATGATACTTGCTGGATAATTCAGAATGGACCTGGCTACCCAGGGAAATCTCCGTGGACGTGGAGATAGGAACAAATTCCCGGCGCCCGGTTGCCGCATTGTAAGTCCCCAGCGTATTGCAACCGGACAACAGGAAAAAACAGCCCCCGGCCACAATCAAACTTCTCATTTTTACAATAGATATCCACGGGTTCACACCCGTGGTACTTGATTTAAAATTCAAGCTTCGCTTGTCCTGAATCTTCTCTCCAATTAGGCTCAAATGCAACCGCAATTCAGGAAATTGCTCTCATCCCCGCCTTAAATAAAGGCGGGGAATTCCCGCCGGGATTAAAAAAACTCAACGTTAACAGCATAGCAGATTCGTGTTTCGAAAGATCAAACTTCATCGATCAAATTTAACAACATTTTCCCACCAGGCACTGCTATCCCATTTTTTCATAATTTTCCATAAGTCCTGGGCGGTCTTGGTTTTTAAATACTCCGGGGCCTTTTTAAAAAATTTTTCAGCTTTAAGGTGTCCATGATCAAAATACTCTTTAGCCTGCAACAAGCACTCAAGGATATCCGCGTCACGGGCGACAAGCGCTTCGTTCGTTTTTTGGTTCTCATACTCAGACCGGAAGGCCTGCATTTCCTGCTTAAGCTTTTCCTCAAAAAACTGTATTTGATCTTGAAAAACCCTCTTCTCGGCTTTCTTGAAATCAATATAATAATGCCCCATTTTATGCAAATCATTGATACGAGATTCATGAATATCGTTGAACAACGCCATTGTGACTGTTTTATACGGATCCACATTCTCCTTGTGGGCGATATAATACGCTATAACAGCACATCGAAAAGAATGATCGGCAACACTCTCAGGGTCTTTTATCCCGGCAACCCACCAACCGCTTCGTTTAATTCTTTTCAGTAGTCCCGCTTCAGCAAAAAAGTCTACAGCAGCCGCTAAATCATCATTTTTCTTTTTTCTGTTCATATGCTCTCTTTTGTTTCATAATTTCATAACAGAAGAGGGTGGTCGCCTGTGAAACATTAAAGGACAAGGTCTCAGCTGCCATCGGGATTGTGATCGACATATCAAGCAAAGGGAGAAAAACATCCCTGATCCCCTTTTGTTCGGAACCGATGAGAACCCCAAGAGGGTACGGAAAAGTTGTTTCATAGATAGACTGCCCCGAGCGGATGACGCTTCCAGCAATCCAGTAACCCTCATCTTTTGCCGTTTGTATCGATTGTCTTAAATTTCCAACGCGCGCGATAGAAACGAAATTATCGCCTCCAGCCGCTACCCGCAAGACCGTTTCTGTCACCGCCACCGCTTTATGCTTCGGGATCACAATCGCAAACTTCCCCAAACAGGCCAACGACCTTATAATGGATCCCAAATTTTGCGGATCGTTGATGCCGTCTAAAAAAAATACCGTTCTTTTCTTCGCGCGTGATTCTTCAATCAGCTGACGATATTCAACATAAAAAAACTCTTCAACCTGCATGACAATGCCCTGCGTGTTTGCGTTTCGGGCAATCTTCTGAATTTTTGACTTCGGCACGGTAAAAAGCGGAATTCCAAACTTCTTTGCCCGTTGCCGAATATATCCCGCCTTTCTCAAGCCTTCCTGCAAATAAATTTTAATAACGCTATTTGGGTTAAAACGTAACCTTTCAATAACTGGATTTCTTCCGTATAATTTCATATGACATCCATCTGACGGCATTCAAGGGAATAATCCCTCCAATGGCAAGTTTAACTCAATGATTTCTAATAATTCATTTTTTCCTGGCGCTCTTGAACCTCTTTTGAATAAATATTATCCAGCTCGTCCCGCCGCAAAATATAATCATCGTACATGATTTCCTTTCGTAAATACTCGCGTTCTAATTCATCCCGTTGTTTTTTATATTCAGCAAAGTGTGGGTCTCTTATTAAGGTTCGTGGATTTTCAAGATATTGACAGCCCGGAGTGCTAACTAACAATAAAAAAATTAATATGGCCCCCTTCTTCATAATATTCTTCCCCTGTATTATTGTTAATATCACCTATTTCTTTAATCTAAAGCCTAAATAAAAGACCGGGCGTAAGATGCTCCACCAACCGATCAGGGGTTTCATCTTCGTATAGCCTAATTTCTTAGGAGGATATATCTTCGTCACAAATGCTTCTGTAAAACGGTAGTTTAATGCAATGGCCTTAAACAACAAATAGGGTTCTAATTCATACTTATCAAGCCAATCCTGGTCAATATTAATGCGATTATCTTCAAATATCGCCAGGCGAAAAGCGCGAAAACCATTAGTCGTGTCCGTCAGTTTCTTCCCGGTGAATGCCGACATGAGAAGGGGATGGATTCTGGTCGCTATCTTTCTATAAAAAGGCATATCCCCACCGATACCTTTTCCCCCTTTATAACGTGATCCCTGGACAAAGTCAAAATTATCTTTAAGGATGGGATCAATGAGCTGCGGAATTTCTTCAGGATTGTCTTTATCATTTCCAGCCATGATAACCAAAATTTCATAATGATTTTCACAGGCATATTTAATGGCGGTCCGAATCGCCGAACCCACGCCCTGACGCTGCTCATGTTTCAAATGCATAACACCCTGGTCTGAGTACTGTTGAATAAGCTCAGACGTCCCGTCCGTCGATCCGTCATCAACGACCATGTAATCAACATCTTTTCGAACAGGACTGAGCAGAAAACGTTCAATCACATTTTTTAACTTAACGCACTCATTGTACGCCACCGGCGTGACCAAGATACGGTTATTTTTCAACGATCCTTCCTTCCTCAGTTAAAAAATACTGTTTTTCACAATGACATTTAAGATAATCATTTAACGGCCGACCACACTGACAGGCAAACCCTTTTTCTCGAGCGGGGTTCCCACAAACAATCGTATAAGCGGGAACATCTCCAGTCACCACGCTTCCAGCCCCGACAACGGCGTATTCACCAACGGTTAAACCGCAAAGGATAGTAACATTCGCCCCTAACGTTGCCCCTTTCTTTATCCATGTCTTTTCTAACGTCCATTCATCTTGCCGATGGCTGCGGGGATAGCGGTCATTGATAAAAGCGATATTGGAGCCGATAAAAACATCATCACCAATGACAACGCCGTTAAACACGGAAACATTATGTTTAACGGTCACATGGTCACCAATGATCGCCCCTTTTTCAACAAAAGTCCCATCACAAATATTGCAATGCTGTCCGATTTTCGCTCCGGACTGAATATTGGTGCGAGCCCATATGCGTGTTCCTTCACCAATATCCGCTTCTAAAGAAACCGTAGCCAGTTCATGTTTAAAAAAACTCATAAGAACTCCTGTCTTATACCGCCATACGCCGGCAAGCGCTCAGGCGATGAATGACCTAAAAAAAACTAACCCGCCTTAAATATTTATACACGCCCCTTTGTTCTTAACGGACTCATCGATCGCGCATAAAACCCGGACCACTTCCATCCCTTTTTGGGCATCCGTCAACGCGGGATATTGATTCTCCTCAACACAGTTGATAAAATATTGCCCCTGAGCTTTTAACGGTTCGCTGGAAGCAATCTTCGGAATCGTGATGCTTCCTTCCCGTGACAACAGTTGAAACTCGCCATATGTCTCGTAATAGGTTGACGTCTTCTCAACATGTTTATCGTATACTTTAATCGGTCCTAAATTATCTAAATCGTCCCAAACAACCATTTGTTGATCGCCGACAATCGTCATCTGACGGACTTTCTTCGGGTCAAGCCAACTGACATGCACATTTGCAGCGATGTTATTGGGATAAGACAATGTCGCAAACGTCACATCATCATGCGTGTCGCCAATAAATTTATGCCCTGTAGCGGCAACAGTGGTCGGGCAGGAATCGAACAGGTAATTAAAAATGGAAATGTCATGAGGGGCTAAGTCCCACAACGCATTGACATCATAACGGAATGGACCTAAATTCGTCCTCGTTGCATAGGCGTAATAGACCTGGCCCAAAGCCCCGGACTTGATGTATTCCTTCAACCATCTTATTCCGGAATTAAACAAAAAAATATGGCCGACCATTAAAACAAGTCCTTTTTCTTCGGCGAAATCCTTCAATTTAAGGCTTTCTTCCGGTTTAAGAGTTAATGGTTTTTCACAAAGAACATGTTTGCCCTGAGCAAGGGCCTGAAGGGCAATTTCATAATGCGTTTTGGTCGGAGACGCGATACAAACAGCATCAATGTCAGCATTCGTTAACATCTCTTTATAGTCCTGTGTTGTTTGAATATCCGGGAATAACGACTTCACAAAACCTAATCTTTTCGGTTCTAAATCAGCACACATCAAACTACACGTGTTTGGTAATTGAGAAAAAATCCTGATATGGTTTGGCCCCCAATGGCCACAACCGATGATTCCAACATTAATCATATTTACTCCTATGGTCTGAGATTGCAAATGACAAAAATGATTTATTTGATAAAATTGAACAAAACAACATGTCATCATTGATGACTTTTGAAACAAAACAGACAGGCATGAATAAACCGAAATTTTGCAATAGAATCTTTTTCTCGACATAAACGGACGGGAAAAAAAGGTTTTATTACAAAATCGTCTGCTTCCTCAATTACTGACGAGAAAAGCAGCGGTTCAAGCCGGATTACCTCTTCTATTGAAAAATCCGGGTTAAACGGCGAATTCATGTCCCCCGGTCGGCGCACAAACCTATGTCCGCAAATCAGCTAATCATTTTTTTTATAACTTTGTGATGCTCCTATTGGCAATAGATTCTCTTTATAGTACAATGGAAATGTTTATTTAAATAAAAACAGTTGCGACGTGGCCTTGCTTTTAAAGTTCTATTGAAATCTGCCCATCCTTCTTGTTTACCGGTTAACGTCATATTAGTATATCAAAATTTTTCTGATAATAAAGTAGAGTCTAAACAATGATTTAAACTTAAACAAAAGCCAGGATTTGATCCTTTCCCGACACCCTGACTGAAGATCTCATCAAATAACGGAATCATAATGAACAAAAATCCCCGGACAGTTCGATACAAGCAAACGGCATTTATTATTGTTATTTTCATCTGTATCGCGGTGAACCTCTTTTATCTGATCCCGCACCTTAAGGTATCTTTAAATAAACGCGCCAGGGGGCCCTACCAGTTCTATGCTCATTATTTCACAGAAGTTAAGGACAGACTAAAAAAGAACCAATTTATCGGGTACTGCACCGACAAAAATCTTAACGAACCCTATCATAACGCTATTTTCACTCAAGCCCAATATGAATTAGCCCCTATTATTCTAGTGCCCAATAGCTTAAATCATAACTATATCTTTTTTGCCTATAACTCTGACGAAAAAGCTCTCGCGATTATCAATAAAATCAGGGCAACACCGCACGTTAAAAACAGCTTAAACATTATATTGGCTGAAAAGAAACCATGGTATTATTAAAAACGATAACGCCTTTTCTCCTATCCTTTATGATAGGTCTAGGCCTGCTAAATTTAATCTTTCAGAAACGCCCGCAAATATCCTTTTTAACAGCGTTCTGCTTGGGCGGGGGATTAGGCCTTGGAATCAGTTCCTATCTGACATTCCTCAGTTACCTTTTTATCTGGCAACTGAATAAAAATCTTGTCATCATCCTGCACATGACATTTCTCGGGGCTATTTTAGCCGCTCTTATTTACCGTTGCCGTAAACTCCGTATTCCTTTCTGGACCCTCGCACCCATCACAAAAGATGACGTCATCGGTTTAACGTTATTGCTGATAATGTCCGGCACGGTATTATTAAACATCCACATCCACCCTTACGGAGGTTGGGACGCCTGGAGCGTTTGGAACTTTAAGGCAAAATTTTTATTTGAAGCAGGAGTCTATTGGGAAAACATCTTCCACCCCACCCTCTGGAGATCAAGTCCGCACTATCCATTGCTTTTGCCTTTAATCAATGTTTGGGGTTGGATCTTTCATCACAGCCCCACACATACAACAACACAAATAACCACCGTCATTTTCAATCTCATAACTATCGGCCTCATATTTTCCGCCCTGAAAGATCTGACGCGGTCATATTGGTCAAGTCTGGTTGTTTTTCTGTTTTTTCTGCAACCCTATTTTCTCACCCTGAGTAGTGCCCAGTATGCCGATATCGTCCTCAGCTTTTATCTGTTTGCCGGCATGCTTTGCTTCATTTTAAACATACGCCATCATAATCCCCGGTATCTGTTGTTAACCGGCGCTTTCTTAGGTTTCCTGAGTTTTGTGAAACCGGAAGGTTATGTCGCGACAGGGATCCTCTTGATCATCATCCCCGGTATCCTCTGGAAAACCATCCAAAAATTTGACCGGCCGAAATGCTTACGCTTCTTTTTCGGTTCCCTGTTTCTATTTTCCATCATTCCGTTTGTTTTTAAATATTTTTATGCCCCTGACAACATCACGATGACCAACGGACTGACATCTCAGACAAATCCCTCAACATGGCCGAGGCTGCAAACAATCCTCTCCTTTTACTTCCATGAAATATTTAAAGTGGGGAAACAGGGATGGAATGGTCTTTGGATTGTCATTATCTTCGGACTCTTGTTAAGCGGAAAAAAAATCTTCAGGAGCGAGACCCTCGTCATTCCATTGTTCCTGCTCAGCTATATCGGCATCGTCACAATGTACTACTATGTTAACACGCACTTCAAGATCGAGTGGTGGTTGTCGGTCTCTTTTAACCGGATTGAACTGTCCTTATTACCGATCATTACTTTTTGGTGTTTTTATTCCTTCTGGAGGGAACGAATGGAGTAGTGTCATTTCTTTTTGAACCCCTGTCTTCATCCAAACTGAACGTTTCGAAATAATATTCAATCCTATATCCTACGCGATCAAAATATCCCGGGACAATGAACTCGCAAAAAACGACAAAAAAACTATGGGCGGTCAATCTTTAAGACCTTGTACTTTAATATGCCGGCCGGCACATGAGCGGTCACTTCTTCCCCTTCAGCTTTCCCCATCAGGGCTTTACCGATCGGAGAATAAATAGAAATCTTATTCTCTTCATAGTTGGATTCTTCTTCAGATAGCAGTTGATAAACAACTTCTTCATTTGATTGCCTGTCCAGCAATTTAGCAATCGCGCCGATGTAAATCCGGTCTCCGGGGATATCCACGTCTTCAATAACACGGACGCGTGACAACTTGTCTTCCAAATCTTGAACGCGGGCATTATTATGCCCCTGGGCCTCTTTGGCGGCATCGTATTCAGCGTTCTCTGATAAATCACCCTGCAAACGGGCCTCTTCAATGGCTTTAGCTATTTTTCCCCGCTCTGTTTTGAGATCCTGTAAGGCTTGATACATTTTTTCATTTCCCTCTCTGGTCAAATAAATATCATCAGCCATATTTCCTCCTTGTTAAAAAAAGAAAGGCTACTTTTAAAATAAAAGTAGCCTTTCCAGGATAAAATTCATTTACATATTTTCTACAGCTTTCATAATGACAGGCATAATTTCTTTTGCTTCATCCTTTGTCATCCGGCCTAATTTGGCAAAACGCCATTCTCCGGTCTGACCTCTATTTTCCCGGGATAACTGTAATTTTTTTGGCCCTTCATTATATGAAAAGACACCAACCGTAATGCGTGTATCCTCAAATTCTTTAACTTCCTTAAAACAATCAACATCTAATGATTGGTCGTATGGCATTTCTTCCTCCTCAAAATTAATATTAATAATACATTGCTCTTACTGAATCTATGATTAAAGACCTGGAAAGCCTGCCGGCATTGATTCCCGCATCTTTTTTGCCGCTAACTCCTGAGACTTCTTAATCGCAGCATTCATGCTCCTAAGCATATCCGCTTCAAAGCCTTTTTTATTGCCGGCCTGTAATAATGACTCATCAACTTCAATGGACTTAAAATTCTGCGACCCGTTAATAACAATTGTAATGCCACGAACTTCTGAAACTTCAGTCGTAATTCCATCCAATTCTTTCTTTAAACGGTCCGCTTGTTTCTTCATATCCATCAGTTGCTTCATTTTATCAAACATACGCTACACCTTAAACCTTTCTGTCATTTATGAGTTCTATTTTCTTTGTTTAATAAGATGTTCAATCATATACCTTCATGAAAAATATTTCAAGAATTAATTTATTTTATCAAAATCACCTGAAATAGATGGTTGCCCCTAACGAATTCGCTACGGCATAAATCGTATTCACCAAAAAAATGTCCAGAAAAAGAATAATAAGCAAGGCGACTAAAGGCGAGAGGTCAAATCCCCCCGTAACCGGCATCCGGTTGCGGATGGGAATAAGGATCGGGTCGGTCGCGCGCCTTAAAAATTGGACAACCGGATTTAAGGGATCGGGGTTAACCCAGCTAATCAAAGCCCGGATAATGACAAGCCATTTTAAAATGTTCAAAATAACACCCAGGATAAAACCAATTGAACCAATAAAATTACCTAAAATAAACATGCATGATCCCTTTCTTTAAATCTATTAAACCTGCCTCCGGAAGGTGGAACATTTGCCTGCCAATGGGTCAAAAAACCTTAAACGATGATCCATCAACAATTTTTTCTTCAACCCGGTCCAGCAATTATTTTGACTTCGTGGCCACATACTCCATCTCTTCTGAAGCGTCCGTGACCGCCCGCGAGACGCCTGAAAAGGAAAAGGATAACTCCGCGCCTTACCGACATTTCCGCCAGTCAAGCGGCAACCTGAAAATCCAGGACACAAATTGAACATGATAAGGATTATCATTTTCCCCGAACAATCATCCCTCAATAATACGCTGCTCCATATTATTAAGACTTTAACCTTTTCCCTTAAAATAGTACTTATCCCCAAAAAGTCAAAATAAATTTTGTTAATAATGCGTTCTAAAAAATACTGAGGATATAAGAGCAGACAACCGCCCGGGTTGTGAAACGACCGACACCTGATGAACCCCCTTTTGTCTTGAATCATCGATAATACCAATTCCACTAAATTATTGAACAACTAGCGAGACCAAATCCGATAAATAATTCTTCTGATTTCCGCTTTTCTCGAAGCTTCAGTGAGAATATCAGAATTGAAATAGAACAACTAACTAAAGGCCGTGAACACAGGGCCCAATTCCCGAAGCAAACACAACACGATTTATCATTCATCCCGTTTATTCTTTTTGTTAGACTTTTTTTTAAGCCAGAGATCTTCCAATTCTAAATTGATATGTTGTTTTTCGCGGTTTGAAATATTCTTTTTCAGACCGGATTGATTTCTCTGTGAGTCAACTGAACCGGAAGACGCGGACTTGTTTATCTTTTGCAGAAAACTCTCGACAGAAATAACTTTTGCCCCCAGAGCCCGAACAGCATATTGTATCGCCCGATCATTGGTAACAACAATAATGTTCTTTTTTAAAATTGACTTCTGGACAATTTGTTTAATACGGTCGTCCGCTGTTATGTCGCAGGAATAAAGAATTTGAACATGCCCGGAAGATAAGTCCGCCCCAAACCCGGCCGGATATCCGTCAAACACGACCGTGACCTTATTGCGTGAACTGCCCTGCGGCCGCCGGGTGTGAATCATATGAACAAATGAATGCCTTTGCGTCTCAAGTTGTTGATGGATCAACGTCGGCATCTGATGAACAATGTTGTACCCGTCCAGAAGATAATGTAAAGACATAAATCACCCCACCCAATAAACCCATCATAATCATAAAAAGAAAACTTATTAAGGAAATACTGATCGCGACCTCAGACGCCACCCCGACTTTGCCAAAAAAATATGCCGCTCCTGCTTCACGCACACCCAACCCTCCGATTGACGGCAATGATGAAGCGACACAAATAAGAGGAACAAAAATAAAAAAATAAAGCAGCGGGATATCAGAGTGTAGCGCCTTAGCACTTAAATAAAATGTCAGCGCGTAGACCAGCTGACCGACGATAGACAATGCGATCGCTTTGAATCCTTCCATCTTATTGTCTTGCATTAACATGATATCGTAATGCATCTGCATTAAACTTTCTTTAACCTTTGGGAAAAAATTAAAAATCCGGCAGCCAAAACCATAAATTCTCTCATTAAATAAAACGGCAGCGACAACGATTGAACCAACCCCGATCAGGGCAATCGGCAAAATCAATTGCGGTTCATTAACATACCGATACCCGACAATAAAAGCCCCCACCGCGACAATGACGATTGAGGCGAAGCCACTCAGGCGGTCCAGCAACACCGAGGCAACCACGCGTGGTTTTTGAGAACTGTTCTTGCAAAGCCCGATAATTTTTATGAGGTCTCCCCCGATCGAACTTGGCAGGAATAAATTCCCAAATAGACCAATAAAGAAAAAACGGGTGACAACCAATGGATGGGCCTCCAGTTTCAAGGCTTTAATAAAGATAAACCACCGCAGCAATAAAAAAGATTGGCAAACAAGAAATATCCCTCCCGCTAAATAAATATAGTTTAAATCTGCGGTCCGTAAGATATCCAGGGTCTTTTCCATATCAATCTTTGAGAATAAATACCACAACAAAAGCCCGCTCAACCCCAGCCGCAGAACAAAACTCAATATATTCTTTACTTTATCTTTCATGTTACGTTCACCCTTGTTTGTCGAATTGATTGTCTATCATTTTTTATGTATTATAATCACAAAGTGAATATAATCAAACTTTTCTATTAAAGCCTATGCTGATTCTCCGTTCCCCTTAATAACTACGGCCTAAAGAAGTCAACAACCGGAGAGATGATATTGTTGATAAACTGCTGATTGCCTTTAGGAGAGAAGTGACAGATATCGATAAAATAATCGCCTGACGCGGGAATAAGCTTTCTTTGATCGACAAAAATGATCTGGCCAGGCATATCCCGTAAATTCTCGATGACCGTGTTATGGGCATCCAACCCCGAAACAACATTTTGCGGATGCCCCCATATTTCAGCCGGAACCGCCTGCTCGCCAGGGGTATAATCCAGAAGGCCTCCTTCAAAATTTTGTCTTGAATACTGTTCCGGAAGATAATAGGCGAAGGTGGATAACACAATGGGCTCATTCTTCGCGGCAGCGATGTTTATTATATCCTCAAAATTTTGTTTAAAAGATTCTGTCGCCTTCAGTTCTTTACCATACCGCAGCCAACCGGCTCTGGGTTGTTCAAAAGGGATATAGTTGTCCGGAGAAAAACGCTGTTTCATGTTAATGATCAAATCGTGCACAAGCCAGGGAAAAACAACAAAAGATATTTCCTGGTGCCGGTTAAATGTATTCACTCTTTCATAAAAAGGACAATGAGAATAATCGCTTTTAAACAGATGGGCCGGAATATTATTGGATCTCACCTCATTGATGCCGTGATAAATCAGCACTAAATCAAAACTCTTGTCCCGCAGAAACTGATACTTCATCAGGCTATCCCGTGAAGAATGCGCGAACTTGGACAAATTAAAAATCCGGACTTTTCTTCCTAATTGCTCTGTTAGGCCCTCGACCAGCCGTCGATCAATGTCACTGATTCGATAATTAACGACAGACGCACCTAACAGGAGGACATCAAAAAACGCGTCATCAGGGACAATCTGATGATCGGCTGCTGGAAAAAGCTCGGGATAAAAAGAAGAAATGGTTCTTCCAGGATTGAGTGGATTGATTTTGTATCTAAAACAAAGATACAGACGGGCGGTTCCCTCCAGGATTAAAAACAAACAGATCAAATAAACAATAAAAAATTTTAATTGAAATTCATTCTTTGTATTTGCCATAGTCTAACGGATGGGCAAAAAACACCATGCCCAGTAGAAAATATTTAGTGGATCTTCAGAGCGTTGAAACTCTCTTCGGCTAAAAAAGAACTGCGCACAAGCGGACCGCTCACGACATGCCTGAAGCCTTTGTTCAGGGCGAGCAGACGCAATTGATCAAACTCCGCCGGTGTCACATAACGTTGGACTTGCGCCATTGATTCATTTTTCACGGGTTTAAGATACTGCCCGATCGTTAAAATATCACAACCCGTTTGGATCAGGTCGTCCAGAAGACGCTCAATCTCTTCATCCGTCTCGCCGAAACCGACCATAAAACCTGTTTTCACAATCATTCGCGAACGGTTCTTTTTTAAATAAGTTAATACATCGACGGATCTCCGGTAATCCCCCTGCGGCCGCAAATCAGGAAAGAATCTTCCGGGCATCTCAATATTGTGCCCGATAACATCCGGTTTGACCCGCAACAGGGAATCCAGCAAGTCCGCATCACCCTGAAAATCAGGGATCAAGACCTCAATCTTCGCCTTTGAATGCCATTGCCGAATAGCTTGAATCGTCTGAATGAATTGGCCCACGCCACAATCAGGCAGGTCATCACGTGTCACAGATGTCATCACAACATAATTCAGATCTAAACGATTAACAGCTTCGGCAATATGCTGAGGTTCATATGGATCAACGACTGACGGGGCTTGACCGGATGGCACAGCGCAGAAACGGCAAGAACGGGTACACACATCACCTAAAATCATAAACGCGGCTGCCTTGCGCAACCAACATTGCCCACTGTTTGGGCAACGGGCTGATTGACAAACCGTATTGATGTTGAACTCCTCTAAAAGGCTTCGCATGGAATCAACCGCGGAGGGAACAGGAATAGGCTGACAAAACCACGGAGGTAAAATCTTGTCGTCAGATCCTTCCAAATTTGTGTGGGAAGATGGCATGTTCTTCTGGGAAATAAAAGTTATCCAGACGGATTAGGTTGAATCTTTTTCTCCAGGGCTGGCCGGTCCTTTTCGTCGACGTAATCAAGCAGAAGACGACCGATTAAATGATCTGATTCATGCAGAAAAATCCTGGCGTGAAGTCCTTCCAGGTCTCTGGTAATATTCTCAAAATTCACATCTCTATACGACACTTGAATATTCTTTGGGCGAGCGACCTTGATCGTCAAACCGGGCAAACTCAAACATCCTTCTTCCATCGTTTCTTCGCCCGATTGTTTATAAATTTGCGGATTAATATAAACTCCCGGACCATCCCCCATATCAGCGACAAAAAAACTTTCATTGATCCCGACCTGGGAAGCGGCCAACCCAACGCCATCCTCTTCGTACATCGTATTGACCATTGTCTTTAACATCAACCGCAAGGCGGGTGTTATCTTGTCCACCGGCCTGGTCTTTTCCCGCAAGCAAGGGTCACCGTAAATTCTAACTTTTAACCTTATTCCGCTCATCTAAATGCACAATCTCCTGTTTAACGCTTTTTGCTTCCTCAACATCAACATACACGTAACTCAGTATCATAATCTGATCGCCGATAACACCCAAACGTGCCGCGGGACCATTCAAACAAATTTGGCCACTACCTCTTTCACCGACAATGGTGTACGTCTCAAAACGCTGACCATTATTGATATTAAGAATTTCAACTTTCTGCCCCGGGATCAGTCCAACCGTGTCCATCAAATCCCGGTCGATGGAAATACTGCCTTCATAGTATAGATTCGATTCCGTAATCGTCGCATAGGCTATCTTCGTTCTCAACATGGGGATCATCATGATCGTCTTCTAACTCCTCATTTAATATGACGTTTCAACTCTCTTATCCTTACAAAACCTCATTGACTTTCGCCATTAACGCCTCTTTCGGTAAAACGCCGACGGTCTGATTCGCGATCTGACCACCCTTAAAAACCATAATGGTGGGGATAGACATGACATTATACTTGCCGGCAATATCAGCGGCTTCATCAATATTGACTTTAACGACTTTTATCTTGTCTGCCATTTCTGTTTCAATCTCATCAATAATCGGACCAATCATTTTACAGGGATTACACCATTCTGCCCAGAAATCGACAAGGACAGGTATAGATGACTGCAAAACTTCTTTGTCAAAATTCGCGTTGGTCGCATGAAGGACAGACATAGTTCACTCCCTTTTAAACAAGTCATACCAAATCCATTAAATAATTGTCCTATCTGAATACCAATATTCGCGTTTAAACGTCGAGAATATCATACTGACTTTGGTAATTATTTAATGGATTTGGTATCATTAACGATGAAAGTATAATAGACCTAATGTTTTACGATAGTTTTATGTTTTGCAGGATAGAATTCAAATATTATAACTGATATATCAAAGAGAGCAAGAAAAAAGTGGAAACAGCCGCTACCTTTTTACTCAGATAACAGCTGCCTCTCTTTTGTTCCTATAATTGGGCTAACGTATCCCCTTCAGTCGCCAGGTTTCCAAGAAAAATCGGCAGCGTCTGCACGGGTGTCACGTTCATGATCACAGGGATAAAGCCCTCAATTTGCAGCGCTTCGGGCGGTTGTTGCAGTAGTGGTAAGGCAATGCCCTCTCCATCGCGTTTAATTTTCAAATCAAGCAGAGCCGGGTCAAGATCGATACCACCGACCGGGGTGTTATCCAAACGAGCCGTCAACATGGCTTGATCTGTTTTTCCCTCACCAATCGCGCCTGTGATCATCTCTTCAATATGATCAACATCATAGATTTCCTCCGGGCTGCCTAAAATCAAAGACTTTATCCCGGGAAATATCGATCTTAAACGATCAATCACCTCATTGCCAGGAAGGTAAGAATCATCGTCGGCAGAAACCGCGGATTGTTTTTCCGTTAAAACAAAACTATACCTGGCTAATTGTTCCGCTAACTCACCTTCAGCCGATTCTAAGTCGCCAACAACTGTCACAACATAACCTTTATTTTCAAAATAAGCCTTGAACCCGTCACGGTCCTGTTCCTTTTCGATGATCGCTAAGATATTTGGCGCGGGTCTTGACACTCGAGGGACCTCACTGTGATAAGCCGCGCGGTTACGGCCCGTCTCTTTGACATAACCGGCGGCGATTTCCGCTTTGGCAACCATCAAGGTTAACCCCGTGTCTAAATCTCCTTTTTTCAGATAAGACTGGATCTTGCCCTCTTCCGTAAAATCATCGATCTCAACACCGACGCTTAAAGTAACGTCCCAACCATTAAGCAAATCGGCTAATTCATAGAGGGTGGCAATACCCGTATCGTTAAGGTATCTTTTCTTTTCTGCTTCATTTTCATCCGTAAAAACTTCCTGCACGGTTAACTGATGAACCAGACCGTTACGTAGATTCGCCAGATCAGCGTCCACGCCAAGCCCTTCTTTTTGACTTTCGTCGAGGGCCCCGATGCGCGCTCTAATTTTTTTAATCACCTCAGTCTTGTTCCCGAATAAAGAAACATTTTCCCGAATGTATTTTGTTGTTCTCCTGACAATATCTCTAACTTTTAAAATCGTCCGTTGCTCATCCATGCGCTTCATGGCCGGCAAAAAAATAATGACTTCTTCGCCGCCGAAACGGGCCACGGTATCAATCGTTCTTAAATTTTCTTTAAACCCAGCGGCTAAAGCCTTTAAAACATCATCCCCTATTTCATGGCCAAAACTATCATTAATGGTCTTAAAGAAATCAATATCCGTATAGGCTAACGCCATACTCGTATCAGGCTGGTAACGCGCGCCGTAATGCACCCGTTCAATATACTTTTGATATAAGCCATTGCGGTTTTTCATTCCTGTTAACGGATCGGTCTCGGATTTATTTATCAAGGATACAAACCTCTTACGGAGCCCGTTGACTTCTTTCAATAATCGTCGTCTCGTCATTTTGTCCAGGTCATGCGCTTCATAAGAGGGGGCCGGACTGGCATAACTGCCCAGATCCCTGTCTTCATCGATTTCCATTGTCTCTGGATCAAAAACCGTTATTTCATCCCGTCCACTGTTTTTAGCCACCTCAACAGCGGCTTGACCCTGACGATAAAGCAATGTCGCCACTTGCGTCAAAGCGTCACCGGATTTGATGCCATCACGTTGAAGCAGCTTTTCATACTGGGGCAAATCAAAAATCGTTATCCCCGCGCTGAACGTGATCATCCAGCCCGCTAATAGGTCAAGCGCCTTTTCAATTTCAGGATTAACTCCGGTTTCATCCGCGTTAAAAAGAGCTTCCGACTGGAGGGCTTGAGCGAATCGCCTTTCGGCGTCATTGGTTGCCTGGACCTTAACCTGGTGCGCGATCGCGTCCCGTAACTTTGTTATATCAAAACCAACCGACTGCCCGGCGGTCTTTGCTTCAAGGAGTTTACCGATCCTTTTCTTCGCCTGGATAACAAGTTGTTTTTTATCGTACAAAAATGTCTTGTCCGTCTTGCTGACCTGCGTTTGAAAATGATCCCGCAAAACGCCTTTCATTCTTTTCATGGCGAGAACAGCATCTTCAGATGATTTATCAAACATCATAACGATGAACTCTTCCCCGCCGATCCGGGCGACTGTGGTTGAAGCGCGCACGTTTGAACTTAAAATCTCGGCGAATTCCTGCAAGACAATATCCCCATTATCGTGACCGAAAGTATCATTTACCGCCTTAAAATGATCGATATCAAAAAAGACATACTGCAGCTGATCATCCTTATCACCCTGACGTCTGATCCAATCGACCATCTCTTGCAACCGCAACATGTATCCATCTAAATTATACAGACCTGTCAGTTTATCCCGGTGAACGATTTTAGAAATACGATCAATTCCCTTGCGAAATCTTTCCCCGATAATAATCAGGTCATCTTTGGTCGTAGGGTGAGATATTCCGTCTTCTTGTATCCGCTGATCAAAAGGAATTTCCAGCATAAAAGGCGCGATCTGAGCCTCCTTTAGTAAGTTTATCCTTTGTGAGTGAAGTTCATCAATCACATTATCAAAAAAACCGGCGTTAACAACATCGTCCATGTGCAGTTCATTATTTTCCGTGTATTCGATCAAAGACAATGAAAACTGAAACAACTCACTATTATCCGCTTCCATCAGCCAATCCCGAACTTCCGCTCTTGACTTCGCGTCAACATTTTGGAAATACTCCAAATTGATCCGGGTGGTCAACATCGCCAAATCACGGCCATCAAAACGTTGCGTGGTAAAACCACCGGAAAAATATTTCCGCGGCACAACAACTCCATCATGCTGATTATACTCATCACGGATGATATTTTGGACTCCTGATTTAAAGGCTTGAATGTACTGATCATAAATCTTATTCGTGACCTGTTTATCCCAGGTATCCACACCTTTTGTCTTGGATTGATCGATATAGACCTGCCCCAGGAATGATTCTTTTAAATTCTGCTTATACCAGGTGGATAAAACCATGGCATGATAAATTTGCCGCAACTGAGCGAAAGTTTGGCCTTCATTGACCTCTCTTTCAATTTCAGGGATAATAATCTCACGCACCAATTCTGTCGCGACCTGACTGATTACCTGAGCTTCATCCATTTCCATTTGCTCGGTGCCGAATTTCTCGTCGCCAAGATTTTGTTTTAAGGCGACATAATCTTCTTCCAGCATCACGCTTAACCGGCTATTCATAAGGTAAACATCATTACCCTTCTCCACGACTGTGGCTGATTCCGGCACAATCCAAATTTTATTAAACGTGTTCAATGGAATGTCCGTTGTCTTGTACATATTGTAAACTTTTTCATAAATACGGTCCCAAAAAATCCGGCCGATCTCATCTTCAGGGGTCATTAAAGAAGCGGTTAATTGCTTGAGCAAATAATCCTGGGCTAAAAGGTCGCTCCCCATGGTCGTGTCACCAAAACTATCCGGAATGATAAGATTATCTTCATAGGGAGAAAGATTCACCCACATCTCTTCTTCAGGAATGGTTAAGGCGGCCAAAAAATATTTGATTAACTTTTCACCTTGCTTTCGCAATGCTTGACCTCGCAAAAAAGTGTCGCCCGCATCCAACAAAAATTCAAACTGCAAAGGATTATCCGGATAAATGGTCAATCCCCTTAATAACGCGGGTTCATACGCGGAGGTTAAAGGGACCGCCGCCCCTGGCAAGGGCAGATTCAATGGCGTTTGGGCCCTGACAAGCGGGACCGGGGTGGATATCAGAATGAGAAAAAGACATAAAGTAACAGATAAAATTTTTCGAGAAAATGTGGAAAGGTTCGAGAAAAATAACGCGTTCATACGTCTGCTCCTGTTTTTTGGAAATTGGAAATAAATATTAGTATAAATATTCTATATATGAACAATAGCATATTTTGTATTTATTAACAAGATCCTATTGTCAGCTCACCTTCCCGATGAAAAAAATCAAAATGGGGACGTTTAACACCCCTCCCCCGGCCTAAAAGGCGCCTTTCATATCAAAATATTGCCCCCCTCACAAAACCGGATGAATTTTAGTTTGTGATAAATTTCGCGATACGCGCGTATGAACGGATATGGATTTGCGTCCAAAAAACTGACCTTTTAGTCCATTTTAAGTCGATTCAAGTCATTGACAATAATTAAGGGGAAGACTAGAATGTTTGTATGTCGATAGGGAATTTGTTTTTTAAGGATTGATTTATATCAGAAATAATGTCCGGAATACAAATACGCACAGCTTCAACGACTGTCCATTTATCAGCTATTTTAGTTATAAAAAGCATATATTCTTAATGATTTTAATCAAACTCAACCTGCGATGTCCTGTTAAGCAAGTAAATCGGACTGTCGTATAATAATTGTTATATGAGAATTAAAACAGAAAAACACATAGCAGAAATTGATCCGTGGGAATATTTTTTACCTGTATTAAATTCTGAAAAAGATGCAAAAATCTTTGTAAAGAAAGCAAGAGGAAATCGAAATTCAAGAATAATCGTTCACCAATGCGCAAGAATGCTCTATTTAGCAGACAAAATACATCAACAAGGCCGTCCAGCATTTGATGTTTTATTTTTTATAATTATCGCTGAGGCGGCGGCAAAAATAAAATTTAATTATACAGGTGAAAGAGATAGCAAAAAGTATGTATACAAATTTTTCGAAAATATTCTCAATGAGGAAGAAAAAGATAAGTTAGAAAAATCTTTTATTAAATATCCCTCTGAAAAATTACAAAAGGACGCATATTTATCCCTGAAAGAAGTTGTAGCATTACTATATAAGGTACGCTGTGATATAGTACATCGTGGAGTTTATTTTGATATCATATTTTTTAATGACAATCCCGATGACGATAATATTATTTTCCAGTGGAAAATCAAGCAATCTGTCTCCCCCAAAATCTCAACTAATGATTTACGCAAAATAATTCTTAAAGGGGTAATTAGAGCTTGTGAAATAGAAAATTAACATATATCAAAGCAATACAGCCGACCTTTTCCGCCGCTTCACGGCTCCAAAGGCGGCTGATTTTCTCGTTATAATCAAAATAATAAAATGGACAAATCACCAAAACGAAAACAAAACAGATTAAAAGAATATGATTATCGCATGCCGGGATATTATTTTGTAACAATTTGTGCGCATAATAGAATTGAAAAATTTGGAACAATCAGTAATGACAAAATGATATTAAACGAATCAGGAGAAATTATTAAAAAAACCTGGTTAGAAATACCCGCACATTTCAACAATATCGATTTAGATCAATATATTATTATGCCAAACCTACATGGCATAATAATCAATAATCCTGTAGGGAACGGGCATGCCCGAACCCCGCTCTTCTTTTACCGGCATGCCTCAAACTTTTCTAACTGCTCCTGATAAAAACCAACAACGGGAAATTGTTCAACAAGTTTGCTTTCAATCGCGGCCGCTTCTTCACAGCGGTCCAACTGATACAGCACCTCCGCCTTTGTGTCCAAATAGGCGGCGGTATTCGGCTCAAGCGTCAAGGCCTTTTCCACCAGCTCCAACGCCCTTTCCAGGTCCTGATGCTGTTCGGCATACAGCCAGGCCAGGGCGTTCAATGCTGCTGGAAAATCAGGGTCCTCTTCCAGACTAGTTAACAACAACTCCTCTTTTTGAATAAAATCCAGCTGAGAATATTTCCACGTGTACTCAAAAAATGATGGAGAAGAGGTGACGAGAAAGACCAACGGAATAATCACGATACTGGTATTATAAACAAAGTGGGCGATCATGCTCGCGACTGTTGTCCCTGACCAATACCGTAGAAAAGTTAAACAAAAGCCCAAAAAGAAAATAGCCCCGATCCCCAACCAATCACCCCATAACTGCGCGATGTGTATGGAAGCAAACAGCAAAGAAATCACAACAAAGGCATAGACCTTGCCTTTCACGTGAGCTATTGTCGCGTAAAAATATCCCCGGAAAATCAATTCCTCGACCAACGGCGCGGATAAAATCGCCAGCAGAAAAAAAATGGTTATGGTGAGACCATCACTGCCCACCATCGCCTGCCCCAGAGGACTGGGAGAATCTGTCCCGCGGCTGGAAATAATGGCATAGTTGATAGCGGCCATCACACACCCGGCCACAACCGGAATGACAATCGCCTTTATCCAGAAACGATCGACCTTAACCACAGACAAGGATTTCCAAAACCCGGCGACCCTGTTCTTTTTTATCACCTGATAAATAAGAAAAAGCATCGAAAGACTCGTTATCTGTCCGACAATAACAAACTGAACGAGCATACTGTTCAAATTCGGGAAAAATAACGCGAGCGCGGCATAGGCCAAAGAGACGCACACCAGAATAAAAAACCATCGAATGACAACCCCGGTCGACTCCATAACACATGAAAAATGCTCCTCACAAGCATCTGACCGGTCCTGGTCGACAGGCGGACCATCACCTGAAAACGCGTCTTCCTCTCTTTTCAATTCTAATCCCTCAAGGAACCGGCGGCGAAGATAATAATATATCGGGCCAACCACGATAAAAAACAGGAATGAAAACAAGGCCCAGGCGACCGGCGGTGATTTGACGGTCGTCCGGTACAACCCGCTGTCTTTTTGCTGCATCGACCGCGCATCGATATAGATAACGCCGATCATGACAAATAAAAAAATAAAACCTCCCATGCGCTCTCCTTATATTTTGTTGACGGAATGTCGACTCATTTCTCCCGGACGCATACAATGCTTCAGCACCCGAACCTCAATTTTTTTTCAGACAAAGCTGTCAATCTTGTTCACAAACGGAAAACCCGGATTGTCATAAAACAGGCCAACATCCCGGCTGATCGACGCGAGGATGGATTAACACCTGAACCGGTTCCGCTTTCCTCGACGCTACGGCAAAAATATCAAAATTGAAATAGAACAATTCATTAATGGATTTGGTATAAAAAAGCAAATGTTTAATCATTTTATAGCGTTAGAACAAATTGTCAAATCCTGCCATATGGATTTGGTATCACTATTGACATGCGTGTATTAGTGTATTATACTACTAATACACTAGTGTTAAAAATACCCCCGGGGCCCGGTAAAAAACATAAACAATGAAGTTCATCATTGATGGCTTCACTTTACCCGCACAGGAGATTGACAATGAAAATCAAAATGATTTTACCCGCCCTTATCGATGAAACAAATGAAAATTGGCGAAAAATAGGTTATTACCGATTCCCGCCCCTAGGCTTAGCCACCCTCGCCGGGTACCTTGACCCGGACGACGACGTGACCATTGAAGACGAACATGTTCAGGAACTGAATCTGGATGATCGCCCGGATTTGGTCGTCATTCAGACCTATATAACAAATGCTTTTCGGGCGTACGCGATCGCTGACGCGTATCGAAAAAAATCTGTTCACGTGGTTATGGGCGGGTTGCATGTTACCGCGCTGCCGGATGAAGCGGCGCGACACGCCGACACCATTTGCCTGGGACCCGGGGAGGATATCTGGCCGGTATTTCTCAAAGATTTCCGCGCCGGTCATCCCCAAAAGAAATATCAATCGTGTCACCGAACGCTCGTCGGCGCTCCGAGGATCAGGCGGGACCTTTTCAAAAAAGACCTTTACCTCACACCCAACTCAATTGTTGTCTCACGCGGATGCCCCCACCGTTGTGACTTTTGCTACAAAAACAATTTTTATCAAGGCGGCCGTTCTTTTTATACGATGCGTGTCGACGCGGCCTTAGAAGAAATCGAAAGCCTGGAAGGCAAACATTTATTTTTTTTGGATGATAATTTATTTGGAGATCCCCGCTTTGCTTCCGATTTATTTAAGGGAATGCGTCCGATGAAAAAAGCCTGGCAAGCCGCCGGTACCGTTCACGCGATCTTAAACACGGACCTCGTTGAAAAAGCGGCCGCCTGTGGCCTGCGAAGTTTGTTCGTCGGGTTTGAAACATTGAGCGCGTCAAATTTGAAGGCGTATAACAAACACCAAAACTTAAACCGCGATTACGTCGCCGCGATCCATAAACTTCATTCATTGGGTGTTATGGTCAACGCCAGTTTTGTTTTTGGCATGGACAATGATGATGAATCTGTTTTCAAAAGGACCGTGGATTGGGCGATCAAAAACAGCGTCGAGACCTCTTCCTTTCATATCCTGACCCCCTACCCGGGCACGACGCTATACACACAACTGGAAAAACAAAACAGGCTGCTTCATAAGAACTGGAAACTCTATGACGCCAAACATGCCGTCTTTCAACCCTCTAAAATGAGCCCTGAAAGGCTGGACCAGGGGCTGATTGACGCCCATGACAATTTCTACAAATGGCGTTCCATTTTTAAAGGCGCGCTCAAGCAGGATTCACTGCCAAAGGCCATCCGGCAAATCGCTTATACCGGCGGCTGGAAAAAAATCGACCCGGTCTGGGATATCGTCATTCAAAAAAAAATGCTGAAATACATGCTGCCTTTGCTGGAACTCATCCTTAATGATTTTAACCCGAACTTTTTATTTAAACGTTTAAGAAACATGTTGCCAAATGACTTACCCCAAAGGCAAG
This sequence comes from Candidatus Omnitrophota bacterium, assembly GCA_021108075.1. GTDB lineage: Bacteria > Omnitrophota > Gorgyraeia > Zapsychrales > Zapsychraceae > JAIORP01. The sequence goes on along the minus strand of JAIORP010000012.1, from coordinate 49,264 downwards.
AAGCCCGGCCTATCGGCACACACCCGGCTTCATTGTCCTGATAAAAAAGAGCCGGCGACCTTCGGTTGCTGACTCTTTTTTTAAGCTCGCGTGTTATACCAAGTCCATTAATGAATTGTTCTATTTCAATTCTGATATTTTTGCCTTAGCGTCGAAAAAAAATTTCCTTAGCCTTCATACTGAATATACCTTTTCTTCATGAATATGGCACTTATCATTTCTATCCGGGCAGGTAGAGAACATTATTATGTCAAGGAAACTTACGTGAGAAAAATACTCCGGGGGAATGATGGGTATTAACGCGCGCCTGAAACTATTTCAGAAAAAGCCGATTCAATTATTTGATCAAGTTCTTTATGCCAATTCCTTTGGTACTCCGACTTGATCAAACTTGATATTCTTGGATCTGTCGGGGCAATGATGACCGTGGCATTGGGGATACCGACCGCGTCCGCGAGAAAAAATAATTCTTCGATCGCTTCATTGCCCATGGCCAGGCACCCCACGGAAACAGCCTCACCATGAATAAAGATATCCGAACCCGGCCGGGACCGGCCTTCAACTTTCGCCCATTTCAGGTCAAAATCATTCGGGTAATTTATTTTCATGGATAAATGATACGCGCTATTGGGGTTCAAACCTTCAATCTGATAAATCCCCTCAGGCACTTGCCCATCCCCCTCTTTAAGTTTAGGCCCTAATCGCCCACTGGCCGCCTGGATGTCATACGTTGTTATATGCTTCCAGACGCTGTTATCCTTTGCCCACAACTCTAACACCTTCAGATCTTTGATGGCTAAAAAGGCGACCTCTTTCGGAGGATAAGTCATATCCGCCGTTTGAAAAAGAATTATTAATCTTTGCCGAACATCGGGAGATAATTCCTCGATGACAGAGACGACCGTCTTATCTCCTTTTGCCGAAAGATACCACGGATACCAAAGACTTCGGCCTAAAAGCAAAAAGCCCAGAATAACGGCGACACAAAAAACAAAAAATATTAATGGAAACCTCATATTAAACAGAAACTGGCATTAGTAAAAAATGCTGATATGGAAACTGTTTTTAGACGCGGCCTTTCACGTTGAATAAACCGTCTCCTGATCCCCCTCCTTGAATACCAACAATTGTACTATCTTAAAAGCTCTTGTCAATCACAAGAAACCGAATCAAACATGGCCCGGGTCATCAGAAAGAACACACGGGGGAAACATGCCCGGCTAACAAATACGGGGAAGCTGTTCCCCGGTTGGCATGTCAATCAAACGGTCAACACCTAAAGGCGTTTGAAGAACAACTTGACCGGGGGCCGAGTCAATGACCCGCCCCACGACACTGGCGGATTGCCCTTCAGGAAAATCTCTGCAAATCGCCAATGTTTGCTCAACCTGATCCTGGGGAACACATATCACACACCGGCCTTCGCAGGCCATCTGCAGAGGATCGAATCCTAAAATTTCGCAAGCATTCACGACATCCTGACGAACAGGCACCGCGTTTTCATCGATCTTCATCCCCCGATGAGAAGACCGGGCGAATTCATTTAAGGTTGTGGCCAATCCTCCCCGTGTTAAATCACGCAGACAATGAATATTCAAACCAGCGTCAAGCAAGGACTGGACCAGGCGATGCAACGGGGCTAAGTCGCTCGTAATCTCTGTTTCAAAAGCGATGCCCTGACGGACGCTCATAATCGCGATCCCATGCCGACCGATATCACCGCTAACAATGATGGCGTCACCGGATTGAATATGCCCTGGCCCAATGGCCTGATTAGCCGGTAGCACCCCGATACCCGCGGTGTTAATAAAAATTCCATCGCCATGTCCTTTATCCACAACTTTCGTGTCACCTGTGGCGATTTGAACGCCCACTCTTTGAGCGGCCTGGCCCATGGATTGGACGATCCGCCATAATGTGTCCATCGCTAAGCCTTCTTCAATGATAAAACCGACGCTGATATACTTTGGCCGCGCCCCGGCCATGGATAAATCATTCACCGTTCCATAAACGGCCATTGAGCCAATATCACCGCCGGGAAAAAAGAGCGGATGCACGACATAGGAGTCTGTTGTGAAGGCCAGCTCCCCGGCCTCAGCCGGCAGAACAGCGGCATCATGGCCTTGTAATAAAATATCATTCTCAAAGGCCTTTAAAAACATTTTGTTAATCAACTGGTACATTAATTTCCCGCCGCTCCCGTGCGACAACAAAACATAGGGATAATCCTTAACCGGGATAGGACAAGAAACATTGAAATCATTCATCATAAAACCTCACGGGCAGTCATACCAAATCCATTAATGAATCGCCAAAAATTCTCATCGTTTTTTGCGAACGCTTTTACGAAAATAGCGACGAGAAAACAGAAAAATTATTTAATAAGACAGGGATAACAAACCCTGTATCTGATATCCCCTGAAACAGGCGCTCTTAAAGATATTCTTATACCATCCAAAGGACGTTCATGATTATTTATACGACTCAAATCAGGCACGGAAAGACAGGATGACCTTCCGGACCCTATGATCTCGCACGGTACAAATAGTATGCCGCGCAGGCCCCTTCACTGGAAACCATTGTCGCCCCGTAAGGATGTTCCGGGCTACAGGAACGGGCGAACAAAGGGCATTCATCCGGTTTTTTCAAACCCCGCAAAATCAGTCCGCTGATACACTCTGTGTTCTCTTCAACCTGATACAAGGTTAAACCAAATTTTTTTTGGGCATCATAAGCCGCGTAATCCTCTGTTAATTCATAACCACTGTTCTCGATCGGACCGATACCACGCCATTTACGCGTCGCAATCCGAAAAACTTTCCGCATAATCTGTTTGGCATGAACATTTCCGTCATGACGAACAGACCGGGCGTAGGCATTCTCGACGTCATAACGCCGTTCTTCTAATTGTTTTAAGCATTGATAAATTCCCCACAGAAGGTCCAGCGGCTCAAAGCCCGTTATGACAAACGGCACATGATACTTTTCAGCCAGCCGCTCGTATTCCTCCAGCCCCATAACCGTGCAAACATGACCTGCCGCTAAAAACCCCTGCACTTTATTTTCCGGTGAGGACAACACCGCTTCCACGGCCGGAGGAACAAGTACATGTGAGACAAGCACAGAAAAATTTGAAACATGTTGTTCCCGCGCTTGATAAACAACCATGGCATTGCCCGGAGCTGTTGTTTCAAAACCTATCGCGAAGAACACGACCTCTTTATCCTGATTTTCTTTAGCGATCTTCAGGGCATCCAGAGGGGAATAGACAACGCGAATATCTCCCCCTTCCGCCTTTACCGAGAATAAATCTTTCTGTGTTCCCGGCACCCGCAGCATATCCCCAAAAGAACAAAAAATGACATGCGGTAAGGCGGCGATTTCAACCGCTTTATCAATCAGTTCCACGGGAGTCACGCACACAGGACATCCTGGACCGTGCACCAGTTCCACTCCTCGGGGCAGTAATTTATCAATGCCGTATTTAACAATCGCGTGGGTTTGCCCCCCACAGACCTCCATGATAACATGGGGCCGAGTGACAACCTTTTGGATTTGAGCGATTAATGCCTGAGCTAATTGTGGATTTCTGAATTCGTCGATATATTTCATGGTAATAAATTTTGAGCATGGCGGCCGGAGCAAAAGAATGACCTCTCCTGGTTGTCTTCCGGTCGATCACGTTTGGAGCTAAGTTTTATTTCTCCTAGCTCAAGTCCCCCATCTCAGCCAACATCTTTAACGTCTCTACGGCTTCTTCTTCATCAACAATGCTGATAGCAAAACCCGCGTGGACAATCACATAATCGCCGATCTTTGCTTCCGGCACATAGGCCAGGGAAGATTCTTTAAATATGCCCCCAAAGTCAATCTTGCCCTGACGGGTAAGCGGGTCCTCTCCATCGATATTCATTATTTTTCCAGGTACGGCTAAACACATATAAACACATCCTCCTGTTCCTGCGTAAAAACAATCGTAAGGAACGATCCCTGCCTGCCCGTCACGATTCCCGATCTCCTCTTTCTTTTATCAAGCGGTAGTGACAAACAGCCGCTTGTCCTAAAGCGATGCCTCCATCGTTTGGAGGGATCAGTTGATGCCAGTACGGGCTAAAACCGGCCTTTAACAACTGATCTACGGCATGTTCTAACAAATACTGATTCTGAAAACAGCCACCGGACAAAACAACCTTTGACAATCCGGCTTTCCTGGCGATAGCGATCAGAATATTAACGAGCGTATTATGAAATTTTTCAGCGATAATGTCTACTGTTTTTTCAATTCGCAAATCAAAAATGATTTCCCGCAAGATGGGACGCCAATCAACAATCCACATAAGATTATCATCGTTAATAATATCAGTTTGTTCATCTCCCATGTTATTAATTAAGAACGAATAGGCGGCGTTGTCATCATGATGCCGGACACAATGTTCCAGGGCCATCGGCGCCTGTCCTTCAAATTGATTAATGTGATTCAAACCACAAATAGAAGCGATACCATCAAATAAACGGCCGATACTTGTTGAAGCGGGCGCGTTCACATCTTGTGTCAGCATCCGGATCAAAATTTTCAACTCTTCAGCGGTAAATGATTTCAACGCGGGCAAATCCTGATAATCCCAAATGTCATCTCCCAACGTGACCCACAATAAAGAAACAGCTGTCCGGCGGGGTTCTTTGATCGCGACTTCACCTCCAGGCAAAGAAAAAGGATAAATCGTACCGATCCGCTTAAACGACTCCAACGAGGCTTTAAGGAACTCGCCACCCCACAAGGTATGATCTAATCCCAGCCCCGTTCCATCCCAGGCCACCCCCAGGACAGTGCCCTCCAATTGGTTCTCCACCATACACGAAACGATATGAGCATGGTGATGCTGCACTTTTACGCAATCCGAACGCATCTTTTGCGCGTATTGACTCGAAAAATAATGATCATGTTGATCGCGAACAATCCGGATATCGTGGATATCATACAAACTCTTAAAAGCATTAATCGTCCTTTCAAATGTGTCATAAGACATTTTTGTCTCCAAATCGCCGATATGTTGACTTAAAAAGACATGGTTATTAACGCTCATGGCAATCGAATTCTTCAAATGTGCCCCAACAGCAAGGATATTCCCCCTTCCCTGTCGAATAGGTACCGGCAATGGCGCATACCCTCTCGCCCGTCTCAGCACCATGGGCCGTTGATGCATGAGACGCACAATGGAATCATCGCAATGATGAACGATAGGACGATTGTGGACCAAAAAGAAATCCGCGATGCCGTTCAAGCGTTCAACAGCGTCCCGCTCATGAATACAAATCGGCTCATCGGAAATATTCGCGCTCGTCGCGATGACCGGACGATCAAACAATTTTAATAAAATGTGATGCAACGGAGTATACGGCAACATGACCCCGATGTGAGGGTTGTCCGGCGCGATGTTATCAGACAGACACATGCCCATATCACGTTTATTTTTTCTTAACAGGACAATCGGAGACTCAATGGAGGTTAATAACTGTTCCTCCAGCAAAGACACTTCAACAATATCGCGGACGTCTTCAAGCCGGGGAAACATAAGCGCGAACGGTTTAGCCTCGCGGTGTTTCCTCCTCCTCAACTGCCTGATCGACTCTTCATTCATCGCGTCACAGACCAGGTGAAAACCACCCAGACCTTTGACCGCGACAATCCGGCCTTCCTTTAAATGAACGACAACATCGTCAATCGCCTGTTGTTTAAAGGAAAGGCGCCTTCCGTTCTTATCCCATAACTCAACGACTGGACCGCATTGAGGACACGCGTTTGGTTGCGCGTGAAACCTTCGGCTGCTCGGATTATCATACTCTGCCTGGCATTCATCACACATTTTAAACCTCCGCATAGAGGTATTCGGGCGGTCATACGGCAACCCTTCAATGATCGTATAACGCGGCCCGCAATGTGTGCAATTTGCAAATGGATAGAAATACCGGCGGTCGTTTGGATCAAAAATTTCTTTTAAGCATTCCGGACAAGTGGCAATATCCGGCATGATCAGTGTTGTCTTTTTAGCTGAGACATCACTGGTAAGAATTTGAAACTCCTTGTATCCGACAGGGTCGAGATAGGAATATTTAAAACTGTAAATAGCGGAAACCAGGGGTTTTTCCCGGGGCAAACGTAAAATAAATGTCTCTAATCGGTCGGTTGGCCCTTCGGCCTCAATCAACACGCCCTGGGATGAATTCTTAACCCAACCCAACAGGTTCAATCCTCGCGCCAACCGATGAACAAACGGACGAAAACCGACCCCCTGGACAAGTCCGAATATTTCAACATATAAACGTTTGGTGTCTTGCACGATTTCCTTTCATTAAAAAAAATAGTGACAGAATCCATTTTCTGTCTGAATATGGTCTCTGTCACTACGTTTACTATTTTCTATCGTTCCTACGCTTCCGGTAACTTAGCCTTTAACACACCCAGCAATCTTTGAGCATTAATCGGCTTTTGAAAAACACCATTAAAGCCCAGATCATTATAATCCGTGCTGGACGCCATACTATCCCCGGCTCCGCTAAGAAGATAAATGGGTGCCGTGTTATTTAGAAGTTTAAGTTCTTTCGCGAAGTTTGCGCCAGCGTCGACCTCTTCCATCATCAAATCAACGATGATAAGATCAGGGGTTTCAGCCTTATATTTCTTCAAACCCTGCTCCGCACTGCTTGCTTCGACCATTAAATAATCATTCGCCTCCAGGATAAGCCGGACTGCTTCACGGAAATCAGCGTTATCATCAATAACCAGAATCACATATTTACCATCTTGCATTTTACTCTCCTTACCGTTCCGGGTTCGTTGGTTACGTTCTTTTTGATAACGCGGACAAAGCAGCGTCAACGTCGCATCATCTTTTATTTACCTGAGAAAAATCCCTGGTTTTAAGGCGCTTCTCTAAAAATTTAAAAGCATCTAATAAATTATTTTGCGCTTTATCCGACAGCTTCTCACCAAACTCGTTAAAATCATAACCGCGAATGGCCAGGACGTACGCCTTTGTTTTTGCCTGAAATAACGTACAGGCTAAACCTAAAACAGCGCTCGGATCAATGCTGTGAGTACTGAACGAAATATCATCCTTTTTAGGTGCTATTTCAAAAAAATCAAATGGTTCCGCCCCGGAAACAGCGGCATCACAAAAAATAACAATATCGTGCTCGGCGATCTGGGAAGCATCTTCTACCGTCAGTTGATAATCAGACTCAATGGTCACGTTCGGCAAGGCCAACTTCTCGACGGCGGCTGCCACGGCCGGGCCCAAACCATCATCCAAACGTCCGGGATTACCATACCCGATCAAAAGAATCCTTGGTTCAGCAGGTATCATTCCTTAACTTTCTTATCAAGCAACTGACCCTCATGATCAAACAGGCTCACAATCAAAGGCATCTTACCCATCGCATGCGTCGCACAAGACAAACACGGATCATAGGCGCGGATAGCCACTTCAATATGATTCAATAAACCTTCCGTGATCTCGGCCTGACCGCTGAGATAATCTTCCGCGACCTTTGTCACCGCGCGGTTCATAGGTTCATTGTTATTTGTCGTCGAGACAATCAGGTTCGCCATCACAACTTGATCATTTTCATCGACCTTATAATGATGGAACAGGGATCCGCGTGGCGCTTCAAGGATCGAGGCCGCCTCTTCTCTTCTCTGGCCTTTAACAACCAGATCAGTCCCCTGCAGGTCAGTGTCGTGCAACAATTCATTAATTTTTTCGATCGAGTGCAGGACCTCAATCATGCGCGTCCAATGATACGCCATCGTGATATGATTCGGTTTATCATCTGTAATGGCCTTAAACTCTTTACGGGCGGCTTCGGCTTCCGGTGTGTCAATGAAATCACACACATTGATACGCGATAACGGACCGACACGATACCATCCATCTTCAGGCCCAATCGATTTCAAGAATGGGAATTTCATGTATGTCCAGGACTTCACACCTTCTTGAATAAACTCGGTATATTTTTGAGGGTCCATGTCATCCAATATCCGATTGCCCTGGGAGTCAACAGCCCGCAAATAACCGTCATACAAATCAAGGCAGCCATCTTTGCGGACCAGACCGGCATGGTTCGACTCAAAGGATCCAAAATCCTTCACCTTATCCAAATTTTCAATCGTGTAATCTCTGGCGATTTTTAAAGCGCCTCTGCCCCATTCCAGCATCTGGTCAATATCTTTCAGAAAGACATCCCGTTCTTCAATGGACAAATTCTTATTGACCCCGCCGGGGATCGCGCCCGTGCCATGGATCTTTTTCCCTGCGGTGGCTTTAATGATTTCCTGACCATATTTGCGCATCATCACCCCTTGCACAGCCAAATCAGGATATTTCCGGGCGACACCGATCACGTTGCGGATGGATGGATCAGCGTCAAAACCAAACAATAGATCAGGTGAACAGAGATGGAAAAAATGTAAGGCATGGGATTGAAACGTCTGACCGTAATGCATCAAACGGCGCATCTTCTCGGCGGTGGGAGTCAGATTCTCTCCGCCCACAATCCAGTCCATGGCCTTAGCGGCCGCCAGATGATGACTCACCGGACAGATACCGCATAAACGTTGAACCAGGACGGGAACTTCCCAATAAGGTCGGCCTTGAATAAAACGTTCAAAGCCCCGGAACTCGACAATATGCAGCCGAGCCTGTTTAACTTTGTTATCTTGATCCAAAAGGATCGACACTTTGCCATGCCCCTCAACACGAGTGACGGGCTCAATGATAACTCTTTTTAAATTTTGATCGCTCACGGCTTTATCTCCACATTAAAAAATTAATCATACTTTATTAACTCATAAGGTAAATCAAGCGGCTTATTGCTTAACAAGGCCACAAGCGCTTCCCACAGTGTATCAGCAGGCGGTGGACAACCTGGCAAATAATAATCAACTTTAACCACATGATGGCAAGGATAAACCTTATCTAACAGAAGAGGGATTTCTTTGTCATTCGGAATAATACCTTCAGGATTATAAACCGAAGGTCCATCCCTGTAGGCCTCGTCAAAGCATTCTTTTAAAGGAATGTTATTGCGCATCGCTGGAATCCCGCCATTGATCGCGCAGTCACCGACAGAGATCAGGATGCCACAATGCTTACGAAAATTCTGCAGGTTATGAACATTTTCTTCATTGCAACATCCCCCCTCAATCAGGCCTATAGCGCACTGGCCCGTAAACTTCTTAATATCATCAATAGGGGATTTATCAAATTGAACGAGCTCAAAAAGTTTCAGGATGCGGTCATCAATATCCAATAAAGACATATGACAGCCAAAACAACCCGCGAGCGAAGCAGTAGCAATTTTTGGTTTTTCCATAATTCTTTACCTTTTCCCAAATAAATTAATATAAATTGTTATTTAGACCCATTCCATTAAATAATAGTACGAATAACGAGACCAAATTCAATCATTGGTATCATTACCAAAACCGGTTCTGATTTCCTCGACTCTAAGGCAAAAATATCAGAATTAAAATAGAACAATTACTTAATGGATTTGGTATCAGACTCTATGTCAGAACCAATCGGTTGAGCATCATACATCCGTTCCCCAATAGGAATTTTAAAGCCTTCACGCTTCTTCAAAATGGCACCAACCGGACAGATATTAACCGCTCTATCCGTCACATCAACATTCGTGTCAGATAACTTCGCCTCGGCGTTAACAGCAATTTTCTTTTCCGCGCCGCGTCCGACAAATTCAAAAACACACTTCCCATCAAGATCTTTCGACGCCTGAACACAGCGGCCACATAATATACAACGATTGCGGTCAATAAAGATATCCGGATGAGACGCGTCGAGCGTGCAGTCAGGGAATTGAAACGGATATTTCGGGGCACAGATACCTAAACGATAGGCAAGGGCCTGCAGTTCACAATTGCCGCTCTTTTCACAGAACATGCAAAAATGATTCCCCTCCACAAACATCATATCAACGATGTTGCTGCGGTGTTTCTTTATATCTTCCGTATCATTTTCAACTGTCGTTCCTTCGGCGATGGGTTGCGTGCAGGCGGCTTGCGGCCGGCCGTTCACAATGACGGTACACACGCGGCAACTTCCGTGCGGATTCAGGCCTTTGAAGTGACACAGACGGGGAATATAAATACCCGCGGCATCAGCCGCATCAAGAATAGTTTGACCGGGTGCCCCCTTGACTTCAACACCATCAATAGTAAATGTTATCGTTTTTTCACTCATAAATCGTCCTTATGTTATCAATGATTTAATCTTTATATATCTCAGATTTACGACCTGTTAAGTCTTCTGAAACGCTTAAGGCAGCTTTAATATCAAACGAAGGTTGCTGTCCGTCAGTTGGTTCAATCAAAACGGCTTCGTAAACAGCTCTAAAATTTTTCAGGCTTGTTAAGACAGGGTTCGGTGATGTCTGCCCCAATCCACAACGGCTGGCCAATTTAACGGTTTCCCCCAATTCCTGAAGGTAATCGAGGTCTGCTTTTTCCCCCTGCCCATGAATAATTTTCTCAATACCGTTCCTGAGCAAAACATTACCCACCCGGCAAGGCGTGCAGTATCCACAACTTTCTTCGACGAAAAAGTCCATATACTGGCCAACGATCTCAAGAATATTCCGTTTGGAATTAAAAACGATAACCGAACCGCCCGTGGCCAAATCGTCGTAACAAATCGTTCTCTCAAAATCAGCTGAACCGATCAGCTGTCCAGACGGACCACCAATCAAAACAGCCTGGACATCCTGCGCCCCAACTTTTTTTAATAAATCATCGACCCTCATCCCGAATGGAAATTCATAAACGCCGGGATTCGTGCAGTCACCGGACACACTGAGCAACTTCGTGCTCGGGCTTCCCTGAGAACCGACTTCAGAAAACCAGGCCGCCCCTTTATCCAAAATACGGGCGACAGCACAGAACGTTTCAACATTATTCACCGATGTCGGACACTCCTTATAACCTTTTTGCGCGGGAAAAGGCGGCCGGTTCTTCGGATCACCTCTAAGGCCTTCACAGGAACTGATCAAGGCTGTTTCTTCCCCGCATATATAGGCCCCCGCACCCATCTGAATGCGGATGTCAAAATCAAAACCGTCTTTACCACAAGCGTTCTTTCCTAAAAGACCCCTATCTCGTCTTTCCTTCAAAACATTTTCCAGGAAAGCGCGTAAGTAGGCATATTCAGCTCTCAAATACAAAATTCCTTCATCTGATCCGACCGCGTAACCGCCGATTGTCATACCTTCAAAAAGCAAATCCGCGCGTTCCGTGAGGATAACACGGTCTTTAAATGTGCCCGGCTCCCCTTCGTCCGCATTACAGAGGATATACTTTTTATCGCCATCAGCCGCGCGGGTGAATTCCCATTTCATCCCTGTTGGAAAACCGGCTCCTCCCCGACCGCGTAAACGGGCGTTCTTCACTTCCCGAATGACCTCAACAGCACTCATAGACAGCGCATTCTTTACACCCTTTTCGGCTTCATGCTGGCCAAAGATAACCGCGCCTTTTTTTCTCAGTCCATTATTCACCATGGATTTGACCAGATCATGGGCGTTATTCCCGTCACCATAGCGAATAGGAATCTGTTCCGGGTCCCCATGTTTTTTTAATTCATCCGTAATTTCACGGACTTTATCTGTGGAGAGATAGGTAAAAACCATATCATTGATGAGAGCGGCCGGGGCTTGATCGCACATCCCGATACAGGGAGTCCATTCGAGGGTAATTTTTCCGTCCGGAGTGGTTTGGCCGAAATCAATGCCGAGTTCTTTTTTGAAGGCCTCGGCAACGGCTTGAACGCCTTGCATTTGATCAACAACATCATTACATAACCGGATGACGACTTGACCTTTGGGGTCAGGCGACAGGAAGGAATAGAAGGAAACAACGCCTTCTACTTCGACGCGATGGGCGTTCATATTCTCAGCAATAAGATCCATCGCCTCATTGGAAACACAGCCAAAACGCTTTTGCGTCGCAATAACAACGTCCATCATCAGGGAACGGTCGTTACCACAGGCTTCACAGATTTCTTTGATCGTCTGCTTGAATTCTACACTCATAGACTTCACCTTTGATATTGAAATTAAACGGATTTAATTCTTTGGGTGCACACACCCGTAGGATCATCGCGGGGTTTATTGTAGGGGATGCGCATGTTACGCACTTACAATAAACCCCGCGTAATTTTAAATAATTCCATGTAGAAAAAAAAATTTGAAAAGAACACTAATTATTAGTAATAATATAATTAAATAAATTATAACTATTAATTATTTCTTTTCAAGAAAAATTTCTTGTGGGAAGAAACAGAGACGGAGTGTAACAAAAATGTTTTCTGTCAGGACTTGGCATGCTACACCCCTGCGTTGTGTTAAAGGGATAGGACCTGATCGACTTCACCCGGCTCAGCCGCTCCAAGCAATAGCGGCAGGTTTATGATCGGTGTAACATTAATGATCACAGGGACCAGTCCTTCAATGTTAATACTATCGATCGGTTGGGCATCAAACGGCAACGGCTGACCATCCCCGTCACGCTTGATGCGCAGATTCAAATTGGCGGGATTAAGATCGATACCACCGACATTGTCACTTTGCTCTCTGCCCAGCATGGCAGCGTCCTGGACTGCGGTATCACGCGCGATCAACGCATCACGGTAGGGCAGTAAAAATTGATCATAGCTTTGCCGTGGGTGGCTTTGTTCTTCTTGGTTGTCAACGATATCTTCATCCAGAATACGAATTGGTTGAAGAATGTGTCCCAGATAAGAACGGTACTGATGGAATGCCTCACTCGCATATTCAAACTGATCCAGCATAAACAAAAATTGTTCCCTTGGGAGATCACCGTCTGATGACAGCATATCCCACCAGGAAAAAATATTAGTCGTTATTTTGCCTATCTTATCTTTGATGTCATAGATCAACTCCTCTGCAGAGTATGCTTCCAATGCCCCCTCCGCGCTAAATTGAACAAAGGATCGGCCTTTGATCCGGGCGAGTTGAGCGTCAATCTCTGATATGTTTTCCTGATACATGGTTTTGATATTCAGGGCATAGCCCTGCATGGCCGTGTTTATTACCGCATAAACCCGATCTTGAGCCTCTTTGCTCGGTAAGTCTTGTAATTGTTCAAACATCAGCCGTGGGTCCTCCTGGACCAGGAACTGGTCGATGCGTAGAAAGAGAGTGGTCATACCTGTTTCCTGCAATTTCCCCTGAACGCTTAAGGCGATCTCCTGCAGCGTCTGGTAGGTCCGGTCGATTTGCTGCCACTCTTTTTCCGTATAGGTTGTCAGTGCTGCCCCGTCTCGAACCGTGCTATCTCGGCGACGCTGCGTAACACCCACAACAGCCGTTTCTACCATCGCCGGAAAATCAGGAATGTCTCTTAACAGATCAATCACGGTTGACCATTTCTGGCTCGTTTTTGCCTCTGTTGTAAAATCATCTTGCCCCCACCACTCCCAGCCGTCAACTTCGTCATTCCCTTGCCAGCCCTCGATCATCTGTTCCTGAATATTGTTCTTCTCTGTTGCACTGACCACATAAATGAACGTTGAGCGCACCCAGCGGCCATCCGTGTCCGGATTAACAGGACGCTGATCGATCTGCACCAGATTTGATTTCTTAAAATTGATAATGCCCCCGGCCTCTTCATTGCCTTCGCGCAAAGCAGCGGCTTCAATGTCGGCATCCTCATCAGAACGATGCCCCCCGATGGTCCAATCCATGGGGCCAAAGGTTTCGTGCCCTTCCATCTTCCCTTCTGATCGCTGCTGCATCAAAACATTCCCATCCTCATCGACAACAATAATAACAGCACCCTGAGTAAATTCATCCGGCGCCTTATTTTTACGCTCAGAACGTGGAACAGCCCGCAAAAAATTCCCCTGCGCATCCACCAGGGCAACATATTCTTCACGCGGTTGCTCCAAAGTATCCTGGTCCGCATCGCGCGCTAATAACGCATTGCGGTACGGCAATAAAAACTCATCATAACCCAAACGCGGCTGTGTTCTTTCTTCTTGATTATCCGCGATCTGACTATCTTGAATTGACAGCGGATCCGCAACATGGCGCAAATATTGCCGGTAACCATCCCATATGCGGTACGTAGATTCCAATTTGTTGACCAAAAGCAAAAAATTATCTTTGGCAACAGCGCCATCCGTAACCAAAAGCTTCCCCCAGCCAAGAATAAAGGTGGCCAGTTTATCCAACTTGTCATTCAGGTCATACGTCAAATCAAACCATGGATAAGAAAGGACCTTCCCATCCGTATCAAATTGAACAAAGGACCGGCCGTTAACGCCCGCGATTTCCTGCCCCCATCTTTTCGATACATGATCATATGTTGTCTCAAATTCATGAACAAAACGTGATAGGGCAGCGCTTAATTTCTGGTAAGCTTCCTGTTGTTCCTGAGGGTCCTCAATCAATTCGATTTGGGCCAAAGCATCCCGCGGTCCTTGATTGAGCCATTGACGGAAGACATCAAAAATTTCAACCATACCACTCTGTTCCATCTGAGTATCAACCACCTGCGCCAACTGCTGCAAAATTTGATACGTCTGGTCTATTTGCTGCCACTCTTTTTCCGTATAGGTTATCAACATCGCTTGATCGCGGTGATCTTCTGACATGTCGTCTGTTCCTCGTCGCTGAAATTTTGTTTGATATTCGTTCTTCCTTTGCTCAAGAATTTCTCCATCAATCGCCATCCTGTTTTTGACAGAACTTATTTGCTGTTGGTATCGCGCGTTATTAACGTCCTTAACATAATCAACAAACACATAGCTGACAACGCCATCATCGGGAGGGGTATCAAGGATATCTAACTTTTCTAATAGAACATCATACCCTGAGCCCGGCGAGAAAACTTTCTTAGCGCCTTCTCCGGAAAGATAAACGGGCAGTCTCTCACCTGGCTCTCGTGAACCAATAATCAATTGTTTGCGTTCATCACCCTCTTTAATCTCAGGATGAAATCCATATTCTTTTGTCAAAACATAGGACAAAAATGGATTATAAATTTCCGTAACGACAATACTTTCGGCTCCCAATTGTCCTAAATAAAAAGATATAGCATCAATCAAATCATACAGATATCCTTCCCCCTGAACATACTCTGAAACGCGCACTAAATCAATTTCCGCGACACCCTCTTCCGTAAAATCAAATACAACCTTACCGATAAACTGCCCTTCAACGTTCATCAACACAAAATCATTATCTTTAAAATAAATATTGAATTCTTCTCCCTTTCGGGTGGTGTATGTTCCTGCTAGTTTGTAATCAGGCGTGAGTTCAAAAAACTCCGCCTGTTGATACGGCACCGTTTTAACCTCCCTATTCGTGTTTTCTGATACATCGGCAGGCGCATCTTTATTAAAATCGACCGGTCGCAGAACAAATAACTCCGTCATACCCGGCAACCGTTCCCTCTTAACCGAAAAACCATTCCGCTCCAGCATCGATTCAACGGCGTCTAAATTCCCAAAATAAAAATCATGGACAATTAAGGCGTTGTATTTAAAGTGCGGCTTCATCATTCTCATATGATTGATATATTCCGCTTGCTGACCGATATGAGAAATGCCCTTATAACTCATCATCACGTCAATTTGCCTTCTCGAGAAATAGTCCGGCAAGTTCTCTCGATCATCAAGAATAAAATTGATCATCGGGTCTGCGTCCTGCCAGTCCTGAAAATACATGTCTGAAAGACCATAAATTTTGATTTTTGATATATCAAGGCCGAAAGCCTCTACCTCTTTCTTTAATTTTTCAACAAGTCCCTGCAATTCCACTCCCCGGCCAACTCCATCAGCTAACACGACGACTTCACGATCTGGATTCTCCCATAACGTCGACAAAATATGAGTGACCATATCCACACCGGCATCCTTAAAAATTGTTTCGATCTCACTAAATTCCGTTGCAACAACACTATAACCCTGCTCCTCGGGGGTTGTCTTTTGAGCATAGACTCCTTTTTCCTTATCTCTGACAAGAAAAAACGCGTCTTCGCCTGCCATCTGATTAAACGCGTCCTCAGATAACGGGCCTAAAACCGTTGCCCCATTTTTAAGTTGATAACGATTGATTTTGCCCAACATCGCCGCGTCTTGATCAGGAATATCTTTTTGAACGAGTAATATCAATTGCTCCAGACGTTGCGACAAATACCAGGCCTTTTCCTTTAAGGTCGCGCCCGCGCTCTTATCTGTTAACGCTGCTTGCACCTGTCCAAAATAATCGCTTCTTCCTTCCGGGATTATCGGATTAAAACCAAGCCTCTGATATAACGCTAAATTTTGAAAACCATCAGGTAAAGAAACGAGTCCGCTAATTGATGAATAACCCTCTTCGCCGGCCAAACGCATCGCCATCGAGGCATTCTCTCGAAAAATCTTTGCCGCTCCCCGGAAAGGCAAACGCTCTTGTGAAGGATAGACTGTTCGAGAATATGAACGAAACGCTTCAATGATCATATCTTCGTAATTTTCCGCATCGACCGGAATGGCGTTAATAGCCTCCGACATATCACTCTTTGTTAACCCCGCGGCATGTGTCGCTAAACGATCCAATGTTTCCGATTCATCAAAATTTAACATCCCCTCAGGCAATATTTCAGATAACACGGACTTCAATTCCTTTAACGCTTCATCATATCCATATTTTGAAGACAACACATGCTGCGTCAGAATGACTCTATCCACTGTTGGATCCTGCAAGACCGCGCGTCCAACAATTAAAGTGTTTTTCCCGATACTCCGCCCATCATAAAGAGTGACCGCATACACCTGGCCCAGCGCGGTATCGACGCTGATATCATAGCTGTCTAAATAATCAACATCTGGATCCTTTTCAAATAAACGGATTGTGATTCGTGAACTGGGTCCCTTTTGGACTGTCACCCGTGCATCTTCAAACACAGAACCAAACATCTGTTTTGTGGCGTCAGAAAATCGATTCACCATTGATTCAAAATTCTTTTTCCTCAAACTCTCAGATGTTTGCGTCGCCTTTAATAATTCGAATTTGATTCTCCTGTGACCGGCCATCTCATAAAGAAAATTGTATAAATTATCTTTACGCTTTAAGCTCATTAACTGATCAATAAAATTTCTAAAGATTTGATTCTTTCGGTATTGATGCACAAAAATATAAAACATCGCGTCTCTGTGGCCCGCGAAAAACTTATCATCAACGCTCACATTAAAACCGGACGTCCGCATCTGGTCGACCGCCTGCCCCATGATTTCTGAATGCTCCCTGGTATCCATATAGATAAACGATCCCCCCTTGCGCAACCCTGCTTTTTCCTGCAAAAATTCTAATATGCTTTCCCGGGCTTCGGAACTCATCAGGCGCAATGATGCCGTGGAAATAATAAAATCAAACTCTTCGCCATTCAGCTCAGATTTAAAATCTCTAACATCAGCTGTAATCTGCCGAACTTTATTATATAAATCGGGCGGCAACAATTCTCTGCGTTTGCGATCAGCCGTTTCATTGGAAGTAGCGCTACGGTCATATTCAACGATCTCACCAATATTTGAAATTTGTTGCAACAAATTATTAATCAGTGCTCCCGAGCCAGTCGCGAAAACAAGAATTTTATACTGTTTGTCCGCTTTAATTTCTGATTTCACCGCGTCAACCAGATAATCTTCCTGAGAGCGTTCTTGATCATTGGCAAGCTCCCGCAAAACCCCCTGTTCCATAAAAATCTCATTATCCCTGTAAAGCTCTAAATACTCCGGAGAGAATATAGAGTCTCCATCCTGCCGGTACAACAGATCAAAGATCCCGTGCCATACCCTTTCTTGCAGGCGTTCTATCGTATTGCTATCATCAGATACGTTTTTAAAAAGCCGCCTGATCACATCAGGGTCTGATATCGCGGCCCTTAATGACTTCCGTTGCTCATCGGTCGGAATTGATGGAACAACGGAAAAGTACGCGAATTTTTCATGAACAACAATCTTTAACAAATCAGCCAGTCCAGCCAGTCCCATATTTATTTCTAATTGCCTGATCTGATCAGCCTGGATGGGTTGGATATCAGAAGGAAGAACAAGCTCTGTTTGTTCTGCGCCCATCATTTTAGCAAATAATTTTTCCGATGTTTCCAAACCTGTTAAGCCCAAACGATGAAGCAATACTGAATCTGTGCCTGCCATTCCATCGATAAATAAACCTCGCGCAGACTGGATCTCCTCTTGAGTACGCGCTTTCTCCAACGCCTGGATACCCTCTTCAATATTTTTATATTTTGATTGTGGAAATAATTTTACATATGTCGCGATCGCGACCCCGGCACCAACGAGCGCCCCCGTCGCGGACGAATAGATGTCCTGAGTCATTAGTGCTGTCGGAAGACCAACCATCCCGGCCCCGGCTAACCCGAAAATATAACTCATAAAAACACGCGAATCATTGTAAGATTTTTCCAGGTCAATCAGTCCATGGCGCCCCCCGGGCCCGTAGGCTTGCAGATTTATCTTTTCTAACGCCTCCAGATTAAGCCGCTCTTCATTCCTGTCATCCCTGCCACCCAACATCGCCGCGTCAGACGGACGGTCCGTTCCTTCATTTAACCGGGAAGATAATTCCCTCAATGATGCAGCTTCAATCTCTTCGGTCGAGAAGGTAAACTGATGCGTTAGGATAAAGTCCGCATCGTTCAGAGATGCTGATTGCATTTCATCAGCATACTTTGCGACAGCCTGCTCTCGGCTTTCGCTGACATCTTTAGAAATAACAAAACCCATATGTTCATAAAAACCCAATCGTCCTTGTATCCCGACGGAACTTCTTACCGGCATAACATACACCCCGACCTGGGTCCAATTAACGGTATAGGGGATATCAAACCGGTTCAATATTTCGATGTATCGATAAACAACAACAGAAAGGTCTTCAATGTTCTCTGAATGGAACATCAGGCCGTTATAATGATAGTCCTCCATTGTTTCCAATACATTCACACTGACGCCTTGAATACGGTACTCCTCTTTTTTAGGAACCAATTCTAACGCGGAAAGGTCTTCGATCGTCGTGAAGGCCTGCATATGCAGCTGATTAATAGATGCGCCGCCTTTTAAACTTGTAAACCCCAAACGCAAATGCGGCAAAGCTTGCGAACGGACAAACCGGGCACCAAAAGCGATGTCCTTTGGCTGCAATACCTGCGGACGCTCAAGATCACGCTCAGGAATTACAAGAAAATGATCGGGGGCAAAGGGAGACTTTTGCAACAATAACGTTGTTTCCTGCCCTTCGATAATGCCTTCGAAAAAGATATCGCTTTCATCAATGTTTTCGTTCCGAAAATTAAAAAGGCCAG
This sequence comes from Candidatus Omnitrophota bacterium, assembly GCA_021108075.1. Taxonomy (GTDB): domain Bacteria; phylum Omnitrophota; class Gorgyraeia; order Zapsychrales; family Zapsychraceae; genus JAIORP01. Next base: position 29,865 of record JAIORP010000012.1, on the reverse strand, counting down.
GATCAAAGGGAAGAACAACCGCGCTAAAAGGGGTTGTCGGATTAACACGTCTTTTGCGCCAGGGAGTTCTCACCAAACGCAAGTTTCCGACCTTTTCAATGACGACATTCCGTGTCGGTGGGATATTCTTTGCCAGTATCGAGCGGAAGGTTTCTTCTTCAATAAAAGGAGAAGAAAATTCTGTGTTTGTTAGCAGCCATTGAACCGCCTGCGGACCAACCAGGCCGATTGCTTTCTTGGTGCTGATAACTCCTTCTGGTAAATCATCGATATCATCCCCAACATGAATACCTGACAAACGGACAAGGTCATTGTCCGCCCGTCCTTGTTGCGGTTGGTCAACAAGGATCAATGTTTCATCTTCAGATATAGCATAACGATTTTGAATATAATTCTTTGGCCGGGCCTTATTAGCGTCCTGCGGCAGTATCGAGATGACATTTTCTCCCCCGTCGACAACCCGCAGCAAAGAATATTCGCCCTTTGGGGCAAAACCGTCTTGACGGACCAGGGTATTCAAACCATCTAAAACACCCCGGATAGCATCTAAAAAACCTGCCCGGCTTACGCGCGTACCACCTGAATAATAAACATTAATTTTTCCATCAAGGATCTCAACATGTCTTGTGGCGCGTGACGCGATAACCTGATCCTTCAGCAAGGATTGAACGACCTCTTCCTGTTGTTGCGGATTAAATTTTAACTGAAAATCATCTAATAATTTATTCTGACCAACATCCATGCCATTCATCCCAGAGGCCCAAAACAATAAAAACGATCCGCCCGTCCTAGAATCTTGACGATACCGATACCCGGGAGTCTGCTGGATGACCTGATCAATTTCTTCAGCGTAAGCAACCGCTTTTGACTCCCGGCGGTTTGTGGTCGGAACAACTAAGACGCCATCAGTGACCAGCTCAGCAAAGCGTTGAATATTGGCCTTATGCGATTCTTTTACGCTTTCACTAACTCGACCTGATTTCTGATCAACGAGTGTTGCTGTGCCGTCGAGGTCTGTCAAGACCGCTTTACGCGGTTGATCCATATAGGTCCTGAGACGACCAAACTCACGCTCATCTAAAACTTGTACCCCCATCATATCGGGATACCCTTGCGTTTCATTGGCATAAGATGTTAGGGAAAACTCGTATGGATCTGAGGCCAAATCACCGGTGACCGCTGGCCGTTCTTGTATCAAGTCCCAGCTTAACGGCATTTGACGGGCGATATCGATAAAATATTCAAAAGAACGCCGCACATATGCACTTAACCCGGGAGTCGCTAACCCTCTAACAGAATAAGTCTCTTGATACCGTGCTGAAATGTACTGCCAGAGTTCTTCATTCGAGGGGAAGGACTGTAACAATCCCGCATTTTCCATCAATTCGTTCAGAAAAATTTTAATGAGCAAATTAAATTTATTATAAACTTCCGGGTATGAATCAACAAAAAGCATGGTCCAGGCAAGCAGCGGATTTCCTTTTGACGTATTGACGTAATCAAAATAATCACGACGGGTCTGATCGATGAGGGCCCGTGTAAAAATAAACCGGATATGATTCAGTCGGCGTTCAAATAGGGCCGGATGTTCCACGTCTGTATTCTTCAAATTCTCAACAATCAAATGCGCCTGTTCATTACGGACTAAACCAAATTTTATCAGGTCTCCGAAGGGAGATCGATCCGCGACATGTAAGGCGAGTTCAAAGACATTATTGTAAAATTGCTGAAAAGCGTCTTCTTTTGTCTGTCCGGCAGAAGGCAACAATTGTTCCGTTACTTTTTGTTCATAATAGGGCCTGAACGCCTCTGGAATGCTTTGTAAAATCTGAGGAGATAAATATATATTCTCATCCGCCCGGCGTGAGGCATATCGGGACTGGTACACAGATAACGCATTCTCCCAAATCGTCAACTGGGCGGCCGGACTCGCGACCATCACTTTCATCTGATTATCCATCGGCAAAATCCGGCGATTCGTCATAATATCAGGATTTTTATCGACAACCCCTCTCAGGTGCAGTTGCTGCTCTTGCTCTACAAATTGATCGATCAGAATTTGCGCTTCAGTCAAACTGTCTGGATCCGTTCTTTGAGCCAGCGCCTTCAAACGTTCTCCGACCAGCTCGCCTTTATTCCAGACGGAAACATAACCGAACCTTTTTTTATCCCCGTCGACAACAACATCACCCAGCTGATCCAAATGAATAATCGTGCTGCCGCCCCAAATCCCCCTTAACCGGTCCTGAAGCCGGTCATGATGAAGAATCTCAGCCTGAGATAACGCGCTCTGTCCGCTCTTCACGTTGAAAATGAAATCTCCGATCGAATACTCATCATGGCCGTCATATGTCCGTACAAATTCCGTTTTCTCTCTAAATTCATTAAAAAGACTCAGCAGCTCCGGCTTAACAAGATATTCCCGTTGCCACTCACGAATTGTATTCAGGTCCAGACCTAATTGCCGAAGATACGCTTCATGCACAAATAATTTTTCAGGCGACGCGTGCAACAAATACGCGATAGCTTCCGTGACACCCATAATTTTAATATCGCGAACGACCTGAGGTTTTGTCTGTAAGGAAATCGTTTCCTCCACATTCAAACGGTCATAAAAACGTGCCGCATTCCCGAGCTGTTCCCCTCTTTGCTTGCCTCGTTCTTGGCTCCTTAACCAATCACGCGTCCAGCGCACAATCCATGGCGTCTGATAATACAGACTCACATCAAAGATCTGATCATTCGACACGAACTTATTATCTTTATACTGGGTATAGGCATGCGTTCCTGAAAACACAATCGGTTTGTCCGTCGGGATGACTTCCTTTAAGAGAATAGCACGACTCACAGCGTTCACATCCATCCGGTCAGACACGACGTTCAGGGGAAAAACACTTTGCGCTTCGAGATGTTTATGTTCTCCCGACAGTTGGATCCGCGCGACGAGGTCTTCACGTGTTAAATCAATTTCATATTGTGTCATGGCCAAGATGTTGCGGGGCGCGTTCTGTTCTTCCAATCGTAAGACATCATACCCCTGAAATCCGACCATTAACTTTCCGTTCTCTATTTTAAATTGATAGACCGTTGAACCTGATGTAAACGGACCGCTCTGCGTCAAGTTCTCCGTCTTAAAATGATGCCTGATCACTTGCGCTGGTTGACCGGGTTGATGCTCTTCTTCGATCAAGTCAAAAAGATTCTGGTCTTTATCAGCGACAATGGTTATCGTCCTGTTTCCATTCAAAATAATGATGTTTCCGGCCTCCGTGAGGGCCAACATCGGATTCCCCCCCGTCACAGGATCATACATCTGTGCCATTACGGAGCGGCCTTCCCGCAAGTCCTTAAGGCTCTGATCATGCGCAGACCAGTCAAATTTCCCTCCCAATCCTTCCCCCCGGGTGTCCACGGGCGCCCGCTGTTTTATAAACCGGTCTTCGTCGATGATCACAATATCTTCCTTAACAACTTCTGCTATCGCTGCCGCGACACGTTTATCTTTCTGCGTTTTCCCGCCTCCGGGTAAACCGCTGATGCCAATCATTACCGGCTGCCCCTGCTGCTTCCTTTCCTGGAACAAATCCTTTAAATTTTGAAAAGCCCCATGTTCTAAGTCTTCGACCCGGCGGCTAAACGTATCCTGGCCTAAAAACCGTTCTAATTCCTGCTCCCGGACTCTTGAAATCACATTTGCGATTGGCCTGACAGCATCCGAAAGCTCAACTTCAAGCGGAGAGCGGAATCCCCATCCATATTCCTGCGCGGCCTCAACTAACAATGGCAGCACTTGTCGGCGGATATCAAAAAGGAACTGGGCCATGGAATTCTCGGACAGGAGGAACTCAATATTTCGATCCTCAGGGGAAAAAGAAATAAATCCCAGTACATCGACGAGCTGAGTATTGGGTAATTGAGCAACCAACTTGTTATTTTCAATATAAATCTCAGCGGTCCCTGTGTGACTGAAAAGAATATCCATATAGTCCCGGTCTGCTAACATCGAAATAAAATCATCATAACTGTCTTGATCTTTTAATATCAGGTCCAGTTCATCGTCCAATTCTTTATTTTTCAATATCCGCAATAGGTCACCACGAGAAAAGGTTGCCTCTCCACTTATAAAATCTAAAAACTGATCCTGCTCAATCAAGCGCCTTAACGCGATGTATTTCCTCTGAGCGTCGAGGCCATACCCGACTAATTTTGTAAAGAAGTAACTTCCGGTATCCAGACCGCCTTCATACTGATAGAGATCCGCGCGGGATGGATAAACTTTAAGATTAGCTCCCTTGAGCAAATCATTAAAAGAAGCGATCACGTTATCAAACTCAAAACGGTCACGGACAAGCTTTTCAAAAGCATCCTGGCGGGCTCTTTGACGGCCTGAGGTGTCGAGCATCGCCGCGTCCATCGCGCGCGGCGCCGCTTGGGCGGAATCATCTAACCTGGTCAGCATGGCAAAATCGGACCGGGGAACCTTATCGAAATTTGATGGAAGTTCTTTGTGGTAACGGGTCACATCCTTGATATTGATCCACGTCGCCCCGCCGGAAAAATATTTGCGTGGGATGACCTCGCCTTTTTGCGGATCATACTGCTCTTTAATGTAATTGTAAACACCACGTTTAAAGGCGGTGATATACTGTTGGTAGATCTTTTCTTTAATGTCTTTGTCCTCGACATCAATGCCGTTTATTTTTTTTTGATTCGAGTAGACATGATTGAGGATGGAATTTTTCAGGCGCTCTTTGTACCATGTCGCTAAAATCATCGAGTAGAATATCTGACGAAGCTGTCCAAAATTTCGTCCTTCATTGACTTCCCGTTCAATTTCAGGAACAATGATTTCCTTAAGGATGGCTTTTAAAGGATCGCTCTGTGAGGCGAACAAATTCGCTTTATCTTCTTCCGTCAAGTCAGCCACGCCAAGCTTACGGGCCCAAGCAGCATTACCCAACACTTGCTGGGAGGCGATATAATCTTCCTCCAACATAACCTTTAGCCGGCAGTCAAGAATATACGCCACACCGTCTTTTTCATACACATCCGCGTACTCAGGAATGATCCATACCTTATTAAACGTGTTGACTAAAATATTCGTCGTGCGGAAGCGTTTGTACGCTTCTTCGTAAACACGTTCCCAAAACCGTCTACCCAGTTCTTCTTCCGGATACATTAAAGAGGCGGTCAATTGCTTCAACAAGTAATCCTGGGCCAACATATCCCGGCCCATTTCGGTCTGACCGAATTCATTGGCCATGATACGGTCGTTTTCATAAGGAGAAAGATTAACCCACAGATCCTCATCCGGAGTCGTTAATGTAGCCAAAAAATACTTGATTAATCCCTGCCCCTCCTTCTTAAGGGCTTCATCAGCCAGGATCGCGTCACCGCTATCCATTAAAAATTTCAGTTCAAAGGGGTTATCCGGACTGACCATCACGCCCCGGATCATCATGGGATCAAAGACCGGGCTGACCCTCACCATTTCACCTGGTATGGGCAAAGATATCATCCCTTGCGCAAAACCCGTGGCAGGCATGATCATATGAACACCGAGCGCGAGGATCAAAAAGAGGCAAAACAATTTGTAAGACATAGATTTTGACGGCATAAAAATAATCAACGGTTAAAAATTCGATGGTAGAATTAGGGATGGCAACTCATCTTGCAATGAATGCCATAATATAAAGAAAATTAATACTTAACTAAATAAGTATACAACATATATTATTATATATCAAAATAGAGTCTTTTCTACTGCAAAATGAGCCTGAAAAATAGCTTCCCACGGGTTCACACCCGGGGGACTTACTATTACAAGCGCTATTGGCGCTAATCTTCGTTTCTGGATTTAACTCTCATCCCACTTTCACAGGCATTGGAGTTGCGGAGCTATACTTGATGGGGTCGCGATAAACAATCCCGACATTCTCTTTGGAGGAAAACTGAAAATTTTAAAATATATATGAGGGGTCGGAAAAGCTCCCCGACCCCTCATATAATTAGAATTTACTTTTTTCTCAAGTGGATTTTTTGACGTTTTCAAATTCATTCACAGGCTAGCATCTTTCTTCCAGGGGATCAAAAAATATTCTTTGATCCCCTCCTACTCTATAATATTTCAGCCTATTCTTAACTCTTCATCTTCATCTCTATCTCTATCTTTATCCTTTCTTGGAATTTCTGCTTGGACCTTAGGCGTCTCTTTCTTCACGCCAGTTGCTTCCATTCCCGAGGCATTCACCCTTTCACTTATCTTAAACTGCGCAACAAGATTCTGCAGCGCCTCTGCCTGCCCTGCCATCTCTTCCGCGGATGCTGCAAGTTCTTCTGAAGCAGCAGCATTGGATTCAACAATAGAAGTGTTTTCTTCCATTGCAGATGCCTGCTCTTGAGTGGAACTTGAAATTTCTTGCAGTCGCCCCGCTATCGTATTAATATTCCCAACAACTTCTTTGACATCAGAACCTGATTTTTGGGAAACTTTCACCCCATCTTCAACTTCTTTTAAACTACCTTTTATTAAAGTTTCTATGTCTTTCGCGGAGATAGCCGATCGTTCCGCGAGTCGCCTTACTTCATCCGCGACAACAGCAAACCCTTTTCCATGCTCACCCGCGCGTGCCGCTTCAATCGCAGCATTAAGAGCCAAAAGGTTGGTTTGATCAGCGATATCAGTGATCAAGCTGACAGCCTCAGCAATCTGTCCCGCGCCTTTTTCAATAGATGTCATTGCCTCAACGGTGCTTCCCATAGCTTCCTCTGCTATATGTGCTTTTTGTTCAGCTTCTTTTGATATCTTATTTGCCAATATAGAATTTTCCGCGGTAGATTGAACAGAACTGGATAATTCTTCAAAACTTGATGATTGCTGTTGCGCGCCGTCTGAAATCTGCTGTGCCGACAATGATATCTCCTCTGTCGCGGCAGAAAGCTGATTCGCCGAGTCTGCAACCTGACCAATAATGCCTTCAACCTGACCGATAAAGGTATTAAACCACTGGGCAAGCTGGCCGGTTTCATCTTTTGAATCAACCGGTATCCTTTTGGTTAAATCCCCTTCACCTTCGGCAATATCTTTAAGCATATCAACCACTTTTTTAATAGCTCCCGAAACCATATTTCCTATCATAAACCCAAGGAACACACCTATTAATATCGCGACAATCAACCCTATGGTAATAATGCTTTTGGCTTCCTTCTGTTTTGAAACCATTAAATGCACCGCGTGATCGTTAGATTCCTGAGCAACATGAATAACATCATTTCCTAATGCCCTCATCTCAGGCAAAATTTCTACTCTGATCTCATGGTCCAGTTTCACCCATTCTTCCATTTCCTTTACATACGCGAGTGTAACCTTTTTAGCCCCAAGGATTGCCTTCTTATTTTTCTCCTGCCTTGTATACCCATGCATCTCATCATACAGGGCCAAAAGTTCTTTTAATTCTTTTTTCATTCTTTCATATATCTCTTTCTCATGGTCTACTATATATTCTCTCTGTCTGAGACGAATACTTGAGATTAAGTTGAATCCTTTTACCGCGTTAGCATAACGTGACTCTTTTATTTTAATCTCTTCGATATTACCGCTTGCCACCGCTTTTTTCATGTCAGCCGCCTGCCCTGAAAAATATGCTCTAAAGAGATCTGCCACCTTTCTTCCTTCTTTATTCATAAGTTCTTCATCATGAAGTTCTTTTCTTTTGTCTTCCACTAACTGGCTAAAGAGAGTTTCATATTTTTCAACCTCTTCTCCCATTTTACGCGCATGGTCAAGAAGACCTTTATCTTTTGATGTTTCATTGATCGTATCCAGATCTTTATGAATATGCTTTAAATCTTCTTTTGCCTTTTTATAATTTTCATCCTTATGATGCAAAAGATAATTTTTCTCTTCCATCCTCATTCTAAACGCGTTTGTCTGAATATCTGATGCGAGCAAAAGTCCGTCAATCTCTGTCTTTATCGCGTTAAAATTCGTAATTGCCAGCGCGCCAAGAAAAAACAAAATCAACAACACACTTCCCACAGCTGATAAAACTTTCGCCCTTACACTTAAATCTTTGAATGAAAACATGCTGTTTCTCCTTTGCTTTTCTTATGTTTCTATTACGGTTTCTACCGCGTATAACATATGGGATATACTTGAATGTTGTGATTTTGAGCTTAAATAAAAATAAAAAAAAGAGTATCCTTTCAAAAAGGAACCCATAAAACCCGTGTGTTAACGCACGCGAAATCAAAAGAATACCTTATGAGTAAGAATACCGTTAAACTTAGAACTAATCCAGAAGAAAATATTATTAATCATCCATTGTAAAAAAAGTAGGGACGGTTGGTACTTTTTTTATTCCGTCACAAATTTCGCTTGGGCGCCGATGCTTTCTTGACGCTTTTGTTTCAGCCAGTCGATCCAGACATCCATGCCATCCCCTTTAAAGGATGAAAACGGCAATAATGTTGTGTTGGAATTGAGTTTCGCTAAATCCTCTTTGACACGTTGGACATCAAAAGGCAAAATATCGAGCAACTCGCATTTGGTGAGCAAAATAAGGTCCGCGACACGAAAAATCGTGGGATATTTGGCGACCTTATCATCCCCTTCCGGAACGCTCAACAAAATAATCTTCAAATTTTCACCAAGATCAAACTCTCCCGGGCAGACCATATTGCCAACGTTCTCAATGAACAAATATTGGGCGTCATCAAGGGGTAAAGCTGACAAACTTTGAGCGATCTGATTCGCGTAAAGATGGCAGCTCAGGCCGGTGTTGATCTGGGTGGCATTCAGGGCGTGTGGAGCGACGCGTTCGGCATCACGGGTGGTTTCCAGATCACCGACTAAAACAATCGATTTATCAGGACTCAACACGGGCAATGTCTTTTCTAATAACGTCGTCTTCCCGCTGCCCGGGGAGCTGATCAAATTCAAGGCCAAAACACCTTTATCTTTAAAAACCGATCTGTTTTCCTGCGCGACAATATCATTGGCCCTTAAAACATTTTTTACCACATTCACTTTCATCAAAACCCCTCCCCGATATTTAAACTCATACCAAATCCATTCATTAATTATTCTATTTCAATTCTGATATTCTTGCCTTAGCGTCGAGAAAAACAGAATCGGTTTTTTGTCATTATTTAATGGCATTGGTATAATCACCCGGCGGCTATTTGTTCCCTTCTATCGTTTTTAATATAATATCATTCCCTCGCAAAATCTCGACATCCGCCTTTTGGCACGACCGACAAATAAAATCATCCACGTCCGGCTGGTACTCCGCCTGGCAAGCACGACAACGGACAAGGGCCGCTTCCGCTTCAACCCGCAAAACAGCGCCTTCAACAATCGTGCCAGGAATAACCGCTTTAAAAGCTTCCTGCATCATTTCCGGTACGACCTGACGCAACTGTCCGGCCACGAGCACAACGACCTGAACATCTTTCAGCCGGTTCCGCTGAGCGATATCAATAACTTGATCAATCAAAACTGTTACGATCGACATTTCGTGCATAATTTCTAAAGTAAAAAGGTTAACGGTAAAAGGTAAAATAAAAATATGGTGATACGAATAAAACAAAAAACGTCTGGCCTATTTTTCGAAATACTAACATATTACCGGATTTAACCCAACTTCTCAATATTTGAAGAGCTCCCGGATACTTTATTATTATCCAGAATAAAACAACAACTTATGGCTTAAATTATACCGCTATTCTCCACCTTTTTCCCTCTTATATTACTTCCGGTATTCCGGTTTAGGAATATACTTTGTATGTAACAGGTGATGCGCTTTTTCACTAAGGGGCTTTTCCAGATATTCCTCATACAATTTCTTAACATACGGATTATCATGACTGCAGCGGACGGCATTGCCTTCGTCATCGGAGTATAAACCTTTAGCCCTTTTCATGCGCACATCATCGGAGACGCCGTAAGGCTGCCCACCGCCGCCGACACACCCGCCTGGACAGGCCATGACCTCGATAAAGTGATAAGGCAAAGGTTGATTATTGGCCCTGGCTTCCTTGACTTTATTGATCACATACTCGACGTTTCCTAAACCATGCGCGATCGCGATCTTGACTTCCGTGCCTTCAATCGTTATGGACGTTTCTTTCACGCCCTTTAATCCCCGCACATTTTCAAATTCAAACTTGTCGAGGTTTTTATTGGTCACAAGATAATACGCCGTTCTTAAGGCGGCCTCCATGACCCCACCTGTGGCGCCGAAAATAACACCCGCGCCGGAATAGTCTCCGAGGATATGGTCCGGAGCTTCATCTTTGAGCCCATTAAAATTGATTCCGGCCTGTTTGATCATACGGATAAACTCACGCGTGGTCAAAACAACATCCGTGTTTTGACGGCCATCGATAAACATCTCTTCACTCCGTGTAATTTCATATTTCTTGGCGGTGCACGGCATGATCGAAACCATGTAAATCTTCGAAGGATCAACTCCGATCTTTTCCGCATAATAGGTCTTGGCTAAAACGCTTAACATCTGTTGGGGTGATTTGGCGGAAGAAAAATGTTCAATCATATCGGCTTCATACTTTTCCATGAAATCAACCCAGGCCGGGCAGCACGTCGTGATGAGTGGCAAGGGCCCTTTATTATGAACAAACCGTTCGACAAACTCACTGGCTTCTTCCATAATGGTCACGTCAGCGCTGAAGTTCGTGTCAAAGACCGCTTTAAAACCCAGCCGGCGCAACATCGAATAAATCTTCCCGGTCAAGTTTGTACCCGGTTCATAGCCAAATCCTTCGCCGACAGCGACACGGACGGACGGCGCGATCTGAACAACACAATATTTATCCGCGTCTTGCAATGCCCGCCAAACTTTGATTGTATCATCTTTCTCAAAAATCGCGCCCGTCGGACAATGGGCCGAACATTGACCACAGCGAACACAGGGTGATTCACCCAATTGGATATCCCCGGCTGGAGAAATACGCGTCTCAACCCCCCGGTCAATAAACGACAACGCCCAAACGTCCTGCATCCCCTGACACACCTCAACACAACGGCCACACTTGATGCATTTTGACGGTTCTAAAACAATGGTGCCGGTCGTACTGTCTTTTGGTATTTCGCGGACAATATTTTTAAAAACATCTTCGCGTATGGCAAAGTCCGACGCCAGCGTCTGCAATTCGCAGTTATTGTTGCGACCGCATTTCAAACAATCATTGGGATGATTGGATAAAATCAGTTCAACCACCGTGCGGCGTGTTTCAATGATTTCAGGATCATGGGTAATAACCTCCTGACCGTCTTCTATCGGCGTACAGCAGGCCCGTAACATTTTCCGTGAGCCCCGCACTTTAACAATACAAATACCGCAGGCGGCGGAAGCCGGTAAATCCTGGTGTTTACATAATGTCGGTATCTCTATCTGAACCGTCCTGGCCGCGTCAAGGATGGTCGTCCCTTTCTCGACTTCAACGGTAATACCGTTAATACGCGCTTTTATCATTTCTATTCCTCCTCAATAAATATAAACAACAATACATTTAATATCTTTTAAATGGCGAATGGTATTCAGCAATGGTTCCCTGACAATCCGCGTTAATAATCAGCTCCCCGGTCCTACCTGGCAACAGCCTCAAATTTACAAACATCAAAGCACCGGCCACAACGGATACATTTCTCTTGTTCGATTAAATAGCCTTTATCTTTATCTCCCGGGATGGCGCCAACAGGACAGTTCCGTTGACACAAGCCGCAACGCTTACATTTTTTCTGGATAATCTCATATTTAAACAGGCCTGAACACTTGCCCGCCTGACATGTCTTTTCAACGATATGTCCGTGGTATTCTTTTTTAAAAAATTTCAATGTTGACAGAACAGGGTTCGCCGCTGATTGCCCCAATCCGCACAAAGAAGCCTTCTGCATCGCGGAAGAAATTTTCGTTAAGCGGTCCAGGTCTGACATCGTGGCTTTGCCTTCGGAAATATCTGTGAGGATGTTCAACAGCTGTGTTCCGCCTATCCGGCAAGGAGCGCATTTCCCGCAGGATTCCTCGACGCAAAAACCTAAATAAAATTTTGAAATATCGATCATACAATCATCTTCGTCCATAACAATCATTCCACCGGATCCCATAATCGATCCTAATTTAAGCAAGTTCTCATAATCGACAGGGGTGTCAAACAGGTCCTCCGGGACCACGCCGCCGGAAGGTCCGCCCGTCTGAATCGCCTTGATCTTTTTATTATCCAAAACTCCACCGCCGATATCAAAAACGATTTCGCGTAAGGTGATCCCCATCGGAACTTCGATCAGACTGGAATTCTGAACTTTCCCTGTTAAGGCAAAAACTTTTGTGCCCTTTGATGTCTCGCTTCCGATCTTAGAAAACCAGGCCCCTCCTTTATGCAAGATAACCGGCACATTGGCTAATGTCTCAACGTTATTAATAACCGTCGGCTTTCCCCACAATCCTTTTATCGACGGGTACGGCGGTCTGGGCTGTGGACAGCCGCGTTTTCCTTCAATGGACGCGATCAAAGCCGTCTCCTCGCCGCAAACAAAAGCACCGGCCCCTAAACGTATATCTAAATCAAAATTAAAGCCGCACCCTAAAATATTTTCCCCCAGGAAACCATACACGCGGGCCTGGTCAATCGCTTTTTGACACCGTTCTATCGCCAGAGGATATTCAGCGCGGATATACAGGTAACCTTTCGACGCGCCGACCGTGTATCCAGCGATCATCATCCCTTCCAATACGGAATGGGGATCGCCTTCTAAAACGCTACGGTCCATGTAAGCGCCTGGATCACCTTCGTCGGCATTACAGATAATGTACTTTTGGTCCATTTCGACGCCCCGGGCGAAATTCCATTTCATCCAGGTGGGAAAACCACCGCCTCCCCGGCCGCGGAGTCCACTCGTTTTCATTTCGTCAATGACTTTTTCAGGATCAAACTTCTGAAGAACCTTCTTTATGCCCTGATAACCGTCTTGCCCGATGTAATCATCAATCTTCTCCGGATCAATGACACCACAATTCCTTAAGACGATACGAATTTGTTTGTTTTGAAAATCAAGCCGCAAATCTTTAATCGGTTTATTTTGCTTTAATGTTGTATCAATAATATTGTTAACATCATCTTCCTGGACGTTTTGATAAACAATATCGCCTGGAAAAATCTTGACAACCACGCCTTTCCCGTAAATACCGATATCCGCCGCGCGCACAACCTGGTAATCTGCATGCATACCGGCATCGCGCAACAAGGCGTTGAAAAGATCATAAATGATCTTCGTCTTCTCAGTTGGTCCTGTATCTTTAATCAGAATTATTTTCATTTGATTTGCTCCCATATGCGCTCATTTATGCCAAATCCATTAATAAATTGTTCTATTTTAACTCTGAAAAACAGAATTGGTTCTGGTCATTATTTAATGAAATTGGTATTATTGAACCTTAATGTTATATATATGATCATCCAGTAATTGCTTCCGGAGAACATGACGATCAATGATTTCGACAACTACTTTTGCGTCAACCTTTCCATATACAACCTGCGGCATTCCTTTAACGCGAATTTCAACTAAAGGCTCGGCGTAACACATACCGGCACAGCCACATTTTTCTAAACGGATATCCAAATTTCGGCGTTCTTTTTCTTCCTGAAATTTCTCTAAAACTTTATCAGCCCCGGCGGCAATACCGCACGTGCTCATCCCAACCTTTATCCAATCACCTGATTTCTTATTGATGTTCTTTTTGATCTCATCTATATTGACTTTACTTGAACTCATTATTTTTCTCCTTCAATCAACCAGGCGACCTCACGGAGTGCCCGTCTTCAAATATCATTTTGTATATTCAGATAAAATATCCATGACCTCACCGCGTTGGACCTTACCATACACCTTATCGTTGATCATCATAACGGGAGCCAGGCCGCAACAGCCCAAACAACGGACATTTTGCAATTGAAAAAATCCATCTTTCGTTGTCTCTCCGGCTTCAATCCCCAGGATATTTTTAATTTCGTCAAGAATTTGCGGTGTTCCTTTTAAATAACAAGCGGTACCCATACACATGGATATCAAATTTTTTCCCGGCGGTTCTAATTTAAAATAGTTGTAGAACGTGATAACTTCGTAAATTCGCGCGAGCGGAACATGCAAGAGCCGGCACAATTCAAAGGAGACATTTCGGGGCACATAACCGTAATGCTTTTGAATCGCGTGCAAAATCATGATCAAATTGCCTTCTTTATCCTTCCATTTCCCAACAATCGCGTCTAATGTCCCAACAAACTCACGGCGTTCTTTACCTGTCAAACCGATATAGCTCTTCGCTACTTGAATAAGTGTTTCCGGGTTGATCGGTTTCTCGAGGATCCTCTTAACAGGTATGTCCGATGTTTTTAAATCCATCGGAAAATCTTTTTCTTTGCCCGCTCCTGTGATCAAAATAATGGGAATCATCTTGATGGCGGCATCAGCAGCCATCGCTTTCGCCGTTTCCGCCCCCTCGGTCTTATACGTCATCATCATATCAAGAAAGATCAGGTCAGGAGATTCCTCCTTAACCTTTTGGAAACCTTCCTTTCCATTCGACGCGCAACAGACATCATAACCGTTGGCTTCTAACAATAATTGAGTCGCTTCCACAAAATCAGCATCATCATCAATAAGTAAAATTTTATTTTTCATCTTCTTTCCTCTTTGCTGTTTTTTAACCGACAGCTTATGTTATTATCCCAGGAGATACTGAACACCCCAGGAAGCACAGGAGACAATCTCTTCCACACACCATTAGTGAAAAAATTAATTCGTCCTCACACCGGGGTGGACCGAACAGGCTTGTTCGGTTGATCCTGTCAGTCTCACATCGTTATTCCAATTCCGTTTTATCATCACTCCAAATTATATTTTGTTATTGATATTACTTCATCTTTATTCTAAATTTGAAAGCATTACCTTCCGCCTGTGGTTCGACCCAAATCCGACCACCATGACGTTCAATAATCTCCTTTGTAATAAATAGTCCTATTCCCGTTCCTTTGACTTTTTCTTGTCCCCGGTAAACGATACGTGAAAACTTCTTGAATAATTTATCTAAATCGACGGAAGCGATCGGTGTTCCATCGTTGTAAACCGTGACCTCCACTTCGCCCTCAATCACCCTTGAGGTGATTTGAATACATCCGCCAGAGCGGGCGTACTTAACAGCATTGCTCAATAAATTATTGACCACAATTTGCAGCAACCCCGCATCCCCGTTGATTTCTATACTGGGATCAATATTGTTTGTCACCTTCAATTCTTTATCCAGGGCCTGATGCATAAACGCTTCGGTTGAGACATCAAAAACATGTTCCTTTAATAACAGGTCCGTCCGGCTCAAAACCAATTCCGCTTTTTCAACCCGGCTCAAATTCAAAAAATTCCTGACCGTGACCGTCAAATAATCTAAATTTCGAGCGATCGACTGCAGTATCTTTTTCTGCTTGGCGTTAACAGGACCTAAGATACCCTGCTGCAATAAATAGGTGTTCAAAACGATCGACGACAACAATCCTTTCAGTTCGTGCGAAACAAACCCGATCAAATCCAAATAACGCTTATTCATCTCAGCCATCGCGTTCTTTGAATCCGCGACATTCTTTTCCCTTTCACTTAACCGGTCGGACATATCATTGAGCGCGATAATCAATTCATTGAATTCATCAATCTCCGTTCTCTTCTCAACCTTGCTTTTCAAATCACCCGCTCCGATCTTACGTATTGTTTGCATGAGGCTACTGATCGGGTTTGATATCCGGTCACTGATCCAAACCGCTAACCCGGCGGCTATCAGAGAAGCGACAGCAATAAGGGAGATAAAAGCTAAAAAGATACTCCGTTGCGTGTCGTGGTAAGGCTGCTCGAGTATTCCGACATATAAAATACCAAGGATATTTCCATCAATATTTCTTATTGGCTCATAGGCGGTCAAATACCAGTCGGTCACAACAAAAGCCCGGTCATTCCAGACTTCGCCTTGATCGACAACTTTTTCATAGACGATATCAGACACCCGTGTTCCAATCGCCCTTTGGCCTTGATCGTCGATCACATTGGTGGCAATACGAACATCGTCCTGAAAAATCGTGACCGTTCCAACGGGTTTATTGTTGTAAATTTTATTTTCAAAGACCACCTTGACAATATCATCCACAAAAGGATAATCGCGCGTCAAAATCCGGCCGCCGTACAATAACTGCCGGACGACACCGTTAGCGTCTAACAGCGGCTTAGCATACTCAAGCACCATAACATCTTTAACAATCGTCTGATCTGTGGGCCTCGATTCAGGGGTCGCTTTAAGAGCGATCACGTAAGGCGACGCGTCCAGGGAGCCTAAAGCTTCCAGTTCCTGATGCCCCATGACGCGTGTTCCGAAACAGGCCTGTTTTGTCCGGTAGGCCTTACGGGCAATATTGCCGGTCAATTGGCCCAGTCCACTTTGATCAAGCAGAACGAGATAATCCAGATCGACATTGTCCTTGATCATGCCCAGGGATTGGTCCGTACGGTACATATCAAAACCGACGCGCATCAGTTCAAAAGGCTTTTCATAGACAGATCGGGCGACTTTCAAATCCATGGATATTTGACGTTGGGCTTGATCGACAATGTGCTTCTTAACAAAGAGAAAGCCAAAAAACGAAATAAACAGTCCCAAAAAAACAATGATACTGATTACAGAAAAAAGCATTTTGCTTTTTAATTTCATATGGGCCTATTCCTGTTTTTTGAGTAATATAATGAATCTCCTCGCAGCAGAGCTCAGAGGAATTCACTCCATTAAAAATACCGAAATGTATTATCTAAGGATCACATTGATTGCGCTGAAAGAACTGAATGACGTGTTGAATTTTAGAACGATTTCCAAAAGTTACCCACTCCTCCGGTAAAAATATATCAAAACGCAAACAATTCTTCAAAAAATATATTTTCTTACTCTTTTTTATCTAACGCATTAACAAAGTAATGAACAATATCTATTTCCAGCTGCACATTCACATTATTAACAAAAACATCCTCGGGAGTTTTCAAGCTGACAGGTGAAAAATTAACAACGCCCCTGATACCGGCAGCTGACATCAGGTCAAACACCTGCTGGGCGGCAAAATACGGCACAGCAATGATTGCCATCTTGATTTTGTTATGGGTAATGTAATCCTGCAGTTCTTCCATCGGAAGGACCGGAATCAGGGCTTCACGGTCATACTTCATCGGATCGATATCAAAGGCGGCTTCAATAAGGATCAACTCCCTGGCAAAGCTCTCATAATTCATTAAGGCCCGTCCGATATTCCCCACGCCAACAACAATAATTTTTCGCATCTGATTCTTATTAAACAGCGTATCCAGCTGATCCATCAATTCATGAATACCATAACCACCGCGTTTATTTCCTGAGATACCAAAGAGCGAAAAATCTTTACGGACCTGGGATGAATTCGCGCCGATTGCTTCAGCTAAATCATTAGAAAATACCTTTTGACATCCTGATGTCTTCATGCGATACAACGCCTCCCGATATTGATAAAGGCGTGTGATACAATTTTTAGTTGTTTTCATCTTTTGTTCCAAATTTCACAATTTTTACAAAATTATAGCATATTCCCGCTACAAATCAAGGTGTTTTGTGAAAAAAATCACAAAAACCAAAAAATTCACTATAACGCTTTCCTATAAAATCATTTAAACAATTTCAGCAGTTGAATTAATAGTTAAGGAGATGTAACAGATAGAGTCCTTAAGCGAAACACTTTCAGCCCATATGCGGCCTTGATAAGCTTCAATCAATCCTTGTTTTACTGGATGAGATTTCTCGACTAACTTCGCTGGTACCGTCATGAAGTCCTTGTATCGTTTCAATCCTTGTTTTACTGGATGAGGTTTCTCGACTTCTTGCGACTCCGCCATCTGCGCTTCGAGCTGCGCGTTTCAATCCTTGTTTTACTGGATGAGGTTTCTCGACGCAAGCGGCATCCGGGGACTCTTCCAAGCAAGAACTGTTTCAATCCTTGTTTTACTGGATGAGGTTTCTCGACTATTTAATTGGGCGTTAACCGGTATGCGCAGGTTGATGTTTCAATCCTTGTTTTACTGGATGAGGTTTCTCGACAATCACACCGCACCCGGAGAACTGACGCATAGGATGTTTCAATCCTTGTTTTACTGGATGAGGTTTCTCGACTTGATCCTGTCCGGATTAGTGCAAAAATAAAATCATGTTTCAATCCTTGTTTTACTGGATGAGGTTTCTCGACCCGCGAAACTGTAATAAATTTCATTCAACCCCAGGATGTTTCAATCCTTGTTTTACTGGATGAGGTTTCTCGACTCTGTCGCTTTTGCAATAACTTTTTGCGTTATTTGGTTTCAATCCTTGTTTTACTGGATGAGGTTTCTCGACCTTATATGGATTCTTTCGGAGACGAGGAGCTTGAGGTTTCAATCCTTGTTTTACTGGATGAGGTTTCTCGACTTGGGTACCACAAAAAAAGATAATCTGGAGCTAAAACGTTTCAATCCTTGTTTTACTGGATGAGGTTTCTCGACTTTATTTTCATTTCTTTAGTTTGTTTATTTGGATTATGTTTCAATCCTTGTTTTACTGGATGAGGTTTCTCGACGAAAATCTCGTAATTCTGCGACTGTAATTTCTTGCGTTTCAATCCTTGTTTTACTGGATGAGGTTTCTCGACTTGAACCCTGCAGCCGAGGCAAACCCCGCGTTTTTTGTTTCAATCCTTGTTTTACTGGATGAGGTTTCTCGACCGCTGCCACAATTTCGAAAAAAAATGCGAAAAAATGGTTTCAATCCTTGTTTTACTGGATGAGGTTTCTCGACGGTCCCTAGTAAGCTGAGAGACGTTACCGCTAGAGTGTTTCAATCCTTGTTTTACTGGATGAGGTTTCTCGACCAAGATCCCAGTAACGCTATTAACGGGATATACAAGTTTCAATCCTTGTTTTACTGGATGAGGTTTCTCGACTGCTTTATCTTCAACTTCAATCCCTTCGTTCCGGTGTTTCAATCCTTGTTTTACTGGATGAGGTTTCTCGACACCGGAAGGAGAGTTGAAATGATTAGACTCGCTTTTTAGTTTCAATCCTTGTTTTACTGGATGAGGTTTCTCGACGGCTTATCGCATTTGTACAGTCAGTGAAGAAAATTGTTTCAATCCTTGTTTTACTGGATGAGGTTTCTCGACACGCTTCCAACATTAGAGTACCCTCGCAATCACCTCGGTTTCAATCCTTGTTTTACTGGATGAGGTTTCTCGACTTGCTACATCGTCAGCGTAAGATTGCGTTCCGGTGTTTCAATCCTTGTTTTACTGGATGAGGTTTCTCGACTCAACGGATGCTGATAACATGTGGATTCATATTTAGTTTCAATCCTTGTTTTACTGGATGAGGTTTCTCGACTTTCCGTCGTTCTTCCCATGTACACTGACCCAATTCAGTTTCAATCCTTGTTTTACTGGATGAGGTTTCTCGACTGGCCAGTATTTTTTTAGTCCGGTGATTTCCCTATAGTTTCAATCCTTGTTTTACTGGATGAGGTTTCTCGACCACAACACCCATAATCATAATTGTACCGTGCTCAGCGTTTCAATCCTTGTTTTACTGGATGAGGTTTCTCGACCCCGTGCAGTCGCAACAACCTGCTACGGCTCAATCCGGTTTCAATCCTTGTTTTACTGGATGAGGTTTCTCGACTGTAACTAGGGTCTGCAATGTCGGCGAGATAATGGTGTTTCAATCCTTGTTTTACTGGATGAGGTTTCTCGACGATAGACCGCCCATTTTGCAACGGTTTGGGCAGAATGTTTCAATCCTTGTTTTACTGGATGAGGTTTCTCGACGATACTGATGTGATCGGCGTTTACGTCGCAAACGGGTTTCAATCCTTGTTTTACTGGATGAGGTTTCTCGACCTCTTCGGAAACTCGCGATTCGAACATGTTACGCAGTTTCAATCCTTGTTTTACTGGATGAGGTTTCTCGACAATGCGTGGATGGCTTGTGCGAATAGACATTGTGCTGTTTCAATCCTTGTTTTACTGGATGAGGTTTCTCGACTTTGCTGTCCAGGGGACGGCGGAATGGACTCTTTGTTTCAATCCTTGTTTTACTGGATGAGGTTTCTCGACACCCCATTGTCGACTATCGTCGCTGAGTGTTGCTAAGTTTCAATCCTTGTTTTACTGGATGAGGTTTCTCGACACAAAACAGATAGCGGTTGATAAGGATATTATCTGGTTTCAATCCTTGTTTTACTGGATGAGGTTTCTCGACATCGCTGATTCTGAACGTTTTGCAAACGTTGCTCAAGTTTCAATCCTTGTTTTACTGGATGAGGTTTCTCGACAATCATCAGTAATGCAGGCAGCCGTGGCAAAAAAAGTTTCAATCCTTGTTTTACTGGATGAGGTTTCTCGACGTAGATTATCGCGCAATCCAGCAGGTAATGACCTGAGTTTCAATCCTTGTTTTACTGGATGAGGTTTCTCGACGCTGTATACTTACTTGCATGTGTATATCCATGTGGTTTCAATCCTTGTTTTACTGGATGAGGTTTCTCGACGTTTATTCATCGCGGCGAAAAACAGAATAATCGCGGTTTCAATCCTTGTTTTACTGGATGAGGTTTCTCGACTTGGTTGTTAATAATTAATTGCCATCAGACGCGGATAGTTTCAATCCTTGTTTTACTGGATGAGGTTTCTCGACACCCCATTAAGGACGTATCAACACCTGTTAGCGAGGTTTCAATCCTTGTTTTACTGGATGAGGTTTCTCGACAACAATCTTACTACTCAAGAAAAACGTAAAATTCTGTTTCAATCCTTGTTTTACTGGATGAGGTTTCTCGACTAAATTATTTCTCTCGTTCATTGTTTACTCACGAGTTTCAATCCTTGTTTTACTGGATGAGGTTTCTCGACTAAATTATTTCTCTCGTTCATTGTTTACTCACGAGTTTCAATCCTTGTTTTACTGGATGAGGTTTCTCGACAAAAATTTGAAGAACTATGCTATGATAATTGCATGGAGTTTCAATCCTTGTTTTACTGGATGAGGTTTCTCGACCCCATACATCTGTGTGCCCTGTGGATAACCTGTGGAGTTTCAATCCTTGTTTTACTGGATGAGGTTTCTCGACAATAACGGAAATATCGATTGGGTTAGAGCAAAAGTGTTTCAATCCTTGTTTTACTGGATGAGGTTTCTCGACCGCAAATTTTCTCTAACTTGATATATGTCAAACAGTTCCTTTATCCAAATATTATACCGAAATGTCAAAGAACTAGCATAAAAAAAGCAATTTTTATCGCATTTTTTAGCACTATTTCTACATCTAACATATTCTAAACTATTCATTCTTATGACCTTAGAAAATTTTTCTGATTAGACACAAATATTTTTATAAGTACAGTCAACGCACCGCACCCTGCTTTTTGTCTTCTCCGGCAATTTCTCCGATAGAATTATATCAAAAACATCATCAACAATTTTTTGAGAGTGCGCTTTCATACCTTCTGTTATATCTACATCCAGGGTCTTACTGCCCCCGCGGATATACGCGATATAACCTTTTATAACCGGTCTACCGTACGTCCTTTCAATCAAAAGCGCGTATAAGCACATCTGCACCTTATGGGTCTTATATACACTTTCCTTAAACGGGCTAAATTTATAGTCGACAGGTGCAAGTGTTCCATCTTCCAGATATAAAATTTCATCAACAATCCCCCGCACTCTCAACCCGGGATCCGCCAAATAAACATCGATTTCTTTTTTTAACACAGGGATCTTTTTAGGTAAATAACTTTTATTATGCCGCAGACGCTGCTCATGAACTTGCCTTCCTTTCAGCACTTTATATCGATTTTTCTCATATTGCGAAATCCGCAGAACATTAAGATAATATGTAAAGCGCGGACAGTACAAGTACTCCATCACTTCACTGGGTGTTATCATCAATTGTTGCTGAGGATCGCTTGTTCTAGGCATGAAGCTCCACCTGATTCAGGTTAAACAAAAAAACTCCTAACCTCATCGGTTACCAATTTTTTGTCAAACGCTTGTCCTTGCAAAATAACTTTTTTAAAATCAATCTCACACATCGGGAAAATATACACGGAATCACTTGCTCGATCAATCATAAAGAATCCAATTCCGCCCGATTGATCGAGCCCAAAAACACGGACTTTTGCACTCTATAAAGTCCTGCTCCCCGGGTAGCTTTTATTACTTTGCGCCGGATTTTATTACACCTAATATCATAAATTACCCAAACTAATGTCTCATTCGGCTTCATTTGTTTTTATCCAACTATTAGCCAATTTATGCAAATCAAACTGAATGGTATCACGCCGTTTCAAGCGGCGTCCGTTATATAGAATGCTGTTATCCAGATATTCATTGTAATCAACCAGCAAAACGGCCTTCCCTTCTTTATTCAAGACAAAACCGTTCTGCATGCGGTTAAAAAGCGCCTTTTTAACTTTCTTACGAGAAAACAAATTAAAAACCGTTTCGTCCGCAAAAATACGGTAGCCCTCGATCACGTCAAAAACCATTGAAGTCTTAGCATAATGATCAGTATGAATAAAACCGACATACGGATCAATACCAGCCAGAACACAGGCCCGTTCGACGATCCCGTATAAAACTCCGTAGGCATAATTTAAAAGACAATTAAATTCGTCCTGGGCAGGATTACGGCTACGTCCGTTGAAACGGAAACGCTCGGGGAGCAACCGGCTTAAAATCATCCAATAACGCCGTCCGGCCTGACCTTCAATACCCATAATACTGCCGCGCATCTCATTGGCATTCCCTTCTACTGTCATCAATTTCTCTCTGGCATCTTTGATCATGTTAATAGCAGCGGTAATTTCCGCAGACATAGCCGTCCGTCTATCCCGCAGATTACGCAAGAACACAATTTGATTATCAAATTTCTTATCAACAAATTTTTGACCGATTTTAAGCCCCTCGTCCGAGAGCGCAAATTCAAGCTGAGCACGCCGGATACGGGCTGTCGACCCCAAACGGCCGTGCCATACTCGCCCGTATGGATTTCCAAAATAATCCAAAAACAAAATATCGATATTATTTTCGACAGCCAACTGTACCGCGTCCGAAGACAAACTAACGCCCGTTGTCATCACGATAGACTGAACCTTCTTCGGTGAAACCCGGGTCTTCTTCTCCCCCGCCTTCACCTCAAAAATCCCGTCAGCCTGATGTAGATAGGCGCCGTATGTGTTAAGGATGAGTTGCATGGTGACCTTTCATAAAAAGCATACTTTTATCAAGTCATAAGACTGCTTTCTTTCTTCCCCCCGACCAACTTAACTCCCCTTGTATAATTGTAATCAACATCACAAAAGAGAAACCCGTTTTCAGGAATTTTGGTAAACTTCATGGCTTGATATTTAGGAATATCCACAACGTATTTTTGTACTTCATTTTTTTTCTTTCCCTTTAATTCAACATAAAATGGTGTCATAGGAACAATTGATGTTTTTTCCCGATTTTTAAAATTACGGGTAAAAACATCCTCATCAGAACTTGGAACATCTTGGATATAATTATAATGCGCCTGAACCTGCTCATAAGCCCTCAACCCTTCTTGAAAATCACCATTACTTTTAATATTCACATCTTTGTATACTTCATCCACAATCTTTAAAAATTCATTATCTGTAATTTTTAAATCATTGTATTTTTGGAATTCAAAAAAAGATTTCTCCAGAATATCTTTCCCGTAAAATGAAGCCATTTCTGTATGGCGACATAAAACAACACGAGTATCCTTTTTTTTTCCTTTTCTGTTCACTCTGCCTGCACGCTGAATAATCGCATCTGCGGGCGCATTTTCAGTAAACAACACATCAAAATCAATATCCAATGCCACTTCGACGACTTGAGTAGCTATAACAAACCCTCCTTTATCACCATCAGATAGTTTCTGAATTTCTATTTCTTTGGTTTGTCTGTCTTTTGCAATAAACCTTGAATGATAACATATCGGATTATATTGCTCATACTTTTCAAATAATCGAATCGCTTCATCAATCGTATTAACGACAAGTAAAATCTTTCTGTTGGCCTTAATTGCATCGACAATCTGTTCATTTAGATTATCCATAATAAAGTCATTTACTGAAAAAATATTGCGCCCGACATCTGCTGATGTTTTATTTTCTACAACATCAATTTCTTTTAATTCTTCTGTAAACAAATTTCTTAAAAAACATGGAATCGTAGCTGTCATTATGAAAAACTTGGCATTAAAATGTTTCAAGTGCCTCATTGTTGCCACGATCAGACCGAGTGTAAAAAAATCATAAGCATGCACTTCATCAATAATTATACGCGCATTCCAACAATTAAATTCCTTAATCTCCCAATACCCGACATTAAATCCACAAATCAACAATTGGTCTACCGTGGCAACCGTTAACGGCGAATGAAATGTTTTTTCTAACAAATAGTCCAAATATTCATATGTGCTATCAATATCTTTCAGGTAAGTAAAGGCTCCTGAATGAACAAGCCCGACCGACTCTTTTCCCCAATACGTTTTCATGCGATTATAAATAGCATTAGAAGTAACACGTGTCGGAAGTAAATAAAGTATCTTTCCTATTTTATCCCCAGCCCATAATAATGCAGCCTCTGTTTTTCCTGAACCGGTAGGTGCTATTACTAAACAATCCGATTGATTATTCATACAAATTTTTTGAAATTCATTAAACAAAATTGCGTCCTCGCGATGCCCTCCTTTATTAACTCTTTTCTCAATCTGTTCTTGTAATATCTGGGCTTCTATAATTAAATTCTTGCTCCGTTCTCTCCCACCTGACGCCAGCCAATCACATGTTTGCAATATCCCTTTGTAAAAAATATATAAATTTCTATCTATTGAGGAAAGATTGGAGGAATACATTTTCTTCATAACCTTATTGAACGACTGAACACATTTTTTTGCATTAAGCATTTCAGCACGCTTTAAGCGGTCAACATCAAAACAAAAATCCTGATCCAACAAAAAGGCTTCATAAATTTTGTAAAATTCTATGAGAAAGTTTAGGGAAAAAGTCATATCTTTATATTCGTGGAATTCAAAAAGTTCATGGTTTAAATTTTTGTGATGACTAAATACCGCCATGGTCGGTAAAATATCAGCATCTAACAAAAAGGCTACTATCACGCCGGAAAACAACTCGTGACGAAAATTTTTATTTGGATCAAAAAATTCACCTTGATTCCTGACCAGCATCATTTCCTGAAAAGAATTAACAATTTTACCAACATCATGAAAAATAACTGAAACAAGACTTTTTTTCCAAAACGACGCGTCATACTGGCCGTAATGCTCATATTGAGCATCCGTAAAGATTAACTCCCAGATGTCATACACTTTATTGGTATGCTCAACCAGTGTTTGCTCAGGCCTCGATTTGGCCAATAAGTCTAAAACTTTTTTCATATTGAATGCTCGAATATCGGTATTTTTTCGCCACAACCGTCAACGCACATCATTTTTTTTTCGAAACAAACCTGATTACCAATAAAGGTATACTCCTGCCTCCCTTTAATTTTTCGACTGCCATCATCAAAAAAAATGAAAGCATTGGGAAGATTATATGAGACTGGAGAAGTTATCGGGGTGAATACATATTTTTTGTCCAAATCCAGATCAAACGAAATATGATCCATAAAATTACCAAGCAAGATACAGTGTTGAAGATGATTTGAATCACACAAACATTTGTCATCCAGCACCTGCACATTGATTACTTTTAAAAGTGAATCACTCAATCCCATGGACAAAGGATACTCTGGATAGTTAAAAGCATTCGCTAAAAGTTCAATAGTACTTTTATTTCCAGCAAAAACCAAGCTGTATTGATTGCCATAATTAAACTCCCTGCGAATAACTGTCCCTTCAGTATTTTTCTTTTTAGTTGACTTTGCTTTCCATAAGTCAGTTGCTCTTCCAAACATCCTACCTGATACGCCAAGAGAAAATTCGTTGACTTTAAAAAATTCTTGTGCATCCCGATACTCTTTCCCCAACGCAGCTCCAGCAAGACCAATAAGAGTAGTAAAGGGAGGTAACGGCAAAGTCTTATGGAAATTATGATATTCAGGAATCCTAAAAGATGCGGTCTCTGAAACAGCTTTTACTATAAGATATTTTTTATTTTCCATAATATTCATCAACCCACTTCTTTATTTGCACAAATCCGTCTTTTAAAGATTGACATTCTCCTTCTATTTGGCTAAAAACCTCTTTCTGTGCGGCAAAACATGTGCTTTTAATAAAATCAGAATAGTCATTCTCTACATTTTTCAACTTTTTAATAGATATCGGTATTTCTACAGCTTCAAGAAAAACCGGATTTTTGCTGTACATCAAGGCGGCCGCTATAAATTTCGGAGAAATATCTGCCAAAAAACGTGATTGCCTTCCGCTTGACCATAAATTCTGAAAAGCATCTAAGAAAGCTTGAACTCTTTTCTTCCTTTCATCTTTTGCCAATTCTTTTTTAAAATGTTCTCCATTTCCAATACGATCAAGCTCAATCAGTATAGTTCCTCGATATATCCCGGAATGAATCTCAGTCTCAAAAATATTAGGATTCCCACCACTCGCAGTTCCCATCAAATTTGTACCGAAATCTAAATCCCCCTGATACTTGGACAATGCTATTAAAGATTCAACACGTATTGGTGATGTACGTTTTATAGTTTCTTCATCGGCATCCATAAAACCAAATAAATCGTCATCAATATATTCTTCTGGATTACAAGCTGTTTTTGCTGGGTGTTTCGTGTTTGAAGAATTTGTTATCTTTGATAGATTCTCACCCAGAGTACACAACTGATCACGCAACGCCCTACGAATAGCTTGGGATGAAACATACGGCAACTCTTCATTATTCTCAAGCGTAATCTTCTTTATAGTATTAATATTATCGGCATCTGAGTCGGAACCGTTTAGACTGGCAAAAGATACCTTTGACAAATATGTAATCGTAATCGACTTAACTTCTTTTCCCATTTTTAATCCTCCTGTTTATTTTGAGTTGAACTTTTCTTGCCTGCGTTAAAAGCATTTAAAGCGGAAATGATCGTAAATTGTCGAAAACAAACAAAATTACTGTCATTCAACTTAGTCAAAATATCATTATTAATCGATAGCTCATATCTAGCTTGAATACTAATAATCTGATCTAAAAAATTTGTAAGCGTCCTACTTTTTCGCAATTTTATTAATTTACCCTTTAATGTGTTTTTGTTCTGTTCTCCTCTTGCTGACCCAACAATTTGTTTACCAAAATTGATTGCAACCTCCCTCAATTCACCATTCATATTTCTATTCCCTCCATAATTGGTTAATGATTCATACATTACAAGCCATTCAAGCAGTAACGAGAAATCACCAAAAAACTTTTTGTTCATAAAATTCGTTACAATTATTTGTTCAATAATCGAAAGAGTCGATTTCCGTTTTAATACTGCTTCCGCCCATTTATTACGAAAAAGTGTTAAATCTGTCTTATCATTTTGTTCTTTCTTCGAAAGTTTTAAATTCCATAATAAATGTTCAAACTTCTCCTGAAATTTTTCATCAACTTTCTTAAATAACACAAACACATATTGAAAATCAGAAAAAGTTCTTGCTAATTTTGGTCGCATGGTCGATGCAAATTTACTAGTCTGAAAATAGAAGACATCTGTACGATATACAAGTTCTTGTTCTAACTGCAAAAAATCATCCTCCTCGATCTCAAATTTTACAAACTGCAGTTGCTTATTAACCGTGTATAACAACATCAAGAAAACTTCTGAAAAATGATCAAAATAATCCCGAGCCTTGTCTTGCCCGAATTGAAATATCCGAAAATTTCTTGCAAAATTACAACTAACCTTCTGGTCTTTTGTATAAAAAATCGGCTTTAGTAATTCAATATTTATCCGTTTTAGTCCTTCTAAAGTACTACTATCAAAATAAAAAGCATTCATAGTCTTAAAATCTGTCTGATAAAAAAACGTCACAGGACTAAAGCGTTGCACATAAAGACACTTCCAACAGACTTTTTCAGATCCTTTCATCATCGACACAAAATTTTTATCAGAATTACTACCACCAATAAATGGGGAAAAACTCTTTGATTCATATGTCTTTTTAAAAGTTTCACCGCAAATCATACATGGATGTTTTCCTTTGCATATATCTAACTTCTCAAGCTCTGGCACAACAGTATTTCTTCCGTTAAACCACACTTTTTTTCCAAACTTGATCTTTTCATCTTTGCAATATTGAATAATTTTGTTATACAAAACAAATTTTTCTTCTTCAATAGATTTACCATCTGGTTTTTTCTTTTTTGATAATGTTTTTGCGAAACCAAGGGGAGTCGGCTGTGCACCACGTTGTATTAAATTAGCAACCCCTGTTGTTTTTACTTTAGGAAACCTTATAAAGGCATCTTTTTTATCGTCATAGTAAAAACCTTCATTTTTTTCGAGTTGCTTCTTACCATTAGTATCATAATACTCAGCTCCCATAGCAGAATATATTTCAAACAATTCCTCCTTTAAATTTCTTGATTTTATAATTAAAGAATTGTCCTCAAGGTAAAAGTTAAATCCCTCATTTCCACTTTTTCTTTTTTCACAATATTTATACAAACCTATCAACCCTGCGGATTGTAGCGGATCACTTGTTTTTTTAAATTCAATTTTTTCTAACTCAATTTCTTTTTTCATATCTTACCTCTTATGTATTCTCTCCCCAGACCCGAACCCCCGGGCGGTTTGTTTACCTAGGCCTAGGTGGTCGGGGATGTGGAAGTTGGTTTGGAATGTTCCGGTAAAACAGGTCATTTTGATATTTTTAAAATTCCGGGTGAGCGGTTTGATGTCGAGGCGGACATGCAGGTTCTCGAACCCGGGGATGAAATAGTTAAACGCCTTTGAAAGGGATTTGAGATTCCCGGCCAGGATCTTCTCGAGAAACGCGCGTTGTTCATGCCATTTCATTCGTTTATATTTTTTATGATTCTCCTGATTCAGCGCCATCCAGGGCGAAATAAAACGGTAAGAAATAACCTCATCGGCTTGTCCTAATTTCCATTCCCGCAGCATCACAGATTTCTCATTGATCTGAATTCTTTGTTTATTGATACGCAGTTCATTAATGTCTAAAAACACTTTCTTTAGGACATGGATCCCTTCTTCGATCCCGATAATAACTGGTTTGTTGACGATTGTTTTAAATTGGATCACCGGATACGCATATCGCAGTTTATCATTTTCCAGATGATTATGGATCAGTTGGTAGGAGGCATATTTTTTCGCTAAATAACCGCGAAACTTGGGTATATCGAAAGCACGCAAATGAACGGATTCAAACTGAACATAAAGAACTTGTACATACACTGAGTTAATTTTTTTACCAACTGTGTCCATGATATAATCTGATTGTAGATATTATGTATACATAAAATGATATATGTGAACAATGATAATCCCCTCCCCCTCGGAAAAGATATACAAACATTTTACTCTTACCTTAAATATTGTCAATGACTTGAGTCGACGTAAGATGTCCCAAAAGGTCAGTTGACTGAATATAAATCTATATCAATCCTGTCCGGTAAAAATTTTTACAAGAAAAAAAATTGATATTCTCCAGAATTAAAACAAGTCAGCCTGATTGAAGAAACTCTTAATATAGATAATTTCATAAAATTTGCAATACGTCTCGACGGAGGCATCTTAGAGAA
>JAIORP010000120.1 GCA_021108075.1 Candidatus Omnitrophota bacterium | reverse complement strand
TTACGCGCATTTAAATGATATTATTTTATGATGTCGTCGAGACGTTAACAAAGTTCACAAAAATCAAAACCGTAATTTTATAACTGCTTGAAATTAAACAGGTTATATTGGGACACTAGTGATATGAAAACTCTAAAAGACAAAATTCTCGAGAAGAGAAAACTCAAAGCAAAAAGTGATGCAAAGAAAGAGGATCAAAAAGTATCGGATACGCATATTGCTGAAATGATGGACCATCGTCTTTTCCTTAAAATTATTGGCATCCCCATTGCCCTCCTGTTCCTTATTAAATTCTATATTACAAGTGATATATTTAAGACCCCCCTCTACAGGGGTGAAGGTTTCTCCATTTCTTGTCCGGACGGTTGGGACAAAATGGATAAAAAAGAAAAATATAATATTCCAACCGGCGTCTTTTTGAATGAAAATGATTATGACACGGTCACATGTTTTCTGCCATCAGAACAAGTCAAAGAAGGGACCCGGCCGACCTATCTGTCCGCCTTCGCGACCCAAACATATGCACCTTACTGGATTGAAGATATCTTCCCGCAAGTTATGGATGTCCTGATAAAAACTCCTGGCTACGTTATTCTGGATAAAGGCGAGTTAAAAGTTGACGAGCAAGTTTCAAGGTGGGTCCTTTATGACGTCAAAAAAGAAGAAACTGTTTATCTCGAATTCTTTATGGTAGATGAAAGGAACGGCTTTTTCAAATTGCGCTATCAGGCGGATTATGACAAATTTAAAAAATTCCGCCCCGCCTTTGAGACATTCAGAGACAGTTTCGCCTTTTCTAAAGGTCTGCTTTAACCAGCATCTGCCCGGGGGCGAAGACGGGTCTACCGTCCACAGACAGGCTTCGAATTCAATCAACACAGCCGCAATCAATTTGAAAAGTAGCTGTTTTATATCCGGGTCCTAATGCATTACCGGAAAGATCTTTGATGCCTTCCAATTCAAGATATCCTTCGTTCTCATCGAGCCCAAAAACTTCCTTAAAAAATAAAACAACATAAGTCCGATGATATTCAATCGCGTCCGGTTGGATTTCTCTTTCATTGGTCTTCAACAAATAATGCTGGGTTTTCTGCGCGCTTACTTCCTCAACAACCTCATCAAAGAAAACAGCGATATTAAGCACGTCTTGTATCTCAACATTCTCAACGGCCGGCGGCAGCATGTCCGCAAACCGGAAATCGATCTCAAGCATGCCCGCTAAATAAACACCCTCAATCTTCACATCTATAACGACCGTACCCTCAGCTTTTGCTTTAAGCGTAAAAAGCCCTTTACCTTTTTCAAAGTGAACCGTTCGGGGCAAATCAAGAAAATCATCTAAATATTTTTGATCAGGTTTTAATAACCGCACATGAATATGCCTTTTTCCGGAAAACGCTGCTTCGATCTGCCCTTCTTTGTCCAGAACAAATACATCCAAAGAATATACCTGATCCACCAACAAAGGAAAGTCTGATTTTGGGATAAACACTTGGAACGGTCGAGCGAAAGATGTCGTTGGAGAGAGGGCTAACAAGGGCAAGAAGAAAACAGCGATCAAAAACCGCTTAAACCGGAAATCAAAACGATTGAAAATATTTTTTTGTGTTCGCGTGGACCTGGTCATTCTGCATCAAATCTCTTAACGGCATCCAATGATAGTGCTCATGTTGATCAACAGCATCGATATGAAACGTTGGAACATTCCGCAACATAAAACCCAATGTCACATAATGAGTATCCAGACCGTCTTCTTCAAAAAAATTTTCATTGATATAAATATGATCAAAAGCCCCTAACATTTTGGCCTGCTCGATCGCCCAATCTTGTCCGACTTCCGTCAAAGCAATCCGGTTAAAGGCTTGCGCCATGGTTTCATTCTTGCGGATCCGGCCACCCGGCACAAAAAAACATCCTTTAGCCGGAGCGTTTTTCCGTAATCCGACGAGAACACCTTGCTCCCGGTTAACAATAATAAGATCAATCGCCACCAGAGGGCCATCGCGGGTTAATGTCTTGAAATCTTCTGTTTTCAACGGTTCAAATTCATTCTGGCTCACATATCCCTCACTTCATACAAAAAACTTGAACAAATGTTGTCCAACTGGACGAACAAACACCTTTATTGATAAAACTTTATAATAAATTCACAACTGTTATAACACGATTGACTTCAAAAGTAAAATGAGCGACATCCACAACCTCATTGTTTGTCTTTTTTTGATAGAAGCAAATCCCGTAGGGGCTGAAGTTGCGGCGATATATTCGCTGATTGTAATCGGGCGTCTGTCATCCAGGCCCAGTCATCGTGCTCTCGGCTTAAGCATATCTCCCCGCCAACGGGATCAACGCACATAAATAAATAAACGATCTTATATTCTTCACGCTCCCATTCCCCGGCCGTCAACACACTCGACAAATGGATATCTAAACCTGTTTCTTCTTTAAACTCCCTGATTAAAGCGTCGGCAAAGTTCTCGCCGGGGTCGACTTTACCTCCGGGGAATTCCCAAAAACCGGGTTGATGTCTGCTGTCCCGACTACGCTGCAACAATAAAAAACGTCCTTGCTCATCTTTTAAAACGCCTCTGACAGCTAAATAAAAAGGTTTCAACATGACGATCGTCTCCTTAAACTCCACCGTTCATAAAATTTCTTTTTTGCTTGTTTGGGATTAGACTAGCGCTACAATATTCATAATTGAAGTGTTTGATAATACCAATTCCATTAAATAATGACCAAACCCAATTCTGCTTTTCAGAATTAAGATAGAGCAATTTATTAATGGATTTGGTATAATAAATTCTATTTTTACTGCTGAATATTGTCCAACCCTGTTGCTCAAGAGGGAAGACACATTCACGGGCAAACAAATATTAACATATATTATGTCCAAAACAATATCTTCATTACCAAAAAATTTTCTCGACACCTTACAATCCGATTCTACGGCGCCACCATATCCGGACTCCATCGGCATTAACGATTCACTGGAGAACATCTTCTTATTCGCGCGCGCCTGTGACGCGTCAGATATCCATTTAGCACCCCATAATCCCATTATCTTTAGACGATACGGAACACTTCAAGCTCAGACTGAAAATCCGTTAACCGCGGATATCATCGAAAAAATGACGCGCGCGGCCCTACCGGACGACATCATTGCTGACCTCGAACAATCAGGCGACCGGGAACATGTTCTCACATTAACCGGCGGCGGACGTTTCAGAATCACGTTGATGAAACAACGATTCGGGTGGGATTTAACAGCCCGTGTTGTGCCTGAAAACATCCACCCCTTTGACAAGTCCGGCTTGCCCCCTTCCTGCAGACTGCTGACAGAATGGGCGCAGGGTCTCATCTTAATCACAGGACCGGCCGGCTGCGGCAAAACAAGCACTTTAGCGACCCTCGTTGACATGATCAACCAAACACGTTACGACCACATTATCACGATTGAGAACCCGATCGAAATCGTCTATACCCCTCAAAAATGTCAAATCACGCAAAGGGAAATTAACCGCCATACATTATCGCAAATCAACGCCCTGCGCGCGGCCTTGCGGGAAGACCCGGATATTATTGTGGTCAGTGAGTTAAGAGATTTAGACAGCATTCAATTGGCTGTCACGGCGGCTGAGACCGGGCACCTGGTTCTTGGAACCATGAACACCAATGACGCGGTTCAAACCTTATCAACATTGATTTATTCATTCCCCCCCGAGGAGCAGTCGATCATCAGCAGCATGATCGCAGAATCGTTACGCGGAGTGATCAGTCAACAATTAATCCCCAGGAAAGACGGCTCAGGGGTTATACCCGCTTATGAAGTCCTGATGTTAAACACGGCCGCGGCGAACCTGATCCGTGTCCAAAGACTGCAACAAATCTATAATGTGATCGCTACGGGAAAAAAGGATGGAATGGTCTTACTGGACCATTCTTTACAAGCTCTGATTGATCAGGGATTAATCGACGGGCGCGATGCCCATGACCGGGCTGTAAACCCAAAGCTGTTTGAAGAATATATTCATGCCGGTGATACCAATGAACAGATATAAAGGAGAACACGTTTGGCAAAATTAGACACACTGTTCAAAATGCTCATCAAAGAAAATGGTTCTGATCTTCACCTAGAACAGGGGCAAAAACCACGCCTCAGACGCCACGGAGAATTAAAAGCGATTGAGAACGAAGACATCTTATCGCAGGAACGGATTCTGGACTACATGCGGGAAATCGCTGAAGACCGCAACTGGAACCACTTTGAGCAAAAGGGTGATCTTGATTTTGCTTATGCCCTGGGGGAAGATGCCAGATTCCGCGCGAATTACTTCCGGCACTACCATGGTTATGGCGCGATCTTTCGACTTATTCCATCAAAAATATTAACGGTTGAAGAACTCGACCTGCCGGATATCATTAAAGACTTTGCCCATTACCGTTCCGGATTGGTGCTTATTACGGGGCCGACCGGCAGCGGGAAATCCACAACCCTCGCGGCGGTTATCGATCATATCAATGACATCAAATATAAAAAAATCATTACCATTGAAGAGCCGGTGGAGTTCATCCATAACAACAAAAGCAGTATCATATCTCACCGCGAAGTCGGTGCGGACACGCAATCTTTCACCAGTGGATTACGCGGCGCAATCAAAAGTGACGCTAACATTATTCTCGTCGGGGAGATGCGCGACCAGGAAACAATCGCACTGGCCCTCAAAGCCGCTGAAATGGGCATCCTTGTTTTCGGAACGCTCCACACAAACTCTGCCGCTAAAACAATCGACCGCATCATTGATGTTTTCCCGGCCAATCAAAAAAATCAAATACGCACAGTGCTGGCCAACACATTAAAAGGTGTCGTCTCACAAACCCTGCTGAAAAGTCCTGATGGAAACCGCCGTTGGGTCGCTTATGAAATTTTATTGTGGACCCAGGCGCTGGGAGCCATCATCAACACGGGCGAAACAAACAAACTCACGTCCGAAATTCAGATGAACGGTCCTTTAGGGATGATCCTGCTTGATGATTGCCTGCTACAACTGGTTCGGGACGGAAAAGTCGACAAGGAACAAGCCTTCATGAAGGCTTTTGATAAAGACAATTTCATTAAACATATCCAGGAGATGGAATCGCAACAATAAATTTTGCGCGGCTCATCTCATGCTTGATGCTCATTGCGGTTCAACTCTTTGCGGATTTCAGAAAGCAACTTGGCATTATGAAGCGGTTTAGCGAATATGCTATAGGACTTCCGGTCAATGATGATCTCTTCATCCCCTTCATCTTTTTCAACACCCATACAAGCCGTGATAAAAATAATCGGGATTTTTTCTGTCCGCTCCATACTTTTTAGCCGTTTCGTTAAATTCACGCCACCGATTCCTGGCAACATGAGGTCGAGAATAATCATATCCGGCTGGATTTCGACCGCGACCTCAAGTCCTTTTTCTCCATCCGGGGCAACAAACACCTTGTGCCCAGCGACAGGCAACCATTTCTCTAAAACTTTAACCATACTCGGATCGTCATCTATTACCAAAATTGTTCTATTCTTTTTCATCGACAAGGACTCCTTACCCATATAGGTGATTTAGAATATTTTCCGTCTAAAATTCCATAATTCATATTGAAAAAATGAAAATAAGATTCTGCTTTTATTTATAATATGATTTTCTGTAAAACACAAGTATCATTCTGATAATATTAAAAAAACATCATCATAAAATAATCGTTTATACAAACGTCGAACCAACTTCAAATAATATGAAAATACGTTTCTTTTGGGGCTCCGTTTAATTATAATTGATTTAGTGAATCTCCTCGCAGCAGAGCTCAGAGGAATTCACTAAATTAAACTCAAAATCAACATCACATGATAAATTTGTTATGAGTAAAAACCTGTTCACAAAAGATTTTTGTCTGTTCTTCTTCTTTTTGTTTCTGGCCTTATTCAATTGGCCCATCCTGACGATATTCGACAAAGGAAATTCTAACACGACCTTTTGGTTTTTGTTCCTAACCTGGGCGGCGGGCATCCTCTGTCTCTTTTTACTCAGCCGTTCCTTCCGGAAAACAACTCAATCCAACAAAGACAGGAATCAAAAATAATGGTCCTAGCCATCATTTTTATAATATTCTGTCTTTATATGGGCTTCCTGTTCCTAATGGGGTATCTAACGGATCGACAGGTCCCGATCCTGAAAAAACTGAGTGAGCATCCCCTCGTTTACTCTCTCGCGCTAGGGATATACTGCACCACATGGACATATTATGGAAGTGTTGGTAAAGCGGCTACCACAGGGATGGTCTTTCTGTCGGTTTATATCGGCTCGACCCTCAGCGCCTTCTTATGGTTTTTCTTACTCAAAAAACTCATTCGCATCAAACAAATTTACCGCATCACCAGTATCGCTGATTTTATCTCTGCGCGCTACAATCGGTCGGAACTGTTAGCCGCATTGGTGACATCTATCGCGGTCATAGGACTCATTCCCTATGGAGCGCTTCAAATCAAAGCGTCCTTCTCAACATTTGAAATATTAATCCAACACCTAACATCGGTTGATGCCCGATGGGCAACCGTTTCCATGATTTGGCTTCTCATGGGATTAATGATCTTTTTTTCCATTATTTTTGGTGCGAGAAAAATTAATCCCACCGAACCGAGCCGCGGATTACTGTTGGCCGTTGCCATCCAATCACTCGTTCAATTGTTGGCCTTACTCACCGTGGGGGTCTATGTGACCTTCTTTCTGCATAATGGCATTAATGATCTTTTAGGATCTTTTTCACAAATGAACCTGGGCAAAACATTCCAAATTAGCTTATCATCTCCAGAAACATATCTCGTCTGGACAACTTATTTGCTTTTGGGAATGTCCGCCATCATCTTTCTACCTCGTCAATTTCATGTTTCGGTGATTGAGAACATCCATGAAGATCATATCTACACGGCGGCATGGGCCTTTCCATTATACATGTTTTTAATCACAATTTTTGTCGCTCCCATTGCAGCGAGCGGCCTCCTTCAGGGCTTACCGGAATCTGATGCCGACAAATTTGTTCTCATCCTGCCTTTGATGCATCAAAAATTATGGCTTGCCGTCGTCGTCTTTTTAGGCGGTCTTTCTGCTGCTGTGAGCATGATCATGATTTCATCAGTCACTCTGGCAACAATGATCACGAACCATATTTTTGTTCCCGTTATTCATATCTTTGGGTTCTTTAACTTCCTCAAGAAACATTTATTAACAATCCGGTGGATAATTATCACCTGCTTTATTTTTATATGTTTCTTATTTGAACACGGGTTAAAAAACACCTATATGCTCGTCAACATGGGGATGATTTCTTTTGCCGCTGTTCTACAATTTGCGCCCTGCATGGTTGGAGGGTTATATTGGCGTCGAGGAAACCGTCTTGGCGCACTATGGGGATTAAGCAGCGGGTTCTGCTTATGGTTCTACACCTTAATGTTGCCTGCACTTATCAAAAGCAACCCCCTTCCGCATGAGATCGCTTTTCTCGGGAAAGGTCCCTGGGGCGTTTCTTTCTTAAAACCCGAACAACTCTTTGGTCTGGAATTTTCTAATAGCCTTGTTAACGGCGTGTTCTGGTCCCTGTTGATCAATATAACCTTTTACATCTTTTTCAGCCTCATAGCGTCATCAACAAAAGAGGATGACAAGACGGCATCCTCTTTTGTTGACATCTTAAAACAAAAAAAAGAACGTACCCATAGCATCAAAAATCAAAAAGAAAACATCCCCCTCGCGAATAAAGTCGACATCATAACAAAAGCACTGACGCCTTATTTCCATTTAGGGACCATTGAGAAAATAATAACGGAATGCCTGCTGCACTTAAAGCTCGACAAAAAGAACCGGATCTCTTTGGTGGATTTAGCGGAAATACGCAGTGAAACAGAAAAAATATTGACAGGTTACATGGGCGCCGCAACCGCGTATAAAATCCTCAAAGAATGTCATTTGTTCAATAAAGAAGAAGCGAAGCAATTGGCCCTCATTTATTCTCAAATCATTGCGGATTTTGAATTGTCTCCGGAAGAACTTCTTAATAAAGTCGACTACTACAAAGAAAAAAAGTCCCTCTTCTTAAAACATGCCGAAGAATTGAAAATTCAAATGATTGCCCTAAAAGCTTCTGAAAAAAAATATCGGACTCTCGTCCAGAATATCGATATCGGCGTTTACCGATATACTCCCGGCCCCGACGGCCATTTTGTTGAGGTAAATCCCGCGATGATAAAAATGATCGGTTATGCCCGCAGTGAATTAATGGAGATTAACGTGGCGAACGTCTATCAGGATCCTCAAGACCGCCAGTATATCAGTAAAAAAATGATCAAAAAAAACTTTTTAAAAAACGAAAAAATTCAGCTGAAAAAAAAAGACGGAACGCTTATATGGGCCTCGGTCAGCGCAGTCGTCATCGAGGATGACTTCGGACATAAGTTCTACGACGGGACCATTGAAGATATCACAGAAAGAAAAAAGGCGCAAGAAGCCCTTCAAAGAGCCAAAGATGAACTTGAACAACGTGTCAAAGAGCGAACGAAAGAGTTACGGCAGGCGAATGACCAACTGCAAGCTGATATCATACGCATCAAATCGACTGAAACGGAACTGAAACAAACCTACTCTAACCTGAAAGACACACAACGGCAATTAATCCAATCAGAAAAACTCGCCTCCATTGGACAATTGGCCGCAGGGGTTGCCCATGAAATAAATAATCCATTGGCTTATATCAACGCCAATATCTACAACCTGGACGAATATTTCCGCAACCTTTTGGTTTTCTTAAAGGTAATAAAAAAAATGCAAGAAGACATGGATGACCCCTATGACGACCATCCATTCTTAAAGACCATTAATGAATTTGACCGCGAATGGAACATTGAATATAAAGTTAAGGATATTCAGAATATCATCGAAGAAACACTAGAGGGGATTAATCGCATCAGCACAATTGTCAATGATTTGAAAACATTTGCCCGCAAAGACGATGAAACAGAAGAAGAAGTCAATATTAACGATATTTTAGAAAGTTCGATAAACGTTGCCTGGAACCAGATCAAATATAAAGCGGAGCTGATTAAAAACTTTTCTGACCTGCCAAAGACACAATGCAACAAACTGCAAATCGGGCAGGTATTCGTTAATATGTTGATCAATTCTGTCCAGGCGATAGAAGACCATGGAAAAATAACCATTGCAACCGGGTTGAACAACAACAACATCATCATCACAATCGCGGATACGGGACAGGGGATCCAGAAAGAATATCTGGATAAAGTTTGGAATCCATTCTTCACCACCAAAGAGATCGGTCAAGGCACGGGGCTCGGACTCAGCATCAGCTATGAAATTATCCGCAAACACGGCGGCCAAATGGAAATAGCTTCAAAAGAAGGTTGCGGAACAACATTCACCATCACCCTTCCGGTCAAGAAAGCACAAAAAAAGGGTGATACTTAAATAGTATCACCCTTTCTGAAATAAATAATCCGATCAGCTTTCCTTCCTGGGTTCTGTCGCCCATGAATTATCCAGCAAAGAAATATCCATCGGACGCGGTTGTGTATCCGGTTCTATTGGTCGCGGTGTGTTCATCGCGGCCTTGAACACATCAGTTTCTTCATCGGACAAGCCAAGCAATAATGGCAAACTGTTAATAGGCGTAACATTGATAATGACAGGCAAAAACCCTTCAATTTGCATATTATCAATCGGTTGTTGCTCTAGAGGTAAGGGAAATCCATTACCATCGCGCTTAATTTGCAGATCTAACAGTGCCGGGTTGAGATCGATACCACCGACCGGCTGTGTCGTCAAAGAAGCGGCATCCGTGGTTGCCTGGTCCATTTCCCGCATCAACGCTTCTGTCCTATCCGGTTGCTCCTGAAAACCGAGTGCCAGCATACGCACAAAATTTTCTTTGGCGACGATGACTTCATTCCGCAAACCCGTCGTCGTATTGATAAAATTTACGTTGATTTCATTTTCTCCCACCTCTGTCATCGGTAATCTTTCCATTCGGCTGACAATTTCACCGGAAAGGGTAAACCGGTCCAACCCCGACATATTGTTCGCGAAGGGTTGAATATTCTCCGCGGAGATCGAAACACTGCTGCCGACCAGGCTATCCGTTAACGCCTTTAAATTTCCCTGGGTGAAGACTTCCCGGCCCTCGGCCAAACCGTTTTGATTGATTACGTCAAAAGTTGCGTCAACAAGTTCCTCGGTCGTAAAATTAACATTTAATCCTTCTAAAATTCCGGAAATGATGGAATCAGCCGCGTAACGGTTCGTTGGTCTTTGATACATGGAATACAGCATTTGCGCCAATCCTTCAGGACTGAAGGTTGCCCATTCGTTCAAACCGTCCAAAGCAAGCCCCCAGGCCAAATGAATAGCATCTGGTGAAACAGCACGGGTATCTTCCCGGACAATCTGCGGTTGGCTCTGAGCATCCGCACTACTGGAGAATGGTTTTAAGACATCTCTGGTCTGATCGGACACCAGCACATTCATGTCCCTTAAGCCATTAACACCTTGTCTGATAACGCCCATAATGCCGCTAAGGCCGCCTAATTCCAGCTCGGCCCGTCCGCTTAAGATTTCACGAAAAGCCTTGCGTGCGGTGTCAGACAACTGATAGGGATTCTCGATATTGAGCATTTTCGCGATGCTTGTTTGTCTGAAAATCGATTGGTATGACCGTGCATCTGTCGCATTGGCCAAAGTTGTGGCCAGTTGAAAAGCGACATTCTGGTCTTTTTGAGCGATATTATTAATAAGATTAGCAAGGTTGGATGTTGAGGCCAGAAATCCAATCCCGGCGCCAGAAAAATAAATCGCGACTCTTTCCCCGGCGACTAAACCAGCCCGTACCTTCTCATTGGAAGAAAACTCATCCAGATTCGCCCATCGGACTTGAGTCCGGTCTTCCATTCTGGCCAATTGAACAACTTGTTGTTCAATTGCTGTGGGAATCGAGACCACCTGACCTTTTTGCTCATCGAACATCTGCCCCATGACTTGCCGTTCTCGGTCTGTCAACATGGCCTGATCAAAAGATGGCGCATAGATATCATCAATGACCCTTGCTATCGCAATATTCTTTGTTGCCCCTGAAATCGCACGGGCAAGTTCATAGGATAATTTGACGTTACCTCTATTATGCAAAGTGATCATCGGTTCCACATATAAATTTTTGTCTACGACCACCCCACGGCCAATGTCCGTAAAATACAGGCCCAAGCCATTAATGGCATCCAGGTCATCCTTCCTTTCTTCAAGGACACGGAGAAAGTCATCAAACGTGGCAAACGCCTCGGTTTGAGTATCATCTTGATTAAGCCCAAGCACATTCCACAAGTCAACATTGCCTTGAAAATCCATCAATACGCCAAGCTCTTGATTAATTGCCATGAAATCCTTGATAACACGGATATCATCCATCGTCATCATCGCCAAATCCATCTCATTCCCCTGTATCGCATCAGAAATATCGGTAATGGTTAACTGGTCCGGTGCAATGACTGGGGCAAAAACTTTCCAGGCGTTTTTGACCATGTCTGATACCGCGGCACTGGCCATTTCTTGATTTAGTAAGGCCGTGAAGGAATCCTCAAAGGCATTGTACGTCATATTATCCTGAATAAATGTCTGTAATTCCGCAAGGCTAACACCTGATCTAGCACTGATCATTTCTAGCGAAGCTCCTTGAAGCGGATTCGTCATCGCCTGGATTTGATTTTGCGGCAGTTCTGATTCAGTCAATCCGCTGGCCTCTCGAATAAAACGGGCCAATGATTCTTGTCCAACACTTCGCCACAAGGCTCCGTGAATCTGCAATGAATTAGCTTGAACTTCCTCAGAAAAAATTCTGACAGCTGTGCCGATTGTCTGGTCTATCAACATCGCCGCATCAAATTGAACGGTGGTCTCGCCAGATTGATTGATAAGAACAGCCATATTCCCTAAAACCATATGGCCGTCTGCTGATGTCGGCACCTGCTCAAAACCGGATAACAACTGGTTAAGATTCTGTGTCTCTCCTGATAAATTTTCAATAGAAACTGTTCTCTGCAAAACAACATCTTGCATCTCAACTAAATCACCCTGCATACTTAAATGATCCAGACCGATCATGGACACATTTCTTCCAAGAGCGTTAAAACTATTCTCAGTCACTTTATAAACTTTCGACATATCAAAACTTGGAAGATGTCCTTCACTTAAATTAGTAAACGCAAGGGATTGATCATCCATATTCACATTAAGCTGGAAGTGATCACTGAAAAAATACAGCATTAAATCCCATGAAAATTTAACAGGGGTAAAATGGTCGGTCCTTTGATCTGCGCCGACAACAATAACATTAACCAAACGGTCAATTCCATGTTCTTGCATCAATTGATCAATCGCAGGATTTGTTTTTCGGTTAACCTCTAAATACTGATGAAGTTTTAATACGGCCATAACCATAACGGTTTCCATCTGAATAACATCTTTACCCTCTTTGGTCTTCGGATTGCCCATTAAATTACCCGTGACTAAAGAATAAAAAGCCTCATCCCCTAATAACTCTCTTAAATCGTTTAAAAAAGGTTTTAAAATACTAACATTGGCCGCAACATTGTTGGTATTAAACAGTTGTTTGCCTAACATTCCACGCGTTAAGCCTTCGGCCTGAAATTCTTCGCCTTTACCGCTTTCCAAGGCAGCAGCCAGTTCAAGAATATCAAGGGCATAACTTCCGTCCGCCATTTGACGCAGGCCTAGAATTCCACCTTTAGCGTCGAGGGGCATCCGGATCGATCCCATGACAGCAATTGGAATTTTATTCTTGGCGATATACGCTAATTGAGTGGGG
The DNA here is from genome assembly GCA_021108075.1 of Candidatus Omnitrophota bacterium. Taxonomy (GTDB): domain Bacteria; phylum Omnitrophota; class Gorgyraeia; order Zapsychrales; family Zapsychraceae; genus JAIORP01. The sequence goes on along the minus strand of JAIORP010000120.1, from coordinate 88,028 downwards.
CTGAAAACATTCGACATCCCATCAGCATTGACAATGGTTCTAATGGTCACCTTATCAGCGGCAATATCACGATCCAGTGATTCTAATAATTTATCAGTCCAAATCTGGCCGTGCCCGCCAGGCGTCACGACATTTGTCCCGTTTATTTCTGAAACAAGTTCATTTGTTTCAATAAGAATATTGGGTACGGATTCCTGCAAACTTGATGGAGTGTTATAATCAACAAACCGAACACCTTCTGATTCTAAATCTGCGATCACTTGACGGTATGTCCTCTTGTTTTCTGGAGCAATCCGATCGTCAACACGGTCAAAGAAATAAATATCATCAAGAGATGCGTCCAACCATGGGACACTATCGACGCTAACAACTTCTTCTTTCTGATTAATGTAGAGGTCTCTGGCCATCCTTAAAAAATTCACAAGCCGATACTCAGCGACTGAAATATTCTCCAAGAATGTCTTTTCTCGGCCTGCAGCATCACGGCCAGTGACTTCTGTCTGAATCCAACCTGTATCAATGGCTTTCGCACCGATCTCTGTCCGCCCCCACCACAACGGCAACATGCTCTCGCGGTCGACACTCGTTCCTTTTCCAGCGTTCATATCATTGGACACATGAATAACATTATCCCGCGCCCAAGCTAACAGCTCATCCTCTTGCTCAAGAATATCTTGATTTTCTATCCAACCAACAATGTTGATGACTTCCTCTAATCCCAGCCGCTCTGCGGCAGTCGCTGTTCCAAAAAAGTTTTCATCTAAAATAGCCTGTTCAACCTGCGGTAATTTGTTATCCAGCGAAACAAGGTACTGGCCAAAAACTGATTTAAAATAATTCAAAGCTCGACTTGAATAAGGCGAGAGCCCCATTTTAACCCGCGTCTCTACCGTTGCTTTTGCTGCTACTTCCACTCGTTGTGCTATAACTGCCATACGTTGATCAATTTCTGCTTGATTTAACATCGCACGGTCGAGATCGATCATCTCTGGTTGAATATTCTGTTCGGCAAGTACGATTGCTTCATCAACCCTATTCGGACTGGCGGCTTCACGGCCTAATTCCGCTAAATCGACAGTCACATCAAAATGAGTTCCTTTAGCCGGAAGATTTCTTTGGATCATTTCTTGTTGAACCGGAGTCAATCCGGATAAGACCTCAGCCAGGTTCGGCGTTTCTGTCAAAGAAAATTTCCCGAGAGTTTTGTCCGCAGTGATTAACAGCGCTAAATCTTCAAACGTTTCCCCACCGGAAAAATATTTGCGCGGAATCAACTGCTGGGTGGCGGGATCATAATCTTCCTTAATATAATTGTATACACCTTTTTGAAAAGCTGCTAAGTACTGGTCATAAATCTTTGTATTGATTTCTTTATCCGCGTTTTCAACACCCTTTGTCTTGCCTTTGTTGACGTAAACACGGCTGAGCAAAGAATCTTTGAGGCGCATTTTATACCACGTCGCAAGAATCATCGAATGATAAATCTGACGCAATTGGGCAAAATTCTTCCCTTCATTGACTTCGCGTTCTATTTCAGGAATGAGGACCTCACGCACAACTTCTGCTGAAATGCCGCTCATGACCTCCGCTTCATTCATGCCCATATTTTTTGTGTCAAATTTCTCTTTACCTAAGTTATTTTGCAATGCAATAAAATCTTCTTCCAACATGACCTTTAAATGACTTTCCACGACAAAAGCACGGGATCCAAGTTCAAAAATTTCAGCTTTTTCCGGAATAATCCATATTTTGTTAAAGGTATTCAGAGGAATATCTGTCGTTCCGTAACGATCCTGGGCCCTGGCATAAACTTTATACCAGAATTCCGCCCCGAGATTATCTTCCGGATACATCATGGAGGATGTTAACTGCTTGAGGATGTAATCTTGAGCCAGCATATCACGGCCCATTTCTGTTCTTCCAAGCTCATCGGAAATGATGCGGTTATTTTCATAAGGAGAAAGGTTGACCCACATCTTTTTTTCGGAAACTGTCAACGCGGCTAGAAAATATTTAACCAGTTTGCGGGAATACTCACGAACTTCTTGATCGTTAAAAATTTCTTCTCCGGTATCGAGGATGAAGTCAAATCGCAATGGATTATTCGAGTGAATGGTGATCCCCTTAATGATACAGGGCGTAAATCCACCGGCCGGCGGGACCATTACCCCTGGTTCGGGTAAGTCTAAAACGCTTTGGGAAGCAGCCTGCGCGTAGACATACTGCGGAGGAACAACAAAACCACACAGCACAATAAACGTTATCAGAAAACTGAAAGAGCGGAATAATACATTTGATTTGGCTTGAGCCTGGTAAGTATACATATTTGTCATCCTTTCATTAAGATCGGGACTAAGCAATATTCGATTAAATGGCAATATATAGAGCGTTGCTTACATGGTGGCGATTTGGTGAGTCCCAAAATTGATCATTTGTTTGATATAAACCCGAGACTTAGCCCGCCTTGAGCAGGCAGAGTAGACCCCGTCTGTATAAACTCCATTACAGGGCTTACCCGTTATTCTACGGGATTCATCTCGAATTCTCATCACTAATGAAAATCTCGGGATAAAAAGTCCTTAGTATGAACTAAGGTTGTAAATTTTAAATAGCAATATATATGTAAGTAGCTTCACTGAAGATGTATTATAAAAATAACATATAAAACACTTTATGACAAGTGTATCGTTATAAGTTTTAGTTACGGCCAGAATCCTTAAGTTATTTAATATCAGTTAATTATAAATAGCAGGCCCCGGACAGAAGATAATCAGTTTAAAAAAATATTAATTCCTCTCTGAGCATACTTTTTTTTTATGATTATCATCATAAATCAGGATAGATTGGATGCCGTCATCTATTCTTCATGCGGGGCCAAAGGATCAAACCCCTGCAAAGCCATAATGCCATAAGCGACGCCGCTGGTACTTAGGGTGCCTTGCTTCGGGGTATGAAACTCATGACCAATCGGGGCATCAGCCAAAGTGGCGTACGGATACGCCAAACCGCCTTCATTCTCAATGGCTAACTTCAGCATCTCCCTTAATAAGCCCGTTCTTTTTTGCATGAGGGCATTAACGTCCCGCCACTTCTTTTTTTTGGCCTGATATTGCTCCAACCGCAAATACGCATTAGCTAATTGAAATGTCCATTCTGGACTAACCATCACACTTCGGCCGATATCTTCCGCCCTCTTTTTATCAATAAAATCCACACCTCTTATCGTCACAGTTTTGCTATCATTATTCACATATTCAATTTCATGGACACAATGATCTTCCACAAACTTAATCATCTTAAACGGCAGGTCCGCCTCTATCTCGTTTAATATTTCAGGACCCATTGCTGAAATAGCCCAATGCTGGACATCGCTGGCCACAACAGAATCATGATAACCGCGAAAAAGATAGGAACGACCGGGTTGATACGCATTATTTTTTAACCACACCAAACATAATTCCTTTGATCGCAAATATTTCTCCTCCTGTGTTTCTGCGTACAAAAATGAAAACAGGGCGTACGCATCAATGGTCACCTCTGAGGAAAAGACGGTGTGAAAAGAGGGTTTATCTGTGTCATAGCCGAAATGCTGATCTCCGGGATTCTCGGACGACCCTGGTGGCCCCAGCGGAATCCCGCCATGATTAGGATCGTCTTCGGACTTGTTTTGCAGCGCAAGAACCGTCGCGGCTATTTTTTCAGAAAAATTTAAATAAGTCTTGATATTTGTGACTTTGTAAAGATGGTAACTGGCCAAAGCTAACCATATATTCGCCCCGCTCCGCACCGTCCAATCCTGGCTACGAATCACCTCCCCGGTCAAATAAGCTTCAATCACACCCCCTAAACGCCAAACCTTGGGTGTTTGCAAATAAAAATCCATAATGCGTGCTGCCGGTTCAATTTCATTGATACTGATGTAGGCCAACGTGGTTAATGCTGCATCATAGGTAATCGCCCATTGCTCAAAACGCTTGTCACCGACGTGACTATAGGGAAGTCCGGTGCGTGGGTCCCTGTTATTTTCTAACCAACGTGATAACCGCTGGGATTCGCTTTTAAATTGGTCCGTGACAGCTACACTTGTTAGCGGAATACAAATTTGGACCAGTCCGCATAATAAAAAGCTTATCAACAAAACGGGTCGGAAAATATTTCTTTTCATCGTATACTCCTTATTTATAAATATTCAGGACAACACTTCTTCGTCGCTAATTCAATTGAGTATTATATTAAAATTTTTAGGATTAACAGCAAAAAAATACGATTTTTCGGTTCCCCATAAAATAATAAATAAAAAACGTTTGATGAAAAAGTCATACCAAATCCATTAATTAATTGTTCTATTTCAATTCTGAAAGGCAGAATTGATTTTGGTAATCATTTAATGGAATTGGTATCAATGCCCATATAGCCAGGCAGATAAACCTGACATTCGACCTTCAAGGGTTAGGATATGCTGATCCTGTTTGCGGATAAGCTCTGATTGCCAATCGACCAATCGTCGATATTCCGTGACCGTTGCTTTTAATTGATCGATCTTAACTTTTTGGTGGGATATAATTTTCTTTTTATACTTATTCCTTTCAACCTGATCCACTAATGAATCCCACAACGAATCATTATCCTGTTGATAGGTGTCGCCTGATAATAGGATCTGATCACTCAAAGACGCATTCTTTAAACCTTGTCTCAACAGTTGAACCTGTAAGGCATAAAAGGCACGCTCATATTGATCAAGTTCGGAAAGGTGAAGCTCATGCTGATCTAAAACCTCCATCAGGTTGATTGTGAGCAAATCTATTTCTTTATTCATGTCAGCCCATAAATACGTTTGCTCCGGGGGCTGAGGATATGCCGACATGGCTTTCAGGCGCGCGTTCCGTTCCCGCCCCTGATAAAACTCGGAAATCTGCTGTGTCTGCCTGAACTTCATCGCTCGTTCATGATGGATAATGCGCCGTAGTTCTTGACAATAACCGTCCAGGACCGCCAGACCTCCTGCTTGATCAAAACACAAACGAAACAACCGCTGGTTTTCAGATTTTATATTAATCAACCGATCATGAATAATATTTTTCTCTAGACGGAGGCGATGGATACTACGGTCATACTCCAATTTATTGATCGGATCATCTTGTGCCATCGTCACTTGTTCAGCCCCAAAAAAAGTGACTCCAATAATTAAAATAATCACCGTTTGATAGAATGATTTCATGGGAATGAATACCTGCCTTTTGCGAATATTTTTGTGGTGTGACGAACGAAGTATACCATTCAGGCCATTAAGCGCCAAATTTTAATAGTCTGGGCGATCCTGAAATTTTTTACATTGTTTATTGAAATTTTTTCAATATACATTTATACTAATATACAATCAAATGACCGCCAGACTGAAAAACAGCCTGGTCGGGGGATCCTACCTGACCAAACGATGCGAATAAACAGGAAACGATGATGCCTGAACTAACAAAAACCCAAAAAGGGTTACAACTGATTGCAACACTGTGCGTCGAGAGATGTTCTCAGCTTTTATCTAAAATGTTAAAGACAGGAGCTCGCGTTGAATTAGAAAACATTTATTATGGGGATATGACAGATATAAGCAAGCGTATCATGAATGAAAAACAAGCGGAGATTGTGGCCACGTTTATCGATCTGGTCGGTGACGCCCCCTTTAAATTTCTTTTCTATACATATCTTAAAGATACTTTTACAATAACGGATCTCATCCTTCAACGCCCCGTCGGAACGACCACAGAATATGACGCTTACACGGCCAGTGCCATCCAAGAACTGGGCAATATTTTAGCCAGCGCTTGTACCAATATTTTATCACGCGATTTTTGTATTAACCTAAAACCCAGCCCGCCCATTGTTATTAAAGATTTCCTGAGCACGGTTTTTCAAGAATACATCATGAGCATCGCCTCAGAGAAAGATGAACTCTTGATCATGGAATCCACGTTTATAACATATAAACAAAATTTAGAATGCCGCATGTTTATCCTGCCACTCACCAGCAGTGAAGAAGTCCTGCAGCTGATGATGGAACAACACTTTGATGAATAATGTGACCCCTTTCCTATGATACCGCCCAAAAACCCCGTAAACCGTTTCGCCACTAGAGAATGTTTTGCCCATCATCCCCAAGCATTATTTCACAGAACAAAACGCCCCGTCCCCTTCTTCTGTTTTGCCTTGTCCCCATCGGATGATCTTTTTATTTCCCCTCATCACATTTTATGGTATAAAATAACTTTGCACTGGGCACTCTTTTTGCCCTCAGCGGCACGCTTAGTTCACAAAGAAACAATCATCATTCAAACCACGAAATAACCATGGACAAGACAGCAAGCACTCCGATGCTGAAACAGTATCATCAAATAAAAGAAAAACACCAGGGATGCATTCTTTTTTTCCGGTTGGGTGACTTTTATGAAATGTTTTTTGAAGACGCCCAAATGGTGTCCCGCGAACTTAATCTCGTCCTCACCTCCCGGGGAAAGTCACCAACAAATAAAGTACCTATGTGCGGATTTCCTCATCACGCCGCTGACAATTATATCGCCAGACTCGTCAAAGCGGGATATAAAATTGCCATCTGCGATCAAATGGAAGATCCGGCCCTGGCCAAAGGAATTGTTAAACGCGATGTCACCCGTATCATTTCTTCCGGAACATATTTAGATGAAAATACCACCGATACCCGTTACCTTATGTGCTTAAGTCCCAATGCCCGATCGGTTGGTGTCTCATTCATTGATCCAACCAGTGGCACCATTCAAACAAATCAATTTCCTCTCAATAAAAAAAGATTAACAGAACTGATATCACGGCTCCCGGTGTACGAATGCATCTACCCGGACAGTCAAGATGAAGAAATTAAAAATATTTTCAGTCAAACCTTGTTGAAAATAAAAAACATCACCCTGAGTCCGCATAATGATTGGTGCTTTAATCCAGATATCGCGAAAAAAACACTTTGTGAACATTTTTCTATTCATAACTTACATGGGTTTGGGATCGAGCAACTTCCTTCAGCGGTTTCAAGCGCTGGAGCTTTATTAGAATACCTGAAACACATGAACAAACAACCGCTGGAACATATTGATAAAATCACACTGTATCTGGACGATGATTATGTCTTCATCTCTCCCGCGGCTTACCGCGGACTTGAATTGCCGACCTTGCTTAAAACGATCGACCATACGATCACCGCATCAGGGAAACGTAAATTTCGTTTTTGGCTTTATCATCCATTAAAAAACACAGAGAACATTGTCCAACGTCAGAAAGCGATCCAATTACTAAGAGATCAAACGAGCACGGCGCAAGACCTCAAATATCTTTTACAAAAAATTCCTGATATTGAGAAAAACATTTCCCGTCTCAGTTGCGGGTATACCCATGCCAAGGATCTATTAGCTATCCGGCAAACGTTAACAAACATCCCGCATTTGATCGAACTGACAAAACCCCTTGAAGAAAAAAACTTTCTGTTTCATCTTGCCGATATCCCGAATTTAAGAGACTTACTTTGCCGGGCCATTAACGAAGATATCCCCCTCTCAAAGCCTGAAGGAAAAATTATCCAGACGGGATATCATGCCCAATTGGACCAACTGCGCGACATCCAGGCCAATGGACACCAATGGTTAAAAAAATTACAAGAGCAAGAAATCAAACAGACAGGGATCAACTCGTTGAAAATCGGTTTTAACAAAATTTTTGGTTACTATATTGAAATAACAAAAACAAAACTTAAAAATGTTCCCCAACATTATATTCGTAAACAAACCCTGGTTAACGCCGAACGATTCATTACCCCTGAATTGAAGGAATATGAAGAAAAAATTCTGACAGCCCAAGATAAAATCATTAAGATTGAAAATGAACTTATCAACGAACTCCGTATGGAAATTCTGAAACAATCTGTTTCTTTACATGCCCTTTGCGATGCGATTGCCACTATTGATGCGATTTCCTCCATGACCACTCTCTCCCAAAACCCTGGATACATCTGCCCGTCCATCAATGCATCATCTCACTTAATCATTGAAGACGGCCGCCACCCGGTTGTTGAAAAGACCATTACCGAAACATTCACCCCCAATGATGTGCACCTCAATTGTAAAGAGGATCACCTGATCATCTTAACCGGGCCCAATATGGCAGGAAAATCAACATACATTCGTCAAGTGGCGATCCTTGTTATTATGGCTCAAATTGGTAGTTATCTCCCCGCGGTATCAGCCCAAATCGGAATCGTTGATAAAATTTTCACCCGTATCGGGGCGCACGATGATATCACCAGAGGCCAAAGCACCTTTATGGTTGAAATGAATGAGACCGCCGATATTTTAAATAACTTGACGGAACGCAGCCTGATCATCTTAGATGAAATCGGTCGCGGAACAAGCACGTATGACGGATTGAGCCTGGCGTGGGCCCTGGCAGAACACTTGCAGCAAACAAAAGCGCGCACTCTTTTTGCAACGCACTTTCACGAATTAACAGCTTTAGCTCAGGATTTTACCGGTGTAAAAAACTACAATGTCGCGGTGAAAGAATGGGAAGAAGAGATTATATTCTTACACAAAATTATTCCAGGCGGAACAGATGACAGCTATGGTATTTATGTCGCTAAATTGGCCGGGATCCCCTCTTCTATCATCAGCCAGGCGAAAAAAATATTAACTAAGCTTGAATTAAAACAAGATATTCGTGATCATGCGGACACGAGAAAAAAGGCCAATGAAAGACAATTGGACTTGTTTTCACAGCCGGCCTCACCTGATCCAATATTTGATAAAGTCAAGACTGTCTTTAGCGCGATGGATATCAACCATATTACCCCTATTCAAGCATTGAACAAAATCGACGAGCTTAAAAAGATTTTACAGAGCGAAACGTAAAAACAAGATTAACCCAAAAAAAAGTGAAATACCTTATGAGCAAAGTAAAAATTCTCCCCTCAGAAATCGTCAGCAAGATCGCTGCCGGTGAAGTGATTGATCGACCGGCTTCTGTCATCAAAGAATGTGTTGAGAACGCCCTTGATGCTAAGGCCAGCCAAATCGAAGTCCATTTGCAGAACGCTGGCAAAACCTCGATGGTGATCAAAGACAATGGTCAGGGTATAGCCCAGGATGACCTTGAGAACATTTTCATCCGTCATGCCACGAGCAAAATAACAACCATTGACGATCTTTATGCCATCATGTCTTTGGGTTTTCGAGGTGAGGCCCTCTACAGCATTGGGGCGATTGCCGATATCGTCGTCCAAAGCCGCACACAGGATCAAAATCCCGGATGGGAAATCCATTTTAGAGGGGGAGAAAAAATCGGGCTCAAACCTTGCGCGCGACCATCAACCGGTACGGAGATGATCATCCGTGAACTTTTTTTCAACACGCCGGCGCGAAAAAAATTTCTTAAAACAAACACGACCGAACTGCATCAAATCTTGAACACGTTTATTCCCTACACGTTATTACACACGGATTGTCAGTTCACCCTGACACACCAAAACCGGACACTGATTTCTTTAAAGACGACCGACAGCTTTGTGACCCGTGCAGCTGATGCCCTGAATGTTAATCCTGAATATTTACTCGAGACAAACCAACGCATTGATAAAGAAAGCCTCGCGATCCGCATGGTTTTAGGTGATATTAACATCCAGCGTTCCCGGCGGGATATGCAATTCCTTTTTATCAATGGCCGTCCGGTTCAAAACAAAAGCATTTCCTATCATATCAATAACATTTACCGTTTGATCATGCCGGACAGCGTCTATCCTTTTTTTGCGATCTATATCGAAATGAACCCTGAAGAGATCGATGTGAATATTCATCCCACAAAAAGAGAAGTAAAAATCAGGACCGAAAAGGAACTGTCACGCTACCTGCGGACCATTTGCGAACAAGCCCTGATGCGAGCCGGACAAACCAAACAAGTCTCGGTCGACCTGACAAAGAATAATTTTTCTTCAGCCCGATCCGCGTCTTCGGACACAACGAAAGCGTTAACGTCAACGCATACTCCGGCAATAGACTACGACTCTAAGACTTTTTCCTCTGATGATGCCTATTCAGCATTATCATCCGGGATTGAATCCTACCCTCATACCCTCCCGCATTCTCAACCAGAAAAAAGGACAAGCCCTCACCTTAAACATCATCCAGATCCTCGAAAAGAAGATCAGGCTTCCTTCTTCTATTCCAAAAATAATACCTTCAGTCAACATTCAAATAGCTTCCACGCAAAGCTTGAGCAGGCCGGTTACATCGGATCGTTCTTAAACAAATATTTGCTTTTCCAGTCACAGACTTCCCTTTTGTTAATGGATCAACATGCCGCCCAGGAACGCATCACTTATGAAATATTGCTGCATCAAATGCAAAAAGGAACCGTTGAGGCCCAACATCTCTTAAGCCCGGTATTGGTCAAACTCTCTCCCCAGGAAATGATTGTTTGGGAAGAGGTGCAAATGAAATTGAAAGAAATCGGGTTTGAAAACCACCAATTTGATCCAGCCATAATAGCGATTGACACCCACCCGGTCTTAATCAAGAATATCGAACAGGCCGTCCGCCATCTTTTGGCCGGAGATCATATCGGCCAATGCGACTTTGATTCAATTGCGCGCCGGGCCTGCCGGTCATCAATCATGGCAGGAGACCGCCTCAAACCAGAGCAAGCCCAACATCAATGTCAGCAACTGCTTCATTGTCTCGATCCGTTCACCTGCCCACATGGACGGCCGACCGTTATTGAAATGGACGAACAGTTCCTTGATAAACAATTCAAGCGCATCCAATAAAACCTGATCAACAAAGAATGATTAGATCACCAATTGAGGCTCCTTGAAAAAACCGGTGAAACAGACTCCTAACTGTTCCTCGCTAAACAGAGACATCCACCTAACGATTTTCAGATGTGAAAGCACCAAAAAATCAGGTAGAAAGCATAAACCCGAAAAATGCAATTGGATGATCAAGCTTTTTGTACAGCAAAAAAGCGGAGGCTCAAGTCAAAGCCTTTTAATATAAGGAGATTATATTATTTGAAGCGCTTTAATGAGGAAATGATCGGATGGAATGAAACAAATGACGACAGGGGAAAACATCATCGAAAGTAACGGCAAAATTTCGCCCGGAGAGATCTATTATAAACATAAGTTGTTTAGTAGCATGGCCTTACAAGATCAATTTGTTGTTTGTTCTGTATGAATGTGTTTATCAATGACAATGAAATCTTGATCATTTTCCCACTCAATGTCTGTCAACCCTTCTCTGGTCAACCAACCCAAGCTCATATCAATCAACTCACGTGGCTCATCAATATATTCGTCTATTTCTTTAAACCGAAGAGGTCTTTTCTTCTCTTCAAGCAGAGTTAATATTTCTCCAGAAATAATTCCCAACTTAGTCATCATCATGTTCCGCTCCTCTCTAACACATCTAAAGATCCGAAGATCTTTTTTATTTGTAAGCATTTATCCTACTTGTTATATTACATGCTATTCTCATTTTGTCAACTTATCATAAACGAAACCAAATGAGTTCGTTTTGTTCGCAATTTAACATCATAAAACAGTGGCACTTTTCTGGACGAGGGGGTATTGTTTCCTGACAAACAATATAAAAAATTAAACAGTGTTGATTTTTTTCGACACTATTTTGATAACAAAATGAAATCCCAGCAAGCAAATAACGAGATATAAAAACGAAGGCGTCGGGGTATCAAAATCGTCTTCAAAATCAAAGGCTTGGTGAGAACGCATTTTTTGTTTTTCTTTGAGCTCCAGAGTCTTCCATTGCGAGTCCCGTTCAACAACGATGAAAGATGTTAAGGGTGTCAAAATATTCAATTTTCGGCTTTGCTCAAGAATCTGCCTGGGAAGCTGGATATCCTTAGGATGCTGCACAGAGATATAACTATCTAGAACAGATTCAATCCCTTTCGTATAAATTTGATCCGCCGGGATCTTTTTTGCTCCATTGATGGATATAAAATCATTCTGCCCCGAATCAAAAACCTCCAGCCATGCGCTTTGCTGATTGTGATCTTTTGTTAAATGGAATGCAAACTGGGGTTGATCAAAATTCTTAGGAATGACCGTAACCCTTGTGCCTCGTCTCAAGGCGACAACATCTTGTTGCTCCCGAAATGGTCTCTTGCGCCATAGATTGACACGCTTTAAAGGTGTGCCTAGCTGGTTGATATAAAAATAATTTTGCTCAGGCAGCAAATAATCATAATAAGCTAAATTATCATGAACAAATAAAACATCTTGGGGGCGTTTACTTAAAACCACAAAGACCGGGTATTTATTCCAAAGCCCCGGATGAGAACTATTTTTCGCTGTTGTCAATTTCAGCTCATAGTCCAAGAATATTTTCTTTAGGACACGATTTAAATCCAATGACCCCTTTTTCTTCAAACGGCATCTCCGCAAAGCCTGGTCGCGCTGCGCTATCGCTTGAACAGGGAGCGGATCATCCAACAATGTCTCAATATCAAAATGAGCGGCCGTAACAGCCATCTGTTTGATTTGAGGGAATTGCTTAAAAATCAAATCTATTTGCTGCGCATAATCTTCCGCTGAATCATAACCTGAAAGGCTGTAATCCAGAATAAAATGAAAATATGGTTCCCGTTTAAAAGCGGGTAATTCCGCGATCCTTTTTGCTGAAATAAAGGAAAAATCATATGCGCCAGACGGTTGATTGATGAGCACGGCATCTGTCAACGCGGGGGCTTGCGATTGAAGAGACAATTCCCTGTCCGCGACCGTAATGATGGGATTGATATCTTTAGGATAAAGCAATGTTAATGAGGCTTCCCGCAGTTCAGAACGAAGGAAGGGATAGACTCGAAAATCGATATCCTGGGGAGATTGATAGACAAGAATCCCCGGGTCTCTGCGCGTAAAATCACGGATCATATGATAAACCCACATCGCTGTCTTTTTTTCAAAAATCCGCCCGGGAACCATTTCATCCCCAACCTTTAAGTGATAATCTTTGATCAAAACACCTTTCGGTAAATGTATCGTTGTGAAATATTCAGCATTATCGCTTTGGGTCCCGTTCTTCATCTTAAAATGAACCGTTGTGCTCATCATCTGGCCCAAAACGTGTTGTGAAGTCTCAAGATCTAACAATGTCACCTCAGAAACGCGGGGTTCTTCATCGGGTTTTGCCATCAATTCACCCAAGGTCATCTCTGCAACCCTTTGACGCCTCCCTCTCCATTGACCTCCCCTCCCCCAAAATGACGCGCCACCGTAAGGAAATTCCTGAAGCTTCTCACCAGAAAAGAGTTGATGGAGATACGAAATTTTCCGGTCTGGCAGGACCATTCCATCAAACACAATAGTATTATAAACTGAAGATAAGTACGGTAACTGCGCACCGCGTTTCATTTTATTTAATTTCACTAATGTCCGCTTGACATTATTAGCAGACCCGTCGAAATGAACGTCTTTTTGGTAATCGGGCTGATACACGTAATCAATCGCTTGATGTAACGACTTGCGGTCATGAAAAGCATTATTAAAAAATATGCCTGGCATGATGACTAATGCAGCGATCATTAAAATGACTATCCTCTGCATGGGCATCTGAACTTTTAATAATTGAATATCATCATGAATGCGTTTTGTGTGAATAATCCACAAAACAAAGGGAACGAGGATCAGGAATCCTAAGCCCATCGCGATGATAGACGGGATGGACAATGGTAAAAAAGGCAAAAAAACAACAAAAAAATAGCATGTAAACGGATAGAACAATGTCCGAAAATACAAGGTAACTAATCGGCCATTCTTATTTTTGAGGACAGGGATCATCAAAATGCATCCATTGATAAAAGCCAAGGCGTAAATATACGGGGACTGAAAGTCGGCTGGAAAAGGAATATTCTTATTCAGGCATAACCCTCCAATCGGGCCGAGAACCCCGACAAAAAAGGCAAAAAGAATATCCAGATTCTTCGACCAGACCTTTTGTTGGATTAAATAAAACAGCAACACCGTCACCCGGACAAGGGCCAGAAAGACGATAATCGTACCGACAATAAAAAATATCTGGTAAAACCACGAGAAGGCACTGCTTTGCGGAAGAATCCAAAAAACATTGAATAATTGTAAAAAAATAAAAAACAAAATCGGGACGCCAACAATCGTAGAAAGACTAATGCCCAGGTCCATGGCAAAGGGAACTTTCCAACGAAAACTCGATAAGCGCAGGATAGCATAAAAAATGCCGGGCATCATCATGGCGAACTGGTTTAAATTGACAAGTTCTTGATTGATAATCCAGGGTTCAATACGCCATGGGATAAAAAATTGTTGTTTGTACATGAAAGCCCATAAATAACCTATTTGCCCAAGCAATAAGAAAATCATTGCCGAAGCGGGAAGAAATTTTTTAACATTGGACCATCGCCAGACAACAAAACTGGCTGCGATCAAAAACAGTTGGAACGCCAATAGAAACCAGACTTGCGCCAGGTCAACCCCCTCCTCCTTGCAGACAATCCAGAAAACGCGCAGATTTAACAACAAAAGCATCGTCTGAGGAAGGATATTAACCCAAACCAGCATTTTGGGTAAATAAATGAACGGTGGAAACGCAACCGATATATTTTTCTTGTTCACAATAAGTCCCTCCCATAATTAAACGTCAGAATCGACCACCCTGCGCAACTCGCGGGCTGTTGCCTGCCGTTAAACGGTCCCAGAAATCTAAACAGATGCTGATCCCCATAAAAACAAATAAAAAAGTCACCACACCTATCCCCATATGAATTCCCGATTGATACTTAGTCGGCAGCACATGAACCGACATTAAGTGCACATAATAAGCCAGCAGCATCCGCATCACATTCGATAGAATAGCAATGAAATAAACACTAAACAAAATCAGCCAAAACTGGCCAAACGCCGATATGACCTCTTGTTTTTTAAACAGCACGCGGACCCAAACAAAAGCCAGCAAAAGGGAAAAAAATCCAAAGCCATTGCATTTAGGCGTTATATGAATGGGTTTTTGCGGTGCGACAATAAAAAGCTCCCCCCATTCGTTTGTCATCGGCAGCCACCCCATAATAAAGGCGACCATTTCACCGGACGACACAGCAAACAAATGATAAATCCCGGCAGGAAAGGACCGGCCGCAATAATAAACGATTAAAGAAATAAGTAAAACCAGACAATATTGCTTAAATTTCATAATAATGTTCCCGTCATGAGCCTGGTGCCTTAAACGAGACGTTATGTCAAGAATACTTTTATTCGACACAAAATATCGTCTACGTATGAATATTCATCTTTAGTTTTAAGCCCGTCAAATGATCCTGAGGCCCTTCGCCGAGAAATACGATCTGTTGAAACTGGCGTGAATCGATCAGGGCTTTTAAATCAGACAACTCTGAGCCATGGAACCAGGCTGTTTTCATACCTTGATTATTAAAATAAGCACTCCAATACGGATAGGCTCCGATTTGTGCCAGGGGTGAGGCCCAAACATCTTCCGACATCATCGACTGATCGGAAAAAATAACCGCGGCACAACGATCCATCGGCAAATAAAGGTTTCGGTAAAACGCAATGACACTTAAAATCAAATGGATTGTTAATAAAGACCGAATCACTCTGCGCGCGTAAGAGCGCCGCTTTCTTTTATTTATAAATATTGAAAACATATCATCCTTCTAATTTCTTATACATAAAATAAAAGATAAATCATTCATTCCCCCGAATTAAACCTATAAATAAAACCGGTACAAGCCAGGCCGTTCGACAAATTCTCCCCCGCGGAAACAGGCCATAACCATACTGCTAAAATAACAATACAAACCAATCGTTCTCATGTTACAAATGACAGTCAAAAACACTCTCCATCAAGCGCAAAACGATGTTATAGATGGCGCCATCTATAATATTGCCGGTCTCATTATTTCTTCGTAGACCGCTTGAATTCGACTTTGTCCACCAAAATTGCGAATGCTGTCAATCCTGAACCGACCAGGACCGCCCCGGCGATAAAGGGCAAACTTGCCGCGGAAATGATATGCACATTGTAATGCATAATATAAGGCACACAAAGAATCATGCCATACCCTCCGGCGACCACAGTCACAACAGACAAAGCCTGTACAAATTTAAGAATCCCTTCCTGTGTCATCGTATTCACCTCCCTTCTTCTGAGTCTCATGCTAAGTGCCTGCAACAGCACTCAACACGTCTTCACAATTCCTTTTTTAACCATTGCCGAAAAACGGCAGGTAACAGTTTCCAAAGAATGACATAACAAAATAAAAGATGATAAAGAATACTTCTTGCACTTACAAACGGGATAAGATAAAACTCAATGATGATAAAAAACCCAAAAGGGATGCCATAAAAAATTACTTTCCGGGTCTGTTTGATGCAGATCAAAGATAATAAAACTGAAAAAATCAATACACAAAAGGTTTCTGTAAAGACCAAATATAACCAAAATCGCCATGTACCTAACGCTGCCGGATTCAGAAGTATGGAGGGAAAGATCACGATGAACAATGATAATAATAACCAAAACAACTCCAAAGAACCTAATAAACCAAAGCCCCGCTCAAGAATGTAATCACGGCGTTGAATAGGTTTTAAGAGTTCATACTTCCAATACGGCATCTTCTTGTAATTTGCACTAATCAATAACAGGATCGGCCCTACGGTCAATAAAAGAAAATTATTATAGGGCGTCATAAAAAATTCATGTGTCTTGTCAATTAAACTGATAAGGCTTAAATAGATCGGGGTAAAAAAAATCAGAAAACAACCAATCTGTCTAAACTCTTTTTCTTCAAAAAACAACCAATGGCGCATCCTCGATTCAAATGATTTCAAAGATTGATAGGCCGGGATAACCCCTACTGTCCTTGACGATCTCCAAAACGGAAATTTGCGCTGGATCCATAGTTGCAATTTATTATCGGTCTTCATCTGGTTCCGGATAAATGATTGTGGCGGCCATGATAATAACGCATGATACTCGAACATGTCTTCCTTCAGCTTGCGCAAACGATACACAAATAAGATGACAAGAACGATATTTGCGCTAACAAAAAAATAATTGACGGCGGGATGTTCATTAATAAAAAAAACGATGGTTGCAGACTGAGAAGAAATAAACAATGTCAGCAGATAGGCATAAATCAAAATCCGGCCAATGGATAAATATCCTAAATACGTGATCAGGATAGCGGCAAATAAGCTTGCTAAATAAATGCCAACAAACCCATTTTCGGTATAAGCGATATCCAGCCGCAGGCCCTGCTCCCAGAGATAAACGATAAAAATAAAAATGGCGTACCAAAAAAAGATGGCGAAAATATGCGTCTCGCGATACCCGGGCAATAAACTCGCGCGATGACTGGCCATTTGCCTTTTAACAATAATCCCAATAATGCAAGCTAACCAAATGGTGACAATAAAAATGAGTGTGCATATATCATTACCAACAATATTGTGGCCGTGAAAAAACATCCACTTCGAGACAATCGCACCTAACACATACATGACCGCCAACATAATAAAGAACGGATTGCGAACATACAACCATAAAATATGCCCCAGGCTACGTAAATGTTTCATCTCGTCAGCTCCAAAAAAATTTCTTCTAAATTAAGATCCTGAACGGTTACCTTTGCATTCAATTTTTCTTCAATAAACGTCTTCATGCCCGGGGTGAAACTACGGACAGAAAAAATGGCTTCATTTTTTAGCGACTCAAAATGTAATAAACCTTTAAAATTGAAATCATTATTAAAATCCTTACGAAACGTAACATGTAGCCGCTTGACTTCATCTTTAAGCCGGTCTAATTCTCCACTAAAATCAATATTTCCATCTTTCAGTAAAGCGACATGATCCGCAACGCGTTCTAAGTCGGAAGTAATGTGTGTCGAAAAAAATATGGTGCAGGAACGATTCGACACGAGATTGAGAATCGTCTTGAGAAACTGCCTGCGCGCGTACGGATCCAGACTGGCGACCGGCTCGTCAAAAATAAGCAGTTCCGGTTCATGCCCTAATGATAATATAATGGACAATTTCTGAGCTTGTCCCTCGGAAAGCAAACCAATTTTATCATCTGCATCCAATTCCCACTCTTTCAACAATTGATCGACCAATTCTGAATTCCAATGCGAGTAAAAAGACGCACTATACGCGATGATCTCTTTAATTTTGAGCCAGGGGTACATCACATCCGATTGAGGAACATATCCAATTTTTTCTTTTGTTGCTTCTTTAAAATCCCAGGGATTGTCTCGAAATGTGTAAACATCCCCTTCCTGAGGTTTAAGCAGGCCTAATATCGTCTTGATTAACGTCGTCTTTCCTGCTCCATTCTTACCTAGCAACCCAAAAACAGATCCTTCGGGCACACTCAAACTAAGACGATCTAAAATAAGACGTAATCCATAGGACTTGCGTACCTCTTTTAATTGTATGATCGGGTCATTCATGATTTTCTTCCTCCCATAAAGAATGAAATATCGCTGTTACCTTCTTCATATCCAAAGAAAGCTGTTGAGCTCTGCTGATCACTTGTTTCAATAACGGCTTAATGCTATCCTCTTTGCGCTTAAGGTCTTTATTGGATTGCCGGGTGGCTTTAATACGCATCCCCTTTCCCCGCACGGATTCTAAAACTCCTTCACGTTCTAATATAGAGTAGGCCTTGGAAACGGTCATGGGGTTAATTTCTAATTCTTGCGCGACATGGCGAACGGAGGGCAAAAACGTGTCCTGGGGTAATCGCCCTGTGGCAATGTGCATCTTGACCTGATCAATGATTTGTCGATAAATCGGTACCCCTGAAGATGTGAGAATATGAAAATAATATTTTGATTCAGCTGTCATGATCAATTATCCTTTTTTGCATCATGTGTATTAGAAGTATAATACACTAATACACTCTTTGTCAAGAGGATATTTTTACTTTTATTCTTGTAAAACGACAAAGCCTTACCTATGATAAACACGTCATATAAAAAGCTGCATCAAGCATTATTCTAAGGCAACAGGCATGTTATCTGATGCCTTTTCAAGCGTCATAAGAAAGGGGTTCACACCTCACCATGAAAAAAACACATACAACGGCAAAGATCGTTCTTATCGCGGCCATTCTTTTATTTCTCTTTATAACACTCGCCATACTAGGATGGTGCCATTGGAAAAACACATCTACCCCGATCTTTATGGTCACAAGCAATTCGATGGCCCCTTATATTCCAAAAAATAGTCTCGTGCTTATTAATAACAGATGGGGCGATGACTTAAACAATCTCATCGGCAGACCCATTGCCTTCTATAACCCGCTGAAAAAAAAGATCCTTGTCCACAGGGTGGTTTCTGTCGATGGAGATCTGGTTTCCACAAAAGGGGATTATAATCATTATTTAGATAACTATCAGCCCGGCAGAAAAGACATCATCGGATATGTGGAACACTCGATAGAATATTTTTACATTCTCGTTTTTGGACTACTATTTATCATCGTACTCCTCATCATTATTTATAAAAACCTGCCTGACCAAAAAAAAACGGCGCATTAACGCGTTGATGTTCATCACCGGTAGGGGATCTTTACACCAAACCTGTCAACCAGTAAGATCCAATCAATGTCTTTTATCACTGCCTCTGATGGGACTTCAAATGCGTTGAAAAAAAATGCCGATTCCCTGATATGAACTAGAGAATCGACACTTTCAGCACCTCTTTTCCCCCTCGGACCATCAACACCCCGATAAATAATTGACCCGGAAAATATGATTCCACAAAGACCGATAATCCGGTCTTTGATAGCGTGCGCACATGAGCGGTTTGATCATGTTTAGACTCTGCTCCACCCACACTGTCGCAAATTCTCTAACAAAAAAAATCGGTGATAACTCCATCCAGCTTCTTGGAAGGAAAATGATCGTAGTGACCCCTAATGCGACGACAGAAAGGCCGCAATGCCAAACCGTCATGCTATTTACGAATAAGAAAAAAAACTGAAAATGATAAAGATGAACCCGAATATCGGTCTTCAGTCGCTTTGACCCAAAGAGGGGTAACACCCCCTCTGGCGGTCTGTCTGGATCAACAGGATTCATCGGTATGGAAAGCGGCTGTAACGGACACGTCATTTCTGATGATTCATCTATCCCCATAAATAGTCCGTCGGGCATCAACCTGAACGTTTGATCACCTGGACGTTCATCAACAGTTGTTATAATCATCCGATTGTTTTTCAGGTCTTCGTAGATAAATCTTGGGATATAAGCCTTCTTGATCAAAAAATGCATGCTTTTGAACACATGATCCCACAAAGACCGATAATCCGGTGTTTGATAGCGCGCGCACGTGAGCGGTTTGATCATATTTCGGATCTTCCTTACCCACGCCGTCGCAAATTCCGTGTAAAGAAAAATCGGAGATACATCCACCCGGATTCTTGGAAGAAAAATCATCCTAATGCCCTCTGATATGATGACAGACAAACGGGAGGGCTGAACCATCAGGAGCTTCACAAATGAAAATAAAAACTGAAAATGATACAAGCGGGCATAAATAAAAGCATGCGCTGCCGTTGGCCCGAATTGTGGCCGCGCCATTTGACCGATGTCACGTCTGTCAGTGCGATCAAAAAAGACCATGTCTAAGTGACCCTCGCCTCTAGGGGAAAGCGGACGGTCAGGCGCTTCCGCGATGACCTGCACCGGGATATCGGTCTCTGGATATCTTTTCTTTACCGGGACGGATTGTCTTGCGCGGAACTGATTAACAACAAGCGTATCTTTCTTCAATATACTATCGATTACTCTTAATCCTGGTTGCATTACCTGTGGCATTATAAAACAAGCGCGATCAGCGTTTGCCTCAGATGACGGACCATCTGGATCAACAGTATTCATCGGAATGAAAAACGTCTGTGACAGCCGCATCATTTCTGCTGCTTCCGTTCTCCCCATCAATATTCCGGCAGGTATCAATCTAAACGCTTGATCATCTTCCCATCCCTTAGCAGGAACATTGTCAGACACATCCCGACCTCCGTCAGAGGTTGTTTTGATCAACCGCTGATTCTTCATATCTTCGGTCAGGGATCTCGACATAAGAAATTTTTTAGTCATTAAATACATATTTCCAAAAACATGGTTCCACAATGACCGATAATCCGGTCTTTGATAGCGTGCAGACGTAAGCGGTCTGATCACATTTTGTATCTTCCTCCGCCAAGCTGTCGCAAACTCAATAACAAGAAAAACCGGTGATAAGTCCATCCAACTTCTTGGCAAAAAAATCATCATGATGGACCCTAATATGACAACAGAATAACTGCCATACCCGATCGCCATGAGTTTCACGAATAAGAAAAAGAAATCAAAATTATAAGGACGGACATCAATAAAAGTATTCGGGGGCATTGGCCCAAACTGCGGCAGACCCATTTGATCGACCTCCCGCTGAATATACAGCATTGGAAAGACCGTATACGGCTGGACGAGGATCCTGGGGGGCATCTTGCGGATACGCACGTCCGAAAGGATATGCCCCGGAATTACGGTCTCCGGAAACCTTTCTTTATCTGCCGGGAATGGCCATTTTGCAGGGGTCGGATCAACAACAGGTGCGTACTTCTTGAATATGCCGTCGATAAACCTTAATCTTGGATTCCTTGGCCTCGGCTCTAACAGCGGTGCGCGATAATATACGGTTTCAACTCTTTTCAATAATGGATCTGGATTTGTAAAGTCTTGTTCCTGAAAAATATGCTTGCGAAGTAATAGCCCCCACATGATGAAAGCTAACAAAAACCACCACCAAGGAATCCGGTCATCGTCTTCATCGTCCGGAGGACCCTCTGGACCAACAACATTCAGCGGTGCCGCAGGCGCCTCTGACTCATTCGTGTTTTCTGATGCATCATCTATCCCCAGAAATATTCCATCGGGCATCAACCTGAACGCTTGATAGTCTTCCTGCTCGTAGGCAGGAACATCATCAACGACTCGGACATGATATCCATAAGCGGTTGGTTTGATCATCAGCTTATCTCTTATGTCCTCGGGGATGAATCTCTGGATATAATCCTTCTTGACCAAAAGCCGTTCTTGCCCGTGATCATCCGTAATGATCTTTATGATTTTTTCAGGACCATCATAAGTAAAAATATGTTTATAAATATTATCCAGTTGGACATAGGCTTCCAAGTCCAAAAGCCCCTTCAATAAACAATTCCCAAAAAGTAAAGGAAGAATGTCTTTGCGGTTAATCACCCGGGTATGTTGACCATTATTAGGACGGCCGTTGTGATTGTTGTCTTTTTTGCTTTCATCAATCGTTATAATCTCAATACAGCTCAAAGCTTGCGGTCGTAACCCATAGACATAATCCCGGTCAAATGTCAGGCGCGGGTCCATGAGTTCCACCAAACGGGCAAATGGTTTATGCATAATTTCTTTACAGACGAAGTGTGTATCAAGTCCCAGATTCTCACAAGCGTCAAGGATCGGACAGTTGTTACAGTTTGACGTCACAAGTTTCTGGTCTGATATTTCAACAATGTCCAAGTCCGCTTCACTCACTTCACAGTTCAAGTCATACAACACACGTTTGACCCAGGCCATAAGAGTCTCACCGTCTCGGCGCTGAACCTCCTGGGCGTTTTCCCGCATCCATGTTTCCTTGCGCTTAACACGTGCTTCCGTATTCGCCCGGGCATACAACAATTGTTCTTGTGGCGTCATGTCTGTCAATGGTTTAAAGTCTAAAATAAACCGGTCAACAACTGTTGATCTCTTTTCTTCTTTATGAACATATTGTTTGAGCAAGGATTTGTAATTCCTGAAGTAATAAACCCAGGCTTTAATCTCGCCGATAAAACGCAGGACGGCAGCCGCGATCTGTGACAAGACACGGCGTCTGAATTGTTTGGGGACTTCAATGTCGAATATTTGACGTTCATGAACCTCAATGAAAAACCGTGAAGAATGTTTGATTTTCTTAATGTACGGATACGGCAATTGCCAACAGATGGCATTATCGTGGTCAAACCCTCTGGCAACAGGCTGAAATAAGGCCCGGATCCAAGGTGGACCACGTAAATAAGGATGCTCCCTGAAAAATTCTTTGTTCACACGATATGTTTCCATCCCGATCTTTGCTAATCGCTTCGCTCCAGGGACTTTCACGTATTGCAATACACTTAACATCAGTGGGATAATCGGTCGTAAGGCGTGATGGAATTTCGATTCAACCGAGGCGCGCGCGACAGGAGCGAGCCACGTCCAATACGGAGCTAAACTCTCTTCAGGATAATCACTGATTAAATCTTCTTCCTGACGAGGACCTATCAAAATATTTGGATCAGCGTCAGCTAAGGACAGCGCTTTGGAATGGTTTGCATGTGCCAACATATGATAATTGACCGTTGGTTCAATGAACAATTGTCCTTGGACCGCAAGTGGCAAATGCTTTTGGAGAAACGCGCTGCGCAACAGCACTCTTTCCTTGAATAAACCATCGGACGGGATAAAGACGATCTGCGTCATCAACTCAGCGCCGGTTATCTTGTCTGCAGCAAAACGGAGGACTACGGCCAATGATGGATCAATCTCTTCCTCTAAATACCGGTAGACATTGCTGGCCGTCAGAAGATTGTCCAAGTCGCAATCTTTAATATATTTGAAATATTCTTCGTTCTTAACAGAGCTCGGTTCTGTCTTGCTAACCATCCAGGTCAGCAATTCCTTGTGCCCGAGCTGACATTGAACAAAGTCTAATTCTTTGAAACCGAGTGGACGGATGTATTCATGGTCTGCTCCAATCATCGTGGTATGATCCCAGTCATAGCCGCTGGCAATAAATGTTTGAACATTCTTCAACGCCGCCAATAAATCAATGGAATCCTTATTGGATACATCCCCTGTCCAAGCCCACGGGCCGATATTGGAAATGAGTACGCTCGGCAAATCAGTCTGATTCAAACGCAATGATAAAAAATACGTATGGACGAGACTGGTCCAATGGATACGGTAATGAATATCGGGTTGGTAACCGTTCAGTGATAAAATACCTTGAGCTCCTTCTAATAAGCGCCGGTCATATTCGATCAAATCAACCGAGTGGGCGCCTAATTTCAAAGCCACCAGCCCAAGTAAGCCTTCTGCTGCGCCGGCATCAATCACTCTTTTTCCTCTTAAATCCGTCTGCATCATGGCAACGATCGTAGAAATAGTGTAATAAAAATAATTATTGCGGGATAAGGATAAGGCGTTAATACTTGGAACAATAATCACATTTGTTCGAATCGCGTCTTGCATGATTGGTGTTAGCACCTTCCAAATATCTGCATTCATGACAAATAAATGTCCGACGCGCATATAAACCGTATCCATGACATGACGCAGCTTCCCGTCTGTTTCTTCGAGACGATAATATGAAATGCGGTCATGCGAATAGGCCTTCGATTGACAGCGGATATTCTCTTCTTGATTGAACATGCCTTCTGAAATTTTACGTTTCAATTCCAAGAAAATGCCCTTTGATATTAATTGGGCTGCCTCATCGTTGATCGGTTCAGTCACAGCCGGTTGGAAAACAGGTGTTGACATAGCACAGAACCAGCCATCATCTTGATGTTGCCGGCGAGGCATCGGTTTGTAGTTAAAGAGCCTGCTATACATCTGCGGATCAGATCCCTTCCGGCTGAGAAACTCCAGCGTCGGACGATGACCGATCACAAAAAGACGTTTTCGGGCGCGTGAGAGCATCACAAGTAAAGCATGAGGATCAGCGACCAAAGGCAAATTCATACGGGCAAAACCATTTGCTCCCGCCCGGACATTTCTTTTATTCGGAGCTGTTGCCCGTCCAAAAGAAATCACAACATCCAGGGCTTCTAACCCTTGTGCTAAACGTGCTGTTAACACGCGCTGTAATAAAGCTTGCTGCTGCCACAAGGCTAACCCGTGCAGACGACTCATCGTCCTTATTTGCCGGCTGATCTCTTTAACCTGGCCGCAATATGGGCTGATGAATAAATAATCCTTTGCGTCAAAAGCGGATTCCTGGTTTTGACGTGCCAAAACATACCGCATGATTTTTCCGACCGACCAACGGGCCTCTCCTGCAAGGGCATAACTTTGATGACCTTGATGAATTGCCGTTCGACTGGTCGTAAAATCTAAACATGTTAATCCTTTTTGATCAAGCCATTCGTCCAGGACGCCCGGTTGAGCGGTATCGAGAATAACAACGGTGTCTTCTTCTAATGGGTCCCCTCTTTCCCGGCTGGCGCTGAGCAATGGGAAGGAATAAAACGGCTGCATCAAATCAACATGCGCCCAATGGTTACGATAATTGCGTAACAAACGGACACGGTCATACGGCTCATCCGCTAAATCTTCGAACAGGCTCTTTTCATAGCGGCGAACGTCCTTTGCCTGTTGTTCAATGATTTGAGCGATATGCTTTTGCGGGATAACATCTTGATATTCAGCATCAAAGGGTAATGGACGGGTTTGAACATAATCACCGACAAAAATAACCGCATAAGGATTGATCAAATACAAGGCGACAAGCATATCAACATAACTAATAATGGCGGCTTCATCGATGATAAGCGTTAACTTCTTGAAACGCGCGTCATTTGGATTTTTCGCCCGATATATTAAAAATTTCTGCAATGATTCATCATAAGCCCCACCCATTAAGGTCATCGTTAACGTCGCGCCACATTCGTCTTGGAACGTATTAAGATCATCATATTTATTTTTAAACCGGTTCCAGGCCTCTTTATTTTTATAGGCATACGCATCATAAACATCCGGGGCGATACTCGTGGGATGTCCAAGACGCACAACCGGGATACTTTTATCCTGTCCGATCTTTGTTGTTAAGTCATCGACATTGACATTTTGATAAGCTGCCGTGAAAATGAAACGCTTAAATTGATGGATGAGTGTCGCGACCCCG
Source organism: Candidatus Omnitrophota bacterium (assembly GCA_021108075.1). GTDB lineage: Bacteria > Omnitrophota > Gorgyraeia > Zapsychrales > Zapsychraceae > JAIORP01. The sequence continues at coordinate 62,002 of JAIORP010000120.1, read as the reverse complement.
GCCCTGATCACCCGTGTTTTTCCGCTCGCAGCCGGACCATGGACAAACCCAAACCGCGTTTTTGCCATTAAATAAACAGCGGCGCGTTGAAATTCATCTAAGCCGGCCATTTTTGTTGTTAGCCCCTTTGCCGCTTTTAACTCCTGCAGACTTTGGATCGATCTTGGCGGGATGCGTAAACGTAAGGCCCAATCAACAGCCTCGACGCCCGTATAACCTTGCTTTCTCAACTGCCTTAATAACTTGATTAAAACCTTGATATTCTGATCCTCTGCCGAGGTCTGAGCTTTAAACGTCATCCTGACGGTTCGAGGGACTAATAATCGTAAACTTTTAGTAGAAGCACACCGGATATGGCCATCGTTAATATCCCGAATGGCTAACGTCCATCGGCCCTGATGGTCATCACACGTGATCAGGGTCCCGATCCTTAATTCATTTAAAATCTTTTCATCATTAATTCTGATGCAGATATCATTGCTTGTGCGGTTCGTAATCGTGAAGTTTTTAATTTCATGCTGAGGAAACTGATCCAGCGTTTTTTGAATCAATTGCTTTAATCCTTCTAGTTCGTCGATAACGTCCTCAACGTTTCTTAAATTATTTTTGAGCTGATCAGCATTACTGAGGTTATACGCCTCCCGGGAAATCCTTTCTTTTATACGTTCCTCAATCTTACCGTCAGGTCCATTGAAGAAGTCCGCCATGTTCACCTCAACCTTATCCTGCTTGACAGAACGGTTTAAACGTGCATAACGGATGATGTTATCAATTTGATCATTGTTGAGTTCAGACAGCGTGACCTCAAAAGCAATAGAAGGGTTTGCGATCTGATCGACAATGTTGAGCCGCTCTTCAATGTCAAAATCGGTTGCATCTCGGCTCACTAATATTTTCAACTGTTCTTTGTGTTCTGGCACTGATGATTTCTTAGAGGTTACTAACGTATCGATGGCTTCCGGCATCTTCTCATAAATCCGTTTCAAACGAGTAAAAAGCGCGGGCTGTGTTAAGTCGAGATTCAAATCTATAGCAAGCATCAATATCATCGTACCAACCATATCCGCTTGAGCGCTTTGATCCCCTTCTGCTGGCATGAACTGGCCGTCACTCTTTTTATTCTTGCCGTTCTTGTCCTTTATCACTCCTTCAGCATCTTTCATCTCCTGGACATCGACCTGATCAAGAACGGCTTGAATCTTTTTGATTTCTCTTCGGAAGAAAGACGCGCTTTCCCCGTTACCCGCATGAATCTTATCGGATAAGGCCTTAATATCCCGAGTGAACGCTGCTTTTGTCTTATCGGTCAATTGTTCTCGCGCGAATCCGTTTACTCGAAGCCGGACACGCTCTAAATCGCTGATAAATTTTGTTCTCTGATTGATTGTTATGCGCGAAAATTTCCGGATTTCTCGTCCGGTATACGTTGGACGTGTTGGCTTCCATCGAAGATCTGCTGATTGCGCGGCAACAGTTTCTGGCTGTTCCGACTCTACTTCCTGTACCTCTTCAATTGAGTCAACATCCAGGACCTCATCCGGTGCGCCCTTTTTGTGTCGCCGACGCATCAGGCCAAACACTTTTTCCTTTAAAAATCCTGATGTCTGAACTCTTTGCTTCTTGCTTTTTTGTTGGCGGATCGCGAGATCCCATGATTTGTTCCAGTCGCACGGGCTTGCCATATCAACTTTGCATTGTTCTAAATCAGAAATCAACGTCGCATATTTCTTGTCTTTCTTAAACCGCCTGACCCGGGCCTGTAGCGATTTAACGCGTTGGCGAATAAAAAATCGACGAGCGGATGAAACATTCTTTTGCTTTTGCGCAAATAAAGATTCAATCTCTTGCATAAGAATTTGAGCTTTCTCCCGGTTCTTTAACTTAGCACCTATCCAACCCGTCACTGCTGGATCGAAGATGGGAACAGATCCTGGCCGGTATTCTTTGATGGCATGCCAATACCCTGGTTTGATGTTTTCAACATAAATAGGATATTTCATCTTCTGCTGAACAAAATTTCTGGCAAAGGACGCATCTAACCAGACTTTTGCCTGACCGGATACCGGATGCGGCGCAACCCTTAACAGCGCTCTGTCCTCCCGGGAGGAAGCCTCAATGGCCTGAACCAATAATCTCCGTTCTTTAACCGTTACTGCCTGATAGACGCAGTTACGCGATAAAATTTCTTTGATTCGACCTGCCCGGCTTAAACCTGCCTGAGAATGAATGGAATCAGCCGAGAGATCTTTCTTCTCTAAAATAACCTCAATTGGTTCAGCGCCCTTTTGAAACGCTGTTATGAACCGGGACTGAAACGCTTTTTCCTTTTGACGCCGCGCTAAATGATCCTCTACGAGCCAGACAAATTCGTCGGCTTGCTGCCGCAAATGAGTTTTCTCGATAAAACGGCCTATACCCGGTTTAAACCGTTCCTGACCAAAACCATATACCCGCTGCAATGTCTGTTGGATACGGTATTCCGGAAAATGAATTATCATCATATCTGTTTGATGGGCCACCGCTTGTTTAAATACGTGGGTCAAAACCACAACTCCCAGACCAAGAGATCTGTAGGACGGGTCAATATGGAAATCATAATCTCCTGAAGCTCCGGCAATAATTTTATCCTCCCGGATAACATACTTACGCTCCCCGACACGACTTTCTGCTCCATCATCTGCTGAAACGTGATAAATACCGATGAAGATTTGTTTTTCCAGAACCCCTTCAAATATTTGTTCCCTTAGAACAAATAATCCTTTCTTATTAATAACCCAAGCGATTACTTTTCCATGCACATTTTGATAGACCAACTTAACTCGACTTTCGGTCATGCGTGGCTGAGGGGCATCTTTCTTTCGCGGTTCCATATGCACCACCGTTTGAGGGGAACGTTCCTCTGTATCAGCCATTAACGGTTTAACAAAAGTTTCTGGCCAGGCATCACCGTTGGAAACATTCAAAACTTGACTGATATCGTAGTAATATATTTTCGGCTGATACTTCAAGCCGAATCTTTGCTGCACCTTTTTCCTCGTCCTTTCGATGCCAGCGCTTGAACCGACAAATAAGAACGGACGTCCTTTAAGCAGGGCTGTGAACATATACGGTTCTGTCTTTGAACTGAATTTTGGATATCTGATACGCATCCTACGTTCCGCTCTTCCGCGATATCCTTGACGGAGGGTTAAATGCGTTCGTTGATAATCAAGAATATCCCGGGAAACTTCCAGTAAGGATCCGCGAATAACCTGCATTTGTCCATCTGTGACATCACCATCTTTAACCGCTTTAACGAGCCCCCATTTGACTTTGTAATAAATATTTCTTAACGCCAGCAGTTCTCTGAGCGTATACCTGGGTGTTGATAAGACAAGCAGACAATACGGGAAACCAAAATAGGGCAATAGCGCCGGTGGATAGAATAACCGTCGCAGCGGGATATCCCGGTAGCGCGTTACTTTAAGGACTAAAGTGACACTCATACGCGTTAAACCACCGGCAAACAGGCCTAACAGAAAGACAAGGACGCCCAGCCAGACCTGGCCGCATAACGCCCCGCTTACGCCTGAAGCGATACCGAAATATTTAAGCGTTTCTGACAGGCCTTTTAATCCGATGTATATTCCGGTTAATTCGTGATACGACTTGCTCAACTTCTCCGGAAGGATTTTATTATGTCTTCCGGCAAACTTGATTAATCCGGCTTGATTTAATTTGCGGCGGTCACGGAGCCGGACAGGATATTGCCGCAATCTTTGAGTGAACTGGTATATGCCAAAGTATAAACGTGTCCGATGATTGAGAACGGAAAGCCGTGCACCATTCGACAAGCTGACGAGAAGAGCACCTGGATTGCAAACATCTTCATCGGCAATAACAATATAATCCCCGAAAGCGAAACCTCTTGAATATTTCAATGGGCCGGCACGGACAAATCCCTGTTTAACCATCGCGGTTAGTTGCTGCGCCTGTATTGTTTTATTGATGGAGACGTAATATGCCAACACCTGTTTAATCCAGGAATACGTCAAAGTAAAAGGTTTGAACTGTAAGTATTGTTCCTGACGGATAATCTGTTCGATCTCCGATAAGGCTTTCGCCTTCCCGATCCCTGACCGGCGAATGACCGCCACCTTTCCGGACATATCCGGTAACGCCGCGCAGAACCAACCATTCTTTGCGGTACAACTCATCTGTTCTTCAAACAGGCCGGGGTCTTCGACTTCCATGGAGAATTCTTGCTCAACCAGAGCGGACCGGTCACTCGACGCCTTGTCTGAGAGAAGTGCTTTTTTATCCCGTGCTGTAAACAATCTGGATTGAACAAGGAAAGCGCCGTTTGACTCTCCGTGGGAAACATTAAATGGATTCGCGACCCAGAACCAGTCTCTGCGGCTGTCAGGTGTTCCTAAAATACACTCCAGCTGTTGCAGTTGTTCCTGATTCAGCATGTGGCCGATAGCAGATGTCGAAACCTTTGGCGCTATTTTCATCAAAGTCCAGATGCCCTTATATTCTTTCTTAAATGGAAGAATCTGTTCACCCATCAATGATATATAAGCAATGGCTGCGATCCGGTCTTCGCCCAATGACGGATGTTTTCGGCGGTAATAAAGCTTACGATCTTCAAACTTTGCCTGCGCCGCGCTGTCAGCATCCATCCTTGCGATATCAGGTTTGATCGCCCTGAAGTACCGGTCATAAAACAGCCCCATATCTTCCTTTTTCATGCTCTGGAGCAGCGGTAATGATATGACCGTATCAGACCAGTAAATATGCCCTTCTGGATGGACGATGGACTGCAGCAGTTGGACATGCTGGCTGAAGACCTGCAACTGAAGTCGCTCAAACGCGTCGTGGTAAACCGTCAATAGCGCAGATCCCTGATCTTTTTCCAAAATATTATTCCATGCTTCCAGGTCATCCCATTTTAGGCCGAATTTCTTAGAGAATTTTTGGTAGATAAAATCAACGGGATAACACATGATTTGGCTGGAAACACATGAAGAAACAATATAGGAGGCGGCCAAATCGTCATCCATTGCGGACACCGGTTGCAATTTTGTGTCGCGGTACAATTTGACCAACTCTAAATAAGCTTTTTGAGGTTCTGTATTCTGTTCGATAATCTTCAATCCTGCCCGCGCTAACTGAAGCATCTGATCATCTGTTATATCCCTTTGAATCATCTGAATTTTCGACCGCAATAGTACCCCGGTTTCATCAACAGCCTGGGCCGGAACAGATAGGTAGGCATCTCTCAAACTTGAGTCATCCATATCAATAATCTTGACTGTATTAAATAGCACCGCTAATTCCGTTAAAGGAATCTCCCTTGCCGCGCCAACACCGACAACCGTAACAGAATCCCGCCGGATATTTTTTGCCCCGGATAATATCAAAGCATGGCTCGCGAGAATATGATCAGCCCAGAAGGCAGAATACTGGCTGAAAACACGTTGATATTCACGCCCTAAAACATCCGAAGACGCGTGCAGATGTTTGGACCGAACGAGCCGGTCGAATAAAGAAGTTGCGTGTTCACGGGGCACTGATAATCCTCGTCCGTATAAGCTATCTTTCTGTGTATACTGCATGATGTCTAAGCGATCTAAATATTCAAACATCCACTCTTTATTGAGGAATCCCTGTACCTGGGCCCGAAGGCCTTTAAATTCCCCTAAAAAGAGTCCGAGGATAGGACGTGCGGAATATTGTCTTTCATGCCGGTCAATCGAATATTGAGTCTGATAGGACAGATTTAAAATTCGGTACGATCGCGGCACATACCAGCGCACCTGACCGTCCGCATCAACGCCCCGGGCAACCGGTAAAAGCCAAGCTCGGACAAAGGCCGCGATAACCTTCACCCATGGTGGGCCGCGATAAGTTGCTGATGTTAATAAATAGTCGTTCCGCGCCCTGAACGTTTCAGTACCAACACGCCTAAAACCTTTACCCACTTTCGGCCACCAGAATAACAATAGACCGATAAGAAGTTGGACAACCGGACGGATCGAATGATCGTTCTTATCGCCATTTTGATTCTTCTTGCTTTTATTACGCTGCTTTCTCTTCGAAGAAACCTTGCCGATGTTAGAGACGATCGCCCTGGACTTTGAGGTCTTGGCCTGTTCACCATACCAACCTTGCTGATACAAATGCGGCATCAGAATTTTTTTGACCTGTTCCGGCGTATCCGCGATATGTAAATAATTGATTTCCTTATGATTGGCTGTTTTGGCAGCGACCATTTTAGCCCGCAGAAAATCTTCACGCCATGGGGTCCAATACCTGCTGTTCATGAGGATTATCGGCCGGGGAGCGATCTTGTGGGTCTTGATCAAGCACGCTTCTTCCATCAAAACATCCATCACGTGATAACCGCCCGGGAAGACAATCAAGGCATCCGTGTATGGACTGCTCAGCACGATCTTCTTTAAAAAGTCATATGATAGTTTTAATGTATGGGCTGTACCATTCCCATTTCCGTTGATGTCATGGGCTGTACCGATCAAACGCTCTTTGACTCTGTACGGAGCCTGCCGCGCAACACGGCGGGCATCGACAAATCCCCGATGCACAGCGTCGCCGATCCCCCGTTCACTGGTGCGCAGGATAGAAAGACCTTCTTTTGCCAAAACTGACGCCAATCTTTCAGCGACGCCGAAGTCATACTCTCCTTCGCGTATACTGCGGTCATCACCGATAATACCGACTGTCGGTCCAAGCCCCTTCAGCCGCCGGTTAATATTATTCAATTCCCTAAAAATCAGTTCGGTGTTAATACATAACACGTTCTGGCGTTGCATATGCTTCGCGGTCTGATGGACATCATGGACAATTTGAGATCTTTGTTTTGCGCCGTATAGTTGATACATATCCTGCGCACGGTAAGAGCTAAAGCCGCGATCATCCCATTGCCGAATCAATTGATCAAAAACACCCCACATCCATTTATCGATCAGGACGATTGGTGTATCTCCCGAGATAAAACCGATCTCTTTGGCCGCTGTCACGGTAAAGAATTCATTTAATGTGCCCAGCCCGCCTTTGACATGCAGATGGGCGCGATTAAATGTGAGGAAGGCTAATAACCGCGTGAAAAGGTATTGAAATTCAAATGGGATGTTAACATAGTCATTTAATTTATCTTCATACGGCAATTTCAGGCCTAAACCAACAGATAACCGTCGAAGGCCTTCTAACGCGCCCTGGTTGACTGACTCCATACAACCCGGTCCTCCACCGGTTGTGATCGCGTAGCCTAATGTTGAAAAACGTTTGGCCAGGTCTCTGCCCACAGCAGATGGGATTCGAGCTGAACCATAAATGGCTATCGCCGGATAAATCACATCAAACATCTGCCAATACATATCCAATTCTTTGATGGAGCGGGTGATAAACTTACGGCTGATGATCCGGCGTTCTTGAATGTATTCAATCTGATGATCCGGCTGTGCTTTTTTCTCCATCTCTAATTTAACAACGGATTCTTTATCGTGTCTGGAACGTCTTTTACGTTTGCGTGCTCCAACGTAATCGTCATCATCAAGGTCTTGAATCGTCCAAGGGTTATCCGTTCCTTCCGGCCCACGATAAAACTGGGCTTTATCTGTGACCACATGCCAATAGTTATCCTTAACGGGTTGAACATACAATTTAGATTGCAGAGCAGTCTTTAATGCTCCGGCCTTGATGTAATAATTTTGAATGTTTCCGTCGTCATCCCATTGCCGCTCGACAACCTCATCTATTTGCTTCCGGTGGATCTGAATCAGGAGATGTGTTAATAAATCAGATTTTTCTTTCGTGGAGACATTCTTATAAGCGCAATTTCGCGGTAAATCACGAACACAATGAACGATTCTTGACACCCGTTCCATGTCGATAACGCCATCGGACAACAGCAAATCAAAAACAACCCGGCTGGTCTTCAGCATGGAGGCCTGTTCAGATGGGTTCATGTCCATAAGTATTCTTATTTCTTTCTCCGTCTTCCAACTGGCTGCGGCATGCTTATCTTCACATGTTCCATCTTCTTTGAACTTATTATTAATAGACGGTTCGTGCACGCGATCCATCTCCGTATAAAAACCATAAATTCTGCGGACAAACCGGTCAAAACAGCAAATCACCGGTTGCCCTGGATTCAATGCCTCGACCCAATCAATATCAAAACCGGTCTCTTCTTCTGTTTCCCTTAAGGCCGCTTGTCGCCATGTCTCGTATGTATCGACGTTTCCACCAGGAGTTTCCCAGCAGCCCGGAGCGACTGAGGCCGCTAATTTTTGCAACACCAAATAACGTCCTGTCGCGCGTTCGCGAATAATGACACGGACAACAGTATCAAGCGCTGGATGGCTGCGTTCAACAAGCAAATATCGGAGCCGGTTCAAATGATCACGATCAAAAAGAATATATGGCATATCGATCTGTTCGGTAATGTCAATCGCCAGGTAATACACCATATCCAGCATGTTCCGGGTAAAATGACCGGAGGACTCTGCGTGAAAACGTTCGCGGTAATAGTCGTATTTATTTTGGGCCGGATTGACGGTGAAGCGTTCAAATCCCGAGTGCTGCGCGAGGTTCAAGACCGAACTCATCAATATTTTATCAATATTATAAAATTGCGCGTATTTCTTAACATTCTGATAGGACAGATCGACAAACAAGGCCACTTGTTGCCGCGGCATGTGATAAATCTCGTCCAGTATATTCGCGTCCAGTCCGGATAAGAATTCAACCGTGGCCAAAGTGAAACGTAAATCAACATCATGTAAGGACCGGTCAAGCATTAACGGCGACCGGAAGCTCGCATGGATCCATCCCATGTATTCCATGGCTTGACGATCTGTCACGGCAATGACATCGATCAAGACGACCGACGCGTCTTTACGTAATAAGAATACCAGTTCGACCTGATGATTCCTATAGACGGTATAACCCTGCTCGACCAGATCCTGATAATCAAATTTATCGTAAACACGGTCATCTTCTGTGACATATGTGCGCTGATCCACATCCCACGCGCCTTCCGGCACAGTGCTCTCAGACAGGCCGGATTGAGTCCTGAATGTCTTTTCCTTACGGTATGCGAATTGATCTAAAATAACGGCAATACGGTCTTCCCACTCTTGTCGTGTTTGTCCCAATAGTTCTCCGGCTTCGAGCGCCATCGCGCTGTGTCTCGGCAAAACTGTTTGATCCCGCCCTTCTCGATAAGTACGCATGTTTTCAAGCGCTAAGCGCAATTGTTTTTCATTTAAGACCACTTTCATTCGTTTTCCTTGCGCGTTGTAATATCTTAGCTTAAACGTCAACCGCGGACTTCGTTCGGAGCCAAAGGATACTTCGGCCAATACCTTGACTCTGCCCGTCTTCGCTTCAAAACGCATAATCCTCTGAATATTATTTAAGCTGATCGCGAGATACCCTTGATAAAAACGTCGTCGGTAAACAGATTCAGACAGTTGATCAACAAAGACCATTGGGCGCGCGGACACCCCTTCTAAAATCAACAACTTATTCTGAATGCTTTCACCAAAAACCCGGTAAGCCGGACGGTTGAACCACGCCAGTTCACGGTTATCATATTGATAGACAGGCCATTCATCGCGCGCTAACGGCCGGACCCTGACTTGAGCGCGTAACCCCATAACGGATTCATTTAATGGAAGGAGATAATGAACACCAAAGCCCGGATCGCTGACAAACGCGGCAACCGACTCCTGCTCACTATAAATTTTCAGTATATTAGCATAATGCAGGTAACGATAATATTCACTCTCCCGGGCAGACACGCGGGATCTGGAACGGTGATTGAATTGATCAATCGCTAACGCGCCGATTAAATACCCATGAATGACAAAATTTTTGCCATCGACAGTAATGACGAAACGGTATTGACGGTCATCATGTTCTAAAATATGCGTATCAACCCTTGATCCCAGACGGCGCGATAAGTCACTGGCAAAGTCCGGTCGAAATAATGCCGTCAACATGTTCTCTTGTAACATAGAGGATAAACCCAAACATGTTCCACCCTGAGCATCGATCAGCTGTTGGCGTTCCTGTTCAAGCGTTTGCGCTGGATCTGTTCCCTGATGGAAACGGTAAAAGACGGCATTGGAATCAAAATGATATCGATCTAATAACCGGGTTAATTGTGTTTGCGCGACTTGCTTGATGCTGTCTGTGATAACAGGAACGAAATCCTCTTGATTGACGCGCTCACCTCCTCCGACAAAAACTTTACGCGGTTGTGGAATGGACTGTACGGTTACTGGCCGGCCGGTGAGAAACCCGGGATCCCCGGACTGTCGGCCAAGATTTTCGACCGGGTGATCGGCCAATTTTTTCTTTGACGCGTTCCGCTCCCTTTGAGCAACAAGCGTCACAAAATCTTTATATTTTGTCGGATAAGCAATTTGTTCCACTGTCCAACCGATGGCCTGCAGGGCTGAAATATCGACTTCATCCCCTAAGGATTTTAAACCGCCGGGGGTTTGCGATCGGGCCAAAGGCGATGAATTAATATAATTACCAAGCACGATGGCAACAGCGTCGGGGTCTCTTAACATGTCTCGCATCGCGTCTTGATGAATGGAATAATGCGGCCCCGTATCATTGAGACGGATATACTCCTTTTGACCGCGTAAATTTTGACGTTGCTGATACGATACCGCATACCAATTCTTTAACTCCCCTTGAACCAGGACATAATCCTCATCCTGTTCGCTCGCATAAGTGAACCAGTCTTCTTCAGTTAAAACAGCCCCCCGGTAATGATGGTCACTCAGCAACTGTGCCGTTTGTTGAATGGCTTCTTCTCCACGGTCAATCCCAACCACGCGCTTTGCTCCCAAACGCAAGGCCACATAAACCATCAATCCGGTATCAACACCGTGGATTTCCACAACAGCATTATTCAAAATATTTTCCTGTGCCAGATCCAACAGCGCGGCGATCATAGAGACAATGTATGTGTCATACTCCAATGGTCGTTCGATTAAAATGACGTTATGGGGTAATACCGCCTGCCACGCTTGCGCTTGATCTACAGATCGATCGATTAAAATAAATGATCCAACGCGTAGATAACGCGCATCAACACCCGTATGGTCTAATGTCGTCTCATAAACAGTTCTTGATGTCTTCACCCGGGCTTTGAGCGCCTGCAGGTCATTCCTTTCAATAATGGTCTCTTCCCATCGCTGGATCAAACCATCGACAGATTTTCCACAGGCCGCGCAGGCCCATCCACTTTGTTCCAAAACAATTTCTTCCCTGTCTCCTTTCACCTCTGACTGCGGAATCATGTCCGGCTTCTTCAACAACCCTGCAAATGCCACCGTAATAACATTCATCTCAACCAGGACATCCGCGAGGGTATTAATGTCAATACTGTTCTCTCTTGCCAAATCACGGTGGCAATGGATATCTTTTGCGTCTTGTTCCTTTTCCACATCTGATCCTGACCTGCCTTCCCCTCTATGCGACAGTTCATGTTTAAACAGAGCCTCTGCGAGAATATCTCCCGCGCCGAATTTTCCATTTTTACGCCCTATTTCAGGATGTTTATTAAATGCTTCAATTATTGATGGGAGTGCTTTGCTGATGAGGATTGTATCGCTGTTTCTGTGGTAGGCGGTGAAAATGCTTACTAATTCACCTTCATCATTTCTCTTAATAATATAGCCGACAAATTTGTACCTTGTCTTTCCTTCCCCTGCTTCTACATCTCCATCCCCTTCCTGTGCCAATGCCCTTGCAAGCGCCGCCCCGAGCGCTCCCGCTGACAAATCCCTCCAATAAAAGCTACCGTTTCTTATCTCCTCGCCACTCAACCTCGTATCAAAAGTATCTCCTGAATATGCCCCTTCATCTGCCCCCTCCAATCCTTCCGGCACACCTTTAGGAGCCATCCAATTGATAGCAGGGTCGATTTTTGAATCTTGCTCAATTCTTCCTTTAATCCTCGATCCATGCGAACTATACTCCTTTACATATTCTCCCATTTTCGCAAATATTTCGAATTTAATGACATTAAATTTCTCCAAGGTAATTCCCTCTAACCGAGCAATTTCTTCCGCTGAATATATCTCTTCATTAAATCCAAAAAGCATCCTGATATATTCCCTTTCTTCTTCCGACAGCCTACTCATTGCATCTCTAATGGCTGCCTCCCGTTCTGACGCCTCCATTATCTCATCTGCTAACATTGCCTTATCGCCTATTACTTCATGCATTGACCTGTATTCTTCCCCTCTCCCTCCGGTCGGAAAATCCATACTAGAGGTGGCTAACCTTCCCCGAATTTTCTGTATCTCAAATAACTCTTCCATACTTATATCCATCGCCTCACATATCTCCTGAGCCTCAGGTTCTCTATTTAATTCCTTTTCCAGCTCTTGCATTGTTTTGTATAACCAGGCTATCCTCCTGCTGTCCTGCTTTCTGATATTTCTTGCTTTTCTCTCATTATCAATCAGGTTTAACATCCCTCCATTTATACAAAGAACTGCATATTCATATCTAATTTCTCCAGGTTTATAGTTACGCAATATTGCTCCCATTAATGCTTTTTCTCCTTCTGAAACAAGCTCATGGAAATTTATTCCATATATACCTGCATAATTACAATATCTTTTAGCCCTATCAAGAATAATACCCTTTTTTCTCTTAAACATTGCTTTTCTTTCTTCTGTCCACTCGTCACTTGTTTCTACCTTTACCTCTTCCGCATCTTTTTCTAATCTTTCTCCACTTTCAGGATTAATCAGATAAAGTTTTACTGCCTCTCCGTTATCATACTTAATATCTACAGCCCAGCCGCGTGTCTGCGGAATAAAAAAGTTATCTATCCCAATGCTTACCCACCCGAATTTAGTCACCTCCATGCCCTCTACTATACCGCTGAATTTATTTCTCTTAATTTTCCTACTTATAAAATAAGGATCACATAAGGAAGAATATGATATCAGGTGCCCATCTTCCCGCCTTAAAGAAATATATGCAACTTCTCTTACACTTTCAGTTCCCTGAAAATAAAATTCAAATTTTTTAATAACTCTACCCTCTCTTTTGATTTTTATTTTCTCTTCCGGCTCCCGCCTTGTTGCAATCAATGTTATCTCCCGTACTCCCGAACCGTCTATCAAAGCAAAACCCTCTCTTTCTGCATAACAAGTCCCTATCGGTATACCCTCACCAAGCACGGTCAATACCCCCAAAGCATTCACTTTCAACTGACTAACCTTATCTACCCCCAATTTTCTTACTTTTTTAAAAGAAAAACCTTTCAATGATGAACAAATAAATTTACCCCTCCTCCAGTACAATCTATATTTAACAGAATGCTTCTCACCTTTTATCTTCCAACCCGTTATAATTTCCCCTTCCCGTTCTACCCCAATCTCTACCTCCTTATCTCTTTTTGTTTTCATTAATATTATTTTCGAAACTACACCAGCCTCATTAACCTCCGCATACCCTTCCCTGTTTTTGTACTTCTTTGTTAAAAATATTTTTTCTTCTAAAACACATAATACCCCATTAACATCAGTTTTAAATTGACTAACCTTATCTACCCCCAATTCTCTTGCTTTTTCAGGAGAAATATCTTCCAATGATGAACAGATTAATTTGCCTTTTCTCCAGTACAATCTATATTTAACAGGTCGCCTCTTACCTTTTATCTTCAGACTTGTTATTATTTGCCCTTTCCGTTCTACCACTTCATTTTCTGCTTTAGCTCCTGACATGCCTTCCCCTCTATGCCACAATTCGCGTTCACAAAGACCCCGTGCGAGGATATCTCCCGCGCCGAGTTTTCCATTTTTACGCCCTATTTCAGAATGTTTATTAAGTGCTTCAATTATTGCTGGGAGTGCTTTGCTGATAAGGATTGTATCGCTGTTTCTGTGGTAGGCGGTGAGAATGCTTACTAATTCACCTTTATTATTTTTCTTAATAATATAGCCGACAAATTTGTTCCTTATCTTTCCTTCCACTTCTTCCACAGCTCCATCCCCTGCCTGCGCCAATGCCCTTTGCGCCACTGCCCTTGCAAACGCTGCCCCGAGCGCTCCCCTCAAATAAAAGCTACCGTTTCTTATCTCCTCGCCACTCAACCTCGTATCAAAAGTATCTCCTGAATATGCCCCTTCCTCTGCCCCCTCCAATCCTTCCGGCACCCCTTTAGTTACATCCGGCTTCTTCAACAATCCTGCAAACTCCGGCGTAATAACGTTCATCTCAACCAGGACATCTGCAAAGGTGTTAATGTCGATACCGTTCTCTCTTGCCAGAACATGGAGGCGAAGGATATCTATTGCCTCTCTTTCATTTTCTGCTTTAGCTCCTGACCTGCCTTCCCCTCTATGCCACAATTCGTGGTCACAAAGATCCTGTGCGAGGATATCTCCCGCGCCGAGTTTTCCATTTTTACGCCCTATTTCAGGATGTTTATTAAGTGCTTCAATTATTGCTGGGAGTGCTTTGCTGATGAGGATTGTATCGCTGTTTCTGTGGTAGGCGGTGAGAATGCTTACTAATTCACCTTTATTATTTTTCTTAATAATATAGCCGACAAATTTGTTCCTTATCTTTCCTTCCACTTCTTCCACAGCTCCATCCCCTGCCTGCGCCAATGCCCTTTGCGCCACTGCCCTTGCAAACGCTGCCCCGAGCGCTCCCCTCAAATAAAAGCTACCGTTTCTTATCTCCTCGCCACTCAACCTCGTATCAAAAGTATCTCCTGAATATGCCCCTTCCTCTGCCCCCTCCAATCCTTCCGGCACACCTTCAGGATTTACCCAATTAATGGCAGGGTCGATTTTTGAATAATCCGAAATTAACTGATCTTCCTCCTGCCTACCCTGTTCAACCTTTTCCACCTTCCCTCTAACCACATGCAGCAACCTTCGATACAACCCTTCATGAATAAATCCGTTCTCTTTAAACTTACCCAAAGCCTCTACAAATTCATTGCGGCAAAAAAATCCTCTTCTGACAAGTTCCGTTTGTATTGTCAAATATATTGCGAGAGGATTAAGTTTATCTGTGTCGATGCTTATAATTTCTTTCCGGTTTACTTCATCGTCGACTGCAATACCATTTTTCTTTACACCTGTTGCATAATCCTGCTCTCCAACAGCCGAAGGATGCCGTCCCAGCCAGGCTGAACGTATCTGCAAACTGCCGTCAAGGCGAACATATACCTCCAGGCCATGCCTGTCCTGCTGCCCTGTATTTCTCAAATCCCTAACTTTTAAAACAACATTTTTAAATCCCAATGCTTTATTATATTTTATTACTTCCTGATTTATCCGTTGATATTCTTTTTGAACAGCAGGGTTCTTTGTGATTTTCTCCATCAATTTATAATCTTCCAGAGCCATCATCGCATCTTTAATTTGATCTCTTATATTTTCACCGGAAATTTTTTGTGGCTCTGTACTGGATTCTCGCCAGAAAGGCAGTGGTTCTTCTCTAAATTTATTTAATCCTTCCACATAAAGTTCCCGCAATAATTTAACAAGGGCATCGTTGTCATCAGAATCTATCCCTTCCTGCCGGCAAAAATACGCAAGCACCTTTGAGAAAAATCCCATATTAATGGAACGCCCTCCCTCCAGTTCTTTTTTCTTAACAAGCTCCGGCGTGGTATTAACAGGCACATACAATACAAATTTTGTTCCGGAATCTTCGGATACAACCTGTAAATGCCCCCCTACACCCTTTAACTGATTATCCAGACACCAGAGGCCAAACCATGTATGTTCAATATGCTTCGCGTCTATCATCGGACAGCGTGCATCTCTTACCTTTTTGACTATCTCCCCAGGAAGGCTCATGCCTTTTACAAATACCTCTACCTCAAGGAATATCCCTAATCCCGACAGTAACCGTATTGCCTCATTTCGTTTGGAACCTCCAAGCCCCCCTACAAAAATAACCGGCATTTCAGCATCCTGCTCTGCCTTTGCTATCCCCGCCATCTCTTTATTCAGCCGCACATTCATCTGTATCTCACAGCCTTCGGGCTTCTCAAAGGCAGCAGCATACCAGAGCAGTTTCGTCAGTCCTGCCTCAAGATGGTCATAAAATGTAAAAATCGTCTCATTCAATATCCTCTCATCTATTTCAAGATTAACATTTACATCCTGTACTTCATCGTTAAACCGGTTGATCATATTCTGCATAAATTCTCCTATTGAGACATCTTTCATTGAATGGCTTAACGATAATGACGTTAACTTTATCTGACGTAAAATCCTATCAAATGTTATTAAAACCGGATCTATTTGACCCCTGACATCAGGGTCATCCAGGTAACTATCCGAATGCTGGAGAGTTACTAATTCTTCGGACAATATGTTTAACTGCTTTTTTACTTCTTCCGCGCTTGATAAAATAAATCTCATTCTTCCCTTAATAACAGCATCACGATATTCTTCAAGGGAATGAATTAATAACATTCCAAGATGCTGAACATCCCCTGTATCCAGTAAATCTTCATCAACATCCTCTAACCGCGATAATGCCGTTTCAAATTCTTTCTTCAGGTATTCATACATATCGCCGATGTCATAAAATCTTTCCGGATCATACTCAATCGGCAAACCGGTAATCCTTAACTGAAAACCTTTTCCATTTGGCTCGACAATATCCACCTGCCCGCCAATGATTTCAACACCCTTTCTCAAAAGGTATACTTTGTTTACAATATCTGCATTTAATTTTTCCTTTTTTGGATCACATTTTTCTTTGTCTAAAATAATCTTGGCCTTTGCGCTAAATAATGGCAGGAAGATATTCTCTGCTCCTGTATTAACATCCAGTCCTTCTCCATCGTCTATATAAAGAATCGTAACCTTGTCTTTGTTAGGGACAAAAGTAATAGTTACCTTTTCTCCTCCATGCTCTTCTGAATTCTTAACCATTTCACCAAGAAGCCTTACAAATGTCTTTTCTACCTTTACTGCCGTATTAAGGTTCACGCCTTTACCAAAGCTAAATGTTATCTTAAGGCTGGTTTTCTTTAACTTTTCTGCCTTTTCTGATTCTCCCGACGCCTCTAATTTCTTAGCCTTCTTTAACCTTTCCAATTTCATTAAATTCTCCACATACTGTAAACTAATAACAATATCTTTTATCGTCTCTGTACGCACTGCCTGTTTTTTGCCAAGGTTTAATATCGAATCGATCATTCCTGTTATAATAATATGTTTTTCTTTAATAATTTCCAAATATGTTGCTACAATCGCGCCTTCCTGCCGCAACATCTTCATGAATCTTTCCATACAAGAAAACTCCTGTTTAATTAACTCTGCCTTTTCTGTTAATGCCTGTTCTATACTCTCGTCCCTCCTTTTTCCTATTCTTATCAGGTCTTCCACTTTATTGAAAGAATCCAAAACTTTTATAAATCCTTCCAGTTTAAAACAGATATTCTCCATGTGCTCAATCTCATCTTTATCTGTAATCCCCCTCTGTGCTTCGGCTAAAATAAGCTTTATCTTATTAAGAATAACTTCTGAGGATTCCTTTACTGATCTTTCTGTAAATATCTCCTTAGTATCCATCTCCAAATCAAGGTTGCTATCCTTTAATCTCCGTTTTATAAATTCATTAACCTCAACTATACATTGTTTACTGATTTTCTTTATTGTCCTGTTTAAAAACCCGCCCATCGGCATGAAATAATTTCTCATCCAGTGCCAGAAATAAAAATTACTCCTTTCATCACTAATGTCCTCCTCTATATCAAGGGCAACTTCCCTCACGTTCTTATCTTTGTCTTTGATGAGCCTCTTAAGATATACCAACGCGTCATTAGCAGGCAACCATTCCATATCCTCCGCGATTGCAAGCCTCACCCTCTGATCCTCATGGGTAACAATGCCATCTAATAACTCTGTTGCCGTATTATATTTCTTTTGCAGATATATTAATTTCGCGAGCGCGTTGCATCTTCTGTATCTATTCCTTGCTTCTGTACATTCTTTAATATATCTGCCAAACAACGAGAGGATTACTTCTTTCACTAATTCTTTTTTATACTCCCATTTTTGTTTTTCAGGTGTCCCGATGTATTTTCTATAATTCGATGGAAACCTCTTTCTAAAAAATTCTTCTGTGAACATCCCGGGCTCCGCTATGTTAACAATCCCTTTCCTGTATTCCTCTATATCATCCACAATGACTATTCCCTGTTTTTGTATTACATACACCTCCACAGTGTACGTACCCGGAACAGGGGCGAAACGCACCTTCATTCTAAAACGAACCTTCCGCGCGCGTTGATTATTGTATTCCTCAACTGCGCCACGCCACATAGTCGCCCCTTCGTCATAAAACATCTCTATTACTTCGATATCCTCATACCTTACCGCGTAATTCAGCGTTGAAGATTCCTCTTTTTCTGTATTGTGTCTATCTCCGTTTGCATCCCGGTAACTCTTCACCTTTACCCTCACATCTATTGTCCTGCTTCTTAAAAGACGCTCTATTTCTTCCTTGTTTAAATCCCTCCCAATCTCAAAATTCACTTCAATATCAACAGTTTCCCAGGGGGAAATATCTTTATCTGACACAACAACACCCCACATTGTTCTAACCTGCGGAACATTTTTTCTTAATACGCGATATCTCTTCTTTGTCCCGTTCTCACTGATAATTTCATGACGTTCATATATTCCTTTAATTTGATCCGCTGTCGACTCTGAAACAATATCTTTTCCTGAAAAATTTTCTATTAAAAATTGCATCAGATCTTTGATAAAACTCTGCGGAATCCTTCTCGCGTTTCCGTTAAGAGTATCCTTCCCTGAAACAACCGCTTCAGAAAATTTTATTTCTGTAATAATCCCTGTTATTAATTTTCTTAAAGCAATTTCTTCTTTTATACCTGTCCCCGGATTGTCAGGGTCTTCATAATGACTTTCTCCCAGGAATTCTTTATAAATACGCCGCCTCTCCGGCGTGCTAAAAAATTCTGCTAATAAATCTACATGCCCTGAAAGCGTCCGTTCTATTCGGCATTTCTCCTGAAACATTCGCTGTAAATCTTCCCTCGGCATCCCGATATGTAACGAGAAAACCACAAGAGCCCCCGGCACTGTAATAATCACCTCATTTCTCCCTCTCTCCTCCTCACTATACCTGTTCCTGAACAAATCCTTTAACCGCTTATGCGCGGGGCTATTTTTTAAGACAACAAAATAACACCCCTGTGTGGATAATACCTCTACCTGCTCTGTTGTAAATCCCCTATAAAATCCATCCGATGAATCCTTTTGTCCAGCTTTCTGTTTTATGCTCTGCGTTATTATTCCTGTCCATGCAAGCAGCCCATCTTTGCCGCGCAACTTATACGTTCTCTCCGGCGAGCCTGAAACATCTCCAGAATCCGCCGGAACCTTACTCTCCAGGCCTGAAACCGTACTGTCCTGAACAATATTAGGCTTTTTACTTATCGGCTCCAGGATCTCTTGTTCTCGCAAATTTTCTAAACTATTAATAATAGCCGGTATAAAATTGCTAAAATCTTTGTCCGCAAAATATTCCTCCAGATAAACACCCTCTGCCCTTACATTATTCTCATGGCTCTTCCCTGTAAATTCATGGACAAAAGCGCAAATAAGGATAGGCTCAGCCAACTTGTCTCCATACATCTTCCGCAATTTATCCACCCGATCCAGCCACGGGCGTTCTACATACACCCTCGCTTTACCGTCGTCATCTCTTTCAACATATTTTAACCCGTAACTCACTTCCCGGTTCTCTACGACAACCGTCTCAATATTATCCGGCAAAAGCGGCGCTGTGGCTGAAGCTTCTTTTCTTTTCTCGCTCACCCATGTCCTCGCTGTTTCATTCTCTTTAAACTCCGTAACCTTCATCTTAATCCCTTCATCCTCCTTGTGCTCCGCCAATTTCGCATCCGAATTTTTTGTACTCATCCCGGTAAATGCACCGTCAGGATTATTAACAGTTACAACTTCCAGCCTAGGCTCAGTTGCCCTTATCGGCAATTTCACAAACATTGTTGTGCCCTCACCAAATTTGCTTTGAACAGAAATAGCGCCGCCATGTTTTTCAATAATCCTTTTACTGATAATCATGCCAAACCCTGTACCCTTATCGCCTTTTATGGTCCGGAATGGCTCAAAGTCTTTTTCTTTCGACTGAGACTTAATTTTTCCCGGCAACAAAATCCCCCCGGAGAAAAATGTAAACAGGACCATCTGCTCCTGATCATCATAATACGGAAAAATTGTATAGGGACCACCATGAACAGCTTGAATAAATTGCTTCCGTCGGTTTTCATGGCCGACCAAATCTTGTCCTTGACATTTATCGTTTAAAAGTAGTGCCGACGCTAAATGATGCCCGCGTTCAGAGACATGCTCTTGATAATTATGATGAACGCGGATATCGCGTTGCTGGACAATGCGTTCCTCCGCCAGAATATGGGCTACCCACGGCGCATACCCATCCGCGATAAAGCGCTTTTCCAAAATCTCATGTAAAGCCAATAATTGTAACCGCTGTTCTAATGAATGTCCGTGCATGTATCCTGGGACAAATGAATGCGCGATAAACTTATCAAAAATCTTAACAGCTGAATGTGATGAGAAGTAAATTTCCAGTGTCTGTTTTGTTGGATCAGCCCAACGGGCGTAGATGAACTCTTTCTTTTCACCGTTGATATATTCTTTTAATTCCCGCCATTTAATCCGCACGCCTTTCACTTCAACGACACCGTCAAATTCCATGATCGCATGATATTTCTCTTCACGGATGAGCTGTTCGAGCAATGGAACATCGTTTTCATAAATATTGCCATGTGCGCCCATGCCCATGTCTTTCGACGGCCTTGAATAACGTCTGAAAATATTCTTTAAAAGGAGTCTGATCTTATTATCCATGCGTATTTCCCTCTGAAGTTCAAGATCTAAAACAAATAATGCCCACATATTCTCAATGGTATCAATTCCGTTTACCTCTCTGTGTTCTTCTAACAATTTCTGGACCGCGAAGGCGATCTTATTCCAGGCTTCCTCTGGTATCACCTGGATCGTTTTATTTTGTCGTTGGAAGAAAATCTCCTGAACAATCAATTGTCTAAACATGCCAGCTGATACGGCCAAATGCATCTGTGTCTTAAACCATTCAATATCAAACTTAAATTGACCACCCTGCTGAACAATGGACTTAATCACCAAATCGCTAACAATTCTTTCCTGCGCACATTTATCTTTAATGTTGATATCGGATAACAACTCCTGGGCGTGTAAAATATACTCTGCCGTTTCCATCAGGACACTATTAACCGATTTAGCCGCTTGTCCAACATCTTGCCCAAATTGATGCGGAGCCCGGTCTAAGAAGATTTTATGAATAAGTTGACGGTCCACACCCAGCCGCAGAAGTCCCTGGCCCATTTGAATAATAATTTCAGAATAAAAATGATAAAAATTAATATAACGGTATTTTTCTAAGGCATTAAAATTTGCCATCGAGTTATCAAGGCTGACAGCCGGTCTCTTGCCTGCCGCCGCCTGTTGTCCGGCTTTGACGCGGAGGTCGTGGGACAGCGTTGATTTTTGTTCATCTCCCCGCCAATCGTTAACGGGCCAAATCAAAATATGGTCATCCGAAGTCATGCTCTTCTTTTCTTCCTGAGACGGGGCGTCATAATCCCAACCCTTAATACGCCGGGCACCTCGATAGGCTTCAACGATCTCTTCTAATACCTGATAGATTTCCCGCTTTGTATCAACATAATAGAAAATCTTTTCCGCTCCCGGCATAATATACGGCTGCACCCGTGTTAACCAAAAACTCCAGAACGTTTTCCAGAATGAGCGGTTGACAAAGACGATCGGCTTAAACATCATTTCTTTATTTTCCAAATAATAAACCTGCTGAACAACGGCATCATCACTGATGATATCAAGTGTTCCCAATCGCCCGGGTAAAACAACAAAGCCCATCACATTTTCAGTCAATACCAATTTCTGGATATAAGGATCTTGGGTCGAGATGACATGGCGGCTATTAAAATGTTGCTGGATATGAATGATATTTACTTCTTCTGAGGAAAATATGCCCTGCAACCGTCGTTGTTTATATTGTTCGCGTTTATCCCTGTCTTTAATTTCATCATCGATACCCTGAATAACCGCATTGGCGATCGAACCTTTACCGACAACACGTATCGGCAGATCATGCCGTGCCGCCATTCGCCCGGTGTATCTGGCAATAGACAAGTCGCGTTGATCTTTGCGCCGGTAGGGGTCTAACCGGCTGCTGCCCATGACGACCAAGGCGGGATCCCATTGCTGCAGGATGGGCATGACACTCTTAAGCTCATGAATCGTGCCGTCTAAAGCGGCGACCGTTGACTTGAGTTCTTCTTTCTTTTCAACAGGATTCTTGATATCTTCTTTCACCCAATTAATAGCTGTCTGAATAGCCCCGTCGATATCTTTTTCTATATCCGGAATATATCTGATGTTTTCCAAGCGCTCTTCCACCCAATTCTTTTGTGCCAAGACATGGCGGTAGCGGTTGATAATCGGACGCCAGAAATCTGCTAAAATAAACTTTCGTCCGGTTCGTAAGACCTCAAACATCTCATCCGTGGTACCAAAACCACCATATAAAACAACAACAATCGAATTGCGGATCAAAGACGCCTTACGCGGGATAAAATGAGTGAAATAACGGTACACTTCAACATACCGGTTGAGGTCCTGACCTTTTATATAGAGTTTAAACCCTTGCGTCAAACCTGAGCTTATCCATTTCATTAGGAACTTCGGCATATGCGGAAGGAACGCAAGAACGGCACGGGATAATAACCGTTTCAAGAACCAATAGAGATTTGTTCCACGCGCGTCGATATACCCCTTCAAAATAATCATCATCATTCCAGGTCCGCCCCCTGTCAGAGGAACAAGCTGGACTTCAAATAACTTCTGGCCAAATAAATACCCAAACTTCTGCCACTCTTCATCAGAAATATTTCCACCGAACACGGTGACAGATTCCTGTACCCGCTGTAAAAGGTCTTTAACATCGCTCAATTCTTTCTCAAGCAGTACGCCTAACCGAATTAAATCTTTCTGTGGCGGTAATCTTGATCCTTTTAGATAATGGGGCCCTTTTTCATAATACCAAGAAACTTTTCTTTCAGCCCCTCCTTGATTTTGATCCCGGTCTGCGGCCAAGAAATCTTCATGGATCCGCGCGTGGATATCAAGCTCTAGCAACTGCTTCCCTGCCATCGAACGATGACCTTTGTTAGCGCTGGTGATGAACGGTTCTTTCTTAAACAGTGACTTAATGCGTTTATCGTATCGCGGATAACTTTTTCGTGCCGTCCGATCCGCAATTGTATGACCGTCCTGGAATTCGATCAACTCATGCAGAGCAATAACACTGTATGCCGGAGTACGTTCAAAAAGACTAAACTCTCGAAGGAATATTTTCAGGAGGTTTTCAGACGAAAAACAAATAACCAGGGTCTTTCGGTCTTCGACCATTTCAAACCGGGCCCAGATAAATCCTTCCGGCGGTGTGTTGTCCGGCTGCTTCTTGAACACCTTGACCTGAACAGGAACGTCACCCTCCCGGTAAAATGGGATAAGATTTAAATGCTGCTCGACTGTTTTTACGAATCTGGGATTATCGGCGATCCTATTGATTTGACATTGATCAACACCCTGCATGTTTCCGTAATAACCGATATTCGGACCCTTAGTCTTAACCGCGGCCGCACTGTCGCGTCTGAAGACATCGTCTTCAACGACATCAGACGCATTGCGTCTTTGTTCATATCGACGGATAATATCGCTTAAGTGCTCCCGCGCGACAGGGAGTGTTAATCCATAACGCTGTTCTATACTCTTTAAGCGTTCCCCATGTTCACGGTAATACTCCTGGGCTGACCCGGATAAACGGTTAAACCCTGAGTCTAATTTCTGCATGAAACCTTCTGTCAGAATACTTTTGAACCATTCGAAGAAAACCATCAGTGCCCCGCGTTGTTTGGCTTCAATTTTACCTTCAAAGAATTCACGGTAATCATCTGCTGAATAAATATCTCCATCAAGATCCTCATAATTTTTATTATTCAGCAGTTTATCGGCGATAATCCTTTCACGTTGTTCCGGCGGCAATTGATGCAGGCCTTGGATAGAAAGCTCTTTGACAAAAATGGATAAACTTCTGCTCAGTTCTAAGACCTGACCGCTGATAGCTGTCATGACCAATGAACCGTCTTGAAGCAATAGAGGAAGCAGTTGATCCCAACGGCCCAGCTTGCGGGATGTGTACCAAATTTGCCGGTTTGCTAATTTTATTTTCTTTTCAATCTCCTCTTCTGAAAAATTAAAGACCTGCGCTATCTCGGTCACAGAGAAATATGGATGCTGCATTTTCAGGATCGCAACTTCTAGTTTTTGACCACGAACATCGTTGCGCCGCATCCATTCGTCGATGAGCTGATGGTAGATCCGCAATAAGGCCATTTTATCAACGACTGAACCGTTGGATAAATTCTTTAAAATCACATCTAATAAGCTCGTCATTAAGACGCGTTTTAAACGCGCATAAAATCGTTCTCTTAATGTTTTATTTTCACCCCGTTCTATATATTTCAGGAACTTCCTGGCCACACTTCCATTTGTCATTTGATACGTGCCTTCTATTCTCGAGAACACGTCTGTTGGAGCAATATCAAGATCATGTCCGCCCATCATATCAAGGTCGTAATAATGCGCGTAGCCATTGGTCAACGCGATATCAAGAATAGGGTAGAAGTTCTGATCTTTCTCATCATAAATACGATATTTCTCCACTTCTCTAATGAGGAACGTCCTTTCTTCCAACGGAAGATTCTTTATCAAATGAAGCAGGGCTTTGCGGTGTTCTGATAACGGACAAATTAAATACGGATGATGGTTCAGTTCTTGATCGATATAACCCAGAAAATCGGTATGCGGCAATCCATAGCCCACAACGACTTGGCCCTTTTCATTCCGCTGGAATGATAGTTTAAAATGCTGATCATTGTAGACAGTTCCCACATAAACCGGCTGAATATCAAAAAACTTGAAATATCCATTCTTAACAACTTGCCGTGAAATAATCGATGTCATCCGGTTGTCGCTTTCATCCGGGCGGACAGGAATGTGATGAAAGGACTTTCCCCTCAAATACTGATAAATATCAAACTCACACAATTGATCTGTTCGTAATTTGATATAACGCCCTAATGTCTCAACACGGAAATGTCTCAGATGACCTGTCATCGAGTCCTTGTAATAATAATTGCTGATCACACCCTCAACGCAGCATCTGAGCATTGTTCCGTAATAACGATCATTGACAAGGGCGATCTGGGCGAACACGTCGCGCGCCGCATATTCCGAATTGCCTTCAGCAACCATTAATTTTCCAAAATACGGCAAGGAGATATATCCATCCGGCTTGACTTTGCTAAACGTTGTAAAAACATTTTCCCCTGGTATCGCCTTGATGTCCGCGCGGCCCAGCAAGAAACTGATGGCGTGCCATTCTGCTAAACTCATAAGACGGTTGTACCTGCTGGATTTCACGCGTAGATGCCGCAACTCACCCTCTTCGTCTTGATAATAATAATTACCGGGTTGCGATCCTTTAGCGCCACTGACCAAGACGGTCCCTAAATTATCATTGCCCGTGAATTTGAAGACTGGAGTTTTATTCGTCTGTTCATTTGGCCCGCATAAATTAATCAAATATTGTCGTTTCAAATACATCAACCTAATCCGGCCTGCCGGTTGAATTTTGTTGGGCAGTTCAAATGTTTCACCTTCTTGAACAATTCGTCTGCGCGTGATAACTTCCTCGCTGTCTTTAACGGGATATATTTTTTCACCCCTGAAGTAAGCATACAGATCTAACTCATTAAGGGTAACAATGCCGTCAAGCCGACTGGGGCTTGTCCTCAAATGCTGGGACTCACGCGTGACCTTATCCCTCAAATAATGATTGGCGCTCTCATAAACATATCCGTCAGCACCATGAACAAAAACCAAACATTGACACATGATGCCCTGATTAGGATCATTAAAGAGGCGCAAGGAAACGGACTCACCGATATGCTCGCCTTTGGCGACAATCTTAAGACCTTTCTGAGAGTTGGGTAATTTAATAATACCCGTTGGCGTTAACAACCCGGCATGCGCGTAAATCTCCATATGATTAAAACCATCTTCAACGTCACTTTGTGTTAATACCTGTCCATTAAAGAATTTTTGCAATAAAGCCAACTGTTCTATGCGGCGATTGACGAAAACACGTATATCACCTTTTTTATCCCGAAGCATCTTCATTCGATCAATGAATAAATGAACAGGGTAATCTTGTGTGATGTCTTTTTCTGAACGTTGCCGGTCTTTGTGCAAGGCAATCAAACGAGCAACTTCGTGATCAAGCCACTGAGTGTAAACATACCGGTCATGCTGGCGCAACTGATCTAATCCTTCAATTTCATCGATAGGGACCAGAAGATAATGAGAGGCCTCTTCTTCAACGCCCAGCAGGGCTTTATTGCCGGCCAATGTGATAATGCGCAAGTTGTCAGGTGACGGGAAATGTATGTTTTCTTCCATGGCAACTTGCATGATCATCGTCCAGAGCTCTTCCTGCGACGGCGTTATGATCTCAATATTTTGACCTAATGCTTTTTCCGCTTTTAACCGCGCGATGATGCCTTTTGTGAGCGGTTGCCAGCGCGCGTAACGTTTGGATTGATCCATTAGACGTAACCAGGCCTTTTTCAAGACGAGACTTTCCTCCGGCGAGAATTCATATTGTGCCCAACCTTCATAAATATCGCGTTTCAAAGCGAGCGCCTCAGCCCTTTGAACAATATGCTGATTCACTTCCGCGCCTAACCAGGCCTGCGCCAATGGGGCCATGCGCGTAAATTCACCAAAGGTCATATATTCTTGCTTTTCCGCGATGGATAATTGAATCCATTCCCGTCGTGTAATGGCATGCCAAATATCACGTCTTTGACCGTCGGCCTTAACGCCGTAAGACGCCTGATGTGAGACCAGGACATCCTGATAAATTTTATCCAAATTTTCTTGGGAATAAGCGCGTTGAAGGGCCTTAAGTACTGGGATGACATAAATGATGTGATACCCATCAAAAATATCCTTATCCGTTTGACTCAAGAACCTCTTTAAAGCCAAGACATCTACAGATAACTTTTTCAGCGCTTTCTCAAAACAGTTGCCCTCCTGGCGTGATCGCCCTGCCAGAGTGCCACCTGATTTCTTCCCTTTGTGATTGCGTTTTCTTTGATGTTTTCTGTCATCCAGGTCTAACTTCTTTTTCATGTATTCTGTCCAACCCGGGATTCGATCATACAACAGGTTGATCTCGGAATAACTCAGTTGGCCAGCACGTAAGACCCTCTCAAAGGTCCGGTCACGCACGAACTGCCAATGCGTCTTGCTTTCTCTTCTTGCCCGGCGGGACAAAGCATAGATATCCCTGACACCTAACATGGCATAAAGTAGATTTAAATGGCGGATCTCACGTATGGAAAATTTATATCTGGTATTAAATTTATTCTTCGCTTTTGACCGTAGCGCTTCCATACGGCGTTCGACATAACGATCATGCATATTCAGCAGACGGGCGGCCTGGATCAAATTCCCTTGCGTTTGTGTGACGGCGTCTCTGATGACCAAATTTTCCATATATCCCAACATGTCTTTAAAGCCTTTTTGTTTGGACACAGACCGCATCTTGATGAGAATTCCACTCACGTCATAAAGGTACGGCCAGGACAGAGCTGTTGATCTATCAACCTCAAATTTCAGTAGATGGTTGAGGTCATCATACCACCCGAGAGTATCAAAATGAGTAACCACAATATCCAACACTTGTTGAGGTGTATCGACGACATAAAAGATATCTAATATGGCAGAAGACACTAACCCCGAGTCAACCATGTGCCTGAGGAAATCCATCCATGGCGCCCAGTATTTGCTGTTAAAAAGAATAATCGGACGCGCCGGATTCATCTTTCCCGTATTAATAAGGGTGGCGATCTCCGTAATAATTTCCATCGTTGAATAACCGCCAGGGAAGGCCAGCAGGATATCACTGTAACCATAACTAAAAATCACTTTCTTTAACGAATCATGCGACAGGCGCAAGACCTTATCAATCGGATGACCATTGCCGTTTATATCATCTTTTGTTCCGATCAAACAATCCCGCGCGGTAAACATCTTTCCTTCCTGACGGGCTTCTTTTTTGGCCCGCAGAAAACCTTGCTGGACCGCGTCTCCGATACCGGTCTCAGAGACGCGCAGGATGGATAAATCCAATTCTGCTAAAGCTGTGCTGATCTGTTCAGCCATCTCGTAATTATAATTTTGCGGACCGACACCGCGATGCGCGCCCACAATACCGACGGTGGGTCCGAGTCTCCTGAGATGACGGTTTATCCTGAGCAAGTCGCGGCGGACTTGTTTTTTCTTCAACCTAAGGATATCGTCCTGTGTTAACCTTTCAAAAGCGAAAATGACTTCATGGATAATGGCATCCACGTCTTTATTACCGTACAGGGAGTAAATTTGATCTGATTTCAGGCGCGTATACCCCAGTTCATCCCATTGCTTCAACAATTTATCTAACGGACCATACAATTTTTTGTCCACGAGGATAATCGGTGTTTCTTCAGAAATAATACCAAGATCTTTCATCGCTGCGACGGTAAAGAATTCATCAAGGGTTCCAATACCACCTTTCACATGGATAAAGGCCACACTCAATGTTAAGAATGCCAGGAGTCGAGTAAAGAAATATTCAAAATAGAAAGGTTCATTAATATATTTATTGATTTCTTCTTCAAACGGTAATTGTAAGGCCAGGCCAACTGAAACCCCTCGACGACCCAAACGGCCACCTTCATTAGCCGAGGACATTGCCGCGGGACCGCCGCCGGAAATGATGGCATACAGCAGATCTGAAAGTCTTTTAGCGAGTTCTTTAGCGACCGGTGAAGGAACCCGTGATGAACCAAAAATGGACACGCCAGGATAAATGTCTTTTAGTTTTTGCCAATAGTCCGCTAATTCTTTTAAAGATTTCGTAATAAACGTCATGCTGACACCTTTACGCCCTGGGAGCTCTTCGTCTTCTTCAATCATTTTTCGGCGCGCGCCTAACCAGACATCAGCTACGTTTAATTTCAAAAAGTCTTTAAATGGCAAATAGCTGTTCTTCTCTAAAGGTCCTAATTGACGATATTCTCGATGGGATATCGCGTGCCAGACTTCTCGAATCCTGTCATTTTTTACCGTGTATGTTAGCTGAGAACAGACATAGATATTATGATCAATATCAAATTGCTCGCCGCTCGTAAGCAGACATTCCATAACAGAGATGAGTTCCGGGGCAGAAATAATGATCTGATCGTCAAAGACAGCTTTCTTGTTATCCGGTATATTATCGTTTAAGTTCAGCACATCAATACCTAGACGGGACAATTCCACCAGAAAACAATTTGGTCTCGGGAAGGCCAATGCGGATGTTCCCGTTCGATCTGATCCCGCTGAACCCTCATCATACCCAAACAAACGCAATGGTCGGTATTTCAACGCGGACATGCGTTCCAACTCTTTGTAAATTTCCGTATACATCGCGACCACGCTAACAATTTCTTCATAATTATCACTATATTTCCCTGACACTGTCCGTCGATACAGCATATACAGGTAGACGGCCAGCGCCTCTGAATCCATATCAGACACGACTTTTTCTCCTACTTTAAATTTCCTGAGCATCTCCTTGACAATCGGTTCTTCTAACTTAGATAAATAAGTAAACAGCTCATCCACACGAATCTTTTTAGAAGAGGTCACGATGGACAGCAGACGACCTGTTTTCAACACTTGCTTGGCCAGCAAGTTTACACCCCGGCTTATCGGATAGCTTTCTGGTACCGATAAACGCTGCTGTTCATAAGCCTTAATAACCTCGAAGACAAACTCATTCACAAAGGTATCCATCGTTGAGAAATAATACCGGCGGTGAAAATTTTCATCTTTGGTGTCTAATGTTCGCATGTTATGCACGCGGTCGGCTAATTTGATAAGGATCGCCTTTGACGCAATGCTGCGGTTCGATTCAAGCGCGTTGACCATATTTAACAAGTACATCTTCTCATCAATATAAACCATTTTAGGTTGACGTTTAGACAGCAGCATAACGATATCATGGATCTCATCACCAAATAATTGACGCAGTTCCTCTGGGGTAAGGACGTCATCTTCAACGCTGTCATGCAACAAGGCCGCCAGGAGGACCTGTTTGTCCTTAACGCCAAATTTCAAAACTAAAATTTCAACGACCCTCAAAAAATGATCCACGTAAGCATCGTGCTCATTTTTACGGGCTCGACAGAGATAACGGTTATTAACCGATAAGGCCTTTAACCAGAGGTCCACTTCCCGGAGGGATAGACGTATGCCGATGTTTTCCATCAATTCACTCAATTTCTTCTCAAACAATGATCCCTGAATAGGCGGCCTGTCTTCATCCTTTCCGAATTCAGGATATTTCTCTTGCATGAGTTTTGTCAAAGACGTATAACTGCCGATTCGTTTAGGCACATCGAGTTCGAGGAACAGGCAGACGTTTTTCTGTTGCTCATTTATTTGCGGCGGGAGAAAACCTGATATTAAAATATTGTGACGGCCTAATAGGTGTGTGAGTTCATACAAACTTCCGACCTTATCATCGATATCAACCGCAATCGTCCATTGGACCCCTTTGAATCTTGGTATGTAGATATCAGAGACGCGCCGCATACGGTCAATCGTGTCATGCAGCTTTTGTTTTGAATGGGTCGTGATACGCCCTCGATAAATTTTATATCCTTCCTTAACTATTCTTTGTGGAACATAGACGTGGGCATTATAGGCTTTCGCGGGATAAAGAATATCAGCGAATAAATTTGGCCGGCCAAACCGGTATTTAACTTCAAATTCACCGACGTATCGGCCCTTTTCCGCATATTCTTTACGTAATCGAACTTTCACCCGGTGGCCCCATATACGGCGGAACACATAGATAAAACCGTATTCGTAAATATAGTGATAAATAAGTACCGCCGCAAACGCAGCATAAGCGTATGGATGGGCACTCAAACTGAAAATATTAAACAACGCAACCTGGTCAAGAGGCATCAAGACCAGGATATCCTGGGCAAGGACATTCACAACAGAAACCCACAATATCTGGAAAGAAGAAGGCTTTTTCCAATCCTTTGTTTCGAAAAAGTGCAGACCATAGAAAAGACCCCACGTGATCAGGATCCCGATCGGAATATTGATAAGCCCCATGAGCAGCAATGAAATCTTCCAGAAAAGAACCTGTTCGATCAATGGCTGGATGGCCTTGGCCACCCGTAATGCTTTTTCGTAGGCGACAGGTAAGTTCGATTTATGAACTCTTCGCGTCAACCAATAAAGCCACGCGACTAAGACATGGGCCAATGCTGGAATCCGGCCTTTACCGTGATGCCGATCATCAACTGCCCCTGAGTCCGCCTCTGTCACATTCTTAAAGAGTTGCTGGATCACGGGGTATTTCTTGTTTGAAACAACTAAACGGATGCCCTTCCAAACATTGTCTATGATTAAATTTTGTTGCAAATAGGCGCTTATTTCTCCCTGACCATTAAGGTGCAGCATCTCATGACGGTAAATCGCCTGTTGAACACTCACCGATAAGCGCGATAAAATTTGAGGGTTTACGCGGATGACATTTTCTGTCTTTCGTTTCTGAGCCGGTTGTTTAAGTGTCGGAGTCACAACCGCACGGCCATGTTCAACAGCCGTACGCCACTCTTCGGCCAAATTCTGTCTGACCGCATCCGGGCCGCGTATGCGTCCGAACTTGACGAGCAACGTGGCTAAAGCAATTTCAATAAACTCTCTGAAATAATGCGCCGCGACAAAAGCCGCGACGAGACTGACAAGTCCGGTCAGAACACCAAGCGCCGGACTTGATAGAGACAGCACTACGGCGAGCTTCACGCCGAAGAGAACCGGCACGGTCATGACGCTGCCAAAGACAAACGAACCGAACGCAGATGTTTGATAACCTGTATCCGAATCTATCTCGTCTCTTAATGTGTCCTCCCGCTCTTCTTTTTTCCTCTCTTCGCTTTGTTCTTTTTCTTTCAGAACGCGCTGCAACATCATCTCCGCGACTAAAACTTTATACGGTGTGGGATGATACTCTTTTAATTGAGCAATATCACTTTTAATATCATTGCGCCATTCCGATATTGTCATCCGCGGCCTTATGATCCGGCCCATAATCTGGTGTGGTCTAATCACATGATTCTTTATCCATTCGGCCATGCTATCGGCATACCATTGCAAGTCACCAAAATCTTTCATCAGGTCATCCTGTCTGATAGCGGCGAC
Organism: Candidatus Omnitrophota bacterium; assembly: GCA_021108075.1. GTDB lineage: Bacteria > Omnitrophota > Gorgyraeia > Zapsychrales > Zapsychraceae > JAIORP01. The sequence continues at coordinate 29,471 of JAIORP010000120.1, read as the reverse complement.
ATCAACAATCAAATATCCCCCTGGCAGAATTGGAATGGTCGGAATCACAACTGTTCCGTTTATCATTTCATCATCATTATAGACGCGCCCTGTTTTTTGGAGCCGTTGATAAACCTCTGGTTTTATCCTCAACAACGCGTATTTATTTATTTCTAATAATTTGATCTTTGCCTGATCACCGTTTATGTGTTTGTATGTGAACGGAAGGTTATTCCACCTTACCAGCGAACCGTTTGAATGGCGTATTTCCGGACATCCATTCTTAAATTTCATGGAATAGGACGTATTTGTCCCTTTGACCAATAGATAAATTTTTTGCTTTCGCCAGATCGTCATTTCTTCAAAGAAAACATCATAAACAGCCGGTGTGGCATAATAAGGTTTATCTTTAAATCGTTCACCGATGTGACGGTGTAAATTCTTGCGGATATAAATTAATCGCGCTGCTAAAGTTCTATGGTCTTTGGCTGATTCTTTGACAACATGTTTGATCGCTAAACTCATTTCGTCCAACATTTCACTGGCCGCCGCCCGGCTATAATAATTGGCAATGGTCGAGACATTCATCGCGTCAAACCGGAACACAGCTAATTTTTGGTTAAGTGCATCCCAAAGCAGAACAGCGTATTCATCAGATTGTCGTCCAAGACGATAAACCATGTCAAAACTTTCACTCGGACGCCGTCGAATAAGATAGTTAATGAAACGGCGGATATTGGTGTACCCGGTGAAGATATTGTCTCTTCCTGGAATACGGTTACTGCGGTAGATGATGCGGCGGTTGATCAATTTCCTCAACTGGGTCCTTGTTTCATGAATGTCTTTTGCTTGAATGGCTTCCCATAATGCAACCTTGATGTCAATAGTGGAGACCTTATCATCTGGATAAAGTTCTGTAACTGTGTCAAAATGATTAATCTTCTTCGTCAATCCTGCGCCTTGCGCTCTCTTAATTTCTTTTGCTATAATCGTCGAAAACAATTGGACCCGGCTGACTTTTTGTCTCAGGATGAGCTTATTCAGTCTTCGGTACAACAATTCACGGCGGTCCAACATTTCCTGTTCCGTTAAATCTGTCCGTGCCAGCAAGGTTTTCATTTCTTCGAGGAAATCGGCATAGTAACTTGTGTACTTAAGGTGGATCATATTCGCTGTGCGCATGGCTTGCATTTGCAGACGGTCCGCGACGCTCAGGACCGTACCCATATCTTCCTGGCTTAACGAACCTTCATATAATTTAGAAATACCGCCATACATATGAAAATCTTTCTCGGTAAAATCGTCTAATTTCCTGGCGATGCCGGAGCGTTTCTTCACACCTTTAACAACTTTACTGCGGAAAGACGATGACCTGAGAATATACTGTATCATCGTCTCAATATCAAACGATTGGTTCTCACGGGTAGCACGCGTATATCCGATCACGACAAAGAAGGTATCCCCTTCGTTAAAAACATTGTCCTTAACAATCCTGCGGAAATTATTGTCTTTCAGGTATTTATTGATGGCGTCTCTAAGATGGCGAGCGATAACGTTCGACAGGGCAATGGATCCGAGTTTATGTCCGACGCCTAATTCTTCCCCGCGTCCGATGAATTGATTCTTGAAGTCATGCACCTTAAGGGCAACCACCTGAACACCTTCTTTATGGCGGATCAAAAAGTCAACAAAATGTTCCGCGAACGTAAACCGTCTTAACATTTCTCGAATGAACAGGCTCAATTGGTCGCGGTCAACCATCACGTCTTCAATCATGGCCTCGACACGGTCTTTAACCCTGAAATACTGGATATTGATGCGGTAAGCGGCCTTTTCATTGAGCCCTTCGCGATGAGCTTGTTCATGCGCGTCAATCCCCCGTTTAATCGTTTCCGGCAGATGCTTAAATGCCAAATCTTTGTCATTTGGCGTGGCGATAGCATGCGTGAACGCGCGCATTGTTCCGCGCGCAAATCCATATTCCGTAACAAAGGCTTGATAAATCGCCCCGGCTTGTCTGATCAGGCCAGATCCGCCGCGGTGAATATACCGGAGGCCAAAATAGAATGATCCCCAGATATCAGCCCTTTTCTGTCTTCTAAACCATCGATTCAGAAGGATAAACAGGATCGTTATCGGTATCAAATGCAGGATCAAGATGATGGCTTTATCCCTGACTAATGGCAAATAATAATTCCAGAACACATGCCATTTGGCCTGGCTATGGGCGTTCGAGTCCAAATCCTTTAACAGTGGAAGATACGCTTCTTTCACCCGTTTAAAATCTTCATCGATGGTGGATTCGATCTTCCTCTGGATTTTCTTGACCGCTTCTTCTTTTGCCTGCTCTGATAATATCTCTGCCATCAAGCGGCCCGCTTTAGAATCATATTGGGTGTAAACATCAATTAATTCCTGCGGATCCACTCCACCGAAATGACGGATAAGTTTTAAGGCGCCCCATTGTATGCGCTTGTCCTCATCTCTTAAGGCTTTGATCAATTGAACCCGGACCTCTTCTCGCATCGGTGACAATAAATACAGGACCAATTCATTATCCCGGTAACCATAGGACGCGATGATGCCATAAATGTCGTCTACCTCTAATAATGCCAGCGATGCGGTTATGACACTTCCATCTCTCATGACGTCAATGAGGGCCGGAACCGCGAGGGGATCACCGATCCGGCCCAAATTTTTAACCGCCGCGTCTCTATTTTTTCTGACATCAGAGTTAAGCCCTTCTACGAGACATGGCACAGATTCGCTATTTCCAGCTTGACCGAAGACATTGTAAAGAACAAAATGAAAATCCTCATAATCCGCGGATAAATATTTGACGAGCATATCCAAATGATATTTAGCCAAGAAAACAAGGTTGTTATCTTGAGACATAATCCAGCGTTTTTCTTTTTCTTTTCTGATAATGCGCTCGATCTCAGCATCCAACTGATGAAGCGATTTATCGGCTAACGCGCGTAACTCCCGCGCTCCCCCGACTTGAATATCTTTCAGAATTTGAACAGCATAAATATATCGGATCTCCCCCCACAAAATAATAATCTTTTTCTGCTGGTCTAAAGACTTTGTCTGCGCCCACAAATTTGTTAAATACCGGCCAGAGGCTCCTCTTCTTTCCATCAATATTTTGATCTTTGATCGGGCCTTTAACTTAGAATAATCTTGCGTTCTCATTTCCAGTAGACTGTTAGCGGCTGAAACAACCCGGCCTTCTTGCCACAATGAAGATGTCGGACCTTGTTTGACCTTCGCCTTTAAACGGCTGACGGACTGATCGGATTTGGATGCGTCGGCCAGGTCGCTACCATGTTCGGAGACAAACGTAAGAAGCTTTACCTCTCCGGGTAATCTTTTATTTGACTTCTCGATCAAGTCTATGATATAAGGAACCGCGATGTGTTTGAGTTCGATCAGGGATGATTCAACTGCCTGTTGCAACCGGTATCCTAATCCATACTGAACATATAACCCTGTTAAGAAAGCAACAACCTCTTCCGTATCAAAATGTCTTAATGTCCAAATAATCTTGACTTTCGCATCCGTTGATTTCGCTTTCTCGTATCTTTTTATGATAAGGGGAACCGCCCGATAATCCCGCATCTGTCCTAACGCGGAAAGCGGTATGGTGACATGCCGATCGACCCGTTCTAATTGATCCAACCAATGGGACAACCCATGGCTTTCAACTCTTACCGGCAGTTTAACCCCTGCTGAATCTGGTAGGTTCTTATCCGCTTCCTGCCCCGCGTCAACCGGGAAAACAATATTGATAAAGAGATAGACAAATATGACCATCAAAATAAATACCTGTTTCGCTCTCAGGCTCATAACGGTTAAGAATCGGAATATTTTCAATGGATGGCGGTCATGTGCCGATCTCAAGGGTTGGATATTAACCAGGTAAGCAGCCTTTTCATTGAGCCCGGCGTGATGGGCTTGTTCATGCGCGTCAATCGCCCATCTAAAGATATCCGGTAATTGCGCAAAGGCCGGATCTTTATGGTGTGGTGTGGCGATAGCATGCGTGAACGCGCGCATTGTTCCGCGCGCAAATCCATATTCCGTAACAAAGGCTTGATAAATCGCCCCGGCTTGTCTGATCAGGCCAGATCCGCCGCGATGAATATACCGGAGGCCAAAATAGAATGATCCCCAGATATCAGCTTTTTCTTTACGCTTGAGCTTTCTCCTCTCGAGCCATTTCAACATATCAGCTTGCTGGTTACTTGAAACTGGCCGCGGAGTAGGAACGACACTGCGCGGTTGACTCCTCCGGCTCACAAACTGATCAATGTCCTGCCAGGTCGAACAACAATCCCAATAGATCTGCACCCCTTCGGTGTTCATCAACGGACGGCGGTAATATAAAATTTTTAAGACGTGTTTGCTCTTTGCATTCCGATGCCGAATGATAGACATAATGCTTTGTCTCTCGGCCTTTGACATAACCAAACTATGCCTCAACAAGCGTTTTAAAAATTGAATTTCATACGAATAAGAAATCAACTCATGCAACAGGCCTGACGGCATACGGAAGCTTTCTTTCATCCAATCGTGCCTGATCCTCGGATAGTACTTCAAAATACTGTCCGGTAAATCTAAGCGGTCCCAATAAGGTGTTAACCGGTTGTTTTGATGATGAATATCTTCGTGAATCAGGATTCCCGCGGTGAAACTGGCATACTGTTTCATAAAATCGTTCACGTAAACATACGTCGCGCCGTTATCATATGCTTCGCCCGCAGCCCGGTCGGTTTCATCATAGGCCATATAAATACAATTTGTGGACTTCATGGTTTCAGGATAAGACGTTAACCACCCGCTCTTCACAATCCACTCAACGGCTTCTTCTAATTTCTTAATATGGTAAGGATAAATCGGTGTAATAATATAAACAGGGATATTGAAGTGCGGCAAGTAGAATGCGGGTCCTCCTTGACGGGCCCCGGGGATCATCTGTGTTTTTGGTTTAATCTTTTTGATGATCTCCCGGTCTTCAGCTTTTAAGTGCATGTACGGAGGGAACCTGGTTGAACGGGCGGGTTGACCCTTATCTTTTGTGTCCTTCTTCGCGCTGAAACCATTGGCATCCTTAACCAACTTGATCAATAAAATGTAAGCGCGGTTGTGTTCATGCCCATTGTGATAATAAGAAGATAACTGATTATCCTTGTGCAGCTGCTCAAGAGCCTCGACGGCTGTTGTCAATAATTGTGAGCCTTTCAACGGGTGCATTGTCTCAAGGGCTTGCTGTTCAGAAACGCCTTTGCGGTATGTCCTGTCTGTATGGAGCGCGTCGAAGGTATCCGCAGCCGCGATGATTTGCGCGCTTAATGGCAACGGTTGGCCGTAAAGTCTGTCAAGAGGGTACCCGTTCTTCAGGTTGTGATAAATATGGTGATACAGAACGCCGGCGCCGACGCTGCTGGCCGCGGGTGGTAGATCGATCAACTGTAAGGCCCATTCCGGATGCAAGTGGAAAATACTGACATCCGCTTGCGTGCGCGGCTTTGTCTTGTTCAGAACGGGTAGCGGTACCAATAATTTGCCCAGGTCATGCAGAAGTCCAGCGAGGAACAGATCGCGTAAGGCCGCGGCATCAAATTGCGCTTGTCCGTTAGCTTGCATCTTTCGCGCGATAGCCAGGCTTAGTTCCGCCACACGCGTGTCATGGCCATAAGTATACCCGTCTTGACTTTCCAGCAGCGAGACATAAGTAATCACATCCCGTAAAAATCCGACCCATTCATGTGGCAATTGCTCCCCGAAGGAAGAATGTATAAATCTTAAAATTTCTCGTTTTTGATAAACTTTAAGGAAGGATTTAATCAAATCCGTCGCGTCTTCGCATAAATCATACAGGAGGTTATCCGCGTACTTGACAAAGACCTCCAGGGCGAGCGCAAGTTCAGTCACATCATCGCGCCACAGCGATGCAGCCAGAGCCTTCACCATCAAGGCCAATTGTTCCTGGTCAGACAGTTGGACCCAGCTTCCGCTTTCATGGCCTTGCGGTTGACGGGCTAAATCACGGATCAAATTAAGGGCGGTTGCCGTATTCACCCGGGCAAATCGTTTCTCAAAATCTTTCGGTAAATACAGACGGATCGCCGACTTCTTACGTATGGGCTCCCGGTCATTGTGTTCACGGTTATTAAATAAAATGCTTTGGCTGACGCTTTCGAAATCAACCGGGGTTTTCTCAAAAATGGACAGCATGTTCACTTCAAAGATGAATTGTTTGTCTGGCTGCTCCCGGATATAATTCAAATATTTCCTAAAATATTTCTGGATCCGTTGTTTGGCCCATGCTTGAATGACTGTTATTCGGCTCTGTGACAAATGTTTAACGAGTTCATGTAAAATAAAATTCATCGTTAATCCATCAATCAGTCCCTTCTTGCGTCGCGCTAATCCGCTCGCTCTATAGGCTTGATGACCAACCTTCGTGATAAGGCGGAGCGGTAACGGCCTCGGCCCAATAATACCTATATCACCATTAACCAAATTCCAGAGTTGCGGCAGTTCATCAAGACGTGTGGGGCGAAGAATACGCCCTAATGTTGTTTCCGATCTCTCAATCGGGTCAAACTCAGTTGTCATCGTGCGGAATTTATACATCACAAACTCACGGTTTGTGCCCATCCGTTTTTGCATAAACATAATCCCGTCGCCCTGGAACAATTTAATAAATACGGCAATTAAAAGCATCAATGGTGAGCATACAGATAACATCACGACCCCGACGCCGCGGTCAAACACTTCACGGAGTAGGAAGGTGATATGCTTCATCGTAAATTGATTCATTTGCATTGTTTGATATTCCCTGTCGCGTGACTTCCTCACCTGGATAAAAATAGGATAGGATACCGGATCCCCGCCCTTCGGTGTGAACAACGGCTGATAATCCAGCGCCTGTAATTGAAGTGTTGTTGCATTCTGCTGCGCAAAGTGATCAATTTTTGATGATATAAAACCATTAAGCGATTCCACACTTAAAACCTTCACAGACATCCGGTCCCGAGGATAATCGTACATCGATGTCAGAATTAATCCGCCGTCTTTGACCAATCGATAGGCCATTTCCAGGGCTTCACGGATATGCCCGGATTCCGGCGCTTTGACAACCACAATATCCTGTGAGTGTTCTCCAAGAACAGCAACCACGTCTTCATCTCTTTGCGCGGGGACCTTCAGATTTTTCTGATTTAAGACTTTTGCGTCCATATTGTGATCAACACCCATCAGATTGACGTGATAACCTGCTTGTTCCAACCGTCGACGGAGACCGAGTTCAAAATGCGCCTGTCCAACACCAAGGCCAAGCACGTTCAAGGCCGGTTGATCTTTGAAATACGCTGATAAAATATCGCTGAATGATGGGCGGAAAAATTTCCTGATCAATCCACGGACAGACGCGAAGAAAACGGTTGGTTCTCCGTTATTATAAAAGATGCGCGGCAACAATCGCTGGTCAGCCCGTTGACGTTTAAAGAGACATATCAAGAGACCCGCGGCAACCAGACCGAAAGCCGCAATCATCAGCCATGCTGCTTGAACAGGTGACACGCTCATGATATCAATACCGGTCGATGGAAGTTCCCGCGACAACATATCGGATTGATGGGCAACCCATCCCCAGGCAGATTCAAAAAAGAAAACAAAACCGCTTATAAATAATATGATCGATATGGCGGTCGCTCCTCTATTCGTCTTACGGGCCCTGCCTCCCTCACGCTCGATGATATATTGGCCCTTGGCGCCGAATTGATCTTTGATCATCGCACCAATACTCCAAATCATTCTGACCGCTAGACAGGCCACTCGCCAGGCAACATATCCCAGGACAATAAGCGCAAGCCCTTCAAATACCATGGAGGATGTTAGCATTGGAAGGACCCATTCTGAACCGGCAGCAACAGCCGATGTTGGCATGGATAACAGAATAAAAACGGCAGACGATAACCAGAAACGCGAGAGAGACTTCTTACTCTTTTCGACGGAGGCATCGTCTTCAACGCTTAACATTTCCTCCGGTTGGACATCCATCACAGCCTGTGAATACTGAGGATGATATTCGATCAACCTGATGTCCTGGCCCGGCTGCTTGAAGAACGGCAACATCACCAGCATTCTTTGCGGCAGCGCCATGGCCATGTGCGGCAATTGTTTAAACCCGCCATAACTTAAAAGGAACAACTGAGGCAACCGTAGCAGCCGCGCGATAGAAATTCCGACAGCCAATGATCCCCCGACGACAACCACGACGGCCAGCCCGAATAGACGGAAAGCCCTATCCACTGTCTTTTCAAGCACATATTGAATTTCTGTAATATAATCTTTATGTTTGTTATTCTCTACTTTATTAAAATAACTGCTGATGACCAATCCGGAAATCGTTTGCGCGAGGTCTCCGGAGTCGAGGACTTTAACTCGCTGAATAAGGTTCTTTGCCCTGACGGCGCCCCAGATAAGATCATAGCGCACAACCGACACAGTTGGATGATCGGCAATCGCCTGCGGCAAATGACGCTTGTCTTTCTTTCCAATATTCTTGACCGCGGTCTTGAAATCAATACTGTCACGGTTTATACCGCGCAAATTATGGCGGTCCTGCAAGATTGTCAAGTGGTGCTGCGCCCTGTCATCTTGTCGAATGACGAGAGCGAAATCAGCAACACCGTCGATGAGTGTCTGTTGAATAAGGTCCGCAACAAATTGTTTTTCTCGGCCCGTTGCGACCATGAACTCTGATTGCCATAGATATTGCATGACGCGTTTGGCTTTGTTCGGATCAATACGGATGATACTTTTTCTTTTGCCTGGTAATGAAGCATTGTGGCGGGCCAATATAATTGTCGGAATACCCCGTTTATTCAGTTCCTTCGCAATGGCGACAACGCGACGAACGCGGCGTGGCGCGCGGACAATGGCGTTCCGGGCTTCTTGGATAAGTTCATCTGTGGATTGCTTTTTCGCAACGAAGACCTTATACGTCAAATCCTTAACAATATCTGTAACATCACGTCCATTGCGACGCAACAGCCAACGCAATAACCATAACAAGGTCAATCCGGCAACGGCAACCATAACATAAGGTTCAGCCGCGCCAAGAATGCCGGTTAACTTGATCGAGAGAAGACTTGCGAAGACCGACGCATTCAGCCGATCATTCTTTGTGCCTTGTCCTTCACGACTCCGGCCGGGCCAATAACTCTGATCCAAATAACTTTCCACCATGTCTTGAAGGATATCCGCCCGCGATTCTATCATCGTATCGTCCTCTTCCTCGAAGTGGGTTTCAATAACAAACTGATCCACCTGCCCGGCCTTTTCAACCACAAAACGTCTCAAGACCGAGACATTGATATCCTCTAAACTTGCCTCATGGGTTACGACAAAGACCCCATCTTTTTCATTCTCAAAACTATTTTCCTGAATGACAAAGTAAATACCTTTGGCCAGATTGATCTCGTCGCCGTCAAATGTTCCCGTATTCAACGCGCGTAATAATTCTTGCCGCGCCTTTCCTTCCATCTTTCCGGTACGGCCCATCGAAGTATGCCCACGGTTATCCATCCTTAGAATCATCATCATCTCAACAAGTGCGGCAACAACCAGCAATAACAATCCGAACCCGCTCGGTTCACCGGCAAATAACAGTTGATAACTAAAGACCGTGGCAAACACGGACGAGAATAATGTCAGCTGACCGCCGTTATTTGAAGACGGCTTATCTTTTCCGTCTTCTTCTGTCTGTGTTGGGCTGATGAGGTGTTTATATGGGAAGCCTTTTTGTCTTAACGCTTCAATACGGCTTTCGATGGCAAGTAGCTCTTCTCTGCCCTTGATCAAGAGGCCTTCTGCACCGGCGGCTTTAGCCGGGTTGATATCTGTCAGGGCATTATCCCCGATCGATATGATCCGGTTAACCGTAACACCTATGCGCGTTGCGGCCAACATGAAGGCTTGCCGGTCTGGTTTAACGACCGTCGATCCGGTGCAGCAGACGATGCGGGTCGCGTGGAAAAGATCTTCGATGCCAAGAGCGATCAATGTTTTTCGAACTTGAACGAAGCTGTTATTTGAAAGGATGGCTAATGTATATTCTTCTTTTAATTGTGACAATAAAAGCCGTAATTCTTTATCCGGCTGGAGGTACTGCTGAGGATCAATATACTCATCCAGGTATTGCTGCCAATCCTCCGGATTCAAGTTATACGCCTGAGCAAATTCTAAGCTGGTCGGTGTTCGTCCCAATGTCTTAACAGCTTCGGAAATAAATGTCATCACCAATTTTTTGGCTTGCGCATGTTCAATCTGTAATTTTTTCATGACAAAATCAAACGCGGCCTGAAGATGGGCGAACTTGAGTTCTTGACTGTGTTGCAGCGTGTCATCAACGTCAAATAGCAGGACAATGTCTTTTGTCTCCGGATTTTGTTCGTTTAATTGGGCCAACACATCGGCGTAACTCAATCTGTTTGCCGTGGTATTATTGTAAATGCTCGGCGGACCGCGTCTGCGAGGGAAAAGTAACCAATCTAATAAGTTTGGAATCATATCTGACATCGTTAAAACCGGCCACAATTTGATATCTTCAATAGGTTGCGCCGTTACATCGATGTCGCCTAATAACAGCTTAGGATGTTTTTGATTGAGGTATTTCAGAATGTAATCAAAGTAAATCCGTCTTTGGATTGGATTTTCTCGCGCGCGCTTGCTGCGGTAAACTTGCATCCAGGTTAAACGGCCCGGCGTCTTTAATCGGCCTTGTTTGTCTCTGAGGTTCGCCTGATCGATTAGGGTGACGATCTGTTCCCTTAAAGCCTCTTTCTTTTCGCCGCCGACTGTCTTGATCAGCTTCGTCAATGACATGCGTTGAAGCTCTTCATAGTCTTTCCACAAGTGACCCGCAGAATAATGGCTATCATAACGGAAGAGGTCGTCATCAAACGAGGAATCCTTTCGGATTTCTTTTGGCCGGACAGGCAAGTAATAACCCCATTTCTCATCAAAAACACGTCGCCATTGTGAATACGTTAACCCGAATAATTTTACCCGGCTTTCCGACCCTAAGGTCTGGCTCATATCATCTTGCGGGTCAACCAACAGATAAACATATTTCTGGCCGATTTGAACTTCCATAAACAAGCGGGTATATTCACGCCGCGCCGGTTTTCCACGGACAACGCGGTCTACAACCGAATGAACTTCTTGATAACGGATATAGGCGGCATGCCGACGTAATGGCGTCAAGCTGCTATGCAGCGGGCCTTGATACTCACTAAACGGTTTGAAACGGTCCTTTTGCCGGAAGTCTTTATCCTGTTTCCAGGTATCAACAACGCGGTCCCGCAAAGCGCGGACAAAGGTCTCATCCCGGGCGGCTTCCCTAATTTTCCGTGGAACCGTTTTTCCGCCGTATAGCGCATGCCGGTAATCAGACCAATCTTTAATCCAATTAAAGATGTAACGGTAATGCATGAACAGCCCATCGTCCACATCTATCAAACCGTCTTTGTCATATTCCTGCATCATGCGGCAAACACGGTCAGGGAAACTGTTCTTTAAGCTTAAAAAGGCCTTCAAATTATACTGAATAAAGGCGAGATAACGGATATAATCTGTGTCTATATCTTCGAAGAGTTCATAAGCCCGCAACCCGAACAGGGCTTCCCGAAGACTTAACTCAAGAAAATCTTGATTACGTTTTTGTCCACCGGGGCCAAAACTATACCAATTTAAAATAATGGTATGTGTCTGGTTTTCAGAAGTCGCTGGAACATATTGAACCGCCCATGGCGTACCGTAGACAACGTGGACTTGAACCCGGTCAAAATCAAAATCTCCGATGAGGCTGTCTTTCTTTAATATTCTGACAGCCGCGCTCAACATCTCATTGACCTTTTGTTCCATCAATGCCATAACAGCGCGCACATCCGCTTTTGATTGCTTGTCATCCAGCAATTGATCGACAGCGCCGGGTGAGACCTTAACGTCTTTCAATGTGCCTGTCGCTAGCTCTACGGCTGGCCGGTCATCTGTTTTAAAGGCAATACCGCCGTTGATCGCCTCCGGGTGCTCATAAGCCCGGATAATTTTCGCTTCCAGGACTTCATCTTCGTCCGTGATTAAACTCTTTTGTTTATCAAGGTAACCCTGCTGAATGATCTTCTCGTCGACAATACAGTAACGGGAATCATATTCCGGATTGCTCGTCATTCTCGGAATTTGATTCCATGTGATATGTTCTAAATCTTCCGGTAAACCGGCTGATTGTAATAATAACCGGAGATGCCTGATTAAGGCCGATTGAACCGGTCGCGCTCCTTGCACCCTATTGAAGATTTCAAGAGTGTTAACCATGTCCGCTAACGGCATCGCGCGGACATCAACAATCTCCGTCTCGATACCGGCCGGTAATATCCGCTCACCGATTGAACCCTGCAAAATGGCGGCGATGCGTTCCAGACGCCGCGCCAACGCCAATTGTTGATCCGGCGTCAAGCCGGCCGTAGTGTCAAACAGGCCTGATTCGATCTGAAGAGCCCAAACATCCTGGCTCCAGCTTGCTCCCCCATAAACAGATTGATCAACATCAGCCACCACGTTATAAACAATGCTAAGGGCATCTTCCCATGTCTTCCATTCTGGATTCTGCATAATCGACTGGTAGATCGCGCCATAACCTTTATCCATGCGGGCATACTGATGTAAAATGTGTTCCATATTTATTTGATGGCTTCGGTATTGATCTCTTAATTCCATTGTGCGTTGAACATTGACCGATAAAAGCGTGAATATTTCGCGCAAGGCCGGATTGATACCCGGGAACAATTTCTGTAATAAAAGATCGGTTAACTCATGTTCAAGGACGATAAACAGGAGCGTGGAATTTTCAAAGCTGCGCATATCGATATTGATGATCAGCTGATCACCTTTTATCTCAAAAACAGCTGATTTGACCATCAGCCACTTGACACGCACAACAATGTCGCGTAGCGGTAATAAGTCAAAGAATGGCTGCCGCATCAACAGCCGGCGTCTTATGGCATTCAACTTATTATTTAAGTCGGCTATATCAACCGATGATCCCCTAACAGATTCCGTCCGGCCTGAGGAACGGGCCAATCCGAATAATGTTCCTTCAGCGACCAGCTCCTGACCGTTTTCTTTTTGCCAATCGTTCCAGACCAGGGCGTCATCCCCTCTCTCATCCTTGCTCTGTTTTCTACCTCTACCTTGATCACGATTTTCATCGCTCTTTTCGATGGATTGAGTTTTAATGGAATCAATGATGGTCCGCACATTCTTCGAGCCAAACAACCGATGTGTCTGTTGTTGAACAGCCAACTCATTAATGTGGCGAAGAACAGCGCGCAGACCCAATGCCCGGCCTCCGACATGTTGGGCGTGCAATGGTTCCGGAACAACATCGCGTAATAACCTGCCGAGCAGGATCGAACGGCTGTACCCGACATAAACAAACGCGGCATAATCGTCGCTGTCAACCGAGGCATTGTCAGCCATATAGATAATATCTAAACGGCCTGAAGACGCGTAGGATGGCTTTTCCTGCATGGCGTTTAAGCGGTATTCTTCAATCTCAACCATCTGTCCGTCTTCTGTCAGGTAGGCTAAATTCGCGCCGCTATTGGTCGCGATTAAGAACCGGCTTCTCAGATGGACGGGGATAGCCACAGGGTTTGTCAATCGCTCAGCCGTCTTCTTCATCGAACTTCCGGTGATTAACAGGTAAATACCGCCCAGCTCCAAATATTTGATTAAATCTTCATAGGCCGGGCTGCTAAGCAAGTGCGGAACTAATCCGTTTGCTGGTCGAGGATACGTTGTCCCATTTCCATCTGCCGCTAAAATTGTCCGCGATTGTCTACTGTTGATCTCCGGTCCGGCTTGATAACCGATCAAATCTAGTATTTCATCAAAATGCTTTTCAATATACTGAATAGGTAAGGCCTTATCGACTCCGGTTCGATTCGCTTCAACGGTAAACTGGCCGCCACGCATAAAGGTCAAACCTTCTCCGAAGAACTGATAAAGTTTTTCAAGAGTGACCTTTCTAAAATCTTCAAAGACACCGCGCGCTTCAACTTGAGCGACTGATCCGTCCGGCATCGGATCGCTTAATTCTATTCGGACAGGATATGTTTCTGATTGGCCGTTCTGCATGCCCTTACGCACCAAAGCGGCATCGGTGTAGTTTTCAGGATGTTGTTCATAATCTTTTGCGACCGCCATAAAATCTTTCGGAACGCGGCTCAACAAATCATCCTTTTGAACAACAGCGTCGAACTGGGATGGCTTTTGTGGAGCATTTAAAAAATCCAAGAACAAACGAATTTGTGCTCCGATGGCCTTAATCACGTTACGGCGTATCGTTCCTGTGATGTAGGTTGTTCCTTGATCATCTGCCGGTGTTTGCTGTTTGGCTAAATAACCTTCTTTGAGGAATTTTTGATGAACCATCCAATACCGGCCCTTATAACCACTTGCTCCAGATGTAGCCGGAATATCTAACCATGTCAATGTGTCCAGGTCTCCTCTAACACGACCCAATTTGATCAATGTTCGCAAATATTTTGTTAACACCGCTTTAATGGATTTAAACCCTCGCGCAATATTAAAGGCTTCCAGGGTTGCGATCATATCTGTTAAGGACATCTCTCGGACATCGTCGATAGAATCAACTTTCTTAGCCTCATCCATCTCGAGCAAGCGTTCTCCGATCGAGCCTTTTAAGATCGTGGCGATTCTTTCCATACGATGAATCAATACGGCTTTTTGAGCCGAAGTCAACTTCAATGAACTGGTGAAGAATCCTAATTCCGCGTAAAGGTCTTTAACGACACCCCGCCAACTATTTTTCCAGTAAACCTTTTGATTAACATCAACGACCATCTCATAAATATCATCAATATATTGAGTCCAGTCATTTTTGCCGGAACGCAAAATCTTGTAGTAAATCGGTAAAATGCCTCTTCTCGTATTGGCCTCTTCACTCAAGTCATCTAATACCCGTCGGGCCTTCTCAACATCTTTATGGCGCAACTGAATAAAGCGTTGGACGTTAACCGTCAATAATATAAACATTTCTCTTAAGGCCGGATTAATGCCTGTCAGCAACCATTCCAACAGAATATCCGTCAACTCATGTTCCAACACGATATAGAGCAACTCGCTGTCGTTAAACGTGCGGACATCAATGTTAATGAACATTTTTTCTGTTCCGATTTCAAACGTCGCGGATTTATACATCGGCCATCGGACACGGACGATCATGTCATCTAACGGCAAGAGATTGAAATAAGGATGTTGTGTTAATAGACGCTGTTTAACGGCCGCGAGCTTGTGGTTGATTTCATCGATGTCTATTTTTGTTGTGAGGACGATCCTGTGTCCGGTCGTTAAGGTCTTCTTCACTTTTGTCTTACCGATGGTTCGATTTAACCCGTTCAACGTTCCAATCGCCAATAAACTCTGGCTCTTCTTCCAATGCCAATCCTGCCAGATAAGGGCGTCAGCACCCCGTCTCTTCTTGCTTTGTTTATACAAATAGCCTTCATTGATAAACTTCTGGTCGACAACCCAATATTGTTGCGTATACCCTCCGGCCTTTGCCCGGCGCGGAAGGTTGTACCAGCTGAGGGTTTCCAGGCTTCCTTTGACACCGCTCAGATCAATCAGTTTGCGGACGCGCCCGGTTAACGTTTGGATAATCGAACGGGAACCGTGCGTCAGGTTATACATCTCTAAGGTCGCGATCATATCCACCAATGGCATGCGTTTAACATCTCCGGTGTACGCCGGGGCCAGTGCCTGCCGTGGTTCCAGTAACCGTTCATCCACAGACCCTTCTAAAACATCAGAGATGCGTTGCAGCCTGGCGACCAGCGTTTGACGGCTGTCGGCGGTCAATGCCTTTTGCGCCGGTCTTACTCCGAGCTCTTCTTTAAAGACGGCGACTGTCTTTGCCCAGCTTGATCTCCAGTAAACACCTTTATCAACGTCGGTGACCACCTGGTAAACAAATGTCAGGGCGTCTTCCCACGTCTTCCATTGATGGCGGCTCATCACGGCCTGATAAATCGCGCCATAGCCTTTATCCATGCGGGCCTGCTCTCGCAACATTTGATAAACCCTTTGAGCGATCACCGTGTGCTGGTCCCGTAATTCCATAGCCCGCCGGACATTGACGCTTAATAATGTGAATATTTCACGTAAGGCCGGATTGATGCCCGGGAAGATTTGTTCCAATAATAAGTCCATGAGTTCGTGCTCAAGCACGATAAATAATAAGGCGGGGTCCTCAAACGTGCGGATATCGATATTTATAATAAGTTGATCGCCCTTCTTTTCAAATGTAGCGCTTTTATACATCGGCCATTTAACACGGACGATCACATCATCTAACGGCAGCAGCTCGAAGAAATGATGTTTGAGTAATAAGCGTCGGAGGACCTTGCTGAGTTTGGCGTTCAAGTCGGCCATATCCACTCTTGTGACAAGGGTCTTTTGCGCGCCTGACGGTAATGTCTTCACAGATGTCGTCAGGCCATCAGCACGCCCGATACCCCGCAACGTTCCCTGGGCGATCAGCTGCTGATCACGGGCCCATTGCCAATCACGCCAGACCGTCGCGTCAGCACCCCGTCTCTTCTTACTTTGTTTATACAAATAGCCTTCATTGATAAACTTCTGGTCGACAACCCAATATTGTTGCGTATACCCTCCGGCCTTTGCCCGGCGCGGAAGGTTGTACCAGCTGAGGGTTTCCAGGCTTCCTTTGACACCGCTCAGATCAATCAGTTTGCGGACGCGCCCGGTTAACGTTTGGATAATCGAACGGGAACCGTGCGTCAGGTTATACATCTCTAAGGTCGCGATCATATCCACCAATGGCATGCGTTTAACATCTCCGGTGTACGCCGGGGCCAGTGCCTGCCGTGGTTCCAGTAACCGTTCATCCACAGACCCTTCTAAAACATCAGAGATGCGTTGCAGCCTGGCGACCAGCGTTTGACGGCTGTCGGCGGTCAATGCCTTTTGCGCCGGTCTTACTCCGAGCTCTTCTTTAAAGACGGCGACTGTCTTTGCCCAGCTTGATCTCCAGTAAACACCTTTATCAACGTCGGTGACCACCTGGTAAACAAATGTCAGGGCGTCTTCCCACGTCTTCCATTGATGGCGGCTCATCACGGCCTGATAAATCGCGCCATAGCCTTTATCCATGCGGGCCTGCTCTCGCAACATTTGATAAACCCTTTGAGCGATCACCGTGTGCTGGTCCCGTAATTCCATAGCCCGCCGGACATTGACGCTTAATAATGTGAATATTTCACGTAAGGCCGGATTGATGCCCGGGAAGATTTGTTCCAATAATAAGTCCATGAGTTCGTGCTCAAGCACGATAAATAATAAGGCGGGGTCCTCAAACGTGCGGATATCGATATTTATAATAAGTTGATCGCCCTTCTTTTCAAATGTAGCGCTTTTATACATCGGCCATTTAACACGGACGATCACATCATCTAACGGCAGCAGCTCGAAGAAATGATGTTTGAGTAATAAGCGTCGGAGGACCTTGCTGAGTTTGGCGTTCAAGTCAGCCATATCTACTCTTGTGACAAGGGTCTTTTGCGCGCCTGACGGTAATGTCTTCACGGATGTCGTCAGGCCATCCGCACGCCCGATACCCCGCAACGTTCCCTGGGCGATCAGTTGCTGATCACGGGCCCATTGCCAATCACGCCAGACCGTCGCGTCAGCACCAAATCTTTGCTCTGTTGATCGCTCTTCTTGATCAATGTGGTTTTCACGTTGGTCGCCTTTCGATGATAATAATATTGATGCCCGGCGGTGAATAACCCTGATCAGCACAACAACAATCACAACCCCTAGGACGGCAAGCAGGACGGTTCCAACAGCCCCGGCCAGGCCCCAAAGACCGGCACCGAATATCGCCGATTTGATGCCGGTCGCCCCATAACTCAATTCAGGACTGAACATCATCAAAATAAACGCGGCTATACCAAATTGAACCAATTTCACAATAACTTTGACACTCAAGCGTATCGGCGGACCTAAACGCATGATGGATGTTCCTATCATTTCCCGTAAGCGGGTCAAACGATAGACAACAGAGGTCTTCATGCCGACTCGCGTCTGTTTCTGCGCGTCAGATGGACGGTCATACCATCTCAAGTCGTCTTGGGCGTTTCCGCTAAAACCAAATTGCTGGCCATGGCGCTCAAACCATTGACCATAATCCAGGGTCGTGACAACATATTGGCCGTATTGATCAACAAACCGATTGACTAATGCGCTCATATAACCCCGGCGTTGATATTGTGGTTCTGTTGCAATGGTGTCGATATAAAACGCTTTGTTTCTCGGTCGCAACTCTTCGTGTGTTTCAAGCGCGACCAACAGAGACCGGACATCGTCTATCGCACCGATATACATCACCACAACTTCACGGCCCTTGCGCATCAGTCTTCTTAACTCATCCTGCCAGTCATCAGAAGATCCCCATATGACATCCATGCGGGCAAAGACGTCATAAGCAATCGCATCTTTATACATCATCTGACTGATGACAGCACGAATGGTCTTTTCATCCCTGACGATATGGATGTCTTGTGCGTTAAGGTCTGTGACCTGCTTCTGCGGTTGCGCACAGCAGGCCCACCCGGTCTCATCATCGTCGAGCTTTTGTTTTTCTGCCCGGACTTTTTCAATCAATTCTTTCAAGGCCTGCTCATCCATTTCACCGTCTTGATCGATCAAACCGGACATGACCATCAAGCCCTTGATCAAGGCCTTGAATTGTTCGGCCTCTTCCTCCGGCATATGATCCGGTATTTGCGTCATCCGTTTGACGATGGCCCCGGCATCCATTGTTTGTGTTGCATCATCAAGGGCGGATTTGTGATCAATGAACAAGGATACAAATAATGTTTGCAGGACAAAGAGGATATTCGTGAAATAGATATATGCCAGCGCAACACCCCAGAGTGAGGCATCCGCTAATGAGAGCATACCACCGGCCAACAGACCGGTTTGCATAATAATGACAGCGACGTTCAGCTTCATACCGGATAAGGCCACCATAAAACGGTCGAGTTTTGATAACTCACGGTAGGTTTGCTCGACAACTCGCATGTCATAATCTTTATGCCGCAAGTTTAATATCCAAAGCGAAACGTGATAAACCGCCATGCCGCCGGCTAACAGGGCTTTTAACCCTGAACGATGCGATCTTATTTGCACCATAAGATGAGGAAGGACAATGCTCCAGGTGATATACGCCGCACAGGATGTCAAACCAAACCAATCACCAGCGGCGAGCAACAGCACCGTGCTGATGGAAATGATAAGCTTATCTGAACTGAAGGCATAGGCCCGTCGGGATTTAAAAATCGAGTCTTCAAATCTTCTGCGATAACCTTCGAAGAAACGGGTTGGACCGAAGAAATGGATAAAATGCCAAATCGCCAGCATCACCACAGCGATCATCGTAACCGTTGGCGCGTTTGAGGCGGCCATCAATTGTTCGTTTAACCACAACGCAGCGATATTAACAAACAATACGGACTCAACAACGACCGGCATCACAACACGGCCGAACCAATCCGGTCCTCGACGGTAAAGCCATTCCATCCACGGCCATTCCCCGCCTTTATCCTTTGAAGTCTCCTTTGTGTCTTCTGGCTTACGTCCTATAAATTCATCGGCTTCAGGAGCTGTTTGGTCTTTCTTAACCACTGATGTCGGTCCAAAGAAGTCTTCAAGGGCAGACTTTAATGTGTTATACGCCTGATCATCAATGAAACCATTATTTAATGTCAATGTCCTTTGAACATCAATATAACCTGTACCCAGGGCAACTAATCGTCCTTGATTGAGATGCTGGGTCATCTGGCTCAGGACATTGACGTCGCGGCCCATAACCGATTGCGGGTCTTGTTGGAGAGCGGCTAATTTCTTTCTGAATTTGCGCGGTAATCTCTTCACCGACGGTACACTGCCTTCAATCACCTGAATCGGGGAACTGGATCCGTCGATTGTTAGGCCATATCCATATTTCGAATCCCGGACCATGCTGGCCGGTAAATCGAGGGCGAGAATAAAATCTTTCTTTGCTCCGCTGATAGCACTGTAATCAATTTGAGGAACATCCCGGTTCATGGTCTCATACTCCTGCCCGAGATAAAGGCCGAACTCAATGATCAGCGGCAAGTCATTCAAGGAAGTCATGTGCGTGACCCTGACCCTGTTTTGTTCGTGCTGTGCCGTTTGAACCTCTCTGCCTGCTTTCCTTGACTCTAGATATCTTCTGTGGAGCACGATCTGAGCCACAACATGAGGAAGAACCGTAGCCGCTGCGATAAAAACCAGACTGCTGCTCAAACCAAATAGACTACCGAAAGCCAAGAGCACTAATGTGGCGGTATAAATCGCTAGTTTGCTTGATGCAACAGCTTGACGGCCATGGAGCAAGAGCCAGGCGGTTAATAATGCCGGGGATGCCATCGCTAACGGGATACCGAACGTCCATGTTAAGATCAAACTGCCGCCGATAACAAAAATAATGGATTCGACCGCAACCGGCATCACAACACGTCCGAACCAATCCGGTCCTCGACGGTAAATCCGTTCCATCCACGGCCATTCCCCGCCTTTAATTTCTTGTTGCGCATTGTTTAAATCCTCTTTCGTTCCGTTCATATCACGCACGTCGCCCGCATACTCGATATAGGTCACATTCTTTCTTTCACTGAGATGTGATCCGATCTCCTTGAAGCCCAGTCTTTCATAAAAACGTTGCGCACCTGTGTTAGTCGAGCGTGTATCTACATACATCTTATTCCGTCCAAACTGAGCAACAACTGCGGCTTGTTGCTTAATCAAAGCGGTCCCCAAACTGATATTACGATAACCCGGATGGACGCGTAACCGGAAAAGCGCAAAACCATCATCTTTTGCATAAGGATAATCCTTGTTCGGGTAAATCCCGAGGCTATAACCGACCAACTTATCGTTTACAATCGCGGCGAGACTTAACTCCCATTTTCCTTTTAGAACCTCCTGGCTGCTTTCGCGTTGTTCTTCCAAGAACCGTTGTTCGCTCCAAACCCGGCCGGGATCATCAAAACTTTCGATCTCCAGTAAATCATCCATATGTTTTATCATTGCTTGTTTATCGAAGGTTATAAAACTGATCTCGGCGGTAACATCTATAACAATCCAATTTTTGTCCATGATTACGCTCATCTTTTCTGAGCCTTTTTTAACAATATCATACATGTCCCAACCGTCTGACCATGCATCCAGTGAACCGGCTTGTTTCTCGACAAATAAATTGTCAACGACCGCTTGCGGTATAACTTCTCGAACAACGTTAGCTCTCACAACCGATCGCTTCAATCCCTTGATTTCAACCGTTCTGATCCAATTAAGTTTTTCACCTAGTGACGCCAGGTTCATCTTAATTTGAATCGCTTTCATTAACCTCTGCGCTTGATCTTCATGGCCGATCTTCGTAAGTGTTCTATAAAGGTATGGGCGAGATTTTAATGTCTTTTCAATCGCACGCATATCTTCTGTATATCGTGCGATGTTCTGTCGCATGATGTCGGTGACGTCTTCCGGGCTTAATCGTTGAATTTTGTTAGCGTCATAAATTATTAATCCAAAATTAAACATGCTGAGTTCAAAAGGTTGATATGTCCTGGCAAATGTCAGATATCGATCAACTTCATTTTGCCGCCATTGTTTCCAGATAATGGATGGAACCGCATGCATACGGCCAACATCTCTATCGTCTGTTTGAACTAAACCGGCCGTCAACGTCCCGAAAAGGTCAAAGGTCTTTTCATCACCGTTATCAAAGTCATAACCGATCTCTTTGTAATAATGGCTGATCGTAGGAACTTCACATTTTGAGATATGTATATCGATCCTTTTTTGGTAGAAGAAACGTAAAAAGTGGACGAGTTTAATTCCGAAATTACCTAAATTAGAATGTTTGATCTTGCTTTCATAGCGGGTGAACTCGTCGGGATGTTGGGCATCTGAAAATGACCCAACTTTTTCTAAAGCGTTTAAATCCCCATCGTAGAGATACACCTCAATATTTACATGTCTTTTATTAAAAATAAATATTAACGATCTTTCGGTGCCGGAATAAACCGTATAATTGATTTCCTCGTCGGTATAGTTCCGACCTTCTACGCCTCTTATCTGTTCAAGCAGAATAGGCTTGAAAGCGTCACACTCATTAACGGTAACACCTAATAGGGCAAAGACATCAAAGCCATAGATCTCTTTGAGATAGAAGAAACCAGACATATCTTCAACGCTGAAATAATTCTTCAACTGGTCTTCGGTTGGCCGCACCGCCTCGATCCAGTTCTGCGTGTATTGTTTGTACATTTGATAAAACGCTTGAATCCGTTTCTTCCGTGTGGCATCGATTATCATATTTAAAGATAATAAATCCATCAACTCGACTAATTCTAAAGTTTCTCTTGATTGGAACAATTTCCAATCAACAGGATAAATTTCTTCTGCCCGTTGATGAGCGAGACGGAACGCGTTCGTTTTTGAATATTTTTCATGCTTCATTAAATAATCAATTTCAAAAAGTTCGTACTTTTCGTGTTTCTGAACCTGGGTAAGATACAATTTAAAGGCTGATAAAGTTAACTGTTCTTGCAAGAACGCCAGGTATTTTCTTGATGAAAAATAAATTTCTAATTGCTTATCCCTTCCGGGGATATATCTCCAACGGGCCCAGATAAAATCTTCCTTAATACGTGCATCGAAACGGCTATTAAAGACATACCAACGGATGTTTTCTTCAGCCGGCAGTTGAAGGTCAGAAGCTGATAACTCCCGAGCATATTGATCTCTGGTCTCTTGTGTGAATGTACGGCCTAACATCAACTCATCCCAATCCACACTGACATTACCTGTAGCGCCCTTGCCTTCATTCGCATTGATGAAAAGAGACCGACCGTTGATCTGTCGGACAATCCCGCGGCCTTCTAATGTCTTATACGCTTCCCGACCGGTCAGAGCGCGTAAATGTCGAGGCTCTTTATGGCCGGTATAGTTTATCAGATCTTTTTCCGTCCAATGAGAAAGCTGTTCAAAGGCTTTGTGTTGAGCTTGTGCTTTTGTATCTGCCTCTTTATTTAATGATAGATCGCCGCATGAATCACAATACCATCCTCTTCGTTTTCCAGTTTCTTCTTCCTGACGGTCATTATTCGCTTCAACTATTCGTTTGGATCTCTTGGATTTTGATCCGCCGAATGGAATACTGACCACCATAGAACCGTAACTGTGTTCTTTTGGTTGTTTGGCGAATCGTTTTGTCTCACGGACATAGCTGGCGATAATCTTGCCAAACTCAAACTCGAGGCCAACACCCACAATGAAATTAGCAAACAATGGTTCGCGATCAACCGTATAATCAGATTCATTCAAGATGCCACCATCTAAAGTGACATCATGTAAAATTGCTTGTCCATCAATAATGCCGAAAACATACAAAGATGGATATTCTGCTAATGGATCAATATTGCTGCCTAAGATGCCACGTCCCGGCCGGTTGAGATAGCGACCAAAGTCTCTGCTCAGGTTCAAACCTAATCGCAACTCTGTTCCCGCATTGACATATGTTCTAAAGTTACCTAATGCCGCTCCGGCATGCACGATCAGATCAACCCCTAACTTACCATAACGCCAATCCCATAATCTGTTCTTATAGCCATAGTTCAACATGAGCAACGGCTCATTTTCGATTTGATGATACCAACCGTTTGGATATTGTGAGCCGGTTATTTCATGATAAATTTCCTGAACTTCTTTGGCAAATGAATTCGGGCCGATCCAACCAGCATCAATGACGATAGCATGTTGTTTTTTCTCATCCATCATCAACCAGGCCCATTCGAAATAAGTCACACCCGCGTAAGGATGGTCACCATTCATCACATGATATGTTGCCAAATTACTGGGTGTGTAAATGTTTTGCCCGAAAGATATTTCGGTTTGAGAGCAAGACATATCGTCTAATTCGAGTGGTAACAAGTTGAATAATCGACGACCGGTAAATGATGGGTCTAAGGCTTCATCGTATGTGGCGGTTGAAATGATTTTAAATCCATTCGAGTAATTGCTATCACCACTGGCGGTGTAGAAATCATTTTCCGATAAGAAACTTAATTCCCTGACATATGGCTTTAACCGCATTGCGTCTGAAGGATTAAATGTCAGATTGACTGGCATACCAGACCCGCCGCCATAAACCGAGCTTAACATCACGACGGTAATGAAGGTGTAAGTTGCCAGGAACACTTTCAAACCGAACCAACCGATCTTGCTTAAGTGTCGCGAGACTGTTTGGGCGAAAGCTTTTAATTCAGGGTTAATGCGGTCACGATACGTATCGTATTGGACAGAAATATGAGCGACACTAAACATTCCGATCGTCCACATTAAGACTGAACCGGGTGCCCAGATCCCGATCACAAACGCGAGTGCGCTGATCGCAAACAACGCTACCCGCTTAAGGTCTAAGGCTGAACGGCCATGCGAGGCTAACCAGAAAGAGATAGCCGCAACAGTTGTTTCCGGCGAATCTATACTATAAGGAATACCGAATGCCCAATTTAATAACAGACCAATACCCGCAATGATACCGACTGAAACGAGTGGCTCGACCACAACCGGCATCACAACGCGGCCGAACCAGGCCGGTCCTAAACGGTAAATCCGTTCCATCCACGGCCATTCCCCACCACGGTTATCGTGACTGCTAGAGTGCCGGCCACGTCTTTGTTGCATTTTCTTGAATAATCCATAAGCATAATTCATTAATCTTAACAACAATACTGCGGCGAGTTGTATGCTTGATATTGTCCTTAAGGCATATTTTACAAATTTAGGAGTCCATAAGACTTTCGCGATGACGGCCCATAACAATTTTTCATTTTTGATAACAATCTTTCGCCGACTGTCAATAACTGTCGGATCTTGCATGCCGTTTGCTTCAAAAAGCAGCATCCCCTGTAAAAGGGTATGTTTCTTGAGATGCCGTCTAAAACGGATCTTAGTTGCGGCTGTCAATTCAATCAAGACGTCCGGTTCAACGGATAATCGCGCCATGGCTTCCGGAGCTTCTGTTCCTTCAATAATAGTGATAACATGCGTCTTTCGGGAGCGCGCGATCAGTCGCGATAAGTCTGAAAGCATGGCTTGTTCCGGTCTTTCTGCCCCACGGGATTCCGCTTTTTGCTTAACGACATCCGTGCTGATAACTTTTATCCGGCCAACGACATGTTGCTCCAGACCGATTGATTTGATCAGTCCGGAAAACATGGTTTTACCCGTGCTGACACGACCGGTCACCACAACGAGGACATGTTCTTTGACCTGTGACAAGACCTTGTTGACAATGAAATATCCTTCAATCAAGTTGTCGGCGCTAAAAATTTGACCGTTCCCGTTCATGGCCTTTGTTTGTCCGGCTGACGCAGCCTGTCTTTTATCCTGTTGATCAGCACCTACAAACAGTGTTCTTATTTCCTGTTGCACGCTGTCACGATAAGTATCGTATTGCACATACAGATGGTAGAGGCTGAAAACGCTCGCCGTCCATAAACTCAATGCGCCCGGTAAGGCCAGGCCCAAAACAAAACCAACCGCAGCCGAGGCAAGCAGGCCGGCAACTTTCAGGCTTAATGCCCGACGGCCGTGCCCGGCGGCCCACAACAACAATGCGCCAATGATGGCCTCTGGTGAATCCATACCAAATGGAACGCCATACGCCCATTCCAGAATCGGGCTGATCACTTTCGCGGAAACCAACAGGATGGCAGCGCCTTCCAAAACAACCGGTAAGACGACTTTTCCTAACCATACCGGCTTGATGGAATCATATAAACGTTTAAAGACGACGACTTCGCCCCCGCGCTTTATCTTTGATGGGCTGGTGCGCGGTGTGCTTAACATGCCTTCATACGTTGCCCTGGCTAACGAAACAAGTTCCTGGGCGGCTTCAACGTCCAGAATGACGCGGACACCGAGTGTTGTACGCAGACCCGATGCCCCGACGTGCGACGTAATTTTACCGGCCAACAATTGCTGAACAATTTGCGCTTTCTTTGGTCCGGTCGCCAAGAAATATTTCTTGCGGGCAGCAAAGATATCCGCCATTCCCATGGTATAGGCGTAAGGATTACCGGCAATACCGGGATAATCCGCGACATTCGAATCGATCGTGCTCTTATGCAATTTAATTTCCCGCATGCGGGAGTGGAAGCCACCTAAATTGACGCCGAACACGCGCTCTAAAAGATCAACCGCTCTTGCAACAAAGGCCGACAATGGTTCATTAAAGGCCAGATGGCCGTCAACCCCGACACCAAGCATTAATATGTCCGCCCCGCCGACGGCCCTCAGGTCATTCATGTAAGAGTCGAAATATTTTTGCAGCATAAACGGACGGTAAATCCAACGGTGCGCCGGCCAGAGCATATTATTAACAATGCCCTTCAGCCAACGCGGTCCGCGTGCCATGACAAACGGGCTCGCGGTCTTCACGTAATTGGCGACAAAATGCAGATTCTGCTGCGGCACAGTTTGATGAAGTTTGCTGAAGAAATTTTCCACGAGATAACACGCAAATGAACTTTCATGCTCAGCGTTGAGACCGCGATATTCATCAAGGTGGAAGAATTGTATGCGCGTGACGTCAATTTCATAGAGATTAAATAGTTTTGCCAGCTCAGCTAAGAATCCGCGTTGTGTTCCGCCCGTGGCAAGCACAATATTGACGCTCTGATCAGCCGGCCTTTCAGCCAGTAAATGTTGAATGTCGACGAAAACATGTTGAGCTGTATAGCGGGCAAATTCATCTGTGGCCGCGACAGCTATCTTATCGGCCCATGAAATATTCTTTACTTGAGACAAATAGTCGCGCAACACGTCTATATCTGAACGCGGGATATCTTTAATTCCTTGATCCCGTTCAGCCCATGGGGTATTGCCGTTGATGAGTTTTTCAACGACGTACTCGATACGTTCAAGCGTGGCGCGGCCCTGGTGTACTCGACGGATCCATCGCGTTAATCCTTTTTGATTTTGTTCGTGCGCTTCGATCAAGAGTTGTTCATAAAGGTTTTGATGCAATCGCACCGTGCGCTCCATTCTAAAGCGCTGCACATTGGCCTGACCGGATTTTCCTAAGATCGCTCTTAACCCGACATCCTGTCCGAGTTGAATCATCGCCCGGGCCAAGGCATCTGGCCGGCGCACAGGGACGAGAATTCCGGCATCTGCCAGAACAGATGGAATACCACCCACTCTTGTCGCGATAATCGGTGTTCCCGCAGCCATGTACTCTAACATGCTGATGGATAAACCTTCGAACAATGATGTCACAAGGGCGACATCGATCAAGGCCAAAGTGGCCGGCAGTTCCCGCCGATAAATAACACCCGGCATGAAGATCCGGTCTTCTAATCCCTTCTCTTTTATCAGGGCCCGCAATTTATCTTCTTCATGTCCTTGACCGATAAATAAGAAATAGGCATTCGGCACATGTCTGAGAACCTCCAGGGCGGCTTCCACAATATCCACATGCCGTTTCTGACCATGCAGACGGGCCAGAAGACCATAAACCAGGCTGCCGTCCGGAATATGGATATTTAAACGTTTCATCAGGGATTGTTTTTGTTCTTCAGAAACAGGCTGTTGCAATCGGGCCAGATCGAAAGAGATGATACCGTTAGGGATGACATGCAATTTCCTGGCCGGCACACCAAAATCTATGTGTCTGAGACGTTCTTCTTCTGTTAAAGCAATCACGGCCTTATCAATATATTTCATGATTGTTGTGTTAAGCAGCTTCGCGTTAACACCGGAGTAGAAACCGTTGAGTTGAATCTGCGTCCTGAATGTTTGCGGCATATTGTGATAAGTGGTTAAGATGACCGGAACCCCGACAACCTTGCCAATCATACGCTTAATATTCGATAACAACCCTGACAGATGATAATGCACGATGTCAGGCTGTATGGCTTTCAGCAGGTAATATTCGATCATGGCATCTTTTGGCCCATGATAAAATTTTTGTCCGATCTTCTTCAGAACTCTCCACGGCATACGGGAAGAATCAATACCTGAAGCTTGATGAATTTCTTTGAGGATAAACTCTAGTCCGCGTTTCTCTGCTTTCTGCAGTTCAAAGGTATAGCGATCGTCCGTATCCCGGGCGATATTAATAAAGTGATATTTTTCGACATCAATATAGCGGTTAAGATTGAGCACGACCATCTCAGCGCCACCGCGCGAGAACGTTCCAATACGCTGCAGCACCACAATCTTATCCTTGCGTTTAGATAAATCAATGGTCTTCAAATATTCATCAGCTGCGCGTTTAGCATGCCGTTTGATAAGCCGGACGCCGATAATCAGGAGGATAACATTTTGTACGACCGCGATAATGGCCAAAGTCAAAACCGAAACACCAGCCACGCTAACAGTCACAGTCGCTTCACCCGCAAAAACGGTCACAACAGGAATAAGAATAAACAGAACGGTATAAACCACAATTTGCGGTTTCCATGCCGTATGGAATCCTGCCGTAAACGTGCGGACCCATTGCGCGAAATCTGTCTTAATTTTTCCAGGATCCAGGCGTTCCTTCCGGGCAACTGTCGGCTGGACAAAGGAAAGTCCCGCGTGGACATCCTCAGGCATGCTTTGAATCTCAGAAGCGATAGAAACAAATTCTTTGTGGCCGGTATCAATCTCTCCGCTCTTAAGATACACAAGCAGTTTTGATTCGTATGCAAAATTAATATCTTTACCCTGCGTCGACAGGTAGCGATATTCCATGTAGCGGTTTTCATGATGTGTCTGGTTATTGATTTCATGCAGAAGAACTCTGACAATGGTCCTTTGCATCTCTTCCGATTCTAAAAGATAGACGCGGTTTAAGAAGGCCCGTTCAAAATAGACAATCCGTTCATCCTGAGACTCTGTATAGGTCGACCCAAACGTGACTTGATCTGTTTCAATAACCATCACCTTCACCGGAGGTCCGCGGGTGATTTGAGGGCGATACCCGGCTACAAAATTCACAGCGATGTCCAGACTACCCATAAACAGGGATGTCTCGTCTGTCAGTCTGACCAAACCGCTATCTACGTCTGCCATGTATTGACGGAATTGGGCGCTTTCCGCTTCTGGATCCCGCTCAAGATAACCTTTGTCTTTGCGGTCATCTGACGGCCGGATTAATTTACTTAAGGACAATAACTTGCTCCAGATGCTTATTTTCTTGCCTTCACTCTCAACAACAGTTTGATATAGTTTCGTGTAATATTCTTTGACCATGCGCTCGGCGGTCATGGTCTGTGCGGAGGTCTTAT
>JAIORP010000197.1 GCA_021108075.1 Candidatus Omnitrophota bacterium | reverse complement strand
TATCTTAATTCTGAAAAGCAGAATTGGTTTTGGTCATTATTTAATGGAATTGGTTTTATTACACGGATGGGGGTTTGTTATGACATCAGCTGGAAAGTTTTGGAATACGGTTAAGAAAGTCTGTTTGCTGGATTCGAATGTTTACAAGGACGCACTTGAAGATGAAGAAAGCTTTCATGAGGCCTTTTGGATTGTTTTTTTATCCAGCCTTTCCGTTTCCATCGGGGAACTGGGGCTTGATGGCAACTTGGATTTCTTCCCCGGATTTGTTAAGACTTTTTTGAGTTGGTTCGTTGTGGCGCTGATTATTTATTATGTCGGTTTTCGTTTGTTTTCTGAAATGAATCCGGAGGAGGAATTGACAGAAGAGGAAAAAAAAGAATTAGAGGCTGAACGCGGGGGAGATGAAGACAGCCTGGCAACATCAATTGTCACATTCCCCAAGGTTCTCAGGCTGGTTGGCATTGCTTATGCTCCGGGTATGTTCCGTATTTTAGGGGTTGTGCGCGGGTTAGTTAGCCTGTCTTCCATGATATCAGGTGTATGGATTCTGATCACACTGGTGATTGCGGTAAAGGTCGCATTTTTTTATGAAAGTACAGCAAGGGCCATCATTGTCACCCTTTTGTCTATTATTATTTATGGCATGATATGTGCATTCATTCTGAAAGAATCCATTATTTATTAGGTCTCTGATATGTCAAAATTTTGATATATACCAAGTGCTACCGTCGTAAAGCCAATGTGTTTAGATTTGATCAATTCCACACTGGTTACCCATTAATACCGTAATCCTGACTGATATTTTTTGGAGAGTTGACATGCTCGTTCGAAAACCGGAAAAGAAATCATTCACATTTGTCGATTTTATTTTTCGATCTCAATCAGCGTTCTGGATTGTTTCTTTGAACATCATTGTGTTTTCTTTGATCAGATATCAGGGGCTCGCCAAAGAAACGGTTTATCCCTGGGTCCTTTATCCGGGCAATTTATTGAGTGGCAAGATGTGGTGTTTACTAAGTTCCGGTTTTATTCATTTCGAGTTGTCTCATTTGTTGGTTAATATGTTGGGCGTATTCATCTTTGCGAATGTGGTCGAGAAGCATTTGGGCGCACTCCAGACAATTTTTGTTTATCTTACTTCTTTGATTATTTCGATGTTGTTTGCGACGGTTATTTATACTTTTGTCCTACAAAAAAATACCGCTATTATCGGGGCCTCGGGAGCTGTTATGGGGTTATTAGCAGCAGCCATGCTGCTGGATCCCTTTCGCATCACTTACGAGATGATTATCCCTTTGCCGGTTATGGTCAAAGGGTGGATGTTTATATATGCGGACGTCGAAGGGTTTCTTGCAAAAGAGGTTGATGGTGTCAGCCATTTAGCGCACTTATGCGGATTTTTGTCGATCGCTGTCATCGTCTATATTTTAACAAGTGAGAGCCGAAAGATTATGCGGACCGGACTGATTATTAATGTCCTATCGTTTGTTGTTTTTTTATTGATAAGAGATTGGATTATCCATCAGGGTTATTTGTCCGCGTTCACAATCAATTTCGAAGAGCGCGTGGGAGGGGTTTTACAATATATTAACTTTTAGATTTAGTAAGAGAGGTGGCTATGCAGACATTTTTTATGATGGGCAAATATTCAAGTGAGAATATCAGAAATGCCAGTCCTGACAGGACAGAGAAAGCTATTGGGTTGATCAATGAATTGGGCGGCGAAGTTGTTTCCATCTATGCTTTATTAGGCGGTTACGATCTTGTTCTGATTGTCAAACTCTCTGACTTGAGTGTGGCGATGAAAGTGTCTTTAGGGCTGAGTGTGTTGACGCAGATATCATTCTCGACGTATCCCGCGTTAGCCGTTGATGATTTTGACCGGATCATTGGCAATATAGATTAAAATTAGATTTATGAGGTCGGGAACTAAAGGTTATTGTTTTATATGGAGCAAAATGAATTAACAGTAAAAGACAAGAAGTTTCTTCGATTAACTTCAAAGTTTTCTAAATTTATTTTTATTGGATTCATCGCTTTTTCTCTGGGTGGAATGTATGTCATTTGGGCGGTTCAGCAATTAGACCCCAAGAAATTTCCGAACATTGAACAGGCGTTTGACCGACCGGTCACTCAATTTGTCCGCTTGGCACAACCATATGAAGAATGGATCGACACGTTAAAACCGAGCACAGACCTGGAACAGGACTTAATAGACAGATTGAAGCGGTCGCGGGATATTAATATCCGCATGGCTTTATTTATTGCTCGGTTATTTCTTGGTACGTTTTGTTTGACGCTTGGTCTGCTTTTTTTATCTTCCGGATTAACTTCTGGCCAGTACCATCAACTCTTCAATAAATTGTTAAACCATAAAGAAGAATTTTCCTCCTCAGAGGTCGATGAGTTGATATGATTTCATTATTTTTTGTTTTTAGGGGCAGGTTCCCGTGCATGCAGGGTTTCCGGATGTAACAGCAGCTTCAGTAATTGTTAGGTCGTATGCGCTATCGGCTGGTCGGGCAATGATCGTGAAGGAAGTCAGGTCGCCGGTAAAGATATAGGTATGGACATCATCGTTATTGTTTAAGTCAAAGATAGTGTTTGTTGACGCTAATGTTTCTGAGCCATTAAAGTCGTAGTAGTTAGCTTTTTTTGCTTTATATATTCGTTGAGATGCATGAATGGAGATTAAATTAAGCCTGGCTGCGCGAAGTTGAGAACGACGGATTGATTTTGTGAAAGATGGGATTGTAAAAGCAACGATCACAGAGAGAATAACGATAGTAATCATGATTTCTAGAATGGTGAAACCCTGTTTGTTTTCTTTTTTCATTATCTTATTCCTCGTGTGCGTATGTAGTTGTAAAAAAATATTTATTCCGCATTTATTTTTATATCATCATAGTATAAAATAATTTAAACGTAAATACATTTTAACATCTATTCATTCTCGGAACTCAGGGGAGGTAATGATATGATTAGAATTTTAATAATTGTCGGTTTTATTTTGATTCCAACTCCGGCTCTTGCTGGTGATTTAATGAGTGATATCGAGAATTTACAGAAATATAATCCGGATATCGATAAATATTATTTTGTTAAAACATATTTATCAGCCTTATCGTATTTAAAGTTGAACGATGAACGATTGATGATGTCCCCGAATCTTCATTATTCGGATTTGGAGAGGGATATTCCCGAATTGGAAGTCATGGCAGATATTATTATTCAGAATAATACAAACCTGCGCGTAAGCCGTAATTTGGTGAAAAAATTTGCCAAATCGCAAAACGGATTGATTTTGAAGTCCCATCAAGTTTTTCAAGAAAGTTGTGAGCAATTGATAAGCCTCAATTCATTAGAGATAAAGGTTTTAAAAAATTTGTTTCAGGCGTACCGGAATGGTGAAATGGGCCGTTTCGATTCGGTCAGTTTTAAAAAAGAAATAGAATCCATTGATGCCGCACGCAAGGAAGCCTTAACAGGCATATTCGCGGCGTCAACTTTTGTTAGCCATGTTTTAATTAGCGGTCAGACGGATGAAGATGGGGATGTGTTTCAATTGGGTATTGATCAGATCGAACGGGATAAACTTTTGGAGGATCTGGATCATTTTTCATCGGAAGGTTACCAAGGTCGATTACGTTCAGGGCAATCCTTTATTCAGGCCAGCATTGCTGTCATTCGGGATAAATTAGAAGATTATAGTTGGCTAACGTTCGACCAGGGTGAGTTTTTTTTTGAATAGGTTAAATATTTTTTGTTAATCATTTGACATTGAAATATTCGGAACTTATAATACATGCATGGAGGTTAATGTATTTAAAATGAATAAGTTAAAGAATTCATATTTATTGAAAGATCGAAAAGTTGTTGACGAAATCAACCGGCATTTATGGATTGAGAGTGAAAAAGCCGGACAGGATATAGGATTTGATCAAGCTGCGGAAGATTGGCTGGAAAATTTTTCAAAAGCTTGGATGGACTATCATATTCCTAAAAGGAAGTTTCCCTTAAAAAAATTATTCCTTTCTTCAAAGAAAGCCCTCACCCGAAAAAGTAAAAAGTCATAAACCGTATTTATTCAAATCCATCCGTCCAAAAGTGATAATTTACTTGTTTTTTTTCTTTCATTAAGTACAATAGTCTAAATTATACAATTAAGATTAGACTTTTAATCTTTATTAATATGAATCGGTTGATATATGCATGTGTGATTTCATCTGTCTGAATGTCACCAGGCCATGATACCAATTCCATTATACCTTCTTGTCATTCACAATGATAAGCATGTCACCATATGTTTTTATCCGTAAACATTCAATAAATATTTGAAAATAGGGGAGCGATAATGAGTGAAATAGTGAATCAAGATAAGTTGCCGTCTGCCGTCCGGAGTGTTTTTATTCCTTTTATTCAGCAGTTGCAAGACATCAATGGTATTAACCTGGTCTCCGTCTTTGTTTATGGATCTGCGACAAGTGAAAACTATAATCCGAAACATTCCGATATTAATTCCTGTGTTGTCCTTCAACAGGTGGATTTACCGTCACTGAAGAACAACTTAAAGGTTATTAAGCAAGCCAAGTCCAAGAAAATCATAGCCCCTTTATTTTTGACAGAAGACCATATTCAGACCTCTTTGGATGTTTTTCCGATTGAGTTTTTGGATATGAAAGAAAATCATATTCTACTCTTTGGTAAGGATTTGTTGTCCGGGATAGACATAAAAGGCGAACATATTCGTCTTTTTTGTGAACAGCAGCTCAAGGGAAAATTGATTCGGATCCGTCAAGCGTATGTGGAGATCGGTTTAAAGAAAGGTGGGTTAGAAGCCTTATTAAAAGAATCCTTGAACGCGCTCATCCCCGTCTTCCGTAATATTATCCGTTTAAAAGGGCAAACGCCGCCCACGAACAAGCAAGAAATCCTTCAGGCGACGGCGGATTTGTTTTCATTAGAGGCCTCTGTGATGTTGGATATTTATAATGATGACAGTAATGATGAGAAAATAGCCAACCGCTCCGCTGAAACGTATCTGGATAAATACATCCGCCAGGTTCAACGTTTGGCAAAATTTGTTGACGCGCTGTAATAACTATGAGACAAGGACGGTATATCATGATCAAAAAAATATGTTTGACTTTTATCCTTAGCCTGATCGTTTGGAGCAGTTTGTCCGGTCAGGTTGTGTTCGCCCAGGACTATCCCGCGCGTCCGATCGATTACGTCAGCGATTTTGCCAATCAAATTTCCCCAACAGATGAACAGATTATCAATCAATACGCCCGGGAATTGCAAAGAAAGACATCTGTTGAATTGTCTGTCGTGACGGTTAAAAGCACGCAACCTTTAGAAATTGACCAATATGCCAATATTTTGTTTGAGAAATGGGGAATTGGTAAAAAAGGTAAGGATAATGGGATCTTAATGCTTTTGGCGGTTAAAGACCGGACCACACGCACGGAAGTGGGTTATGGTCTAGAGGGCGTGATTACGGACGCTATCTCCGGACGGATTCAGCGTGAAGTCATGATTCCGCGCTTCAAGGCCGGCGGTTATTCTAAGGGAATGAAGGATGGGGCGGTTGCGGTCATCAGTTTGATCGCCCAGGATCAGGGCGTTACGATAACCGGCCAGGAAAGTTATTACGCCACATCTTTGCAAAAGAGTGGATCTCCAGCCAGTAAATTTATTAAATTTATTTTTTATTGTATCATGCTGATGATTATTTTTACATCGCGGACAGGTTTATTGGGGTGTTTATTATTTGGTTCGATGTATAATCGGCACCGCAGAAGAGGGTATTGGGGCAATTCTTACGGCGGGTTTGGCGGCGGTTTGAGCGGCGGCGGATTTAGCGGCGGATTTGGTGGATTTGGCGGTGGGATGAGCGGCGGCGGCGGTTCATCTGGAAGCTGGTAAATTTGAAAGCGAAGAAATTTGAAAATAAAAAGGAGATTTTTTATGAATAAATCATTGATGGGCGTTATTTTGTTTTTTGTCGCAATTATTGGGATTGGTCTTCTGGGATATCTGTTGTGGTTTATTCCCGGATATAACAAAGCAATTAGTTTAGACGAAGGTGTAAAATCAGCCTGGGCTCAAGTTGAAAATCAGTTGCAACGGCGTAATGATTTGATCCCGAACCTGGTGAATACTGTTAAAGGATATGCTGCACAGGAAAAAGAAATTTTCACCGAGGTCACGCGTTTGCGCAGCCAATGGGGCAAGGCCCAAAGCGTTGGTGAAAAGATTGAGAATGCGGGAGCCATGAGCAATGTCTTATCGCGCCTCTTAGTCGTTTCAGAAAATTATCCGCAATTAAAATCCAATGAGAATTTTCTCGCACTACAGAGCCAACTGGAAGGAACAGAGAACCGGATATCGGTTGAACGCCGGCGTTATAATAAATCCGTTGAAGAATTCAATCGATTTCAACGTAAATTCTTTGGGCGTTTTTTTGCCCGCAAGGCTGGCGTCGATAAACCGGCTGAGTATTTCAAGGCAACGGAAGCAGCCCAACAGGTTCCACAGGTTGAGTTTTAACATTTAAGTTTAATAAGTAATAAATTGTTGTTAATGAATAAATAAGTCAGGAGCGACATCGTGGTAAATGAGTTAAAGAAATTAAAAAAATTTTCTGGCCGCCAGGGCCCGTTATTATTAGTTATTATGGACGGTATTGGACTAGGAAGAAAAGATGATAGTGATGGCGTTCATGTCGCGTCAACACCATGTTTAGACGCATTAGCGCAGGAAAAATTGTCGACCACATTGCAGGCCCACGGGACAGCTGTCGGTATGCCCAGCGATGGAGATATGGGAAATAGTGAGGTTGGCCATAACGCCTTAGGTGCCGGACGCGTGTTTCAACAAGGTGCGACCTTGGTCAATGCATCGATTGCCGATGGAAGTATTTTTAAGGCGCTGATTTGGAAGCAATTGATGGAGTCAGCGAAAGAACCGGAAAGGGCGTTTCATTTTATTGGTTTGCATTCTGACGGGAACGTTCATTCACACATCGACCACTTGCACGCTATGGTTAGGCATTGCGCCCAAGAGGGCGTTCAAAAAGTCCGTCTGCATATTCTATTAGACGGACGTGATGTTTATGAAAAATCAGCTGTATCTTATATTGAAAAGACCGAGGCGCTATTGAAAGAGTTGAACGAGAAGCAGGGCCTTGATTATCGTATCGCATCCGGCGGCGGGCGCATGATCACAACGATGGACCGTTATTTCGCGGACTGGCAAATTGTTAAACGGGGTTGGGATGCCCATGTTTTAGGTCAAGCGCGTCAATTTTCGTCAGCAGCGGAAGCGGTTCAAACATGCTATGATGAAGATGCCAGTGTGAATGATCAGTTCGTGGGTTCTTTTGTGATCGCCCAGGATGGTCACCCTGTCGGACCGATTGAGGACGGCGATGCGGTGGTCTTCTTTAATTTCAGGGGGGACCGTGCGATTGAACTTTCGATGGCCTTTGATAGTGATGAGAGTTTTGATAAGTTTGACCGCCAGAGAGTTCCGGATGTGCTTTACGCCGGTATGATGGAATATGATGGTGATTTGCATATTCCTAAGAATTATTTAGTAATCCCTCCTCAAATTGATCGTACCGTCAGTGAGTTTATATGTTCAGAGGGCATAA
This sequence comes from Candidatus Omnitrophota bacterium, assembly GCA_021108075.1. Classification (GTDB taxonomy): domain Bacteria; phylum Omnitrophota; class Gorgyraeia; order Zapsychrales; family Zapsychraceae; genus JAIORP01. The sequence goes on along the minus strand of JAIORP010000197.1, from coordinate 118,221 downwards.
AAAGTTTTGCCATATCTGAAACACAGAAGTTCGGTCATGTGACTTATTTTTGGAATGGCAATAAATCAGGGTATATTGATGAGAAATTAGAAAAGTATATTGAGATCCTTTCAGACAAAGTTCAATTCCAACACGCGCCTAGAATGAAAGCAGTTGAAATCACGGACAAGATTATTGAGTTATTACATTCCGGTGACTATAAATTCGGTCGCGTTAACTTTGCGAATGGTGACATGGTTGGACACACAGGCATTCCATCCGCGATTATCGAGGCGGTGCAAACGGTTGATCAATCTGTTAAGCGCTTGATAGATATTATCAAAGAGTTGGGTGGCACTATCATTTTGACAGCTGATCATGGCAATGCCGAAGAAATGTTTAATGTAAAAAATGGAAAAAAAATTGTCAGTACCGCCCACTCACTCAATCCGGTGCCCCTGGTGATCATCGATTCGCGATATCAGGGTGAGTATCAGATGAGGGATTTAGAAAAAAAGGGGTTATCTAATGTCGCCGCAACGATTCTGAATCTATTGGGCTATGAAAAGCCGGACGATTACGACGAGTCATTAATTGAATTTGTTTAATTTTATTTTTTAGATGAAAGCTTCAACGTCTTTATGATAATTATTTTGAAGTTATTTTTTCTTGTCTTTATTTCTTTTTTTGTTCTTGGCGCTTTTTGTGTATTTTTTGATCAAGCGATTTTGACCAGAAAAGGAACAATCTACCGTGTCAAAACAAAGAACAAGAAGGTGGTCTTGACGTTTGATGATGGCCCTTCACCCGTTTGGACAACAAAGATTTTAGACGAGCTTAAAAAAGCGGGTATTAAAGCGACTTTCTTTGTGATCGGCCATCATGTTAAGAAGTATCCTGAAATTGCCCGGCGTATTGTCAAAGAGGGGCATGAAATCGGTAATCATGGCTATGCCCATAGCGTGATGTTTTATTACAAGCCTGCTGAGATAGAAGAGGAGATTCAATATACCGAACAAGTTATCCATGAAATAACAGGTGTACGGACAAAGTATTTTCGGCCTCCTAAGGCGTGGTTGCGTAAGTCGATAAAGGACAAGATTAAGTCCATGGGATACGAAATTATTCTTTGGTCACTCAATTCAAAAGATTGGGTGTGCTTCAACCACAAGGACATCGTTAAATATATATCAAAAAGTGTTAGGAACGGTGATATTTTACTGTTTCATGATAGCGGTAATGTTTTTTCTATCGAGGGCGGTATCCGGACCCAGACGGTTAAGACAATTACCCTTTTGGTTAAAACATTAGAGGACCGAGGTTTTAAGTTTGTCACAATAGAGGAGCTTTTGAATGAGACTAAATAATTTTGAACAGAGTACCCATTTAAAATTAATTTCCATTTTAATCGTTCTCAGTTATTTTTTGTTGATGTTTGGCAATGGCATAATCAGCTTGACCCATCCGGATGAGGTTTTTTACATCCAGAGTTCAAAGGAAATGGTGGAACAAAATAGTTGGTTCACGCCGTTAATCTTTGACGGTGTCCAGTTTGAAAAACCTTTTCTGGCTTTTGCGCTTTTCGGCATCGTTTTGAAATGGTTTGGATATCATCCATCTGTTGCGCGTTTTTGGCCCTCCTTTTTTGGGATGTTGGGTGTCGTTATGGTCTATATTCTGGCTTATGCGATGTTTCAGAAAAAACGGTTGGCTTTTATTGCCAGTATTATGTTATCAAGCAGTTTTATTTATTTAGCGCTATCAAGAGCTGTTTTAACGGATATGATCTTTTCGACGTGGATTTTAATAACGATCATGTTTTTTTATCTTGCCTACCATAAACCGGATTACAAACAAAAGGGTGTTTATCTCGGTTTTGTGTTTATGGCGGTCGCGGTGTTGACGAAAGGTTTATTGGGGATAACGTTTCCTGTTATGACCATGCTTTTATACCTGATCTATAAGAAAGATTTGAAGTGTATTTTTTCCGCTACGGTTTTCAAAGGGCTATTATTGTTTCTTCTTTTAGCCCTCCCGTGGCATATCGCGATGTACAGGATCCATGGGCCGTGGTTCTTGCAAGAATATTTTGGCAATGTGCATTGGCGGCGCATCTTTGTTTCCGAACATCCTAAAATTGACACGTGGTATTTTTATTTGGGACTGATGTTTGCCGGTGTTTTGCCCTGGAGCCTTTTCTGGGTTCCGGCGCTCAAAAGACTCGGTGACCATTTTAAAGGCCGAACAGGCGTCAAAGATCAGGTGGTCTTTTTATTGTGTTGGATTGCCGGGGTATATATTTTTGTTCAACCCGCGCACTCGAAGTTGGCGAGTTACATCTTTCCGTTGTTCCCGGCAATTGTTATTTTCCTGGCTGAATATATCCATTTTGCTATTGATAAATCAGAACAGGGTGAGCCGGTTAAGAGCTTCAAGATTTGTCTTTATGTTATGGCCGTTGTCTTGATTGGCGTTTCTGCCGGCGGCCTTTTAGTGGGATATAAATTTATTGATGTCGTCGTTAACATGAGTTCCATCTACGTGTTTGCCCTCGTTCTTTTGTCTATATCTGTCAGTTTGTTTCTTTTGGCGCAGCAGAACAAATTTCAACGGGCGTTTTTCGTTTTTCTGGGCATTAATGCGGGTTTGCTGACAATGCTTTTTTTGGCCAGGCCCTATATTGAGCCATGGGTGTCTTGCCGGCAAATTTCAGATAAATTTAATGAGATCCAATTGCATAAAGATAGTGTTGTGATTGCCAGCAAATTTTATGTCCGAGGTATCCGCTATTACACCGGACGTAAAATGGCTGTCATTGATATCAATGGCAAAGGTTTTTTTAGCCCTCATCACACGATCCCATTTTTGAACACGGACCAAAAAGTAATTGATTTTTTAAAATCTCAAAAAGTCACTTACGCCATTGTAAAGGAGGGGAATGTCGAAGACTTAAAACGAATAGCCAAAGGGCTGTCGTATGTCCTCGAGGATTTAGGAGGAGAGGGCGGTAAATACATTTTAAAAATTAAAAAATTATAGGAGGGGAATCATGGAGTTCAAAATCCCGGATACTCCCGAAGAATTGTTCCGGCAGGCAAGACCAAATCTTAAGAAAATTAATAAGTGGCTGCCCATCGTCGCGGTTGTGTTCGTTTTATTTATTTTCATGGCGACAAGTTTTTATAGTGTGGAAGCGGATGAGGTTGGCGTTATTACACGCTTCGGAAAATATTTGAAGACGACAAAACCGGGTCTGCACTGGAAAATTCCGTTCCAGATCGATAGACTCTACCGCGTGAAAGTTAAGAAGATATTTAAGGATGAATTCGGTTTTCGCACAGAAAAAGCGGGGATTAACACCAGGTACTCGGCGGGAAACTTTAATGGTGAATCCATCATGTTGACGGGCGATTTAAATGTTTTAGACGTCACCTGGATCGTTCAGTTTCGCGTCAAGGATCCTGTTAAATATCTTTTCAAAATCAGGAATCCGCGCGAATGTGTGCGTAATTTATCTGAAGCGATTATGCGCCAGGTTATTGGAGACAGCACGGTGTCTGAATCATTATCGAATAGACGTATTGACATTAATCAGGAAGTCCATGGCCGTCTTCAAATCCTTTTAGACCTGTATGAAAGCGGTATTCATGTCGAAACCGTTAAGTTGCAGGATGTCAACCCGCCGAAACAAGTTCGCCCTTCTTTCAATGACGTGAATGAAGCAAAACAGGAAAGAGAGAAAGTTATTAATCAATCCTGGGAAGCGTATAACAAAGTTATTCCACGGGCAAGAGGGCAGGCTGAAAAAGTGATCAGTCAATCCAAAGGATACGCCTTGAGCCGGGTGAAAAGGGCGCAGGGGGATGCCGTGAAATTTATTGAAATATGGCAAGCCTATAAAGAGGCCAAAACAGTAACAAAACGCAGATTATATTTAGAAACGTTAGAATATGTTTTGCCTAGGACGGGGAAATTGTTTGTTTTTGATCCTTCCGCACGTCAAGCTATTCCTTTATTAAACCTCAATGAAGGAGTCAAAAAATGAATAAAAATATTTTGAATGTTTTTGGAGTTATTCTTATAATGATTGTTTTACTGATTTTAAGCGGGGCCCTGTACTGCGTTAATGAAACACAACAGGTTGTTTTGACCCAGTTCGGTGATCCTTTGGGGGATCCGATCACAATGGCTGGATTAAAATTTAAAGCTCCCTGGCAAACTGCCAATTTTTTTGAAAAAAGAATATTACAGTGGGATGGTGATCCCGATCAAATACCGACGAAGGACAAACGGTATATCTGGGTTGACACGACTGCCCGTTGGCGTATTATAGACGCTTTGAAGTACATGCAATCGGTTGGTTCATTTGAGAGTGCCTCATCAAGGTTAGATGATATTCTGGATGGGATTACCCGTGATGTTATCTCCAGCAATATTCTTGTTGAAGTCATCCGGAACTCTAACAGAATTGTCGAGACTCCATCGCAAGAGGTGGATGATGTTGATCAGGAAGTCGGCTATACGCAACTCGAATCAGTCAGCGTGGGAAGAGAGCGTATTTCTCAGGAAATCTTAACCCTGGGGAAAGAAATTGTGCCGCGTTATGGCATCGAGCTCATTGATTTAAGAATTAAGCGCATCAATTATATAGAAGACGTCCAACGGAAAGTGTATGAACGCATGATCTCTGAACGAAAACGGGCGGCAGAGAAATTTCGGTCAGAAGGGCAGGGAAAGAAAGCCGAGATTGAAGGTCAGATGTCCAAGGAGCTGCAGGAGATTGAAGCGGAGGCTTATCGGCAAGCTGAAGAAATAAAGGGTAAAGCTGACGCAAAAGCGATTAAAATTTATGCGGAGGCCTATAATAAGGACCCTGATTTCTTTTCGTTTGTAAAAAGCCTGGAAACCTATCGTAAGGTGATAACTTCTGACACGACATTGATTTTATCGACCGATAATGAATTGTATCGATATCTCAACGGTATCAATCCTAAACAACCAATGAGGTAGTCCAGCCTTGTTGGAGGGCGCGCGGTCTTGAGGGGCCGTTTTCAATGTTTTTATCATGAAAGCAAGCAAGTCAGCATCTAAAACATCACGGACATATGAAGTGATATTAACATTACCATCCAGAGACAACCTCTCTGCGGAGATTCTTAGAGAAGTGTTGTGTTCAACGGGATTTTCTTTGGAAGAGATCGTTGAGTCGATTCAAGATCAGGTATTGACCTTCTCGCTATATGCTTCAACGTTAACGGATGCGCGTCGGATTGAGCGGCTGATTACTAATCTGAATTTACAGAATATATTGATCTCAAAGCGGTCTCTTAAGGTCCGTGATTGGCAAACGCGCTGGAAAGAGGAATTTCAGCCTTTTAAAATTACAAAACAGTATTTGCTCGTCCCTGCCTGGAAGAAGGACAGGTATCGTAACAGGGATGTCAAGTGCATTTACATCGATAGTCATTTAGCTTTTGGCACGGGGATGCATCCCACGACACAATGCATGTCTTTATTGATTGAGCGCTGTGCCGGCCGGTTTTGTTCTTTTTTTGATATTGGAACGGGAACCGGAATATTAGCTGTTCTGGCCTATCGATATGGCGCGCGGGATATTTATGCGATTGATATCACGGATAGTTGTGTTGATTGTGCGAAAAGTAATTTCGAACGGAATCATATTCCCGTACCTCGAATCGATGTAAGTGATTTTAAGGCTTATCGGAAGAGAACACAATATGATTTTGTCGCAGCTAATCTTGTGTCGTTTGATTTAATGCAAGTCGGAAAAAAATTGGTCCAGTGTGTCCGTCCGGGACAATATTTGGCGATATCAGGTATATCCATGGATCATTATCATTCTGTCCGGGACTATTTTAAACAATATCCATTGCGATGTGTTAGAATTGAACGTGATCAGGGATGGAACGCGTTATTATTTAAAAAGTATTTTTAATATTCATTATTCTTGTGGGCGCTGCAGATAGGAGGATTTTATGTCTAAATTTGGTGTAACAATTGACAAACACAATGAAATTCGTAAACTTATGCGGAAAGCACAAGTTTTTGAAAAAGATTTGAAGGAATCTTTTGTTCATTCCTCCGGACCAGGAGGAATGAATGTTAATAAAGTTGCGACATGTGTCGTCTTAGAACATAACCCGACAGGGATTACTGTTAAATGTCAGAAAGAACGGACGCAGGGTCTGAACCGGTATCATGCCCGTTTGCTGTTAGTTAAAAAGATTGAAAAATTACGTCGAACGGAAGCTTATTACGAGCAGCACGAAAGGGAGAAGGCCAAAAGGCGGGACCGGCGTCGGCCGCAACAATTGAAGGAAGAAGTACTGAAGGATAAGCATCTTCAGTCCGAAAAGAAAGCTTTAAGAAAGAAAATAAAAGTCGATGCTATCGAAGAAGAATAGGCTTCGGACACATGAAGTTTTATCCTATCGGGTGGTCGGTTTATAAAAGAGAGGTTAGCGGATTCACATGAGAAAGAAGGAAGAACGTCCATCAGGGATGGTTGATGTCAGTCACAAGAAGGCTACCAAACGCATCGCGCGTGCGGCCGGCCAAATATCTTTATCTTCATCCGCTCTGGAGGTTTTAGCGACAAACAGCGCACCCAAAGGAGATGTTCTGGCAACGGCTAAGGTTGCCGGTATTATGGCGGCAAAACGCACGTCCGGAATTATTCCGTTGTGTCATCCGTTAGAGTTGAATCATATCCATATGTCTTTCTCTGTTGACAATCAAAAAGCGATTGTTAATATTTTTTCTGAAGTATCGTATCAGGGGCGGACAGGAGTAGAAATGGAGGCCTTGACAGCTGTTTCAGTCGCGGCCTTGACCATTTATGACATGTTAAAAGGGATTGATCCGCGCATGTGTATCTCCGGAATTTGTTTGCTTGAGAAAAAGGGTGGGACAAAAGGAACATTTAAGAAAATGTAGTTATTTTATGAGAAAATATCATTTCCGCGTCGTTGTTCCTTTGGTCTTGATCGGTGTCGTTGTTCTATTTTTAACACGACCTAAAGGGTGGTCAAAATATTCTGAGTCCCGCACCTTAATGGGCACATTTGTGACATTAGAAGTGTGTCAGCCTACCATTGATGAACATCAATTAAAACAGGTTTTCAGTCAAGTTTGGGAAAAATTGGATGCTATTGAAGAAAGAATGAGTGTCTATAATCAAAAGAGCGAGGTTTCAACAATCAATGAAGCGGGGAACGAGCCGGTTCAAATTAGCACGGAAATGTATCATGTTTTACGGAGTTCCAAAAAGTTTAATCAGTTGACGCAAGGGGCTTTCGATATTACGGTCGGTCCGTTTATCGCTTTATGGAAGGATGCACAGGACGCTGATGTTATCCCGACTGAAGAACATATTCAGGCTGTTCAGCGATATGTCGGGATGGATAACATCGAAATAAATAAAGATGAAGTGCGCAAGACGTCAAAACAGGTGAAAATAGTTCTGGGAGCTATTGCTAAGGGTTACGCTGTTGATGTCGCGGCGAGGATTCTTTCACAACACCGTATCAGTGATTTTCATATTAATGCTGGCGGAGATTTATTTGTTCAGGGTTTCAACTGTCTTCGTCAACCATGGCGTATCGGGATTCGCAATCCAAAGAATAAGAACGAAAACGTTGATATTTTACACCTGAGCGGCCAGGCGGTTACGACTTCGGGCGATTATGAGCAGTTTTATCAGATACAGGGACAACAATGGTCTCATATTATTGACCCAAGGACAGGTTATCCCCAGCAATCGATTATGAGCGCGACAGTTATTGCCCCAACAGCTATGGAGGCAGACGCGTTATCCACCGCCTTGACCGTTCTTTCCTCTGAAGATGGGGTTGCATTGATGAATACATTGGGCGAGGGTTACGCGAGCATTGTCTTTAGTCAGGATGCGCGCGGCAAGATGACGTCATTTAAAAGTTGTAAGTATACCCATTACGTTAAATAATTGTACAAATAGCGAGACCAAATCCAATAAATAATTCTTTTGATTTACCGTTTATTGGATTTGAAAAGATGGGGTGCGGGAAAATATATTTTGGCATAATACCTTGCTGTGAAATATTTGTTTTTGATAAGGAGAAGGGCATGAAAGCATATCTGGATTTAGTTCAACACGTTTTTGATCACGGAGAGAATAAGGATGATCGCACGGGCACGGGCACTTTGTCTGTTTTTGGTTATCAATCCAGGTACGACCTCAGGGAGGGATTTCCTATTGTCACGACTAAGAAAGTTTTGTTCAGTGCTGTTGTCAGGGAATTGTTATGGTTTCTAAGGGGTTCAACGAATATTCATGATGATTTAACACGGCACACTCCGATCTGGAACGCATGGGCAGATGAAAACGGTGAATTGGGTCCGATATATGGATATCAATGGCGTTACTGGGAAAAATTTATTTGGGATAAACAGAAAGAACAGTACCGGAAAGAAAAGGTTGATCAAATAAGGCAGGTTCTTGAGATGATAAAGACACAACCGGCATCCAGGCGATTGCTTGTCAGTGCCTGGAATGTCGCGGATATTGACCGGATGGCTTTGCCACCTTGCCATGCTTTTTTCCAGTTCTATGTTATTGGTGAATATTTAGATTGTCAGCTATATCAACGTTCTGCTGATATTGCTTTGGGTGTGCCGTTTAATATTTCAAGTTATGCGTTATTACTGACCATGGTTGCCAATGAATGTGGTCTCATGCCGCGTTTTTTTGTCCATACGTTAGGAGACGCCCATGTATACAGCAATCATATCGACGGGTTAAAAATACAGCTCCAACGCCAACCGCACCCATCGCCCACTTTACGTATCAGCAATAAAAGCGTTTTAGATATTAAATTTGACGATATCGAGTTGCTGAATTATCAGCATGATGCGTTCATTAAATTTTCAATTGCGGTATAACGCTTCTAAAGGATGAAACAATGATTCTCCCTTTTTCCATTATTGTTGCTGTCGACCAAGCGGATGGGATCGGTCTGCAAGGGCGGCTTCCGTGGCACTTGTCCGGCGATATGAAGCACTTTAAGACGATAACATCTGAAACGCAAGATCCATGCAAAAAGAACATTGTCATCATGGGGCGTAAAACATGGGAATCTATACCCGATACCTTTAAGCCTCTAAAAAACCGTTATAATGTCGTTTTGTCTCGTCAGGGTCGTTTGGATTTGCCAGAAGGGGTTTGGCCCGCCAAAACATTTGCGGACATTGGTCCGGTCATTGATCAGCAAATCCATCGTGACCGGTGTGAAAATATTTTTGTGATCGGTGGGGCTCAGATTTATGAACAAGCCGTTCAGGATCCTCATTGCCAACGGATTTTTTTAACGCGTGTTATGAAAACGTTTTCTTGCGATGCGTTTTTTACATCCTATCACCATCGTTTTATTGAAAGACAGCGTTCTGATACGATGACGGAAAAGGACATCACGTATTATTTTTCTGAGTTTCAAAGAAAAGATTGATGGCTATCCATTCTTCAACATGTTGCGAATATTGATGTTTCAGCTTTAGTAACCTTCCTGAAGGATTTTCTTGCGTATTCATTTGAGGCCGAATTTTGTAAAAACTTTATGGAAAAAAACAGAGTTATCTTCTGTTTGGAATCAGCAGGCTGGGGCGTCACGAAATCGATTTATTATGATTGTTGTTGGACTTTCCGTGTAAGTCTATTTATTTCATAGGTTTATGAGAGAATTGTTGGCATGAAAAAGAGCCTGATTATCGGTCGATTATCAGGAAGCAATGCATTATACTTGATATATAATATTGAATCTATTGATCATGGTATGGGAAATAATACAGACAATAAAAAAAATATTTTGCTTGTTGATGATGACAAATCCGTAACAGAGATGTTAAGTATGTTGCTGGAGATGCGCGGATATCATGTCCGTGTGGCGTCAACCGGACATGAGGCTATCGAAGTCGCCTCGAACACGACGGACTTAATTATATTAGACCTCGTTTTACCCGACCAGGAAGGATTTTCTGTTTGCCGCAAACTGAAGGAAAAAAAAGAGACAACGTGTATCCCGATTATCATTTTAAGTGCAAAATTATTATCGGAAGACATTGTCGAAGGATTGTATTTAGGGGCGGATGATTATTTGACGAAACCGTTTGAATACGAAGAATTGGTCGCCCGGATGGAAGCGGTTATGCGGCGGGTATCTGTCTTTCGTGAAGATCAGAAGACCGCCCTCGATCAAGATGTTATTGAAAGGGAATTACGCAGGATAGTAACGGAAGAATTAATTGTTCCGTTTTTTCAACCCATATTTTTATTAGACTCACCGCGTCTACTTGGATTAGAAGCATTAACCCGTCCACGGAAAAGTTGCATTTTTGTTAATCCTGAATTGTTGTTTAAAGCCGCTATCCAATTTGGCTTTTATCAAGAATTGGAAATGCTGGCTTGGCGAAAAGCGTTAGCCTATGCGTCAAAATATCTTAAAGAAGAAAAAATATTTTTAAATTGCAATCCGTATCTGGTTGAGGGGCAGAAACTTTTAACGGTTAAATCCATTTTTGATAAAACTCATGTCCCTATTGATAATGTTGTATTAGAAATTACTGGGCGCTCAGCGGTATCCAATTATCAAATTTTTTATAATCATTTAAACGAATACCGTCAACAGGGTTTTCAGTTCGCCGTAGATGATGTTGGTGGGGGGTATGCGAGTTTGGAGACCATTGTTCAGATCAAGCCTGAAGTGGTAAAAATTGACAGGCACATCATTAGTCATATTAATGAAGATGAATTTAAACAAAGCATTGTTAAATTTGTTGTGGCCTTTTGTAAAGATAATAAAATTTTATCTATAGCGGAAGGGGTTGAAACGAAAGAAGAATTAGTAACCATTAAACATCTTGGTATAGATGCGGCTCAGGGATATTATTTGCATAACCCCGTTCCGCGAATTGATTTTGCAGAAATGAACCAGTCATTGAAAAAAGTTGATGCGCGATGAAGATGAAAATAAAATTTTTTGGAAATATATTCTTAAGCGTTTATAATATTAAATTGTTTGAGATTTTGATGAATTTTTATAAATATTTTTTTAGATTGAAGATGTTATGATTAATTTACTTGTTTTGTTTGTCAGTATTATTATCTCTTCGGGATTGTGTTCAATGTCAGAAGCGGCAATCCTAAGCCTTCCTTTGGTTCGTGCCCGCATTCTGTTTGAGCAGAAGAGGAAGCACGCAAAAGATTTGTTATACATCAAAGAACATATTGCGTATGCGGTCGCGTCGATAGTTATTATCAATAACGCCATTAACATCGTCGGGTCGATTTTTATCGGACAACATGTCGCTGCGCGTTTTGGAAATCAATGGCTGGGCGTTGCCTCAACTGTTTTGACATTTAGTATTATTGTCATGTCGGAAATTATTCCAAAGACAATCGGCGAGAGGTTTAAGGTTAAGATTTCATTGTTTTTTGCCCGTCCCATCCGCCTCATTGTGATCCTCTTTCGGCCAATCGTTTCCATGATCATGAAGATGACCCGTTCGTTCATTGCAGAGAAGAAATTGCCTCGCGTTACTGAAGAGGAAATTAAAATGATGCTGCGATTAGGGCGTGTTGAGGGGACAGTCGAGATGGATGAAGAGGTTTTGTGCAATCGCGTTTTTAAGCTGAATGATGTTCGCGCTGTCCAAATTATGCGTCCGATCGACGATATGTTTGCCCTTCCGGCTGATAAGACTTTAGGGGAGATGCGGGAACAAATTATCAAGTCAAGGTTCAGCCGCATCGTTATTTATAACAAGTCTCCTTTAGATATTTTAGGTGTCGCCCAACAGCGAGTTCTTTTAAGGGAAATTGCTAAAGACAACTATAAAGCGCATGTGAAGGATTTTATGAAACCGCCGATCTTCGTCAATTGGTTTACAAAGGCCGATGAGTTATTGGCGAAGTTTCAAGCCTACAATCAGCATTTGTTCATTGTTCAAGACGCGCAACATAAATCGGTTGGAATCGTCACAATGGAAGATGTGCTCGAGGAACTTTTTGGTGAAATATATGATGAGAAAGATAATGTCAAGCCAAAGGGTTTAATCCTTGACGATTTTGAAGTTTAGATCGCTAAAAAAAGTTTTTTATGTTGATCTGACTATCTTTTTTTGTTAATGTATTGTCAATATAAATACAAGCATCAATAATCATTCCAATATTTTTTTATCTGCCAGAGTAAAAATTTTTATTGAGTTCGTCAGTTAGATATGTTTATATAATAATTAATTATTGATTATGAAAATTTTTACTGAATGTAAAATGAAAACATCCGAAACAAATCCAATTGGTTCAGTCACCGCGCATAGCCTGTTCTCCGCGGAAGAGATTGAACTTTTTAAGCAGGGCTTGCACTATGATTTATACAATAAATTTGGGTCGAAGATTATTGAAAAAGATGGACAGTCAGGTAGCTTTTTTGCCGTATGGGCGCCTAATGCAAAGAGTGTTTCCGTTATCGGTAATTTTAATGATTGGAATAAGCAGTCCCATTATCTGAAGGCCCGTTGGGATAGTTCAGGGATTTGGGAAGGATTTATCCCCGGCATCAAGAACGGCTTCCTTTACAAATACCATATTGAATCCAACCACAATAATTATCAAGTCGACAAAAAAGATCTTTATTCTTTTTTTAACGAAATCCCGCCGAACACAGCCTCGATTGTATGGGATTTAACTTACGATTGGAAAGACAAAATCTGGTTGGAGAGACGGCATAAAAAGAACGCTTTAAACGCGCCCATGTCTATTTACGAAATTCACATCGGTTCATGGCGCAGGGTCGCCCATGAGGGATTTCGTTCTTTAAGTTACAGGGAAATGGCCGAACAATTGGTTCCGTACATGAAAGACATGGGATTTACCCATGTCGAGTTTATGCCCGTTATGGACCATCCGTTTTATGGTTCCTGGGGGTATCAGACCCTGGGGTATTTCGCGCCGTCTAATCGTTACGGAACTCCGCAAGACTTTATGTATTTAATTGATTGTCTGCACCAGAACGATATCGGCGTTATTTTAGATTGGGTTCCGTCACATTTTCCTTCAGACGAATCAGGATTAGTTTATTATGATGGGACTCATTTATTTGAACATGCCGATCCTCAGAAGGGGATTCATCCTGATTGGAATTGTTATATATTTAACAATGGTCGAAATGAAATTAAAGAGTTTTTGATCTCCAGTGCCTTGTTCTGGTTGGAGAAATATCATGTGGACGGTTTGCGTGTTGATGCTGTCGCCTCGCTGCTTTATTTAGATTATTCACGTAAAGATGGTGAATGGTCTCCCAATGTGTATGGAGGCAGGGACAATTTAGATTCTATCGCATTTATCCGCCAGTTGAACAGAGTTGTTTATCAAAAATTTCCTGATGTCCAAATGATTGCTGAAGAATCGACAGCCTGGTCGCAGGTTTCACGTCCGGTAGACCAAGATGGATTAGGTTTTGGGATGAAGTGGAATATGGGCTGGATGCATGACACCTTGAAGTTTATGAATTTGGATCCTGTTTATCGAAAGTTTCATCATGGCGAATTGACGTTTAGCATGTTGTATGCCTTTACGGAAAATTTTGTCCTTTCACTTTCACATGATGAAGTTGTCCATGGGAAGGGATCATTAATCAACAAAATGCCTTGTGATGATTGGCAGAAGTTTGCTAATCTAAGGCTGTTATATTCGTACATGTACGCTCATCCGGGCAAGAAATTGCTTTTTATGGGGAGTGAGCTAGCCCAGTGGGCGGAATGGAATCACGATAGTTCTTTGGACTGGCATTTATTGCAGTATGATCGGCATGCCGGGATTCAATTGTTATTTAAACAATTGAATTATTTGTTAAAGAATGAAAAGGCTTTTTATGAATTTGATTTTGATTCACGTGGGCATGAATGGATAGACGTCAATAATTGGGAGCAGTCTATTATCAGTTTTGTTCGTAAAGGGAACAAAGAAGAGGATTCCATTGTTGTTATTTGTAATTTTACTCCAGTCACGCTAAAACATTTTCGTGTCGGTATGCCTCAAGGCGGGCAATGGTATGAAATGTTCAACAGCGACGCAAAAGAATTTGGAGGAAGCAATCATCGTAATTGGGACGATTTAACGGTTGAAGACCATCCTTTGCACGGCCGTGAGCATTCTCTCCTCCTGAACATTCCCCCTTTGGGCACTGTTTTTCTCAAAAAGCGAAAAGATACCTCGACATAACCTCTGCCGTGTTACATGATTATCTTTCTTAGGTGGTCAGTTTTTTATTATGTGTTTTGTCCATTGATGAAAGACAAAATACCGTAAACTTTTTTTTCTTATCTTCTTGACCGTATATGATGAAAGAATTATAATCAGCAAAATTCTTTTTTTAATCTTTCTGTTACTATTTTTCTTGAGATGAATAAATATATATGTATACATGGACATTTCTATCAACCTCCCCGAGAGAATCCTTGGCTTGAGACCATAGAAATTCAGGATTCGGCTTATCCGTATAATGACTGGAATGAAAGAATCACGGCTGAATGTTATCTTCAAAATGCTGAGTCCCGCATTCAAGATCATGAGGGTTTCATTGTTGATATTGTCAACAATTATTCCAAAATGAGTTTTAACTTTGGTCCCACACTTTTATCCTGGATGGAGAAATTTGCTCCGGATGTTTATTATGCCATATTGGAAGCAGACCGTCAGAGCCTGAAGCGTTTTAATGGGCATGGGGCTGCCCTAGCGCAGGTCTATAATCATATGATCATGCCGCTGGCGAACATTAAGGACAAAAAGACACAGATCATTTGGGGTATTAAGGACTTCGAGAGCCGATTTGATCGAAAACCAGAAGGGATGTGGCTCGCTGAGACAGCCGTCGACATAGAAACATTGGAGTTGTTAGCGGCTCATGACATCAAATATACCATTCTTTCTCCCTATCAAGCCCGATCTTTTCGTTCGATTGGAACGGAGGAGTGGATTGATGTGAGCAACGCCCGGATTGACCCCAAAAGACCGTATTATTGTCATTTACCGTCCGGGTTTAAGATCGTTTTGTTTTTTTATGACGGCCCGATATCGCAAGAAGTGGCTTTTGGTGATTTGACCAAAGATGGTTCAGCTTTTGCGCACCGTTTAATGTCGAATTTTCCTGACCACACGGATGAAGCGGTGATTGTGCATATTGCCACAGATGGGGAAACATATGGGCATCATCAAAAATTCGGTAATATGGCTTTAGCCTACATGCTGAATTTTATTGAAGGCCATTCAGATTTTCAACTGACGGTATATGGTGATTTTCTGGAGAAGTATTCCCCCCAACATGAAGTCCAGATTATTGAGAATTCTTCTTGGAGTTGCGCGCATGGTATTGAGCGTTGGCGCTCTGATTGCGGTTGCCATGTCGGTGGTGGCCCTGAATGGAATCAGCGCTGGCGACAGCCATTAAGGGAGGCGATGGATTGGTTGCGTGATGAATTGGCTTATATTTATGAGGATGAAATCAGTCCCTTGACGAAACAACCCTGGAAACTTCGCGACGATTATATTCGAATTATACTCGATCGGGATATTAAAACAATTCAGTCCTTTTTCAAGAAGCATATCAAGAAGAACCTTTCAGAAAAAGATTACAATAAAATTTTGAATTTGCTTGAGATGCAACGTCACGCGTTGTTTATGTATACAAGTTGTGGATGGTTTTTTGATGATATATCAGGAATTGAGACCGTCCAGATTATTCAATACGCTGCCAGAGCGATTCAAATAGCGAAGGATATAAAAGGGATCGACCTTGAAAAGGGATATTTGAAAATTTTATATAAGGCAAAAAGTAACGTCTCGGACAAGAAAAACGCTAAAGAGATATATCTTCAACAGGTTAAGCCCTCCATTATTGATCTCATCGACGTGGGGGCTTATTTCGCAATTGCATTGTTGTTTGAGGATTTGCCCGATGTTGCGAAATCCTATGCCTATACCGTTTATAAAGAGCGGTTTGATCAGGATAAAGAGGGGTTTCGAAAATTGCTGCAAGGGCATCTCCGTATTGTTTCGAACGTAACGCTTGAAGAACAGAAATTGGATTTTGCTGTTTTACACCAGGGGGGGCATCAGGTCGTTATCGGGGTTCAATCCCAGGGCAACGGCCGATCGTTGGTCCGGGCACAGAAAGATATTATGCATGCGTTTAAAAAAGAAAAATTTGATAAAGTCCAGGCGCAGATAAAAGAGTGTTTTGGGGAGAATCATTATTCTCTTTGGGATCTTTTAAAGAATGAACGGAGTAAGGCCCTTAAAAATATATTTGAAGAAACATTGCAGACGATCGAAGATGACGCGCGAAAAATTTATGATCTTTTTTTTCCGTTAACGAAGGTGAAAAAGGATATGCGCGTGCAATTGCCAAAATCTTTGGTTATGATCATGGAGTTTATTTTGAACAGGGACCTTTGTGAGTTGTTAGAGTCCGACCGGATTAATTTGAAACATTTGGATGAAGTCGTCTCTGAAATAAAGCGATTCTCTTTTATGCGTGACAAAGAAACAATTTGCGTCGTCAGCTCGGAAGCCATCAATCAGAAAATGATTCAATGCCAGAATGACCCGATGAATGTCAGACAAATGATAGACCTGGCGCGCATTTTAAATATTTTACAGCAACTGCAATTGACCATTGATTTGTGGAAGGCGCAGAATATTTTTTTTAAGATTGGACAAAAGCATTTTCAGCCGCAGTTGGAGCAATCTGACGGCCATGACAACAACGCCAAACAATGGATTGAGGCTTACAATGCCCTTGGCGACTGTTTAGACGCTAAAATCAGGGTTTGATCGACGCAATCTCAAGTATTAATTTGTTCATAAGTAAAATGAACTTTTCAGAAAGGATTATTTAATGGAAAAAGGTTGTGGCATACTATTGCATATTTCATCGTTACCATCTAATTTTGGAATCGGTGATTTAGGCCCATCAGCATACAAGTTTGTTGACTTTCTCTGTCAGGCGAAACAAAAATATTGGCAAATATTACCCTTAAATCCCACAGACCCCATGTTTGGTAATTCGCCATACAGCAGCCATTCGGCGTTTGCCGGCAACCCATTGTTTATTTCGCCAGCATTGTTGAAAGAAGATGGTCTGTTGACCGACAAGGAGTTTAGAAGCAAGCTGGAATTTGATGAGCGAACAGTGGATTTTAGCGTTGTCATCGATTTTAAGAACCGCTTATTATCCATGGCGTACAATCGTTTTAAGAGTTCCTCGAAACACAAAAAATTGTTTAAATTTTTCTGCCAGGATCATGTGGAGTGGTTAGACAACTTTGCGCTGTATGTTGTTTTGAAAAATATTTATGTCGATCAATCCTGGAACGAATGGCCGGACGATATTAAAAGCCGGCAACCCGCCGCCCTGGATAAGGTTCGCTCGGAAAAGGAGGACCTTTTTAACAGGATACGTTTTGAGCAGTATATATTTTTTCAGCAGTGGTTCAAATTAAAAGACTATTGCCGGGAAAAGAATATCTCCATCATCGGTGATATTCCCATTTATGTCGGTTGGGACAGTGTGGATGTTTGGGTCAACCCAGAATTGTTTAAGTTGCTTGATGATGGAAGGCCGGAATTTGTGGCTGGCGTCCCGCCTGATTATTTTAGTGCGACCGGGCAGCGATGGGGAAACCCCGTCTATAACTGGGAGGTTTTAAAGAAGAATCAGTTTGAATGGTGGCACAAACGTATTGAACAGAATTTTAAATGTTTTGATATCGTTCGCATTGACCACTTCCGTGGTTTAGTCGCTTATTGGGAGATACCCGAGGCAGAAGAAACAGCTGTCAATGGTCATTGGAGTGCGGTGCCTGTTGATGATTTCATGCAGTCCTTAAAAAACAAATTTGGCGAACTGCCGATTATTGCAGAAGATTTAGGTATAATAACCGATGATGTGAAGGATGTGATGAACCGTTTTCAACTGCCGGGGATGAAAATATTGCTGTTCGCCTTTAATGGCGATTTGAATTCGCATCCCTACTTGCCCCATAATTTTACCGATAATTGTATCGTTTATACAGGCACCCATGATAATAATACCGCTTTGGGCTGGTTTGAGGATGAGGCAACGGAAGATGAAAAGAATAATTTGTTCAATTATGTTGGCAATATCATGCCCTCTGAAATTGTTCCATGGGCTCTTATTGAATTGGCGCTTAAATCCATCGCGCGCATTGCGATGATTCCCATGCAGGATGTCTTATTGTTGAAGTCCGATCAGCGGATGAACACGCCTTCGACCAAAGACGGCAATTGGGGCTGGCGGATGTCTTCAGGGTACTTGGAGCAAATGGATCTGAAAAGACTGGCTGGGTTGGTTGAAAAGACGAAACGCTAAAGGCTTAAATTGTTTGTTTAGAGGCGAAAACATGGATTTCTAATTTAGGAATGTCTTGAGTCGCTTTATACTATATGCTAGAATTCTATCAATGAAATTTATATATATCAATTTACTAATATTCCTATTTGTATTCAACGGATGTTCATGGTTGAATTTTTCTAAACAGACACCGCAAAGGACTGCGATAATACCATCTGTTTCACTCAGCCGAATTATTGATCAGAACCGGTTATTTCAGGGGGGAAAGATTTATGTCAAATTTTTTCAGCCCGGGGTCGGGGTGCTGGCGAATGAACAGTCTGATAAATTGTCATTGATGATCCTTAGAGGGATCGGGGTTATGATTAATGAAACATCGGGTTCTTTTCAAATCATCCTGGAAGAGAATTATAAAGAAGCGGATTTGATCATTGATGGCCACCTTGTTGAAGTGGGAAGTACACCCAAATGGCATGGCTGGTTTATGCGCCCGGATAAGGGAAGTGTTGAGATAAAGGGCCGCTTATATGAAAAAGAGTCAGGTAAGGTTATTGCCATTTTCAAAGAGCATATGGATTTTAACCGAAAGAAGAAATCATTTGAAGAGATTGCTTTAATTCTTGGACAAAACATTGGAAGTTTTTTATTGGAATCACTTTGATATTATATTTAAGGAGTGCGTATGATCTGCTTAACAGGTGCAGCGGGTTTTATCGGGAGTTGCACGCTGGCCAGGCTAAATGAGCTTGGATTTGAAGATATTATTTGTGTGGATAATATCCAAACAGCGGACGAAGTTGTTAATGATTTGAAAAAGAAGAATTTGGCGGGCAAGAAATACATTGATTATGTTGATAAGAAAGATTTTATTCAAAGAATAGTTTCTGGGTCATGGGATAATCAATTTGATTGTATGATTCACATGGGTGCGTGCAGTTCGACAACAGGGAAAGATCCTGCGTATTATCAAGACAATAATTTGAATTATACGATTACACTGGCAGAGTGGTCCCTGGCGAATAATACTCGTTTTATTTATGCGAGTTCAGCTGCCACATATGGTGATGGTTCTGACGGGTACAAGGATGATCATGAAACGGTTTTGAAGTGTCAGCCGTTGAACCTGTATGGCCGGTCGAAGCAGGATTTTGATTTATTAGCTTTAAAGAACAGCTGGTTTCAATCTATTGTGGGTTTGAAGTTTTTTAATGTTTTTGGACCCAATGAATACCATAAACAGGATATGCGCAGTGTTTCATTAAAGGCTTTCCAGCGTGTTGTCGATGAGGGGTCGATGGGATTATTTAAGTCGTATCACCCGGATTTCGCCGATGGAGAGCAAAAGCGTGATTTTGTTTATGTCAAAGATGCGGTTCAGGTCATTCTGTTTTTCATGGACAATCCTGATATCAATGGGATTTTTAACGTGGGCACAGGAAAAGCGAGGTCGTGGAACGATTTAGCCAAGGCATTGTTTAAGGCTTTACTTAAAGAGCCCTGTATTAATTATTTTGATATGCCTGAAATTTTACGGGATAAGTATCAATATTTTACTCAAGCGGAAATGGCAAAATTGAAGTCTGTCGGTTATCCTCATGAATTTACTTCGCTCGAAGATGCTATTCTCGATTATGTTTCTTATTTGAAAGTCGAAAAGCATTTATAAATATATTTTAATCGCAGAAAAAGCGAGGCCATTATGATTTTTTATACAGTAATGTCGATTGGAGTTGTTTTTTTAATGTCAGGCATTATTTTATTGATCAAAGGTTTTAATGTGCCATCAGAAGATGAATACGCTGTGCCGATCTCAGATTTAACAGAGATTAATGAAATAAAGCGTATTTATCAAAAGAAGAAATTGGAACAGCAAGAGGCGCGGCACGCGTCTAAGAGCAGTTTTAAGAAGAAAACCGAGACGCCTTTTGCTAAAACAGATGCTGTTGCACGAAATGATCAAATCATCAGGCGTGAAGAAGAATTGGTTTGTTTAAAGCAGTTTAAAAGTGATGCTGAGCAGGAAATAAGAAAGTTGCGCCAAGAAAATTTTAAGCTAAAAAGCAATGTCCAGAAAATGGACCAGACTGAGCGGGATGAAACGTTATCACGGGAGAACGCGACGTATCGGCAGGAGCTTGCAAGTAAGGAGAATGTCATCCATGAATTAAAGGACAAGATGGTGTTGATCGAGAAGCATCTGTCAATGGCGGTGCTTGAACGGGATCATCTGGAAAAAGACAGCTTAAGATTAAAGGCGGAAATACAGAATTATTCTGATACTTCTTCCAGGATGGAAGATCAGATTCAAAGTAAAGATAAAGAGATTTCTTTAAATCGTGCGAATGTTATAGAGTTGGAGCAGAAGGTCAAGGGCCTGGAAGTTTACCGCGATTCGTTATCGTCTGAATATGCGAGTCGTCAGGATATGCTGTCCTCGTTAGAAAAAGATCAGGAAGATTTGTCGGGAACCATAAAAGAGTTGAACCAAAAGGTTTATCAGCATGAACAGACATTATCGGCGAAGTCCTGTGAGGTCGAAAGGCTAACCCAGGAGCTAAGGAAGTTGGATGATGAGTCATTAAATAAAGATAAAGATTTTTATAAAGAACTTCAGTTGTTGCGGCAAGAGAATCAGGAATTATTGATGAAATACCGGGGTAGTCAAAAGCAGGTTCAGGAGTTTCAGCAAGAGATTGGTCGCGTTGATTTGAGTGAGGTTCACGCGCAGCTTAAGGATAATCATTCGCAGCTCGGTTTGTTGAAAGAAGAGAATGACACCTTAACGGAGTATATTGACCGGTTGAATGGTAAGATTGAAGGTATGAAGGATGGCCAGTCCAGGATGCTTAAGAAAGAGCATTTGCTGCAGTATGAATTGACAAAGAATAGAGCGAAGGTGATCGGCCTTGAACGGATTTGTGAGGCGTTCAAGGAGAAGATTGAAGCCCTGCCGCAGGAACGTTCGAAAAAAGTTTCATTTTAATTTGAAATGACGTGTTGTCCTATGACTTTAACCGATATTATTTCTTTGATAAAAAGAAATCATCAGTTTATTTTGAATGTTCAGGTGCAAATTGCTGAGTCAGGAAAAGATTATCAGGCATCGCGTCTTTTTTTGAGGGAATATTATCAGGTTCTCTTTGACCATTTCGCGCTGCAGCGGACTTCATTTTATCAGCAGTTGATATTTTTAAGCCCGGATGATAAGTTTAAGAAAGAGATTATTTTTTTGGAGGAAAATGCAAAAGTCGTCAAGGTTCGGTTGTTAAGTTTTTCAGACCGATTTTCTGCGGATTGGGGGGTTAAAAAAGAGCCGACGTTCAGAGTTGATTTTTTATCCTTTGCGAGGATGATGCGGGAAAGGGTTGAATTTGAGAATGAAATCCTGCTCGCGCTTTTGGATCAAATATCCGTGTGTCTTAGTCATTCAACGTACACATTAAATTTAAAATAAAAGTAAAATAATTATCATGAAAAGAGTATTAATTTTTTGTTTGTCACTTACGTTATTGGGCTGTTCATTTGTCGGTGAAGTGGGTAAGACCGTCTGGGGTTCTTCGACCAGAGCATTAGAAAAAGCTAAGCGAGAAGGCATTGAAAGAAAATATGCTTGCCGCAATGAGGCGTGTTTCGACGCGGTTTTGAGCTTAGGTTATTCAGAAGAGCTGTATCAGCCTGTAATAAAAAAATTTTTCAGGGTCTTTTTAAAAAATCGTATTAAAAATCATATTATTGTGATGGGGATCCCTGGCAATGTGGATACGACTGAAGTAGGAATATTTTTCTCTCCAATAAGCAACGAGACGACGCAGGTTACGATTTCTTCATTAAGCAGTTCAGCGAAGATGAAAGTTTCCCAGGCTGTCTTTGCTGAACTTGAGCAACGTTTCAATTCTATGCCTTGATGCATATCCAAAAAATTAGGAGTATAAGTATGGGAAGAACAAGGGATACAAATATCATTTGTACTTTGGGCCCAACGTCTGCAAAAGAGTCTGTTTTGATTGACATGGCTCGTAAGGGGATGAGTATCGCGCGATTGAATTTTTCGCATGGAAATCACGAGGGGCATCAGAAAATGATTGATATGATTAGAGAAGTTAATGATCGGTATAATTTTAAGATTGAGATTCTTCAGGACCTGGAAGGATACCGCATCCGTATCGGGCATTTTGAGGAGCCTATTGATCTGGTTCCCGGAAGAATAGTTTACATGTCAAACCGACGCAGAGCGAGTTCGCGGCATCTTCCTTTTGATTATCCGGGCGATGTCAAACACATTAAAAAAGGAATGGAAATTTTTATTGATGATGGAACGATCTGCCTGGAGGTTATCGGGCATAAGAATGATCAGGTTCAGCTTGAGGTTCGGCAGGGCGGATTATTAAGGCAGCGCAAGGGGATTAATATACCAAAGATGAAGTTGAGCGGCAGTATTTTCACGCAGAAGGACCGCAACGATTTGGCCTTTGGGATAAAGAATCAAGTGGACTATGTCGCCCAATCGTTTGTTCGAAGTAAAAGTGATATCTTGCGCATTGTTAAGATAACCAGTAAGGAGATGCCAGGGATCCGCGTTATAGCCAAGATAGAAAGTCATGAAGGGGTTCGTAATATTGATAAAATTATGGAAGCGTGTGATGGGATTATGGTCGCCAGGGGTGATTTGGGCGTCTCATTGCCCATCTATCAGATTCCCGTTATTCAGAAATATATCATCCATCGTTGTGGGCGAAAAAAGAAATTTGTTATTGTCGCCACTCAGATGCTGGAAAGTATGACCGAGCACACGCGCCCGACTAGGGCTGAAGTTTCGGATGTTGCCAACGCCATTCTTGATGGCGCAGACTTTGTGATGCTTTCGGGGGAGACTGCGGTGGGCAAACATCCGGTGTTGACAATCAATATGATGCGTCAAGTTATAGAGTACACGGAGAAATATGAGAATGGGTATATGTAGTCCTTCGGGCAGTTTTTTTAAGAGCGGGAGACATTGAGATGATAGAACATGAACTTTTGTTTTTGGGATTATTAAAAGAGGGGCCGAAACACGGTTATGAAATAAAGCGGTTAATAGAAGAAGAAATGTTTCCTTTTGTCGGTTTAAGAATTAAATCGATTTATTATCCTTTAAAGAAAATGGAAAAATTAGGCCTTATTCAAAAGGATCTGGGCAGGGAAGGTAAGTTCCCAGAGAAATACGTTTATAGCCTGACAGAAAAAGGAGAGAAAATATTTGAGCATCTCATCGCGGAAAGTTTTCTTTCGATCGAACGTCCTTATTTTAATATTGATCTTTCATTGTATTTTCTGCCTTATTTAGACAAAAAAATAGCTAAACGGCAGCTGCGGGGCCGGACATTGTTTTTGCGGCGCATTATGAAGGAGTTGAGCAAATTAAAGGAGCAAACAACGTTAAAAAAGAAGCATTTGCATGTCATATTGGATCATGATTTAGAATTAGTTGAGGCTGAAATTAAATCGATTGAGCGATTGAAGAAAATGTTTGAGTGATTTTTGGCCATGGTCGCCGGTAAGAGAAAAAACGGAGGGAGGTCAGCGCAGTCATGAGATGGATGTTTGTTGTTTTTTTAATTGTTTTGAGTGGTTGCGCGTCGTTTGACGGCGTTGACGGTCGTACCCATGCCTCGCCGAAAATAATCCGTTCTAAAAACTTCACTTTTTGATATGTTTGTTTCTTTTTTCCCTTTCAAGGCCGATCCTGGCCAAAAATCCTGTCAATGTTGGAAATAAATAGATAAAAATATGTTGCTACTAAAGGGGGGCGCTTGTATGATGTTATGAGCATTGGCTTAAAATATCTATGTATTTATTATGAGCATATGCTCATAATAAATACAAGCTTAAAAGGGAGGCTGCCATGCAAAAGGGCCGTAAGAAAAAAGTGCGGTATATACAGAAGATGCCAGAAGTCAATCAGTTTAGTCCTCGTGGTCGTCCCGGCCGTCCAGATGAGGTGATCTTGCGTTTGGATCATTTTGAGGCCATTAAATTAGCAGACTATCAGGGCTATTCTCAGGCCGAAGGCGCGAAAATGATGAAGCTTTCCAGGCCAAGTTTTGGGCGTATCTTACGTGAAGCTCGGAAACTTGTGGCGGACAGCATCGTTAATGGAAAATCGATTCGAATCAATCTTTCCAGTGTCCAGGTCGGTGTTCTTCGTAGGGATATTCCCAAAAAAGAAGAACTCGTTGATGGAGTTGCCCGAGAAAGTATTATTCGTGATCATATCATTAAATATGCACATTAATGTCTTTGTTGTGATGGTTTTTATTGGTATTTTGGGTTTAAGGTGGTACTTTCTAAAAATTTCACTTTTTGATATGTTTGGTTCTCGCTCTAAGCGTGTGATTTGATACAGGGTCGTTCATTCGGGCTTTTGGGGGTTGGTATTTTTTGCTTGTTGTCACGTTTTTGAGGGATAGAGAGCACAAGCCATGTGTATTTAGCGTTGATGTTTTGTGCCAGCATTAAAATTTTCCTATTAATGACAACATGTTTTTGTTCTGATTGTTCCGTATTTCGATCAAATTTTTGTATATTTTTAACTTCCTATAATGTATCTTATGTTAACTTGATGGTGAAATAATATTCATCTAAATGCCTAATAATGTTGTAAATATAGCATATTATTGTTTTTTTTTATTTTAAAAAATGTATAATTGAACTGGAATCCAGGCTGGAACGGGATGAATAAAGAGTAACCTCTGTGGTAAATGACAGTTGCCTAGACAAACATTTTCATTTTTATTTTGGCAAATTTTTATATTTTTTTATTGTTAAATGTTGTTTCAAATCGTCCGTTTATTTAGAATTTAACGAGTGTTGGTTTTTTATCCTGGGGTGCTATCAATTCAACGGAATCAATTTTAACCACCATTAGCTTAAAGTTCTCATCTTCAGGGCCGCTAAAGAATTGTCTGAGCATGGGAATATTGTTCCAAATTAATTCTTTTTTTTCCGCCTCTGCACTCATGCTGGCACTTCCCGTCACACGACAACTGTTCATTCTTCGATCGACGAAACAAAATTCCACTTTTGGATTTTTCTTTATATGTTCGATTGCTCTTCGATCAGGCTGCAAAGAAATAAGCAATTCTCCTTCATCCGTCATATGCGGCATATAGGCCCGAACTCTCGGTTGATCTTGATCTACCGTAGCAAAAAAACCAAATCCTGCGTCACGTATGATATCCATAACATAATTTTTGTCCATTTTTTATCCTTTCTTTTTTAAAGACATGTTTGACAGGCTCACAATTTCAGCCACGATAGAAACAGCTATTTCTTGCGGTGTTTGCCCTCCTAACATCATTCCGCATGGCATATGCATTTTTTTTCGGTATTTTGGTGCAATTCCTTTTTCTTTTAACTGATTCAAGAACCGTTGACGTTTTGTCTTGCTTCCGATGACCCCGATATATTGGTAATTTTTTTCAATGGCAGTTTCCAAACACGCGTAATCGTACTTATGATCATGGGTCACGATAACCAGGAAATGGTTCTGTTGAGGTTTTTGTTTTTTTAAAAGTTTAACCGGATTTATTAAATGGATTTTATCAATATGACCATAGCGGTTTTTGTTCAGGATAGACTTACGGTCATCAACGACATGAACATTAAATCCAATCATTTTCATGATGACCGATAAAGATAATCCGATGTGTCCGGCGCCACAGATCGTGATCAATTTATCTGGGATATAGGGTTCAATAAATACTTGGGCCGTTCCTCCGCAGACAGCTGAATCGTTGGATTGTCCGCTGAAATCAAAAGGAATGAGTACTGGCTTTTGAGATTGAATAACCTTTAACGCTTCAATTTCCACTTTTTTTTCAAAGGCCCCCCCTCCAATTGTTCCGGATGTGCTTCCATCCGCATAAATGATCATTTTCGTCCCGATTTTACGGGGAGTGCCTTTAAGCGAAGATTGCGTGATCGTGGCTATCGCATAATTTTTATCATGCTCAGCCGCTTCAAGGGCTTTTTGAATGATTGTTTTGTTTAACATGAGATGTTTTTTTGTCTTGTTTAACCTGGTAAATGCAATTGGGATCACCTGCGAAGGAAATAATCCTGAGCATAACGTAGCAATTACGACGAGTTTTGTCTTCTCGTTACGATTCTAATTGCATTTTCCGGGTTTAATGATAAATATCATTTAACAAAAGCGTTGATAATTTTTTGTTCCTGAAGGGGTTTATTGCCTCTAGGATCAACGGGTGTGTTTTCAATTAGTTGAACAACGTCATAACCACTAATAACTTCACCAAAAATAGTATGTTTACCATTCAGCCAGGGGGTCGGTAATGTGGTGACAAAAAATTGGCTGCCATTTGTATTGGGTCCAGAATTGGCCATGGCTAATAAACCTGGTTTGTTGAATTTAACATTCGGAGAAATTTCGTCTTCAAAGTCCGTGCCCCAAACGCTTTCTCCTCCCCGTCCTGTTCCCGTGGGATCTCCGCCTTGGACCATGAAATTTTTGATGACACGATGGAAAATGATTCCATTATAATAGCCTTTTTCAACGAGCTGAACCATATTATCGCAAGCTTTGGGCGCGATATCCGGATAAAGTTTGAGTTCAAATGAGCCTTGAGTGGTTTGCATAACAATGATGGTGTCTCCTGACGCCTTGCTTTCATTTTGAGCGCAGCTTGTCAGCATAAATGAAAATACGAGTACAAACGCAGTTAGGACAGTGGATAATGGTTTTAGAATTTTCATTTGCATGAGTGCCTTCCTTTTTAAGTATGTTTATTTTTAATCTTAAGTTTCAGTCTCTTCTTTTGACCCTTGGTCTTCAGGGTTATTCTTTTTTTTAGACTTCTTAATAGATTCGTCAATTTTCCGTCCATATGATTCGAGATCTATCCCGGACGGTTTTGATAAATCAAGGGTTGTTTCATCCGTATCGCTCTGTTGCGTACCCGGATTTGATAAATCTAATTCTGGAGACTGATAAGAACTTGATAGATCCAGGTCATAAACATCATCTCCGTCCTTTTGATCGACGTTTCCTGGATTGGCATCTTGATGGACGTTTCCGTAAGAGGTGTCAAACAGGTTTTCATTCGAACCGTTTTCAGGTTGATAAGGTTTGTTTTGAAGATCTTCAAAACCGGACCCGTGGTAGTTATGGGATTGAATGTGATCATCGTCCTGATCTTTGTTTTGATGCTCCTTATTCGGTAAAGAAGATGTATTGTCCTTTATTTGATCGTTTTCGTCAACGGGATTTTTTTTATTCCCGGGAATTTCTTTATTCTCCAAAGTAGAGTACTCTAACGATGTGATCGTCATGTCTTTGAAGCTGATGTTGGGGCTGTCGTCAATAAGAGTTGAGTCTTCATCGATTTGACTCGTTCCGAACCTTTGTAAAGATTCATTTGGGTCAGGATCACTGTGCTGATCGATCAAATTAACGATGCTTTGTTCAGTATTTATTTTATCCGGGGAGGTCATCGGACCTTTTTTCTTTGAAGCTGGTTTTTTGGCTGTCGATAATTTTTCTTGTTTAGGCTTTTCATCCTGTTGAGAGATTGTGCTTTTTAATTTTTGATTCTCTTGTTGTTTTTCGATAAGCAGGTTTTGGATGGATGAAAGCGTGGTCTCCAATGCTTGCATTTTTATATCGGAACTGTTGACCGAGTCCTTGAGTTCTTTGAGTTCGTCTTTCATGTCTTTTTTATCTTTTCGCAGCAAATGAATCTCGGATTCTAATACCTTTTTGATTTTGTCATAGCCGTTTGATTTCTCAAGCTGGACATTTAAATTTTTTTGAGATTTTGAAAGAACCTGATTTTTTTCTGTTAGTAATTTTTCAAGGGTATTATTTTTTTGTTTCAAAGAAGATGTGTTCGCGGGCTCTTCTTTGTTTCCTGAAACCGTTTTCATCTCAGCCGTTCCTGTCAGGAGAGCTTTTTTTTGTTTCTTTTTCTTGTCCCATCTATGTATAATAGTATCTTGTAAAATCGAGAAATCTGTCGCCGTAGGGATATCGTCTAAGTCGTTCCCCGAAGATAAAAAAGATGCTGGTGAATCAGATGAATAATTGATATCACCTGATTTTTTTTCTTTGGATAAAGATGACAGTGCGATTATGATGCTAATGACAGCAGTAGCGATAAGAGCATAAAATATATACAAACCCAACTCCTTAAAACCGTTTATATCACGATAGTATGATAGTTGCGATTATTTTAACTGCAGGATTAAGTCAACGTTTTGGATCCCCTAAAGCGTTAGCCCGGTATCAAAATAAAACGATTCTGGAACATATGCAAACAAAATTGATTGATTCTCATGTGGATCAAATCATCATCGTAACGGGGTATAATTATACAACTATAAGTCCACATATATTTAACCATAAAAATATTAAAACTGTCTACAATAAAGATTATAAATTTGGTCAAACCAGTTCTTTTAAAAAAGGTGTTAACGCCGTATCCGATCACACGAAAGGCATTGCTTTGTTTCCGATTGATTATCCGTTTATCAAAACGGAGACAGTGGATCAGATGATAGAAAAATTTGTGCGTGATCAGCCGGATATCCTCCTCCCGACCTACCACCATAAAAAAGGACATCCCCCTATTTTTAGTATGGCGTTAAAGAAGAATATTCTAGCGTTAGAGAATGATGTGGGTATAAATATCTTAACGCGAAGCAATCAATATCAAATCCTTCAGCATGAAGTTAATGATAGCGGCATTCGTGCGACATTCAATACCGCCGAAGAATGGCAAGCCCTACTCCAAAGATACCAGGAAAACTAATCGTTTTTTATTTTTTCAAAATAACGACTGTTGCGGAAAAGTTCGCGCGGACATAAGCGTTCCCGACCAGATTCTGCGCTGGTAAGCTTTTCCATGTTCCTGTCGCGTCGGACTTAATGTCCGTGATGGTGTTTCCTCCCAGAATAGCGGCCTCGCGTTTCATTTTATCCATGACATCACTGAGACTTTGGCGGCGTTCTGTGTTGACCGTAATATATCCGATAATTTCATGAGGTTTATCCAGCCGTTCAATGTAAACAACATCTTCCATCTTTAATTGACGGTGAAAATTTGTTGATACATCTTTTGATGCGATTCGATAGATACTACAGGCTGGACAAAAAATGAGCATCGAAATAAGAATTAATAATAAAAATTTCATTGTCTGTTCCCCCTCTCATCAAGGTCATTTATTTTCATTCTTTTCTTTAAGTGCTTTCAGTACTTTTTCCGGTGTAAAAGGCAATTCTTTTAATCTGATTCCGGCAGCATCATCAATCGCGTTGGCAATGGCCGCTGCCGTGGGTAAAAGCGCGGCTTCACCCATGCCTTTAGCACCAAACGGTCCATGGGGATCGTTGGTTTCAATTAAAATCGTATGCAATGGCGGCATATGGACTGAACGGGGTATTTTATACTTTGCAAAGTTTGGATTGACCACGCGGCCGTTTTTCATGTCCAGGTCTTCAAAAAAAGTGTAACCGATCCCCATCGCTAAAGAACCTTCAATCTGGCTTTCAACAGAACTGGGATTGATCGCTTTTCCAACATCATGCGCGTCCCAAAGGTTTAATAATTTTATTGCGCCCGTATCTGTATTGACTTCTACCTCGGCGATCTGAGCCTCGAAGCTGTAACTCCCGGAAACATTGCCTTCACCTGTTCTGAAGTCAATGGGAGTTGTTGTGGGATTATAACTCCCCCGACCGATGATTTGTCGACCGTAATTAAATGAATAGCAAAGATCCAATGCTTTGTCAAAAGAAAGGATTATCGACTGATTTTTTTTGTTGATGACTTTCTCCGCTTTGATATCAAGGTCATCGTGATCAAGTTTAAATTCTTGCGACACAACCTTGAGGATTTGCTCTTTGGCATCTTTTGCCGCTAAGAGAGTGGCATTGCCGGAAATAAATGTCACACGGCTGGCAAAACTGCCGGTGTCAAAGGGGGTGATTTCTGTGTCTGCCGCTTTGCATCTAATTCTTTGAAAACTGATCCCGAGTTCATGGGCCGCGATTTGCGAGAGAACCGTGTTTGACCCTTGCCCTGTGTCCGCCGCTCCTGTAAATAAATAGACGGATCCGTCTTCTTCCATTTTAATGATGGATCCCGCTGATTCGTGGGCCTTATACATTTTTGATCCCATGACATCGGCCGCTATGGCCATACCAATCCCGCGTGCCAAGTGACGGCATTGGCCTCTTTTTTTGTCCCAGTCAGAAGCTTCAGCCGCTTTCACAATGCATTCTTTTAATCCGTTGCTGCTGATGATCATTTTATTTGCTGTTATCATGTTCGGTTCCGTAATATTTTTTAAACGAAAATCTTTAGGATCCATTCCGATACCTTCAGCCAACAAATCCATATGCGACTCAATCGAGAAACCCGATTGGACCCCGCCGAATCCCCGAATCGCTCCACTGATGGGATTATTGGTGTAAACACGGTATCCGGATATGCGGATATGTTGAATTTTATAGACTATAAAGATGCGCATGGTTGCAGCGGCCAGGACGGTCGGGCCATAACTGCAGTAGGCCCCTCCGTCGGCAATGACTTCACCCGTGATCGCAACAATCGTGCCGTCTTTCTTAACCCCGCTCTTCAGTTTATAGATCATATTATGTTTTCGACGGGAGAAACAAAATTCTTCCTCACGGTTGTAACACATCTTAACCGGAAATCCGCCTGCTTTTTTCGATAGCAAACAGGACGAAAAGTCCATGGGCAACATTTCCAGTTTTCCGCCAAAGCCTCCTCCGGAGGCCATTTTGATAACGCGGATATCATTCAGGTCCATCTTCAAACATTTTGCCAGGGCTTCCCTCACCTTAAACGGCGCTTGATGAGAAATCCATAAAGTTATTTTGTTAGAGAATGATTCCCATTGCCCGATACAGACATGCGTTTCCATACAGGCATGTGCGGCTGATTGAGAATAAAAAACATCTTCCCGAACATAATCGGCTTCTTTTAAAGCGCGGTCCGGATTGCCCATATTGACGGGTAAAATAACCCCGATATTGTTACGGCAGTGATCATGGATGGACGGAGCGCCTGGTTTCATGGCCTCTAGAGGGTCAAAAACCGGCGGTAATACTTCATATTCCACGTCGATGAGTTCCAGCGCTTTTAAAGCCGTTTCTTCATCAACAGCCGCGACAGCTCCTAGTTCATCCCCGATATAGCGGACCTTTACGTCCTCTAAAGCCAATTGGTCGACTGTATGAGGAAAAAAGTATTCATTGGACCCGAACTTGATCATGTGGGTATCTTTGGCGGTGATGACGGCCTTAACCCCGGGTAGTTTTTGTGCTTTTGAGGTGTCAATATTCAGAATTCGTGCGTGCGGATGGGGACTGCGCAGCATTTTACCGACCAGCATGTTCGGTAATTGCATGTCATACGTGAATTTTGTTTGACCGGTAACAAGCCCTTTGCCATCAATACGGGGCACACTTTTACCGACCGGGTTGAGATTGATATTTTCTTTTTTGTTTTGATCCATATTCGTTATTGTTGTGGGGGTTGATTCTTGATTTTTTTAGCGGCATGTTCCACCGCTTCAAATATTTTTGTGTACCCGGCGCATCGGCAAATATTCCCGTTCAGGGCGGTTTTTATTTCTTCCCTGCTTGGTTCAGGGTTGCGGTCTAATAAAGATTTTGACGCCAGGATCATGCCCGGCATGCAAAAGCCGCATTGAACCGCGCCCTTTTCTAAGAAGGCGTCTTGAATAGGGTGCAGATCTTCTCCTTTGGCCAGTCCTTCTATCGTTGTGATGTCCTGCCCGGCAACGTCACAGGCTAACGTGATGCAGGCTAAGACGGATTTGCCGTTTAAAAGGACGGTGCAGGCCCCACATTCAGCTTCATGGCAGGCTGATTTTGTGCCGGTGAGATGCAAATGTTCCCGTAAGACTTCGAGCAATGTTTCTTCCCCGTTGAGGTTCAACTCATAATTCTGATTGTTAACGGATATTGTAATATTTGGCATAGATATTACTTCTTTTTAGTGATTTGAGATAGACAGTGTTTGAACCCGACTTCAAACATTGCAGTTTTGTATTCATCCGACCTTTTTGTATACATGTCTTTTTGTAGCCATTCTTTAAGGTTATTTATGATCGCAGCATCGTAGGCCTGTCCTTCGAGACATTTTTCGATGTCAACATCACGGGCAGCGAAATTATTGCCGTTATTAATGACGGCACGGACGTTTTGAAATTGTTGATTCTGCATTTGTGCTGCGATACAGATGTTTATGATCGGTATATCGACGGCTTGAGTCCGTGTTGCCCTGAAGTAAGCGAGCGACAGGTGTTTTACGGCCGGGATGGCAACATGCGTTAAAATGAAGTTGGTTTTAGCGGACCCGGAAAAGAAATCTTGGGCGGATATCGTTGTTTCTTTTTTATCTTGATTGATGAAATGAAAGGTCGCGTCAGCGGCAATCATCAGCGATGGTAATTCCGTCCAGGTATAGCGGCAGGTGAGATTTCCTCCAATGGTCGCCATATTCTGAAGCGGAGTCGTCCCGATTCCCTGTGCCATCTGTTTGAGGATCGGCAATGTGTCCTGGACGATATCCGAATCGATGATGTCTGCCAATGTTGTTGCCGCGTTGATCGTCAATTTCCCGTCTGATTGATCAATGCCGTTTAAGCCGGGGATATGTTTGAGGCTGATGACAGCTTCCGGACTGCGTCCGCCGATCTTTTTGATTTTTCGAAGTTGGTTGATCAGAAATGTTCCGCCCGAAAGGAGTTTGGATGAAGGTCCTTTGTAATATAAGTCAACCGCTTCCTCAATGGTTGTCGGGCTATAAAATAAAAATGGATTTAATTGAGACATGTTTGTGAAAAATACATTTTAAGATTAATAATTATTTTATGAGTTGTCCTGCTGTTCAACGTCTTTTATTGCCATCTCGACGACGGCAACATCCCAACCGTGCTGGATGATTTCTTTTTTTATTATTTGAACATCTTTTGTTTTCAACGAATCGAGATGTTGCCGGATAAATGCCTTTAAGACCTCAAGATTAAATTTCTGATGCTTGTTCAAGTTCCATTGCAAAGGCCGTATGTCAACTTTCTTGTTTTTGATATAGCATATCGAAGCAAAAATCGCGGGTAATAGCAAAACAAACCAGGCTCCCACAAAGTGTTGCGTGACGGTCGTCCCAAATAAGAACGACGACGTATTCCAAAAGACGTCAAATAAATAATGGGTCACTAAGACAGTTATTATACCATGTTTTAAATAAATGTAACTGAGAAAGAGTCCGAGTAATGTCACCTCAACTCCTCTAAACCACATGGGAAAAACAGGATATCCGCTATGGGCGAATCCCCAGATAAGACTGGCCACAAAGGCGGCCAGAAAGGTGCTTTTAAAAAGTTTTTTACCCCAACTGATGGCAAAAAGACGATACATAATTTCTTCGGAAAAACTGGCATTAAATCCGATCGCTAAAGCCGCTAAAAAAGGAATATAACTGGTTGATAAGTTTGTTAAGAAATAGTATTCGATCCAAACACCCCAATATTTTTGCCCGATAAATGAAATCAGGGATTGCATGCCCAGCATGCAAAAACAGCCGAGATATCCCAGGATGATGGCATCCCCGACGGGCCGTGTAAAAAATGATGAATGGATATACGACAAAAAGGAGCCTTCCTTTTTGTTTTGCAATTGTTCGTAATGCAAAAGCTCGCCGGATAAGCCCGGCATGAGCAAGCTGACGGCCAAAATCAACGCGGGCATAAATTTACTGAGAAAGTATCGGGAAATAAACGAATCGAATGCTTCGGTGGTCGGGTAGGAAAAGATGATTGCTTCAAAATAATTCAAAGATGAACCGATGATCATAATAAACGCGCAGGCACTGATAACCATATAGAACTTTTTTGTCGTATGCATGGCTAAGTGGTTATGCTGTAACATCAGTGTCAAGACAGCACCGAAAAAAAGGATCGATATGAAAATTTTAACAATCATCGATAGGTTCTGGCCGATGACTTTACTCCGCGAAAGATAGCGGTTAAACTGTTCCGGGATTTCAAAAGTGTTCTTTGCGAAAGATAGGATTTCTTGCCCGGATATTGTCGCGCTTGAATATAATTTTGCCGTCCCGGTATTTTTATTTGAGCTCCACGGGATATTAACCGAATTTTTTTTCCAGGAATAAGATCGATCTGTGCGGTTGTCCAGGATGGAATGATAATCTCCTTTAGGAGAGTACTGCCCGGATTCAAAATCGAATTGATCCTCAAAAAAGCTGATGATCCGTTGCTGGGCCACTGTTGTCTCGATATCGCCCCGTGCCGCATTATTATCGATGGTATGTTTAAAGGCAATAACCTGGCCGGTTGTCGCGCTGACAGAAAGCCGGAATTCTTCCTTTTGGTTTTCTTTGAAGAATCGAACCACCCAGAAAAAGAGATCGAAGTTATTCTCCTTGACAAATTGCTGCATGCTTTTAAAGCCCAGGGTTTTTTGCAAGTAACGTATCGCCACCCACTCCCGTTCAAAAATAGACGCCGAGCTATAATCCTCGATATCCATATCCGGGTAATGGTATTGGATGAAAACTTTTGCGTTCTCCAGAGCCTGTGGACGGTCAATGTTGTTTTGAACCAAACACAATTGGGGGAATGTGAATTGGTACCAGATAACAATACTAATAATCGTCAGAGCGACATAAATCAACCAGTGTCTTGTTTTTGCGGTGCTTTTGAGAATAATAAGACCCTCCTTGACTTACAATAGATGCAGGACTTCTTTGGGTAACTTTTTGAGTTCTAAACGCCCGAGAATTTTAATGGACCAGCGCAGCAATTCGAGCATTTTGGACAGCTTAGGATCCGGCTCCGTCATCTGGCTTAAGCGCCGACGTGTTAAGAATAATGTTTTGCGTAAAGTGTTAAAGACGATCCGGGCTTCACGTGGACGGGTTTGACCCTGCTTGATGAGTAAATTGAGATTCTCAAACGCGAGATCGTTGATAGCTGTATTGTAATGTTTCAGTTTTTGAATCAGGGCGGGGACCATCGATTTAAAATAGCGGTAACGATCCAACTGACATAAGGCATAAAGGATTTCAACCTGGATAAAGGGTGAATCTGTTCTGTTGAGCCGTCTCAGGAAAATCTTTTCAACTGACTTTTTTTCTTTGGAGACAACTTCCTGGCTGTGCTTATCGGTAAAGACCCTGACAGCCGCGGCGATTTTATAGGAATTTAATCCTTCGTCCTGAATCATCGCCAACAAAACGTCTTTGGATAAGTTTTCGTACTTCTTGCGGTAGCCGTCGAGCAGCATCTTATCATCAAACATCGTGAACGTAATTTCTTCCGTGGTTTTTTGAAAATCATAGACATTGCTTTTGGACGTTGATGTTTCCTGTTCTTCTTGCGCGAACGAGTGCGGGACACAAGGACGGATAGTCGCGCTTAATAAAAAGACGCTAAAAAGTATAATGCGTTTATGTTTCATGTGTTTTCCCATGTTTTAGTTGTCATCATCAGATAACAGTTCTAATGACACGTCAATCATTCTTGTTGTGTGCGTGAGTGACCCGATGGATATGCGGTCTACACCTGTTTCGGCGACGTGGCGGACTTTGTGAAGTGTGATCCCCCCGGACGCTTCTAATAATGGCTTTTTTAGAAAGACGCTTTTTTTGTTCAACTTGACGGCCTCCTTCATTTCGGCAAAGGACATATTGTCTAACAAAATGATATCAGGATGCGCCTTGATGGCTTCAAGGAATTGGTCCAACGTGTCGACTTCGATTTCAACCGTCTTGCGTGTGTGCCGCCGCGCGATATGAATCGATTCCGTAATGGAAACATGCGGATGACAGGCTTCACGGTGATTGTCTTTGATCATGACCATTTCATTTAAATTGATACGGTGGTTTTTTCCCCCTCCGCATTTGACCGCGTATTTTTTTAATTGGCGCAATCCCGGAGCTGTTTTTCTTGTGTCCAGGATTTCCACATCATAAGGCCGGACGGCTTCGATAAATTTGTGAGTATGCGTTGCGATTCCAGAAAGGTATCCCAGAAAATTTAAGGCGGTGCGTTCGCCTGTTAAAATGGCCCGTGTCTGCCCTTTTATAGTGGCGATGATCATATTTTTTTCAACATGATCGCTGTCTTTGTGCAGGGTATGAAAAATAATTTTAGGGTCCAGTTTTTTAAAGACTTCTCTGGCGATTTTTAACCCGCAGAGCATGGCGTTTTCTTTGACGACAATATGGGCCTTGGAATAATCGTCTACGGGCACGAGGGCATTGGTGGTGATGTCCTCCCCTCCCAGGTCTTCTTTTAGCGCCAATTTAATGTATTTATCTATATCGTGTATTTCCATAGCGTTATTCTAAGTTCGATAAGACAGCTTTTAACGTCGTCATTTCATGCTGCCATTGACTTAACCGTTCTTTCTCCTTTTGGATAACATCAGCCGGTGCTTTGTTAAGAAAAGTTTCATTTTGTAACCGTTTTGTCAGGTTATCCGCCGTTTTCTGCGTTTTTTGGATCTGGGTCGATATCCGTGTTTTCTCTTTAGCGATGTCGATCACATCGCCGAGCGGGATGACACAGGTGATGTCTTGAATCACAGAGATCGCGGCATTTTTTACGTCTTCTTTTTTGTCCGTAATGGCCCCGTCTTTCACGCGTCCTAAGAATTCAATAATGGACATATTGTCTTTCAGCAAACGTTGACTGTCATTTGATGTGCAGACCAGGGTACACT
This sequence comes from Candidatus Omnitrophota bacterium, assembly GCA_021108075.1. Taxonomy (GTDB): domain Bacteria; phylum Omnitrophota; class Gorgyraeia; order Zapsychrales; family Zapsychraceae; genus JAIORP01. The sequence goes on along the minus strand of JAIORP010000197.1, from coordinate 81,027 downwards.
GGATGTCTTGCTGATTCGGGATATTCCATTCCGAACGGGCGTTACGGATGGCTGTCACGACGTCGATCAGGATTTGCATGTCCTGTGATATCCTTTCATCCTCGAGGTTATCCCCCCGTGTTGGCCAGGCAGACACACTGATGAGGGTCTGATCCGTTTGCATGTGCCGCCAGATTTCTTCGGTCACAAACGGCATGAACGGATGAATGATTTTTAACGCGTTCTCCAGGATTTTGTAAGCGATCGTCTGGATGGTCTGATCGTGCCATTGTTTTTTAATGATTTCAAGATACCAGTCGCAAAAGTTTGTCCAGAAGAATTCATAAATGAGGTTTTCCGCTTCCGAATATTTGTATTTCTCAATGGCCACGTTTATTTTCTCAAGGGTGGCATAAAAACGGGCTATGATCCAGCGCGACGGTAAATCACTATCCTTTTGCGCGGCGAGGTCTTCTAATGTTGCCGTGCGGTCGGCTTGAGGGCTGTTCATGAGGACCAGGCGCGAGGCGTTCCAGATTTTGTTGGCAAAGTTGCGGCCAATTTCAAATTTTTCCTTTGAGATAAACAGGTCTTGTCCTGAATTGACGATCAGACTGAAGCGCAATGCGTCAGCACCGTATTCTTCGATGATCTCCAGTGGATCAATGGCGTTTCCCAGAGACTTGGACATCTTACGTCCTTTGGCGTCGCGCACTGTTCCGTGAAGGTAAACATCTTCAAAGGGAATGTCGCCCATGAATTCTAACCCGGCCATAATCATGCGTGCGACCCAAAAGAAGATGATCTCCGGGGCTGTAAACAGACAGTTTGTCGGATAAAAATATTTCAGGGCTTCGTTGTCATGCGGCCATTCCAATGTGGCAAACGGCCAGAGCCAGGAAGAAAACCACGTGTCGAGCACATCTTCATCTTGTGTCAATCGGGTTGATTGGCACACAGGACAGGCGGACGGCGTTTCCTGCGCGACGATCACATTTTTTTCCGGTGGACAGTCGGCGCAATACCAGACCGGGATGCGGTGCCCCCACCAGATTTGCCGGGAGATACACCAGTCACGGATATTCTCCATCCAGTTCATGTAAACCTTTGTCCAGCGTTGCGGGTAAAAATTAATTTTCCCCTCCCGCACGACTTTTATCGCCGGTTCGGCCAGCGGTTTCATCTTGACAAACCATTGGCGCGACAGGTAAGGTTCGACCACCGTGTGGCAGCGGTAACAATGCCCGACAGCATGTGGATGGGCCTTAATATCCGACAGAAGTTTTTGTTCGCGCAATGTTTCGATAATCGCTTCACGCGCTTCGAAACGGTCCATATCACTAAAGTCTCCCGCGTTTTCATTCAACACCGCGTTCGGGCGCATGATATTGATAAACGGCAAGTTGTGCCTTTGGCCCATCATGAAGTCATTGGGATCATGGGCCGGCGTCACTTTAACCGCCCCGGTCCCGAATTGGGGGTTAACAAAATCATCGGCGATGACCGGGATTTCCCGGTTGATCAGGGGCAACACGATGGTCTTTCCGATATATTGGCTGTAGCGTTCATCTTTGGGATTGACGGCGACAGCGGTATCCCCCAACATGGTTTCCGGCCGGGTTGTCGCGACGGTCAAGGATTCCTGCGGATGGTCTTTAAAGGGGTATTGGATATAATACAAGTGTCCTTGGGTGTCGTGATGTTCGGCTTCTTCATCAGACAGCGCCGTGAGGCAACGCGGACACCAGTTGATGATATATTCTCCACGGTAGATCAGCCCTTTATCGTATAAAGCGACAAAGACTTTTTTGACCGCGGCACTATAACCGTCATCCATGGTGAAACGGGTTCTGGGCCAATCGCAGGAAGAACCAAGCTTTTTAAGCTGATGAATAATGGTATCCCCATATTCCTTTTTCCAGGACCATAACCGTTCTAAAAACGCTTCCCGTCCGACCTCCTGGCGGCGTGTGCCTTCTTTGGCCAGCTGCTTCTCGACCACGTTTTGTGTGGCGATACCCGCGTGGTCGGTGCCCGGCATCCACATGGCTTCACGACCGTTCATGCGCCAGTAACGCATACTGATATCCTGCAGGGTATTATTCAGCGCGTGCCCCATATGCAGAATACCCGTGACGTTGGGGGGTGGTATCACAATGGAAAAAGGTTTTTTATCCGGATTGGGTTCGGCGTGGAATGTCTGTTTGTCAACCCAATGCTGGCACCATTTCTCGTCGATCTCTTTAAAATTAAAACGTGTTGATAATTCTGTCATAGTCTCCTCTTTATTCAAGTCAGGAACAGGCGAACGCGCTTTTTAGGTTTTTTCCCCTTTTTTGGGATTTGTCACGTCTGTGTCCGTTATTTCTTTTTACCGTCTTTTAATAGCTTATACTCAATGCTGTCGATCAAGGCTTCCCAGCTCGCTTCGATGATGTTTTCATGCACCCCGACGGTTGTCCATGAGTCGGTGTTGTCTGTTGATTCAATTAAAACCCGGACGCGCGCGGCGGTCCCGGCCTGGGTGTCGATCACGCGCACTTTAAAATCACTGAGATGCATTTCATTGATGCGCGGATAGAATTTCGTTAACGCCTGGCGCATGGCCTGGTCTAAAGCATCAACCGGGCCGTCTCCGGCAGCCGCGCTGAATCTTTCCTCGCCGTTAACATTAACACGTATGGAGGCCTCAGCGAATATTTTTCCGTCAAATCTTTTTTCGGTTGAAACCTTAAAGCCTTCTAATTTAAAGAAGGATGTGTATTTTTTCAAGTGTCTTTTCATGAACAGTTCAAAGGATGCCTCCGCCCCTTCAAATTGATACCCGCTGTGTTCTTTTTTCTGGAGGTCCTTTAATAGTTTTTTGGCCTCTGCGGACTTCTTATCCAGTTTGACGTCGATTTGTTCGGCCTTCAGGATGATCGGCATCTTCCCTGCCAATTCGGAGGTGATATAACGGCGGTGATTGCCGAAAACGTGCGGGTCGACTTGTTCATAGGCCTTTGAATTTTTTAACATCGCGTCAATGTGAACCCCGCCTTTATGCGCGAAGGCGGATTGACCGACAAACGGGGTATTCTCCGGAATCCTCCAGTTGCTCATTTCACTGATGAAGTGCGCTGTCTCCAGCAGTTTGGGCATATTTTTCGCCGGTATTGTTTTCATTTTCATTTTCGCGTGCAGGATACCGATACAGGTGCACAGGTCAGCATTCCCGCAGCGTTCTCCGATGCCGTTAAACGTGCCTTGAATATGGACGCAACCGGCTACCACAGCCGCGATGCTGTTCGCCACAGACAGTCCTAAATCGTTATGAGTGTGTACCCCTAAATCCACATCGATACGCGGTTTGATCTCTCCGATGATTTGTGATACGTCGTGTGTCAATGTTCCGCCGTTGGTATCGCATAAGATAATGCAGTCCGCGCCTGCCTCTTGAGCGGCTAACAATGTTTGCAGGGCGTATTTTGGGTTTTCTTTGTATCCATCAAAGAAGTGCTCCGCGTCATAAAACACTTCTTTCTTTTTTTGCTTAAGAAATTTCACGGAGTCCGCGATCATGTTTAGATTTTCATCTAAGGTGGTTTTGATGACATCGGTGACATGCATATCCCATGTCTTTCCAAAAATTGTGACAGTCCTTGTTTTTGACTTGATCAATTCTTTCAGATTGATATCGTCCGCGGCAGAGATTTTCGCCCGCCGGGTTGACCCGAATGACGCGATCGTGGCATTTTTCAACTTTTTATTTTTATAATAATTAAAGAAGTCGCGGTCCTTGGGATTGGACCCTGGCCAGCCCCCTTCAATGTAATGCACCCCGAACTGATCGAGTTTTTGCGCGATTTTTATTTTATCATTGACGGAGAAGGATATCCCTTCTGTCTGGGATCCATCCCGCAAGGTTGTGTCATATATCGTTATGTTTGGCATGCTATTGTCCTCTTATTTTATCTTGTCTAAATTAAAGGCTTTGTGTAAAACCTGAACCGCTTTATCAGATTGTTCGGATGAAATAATACAGGAAATGCTGATTTCAGACGTGGAAATCATGTCGATATTAATTTTGTTTTTAGCTAGAGTTTGAAACATGAGAGCGGCAATCCCTGTGTGTGAACGCATACCGGAACCGACAATCGAAACACGGGCGATATCGTCTTCGTGCAGCACATCCCCTGCTTTAATTTTTTCGGCAATCTTTTTAGCCGCTGTCAGAGCCTTATGGATATCTTTTTTAAGAACGGTGAAGGAAATATCGGTATGACGGGTATGACTGATATTTTGAACAATGATATCAACATTGGCGCCTGTTTGTGAGACCGCCGAGAAAATTTTGGCGGCGATACCGGGCTGGTCAGGCACGGCGCAGATCGTAATTTTTGCTTCGGATTTATTCCTGGTTACGCCGCGGACCGCTATCTCTTCTAATTTTTCTTTATTTTTCACGATCATAGTTCCTTCCTCCTTCGAAAAGCTTGATCTTACGTGAATAGGAATATTAAATTTTTTGGCAACTTCGATAGACCTCGCCTGCATCACTTGCGCGCCTAATGAAGCCATTTCCATCATTTCATCAAAAGTAATGGTCTTAATTTTTCGGGCCTGCTTAACAATGCGTGGGTCCGTTGTGTAAATACCTTTAACGTCTGTGTAAATTTCGCAGACTTTGGCTTTAAGGGCCTGGGCCAGGGCCACGGCGGTTAAATCGGATCCTCCACGGCCAAGGGTTGTGATCTCCTGCTCAAGGCTGACACCTTGAAACCCGGCGACAATAACGATCTGGTTTTTACTTAAGGCCTTTCGGATTCTTTGTCCGCAGATCGTATGGATCCGCGCCCTGGTATGCGCTTTGTCTGTTTGAATGCCGACTTGTTGACCTGTTAAGGAAATCGCGTCACGCCCCATCGTTTTGATGGCCATGGCCAGCAAGGCGCAGGAAATCTGTTCGCCGGTGGACATCAGCATATCCATTTCCCGTTCCGGCGGGGTTTTTGTGATGCTGAAGGCCATCTCTTCTAATTCATCGGTGGTATCGCCCAGGGCGGAAACAACAACAACCAGATGATTGTTTGTTGTCTTTGAGTCAACAATGCGTTTGGCAACCGTTTTAATGCGGTCGATATTCGCGACAGATGATCCTCCATATTTCTGAACAACAATATGTTTTTTCATGATGTCTTCCTTGTTTCTTTAAAAGATATAATTTTTGTTATTTAATTTGTATCTAGTATCTCGAGGTGCTGGAATTATTAAAGATAGCGTATATTAAAAACAAATAATATTCGTAAATACGTCTCAATTTTTTTTATTCTGCAAGTATAACTTTGTTCTTAAACTCCTAATCATTCGACTTTCGTGAACAATTTGTTTTAACATCTTCATGTTTAGATTGTGAAATATATTTTAGTTCTGAATCTATATCAATTAAAGTCTCAACTTCGGCGCAAGATCCCAATGCTATGAAAAGAAAATGTTTATACTCTTTTTGATGAAATCAATTGAAATTTTTACTAAACAACGCAAAATAAATTAAATAATCCGCAACGATATCACCCAGTATGTCAGTTATTACCTCGCTAGATACAAGATACCAGATATTAAATATTAAATACTATCCCTCAAAGATATTTTTTCAAGAATGTTTGCATCAAATCCTCTCCGCTATCGATAAACATTCTGTCTTTCACAGTGGTCTCATCAAAACGATCAGCCCCTTGCTGCGGGATACGGCTGCCGTACATCACAAACCCAACGGGATCAGATGTGTGTGTCCTGAGGGCCAATGGTGTCGGATGATCGGATACAACCATCAGGCGGACATCATCCTGTTGATTAAAATGATTTAAGACCGTTCCAATCACGTCCTTGTCGATCCGTTCGATCGCGTTGATTTTTTCCTGCACGTCACCGTTATGACCGGCTTCATCCGGAGCTTCGATATGAACGTAGACAAAATCTTTACTTTGCAAGGCTTTAAGCGCGTACCGGGCTTTCCCCAAATAATTTGTATCATAATACCCTGTGATATTTGGGACGTCAATAACTTCTAATCCGGCCACCCGTCCCAGCCCCTGCACGAGATCAACCGCGGAAATAATGGCCCCTTCCAGTCCATATTTTTCCCTGTAGGACGGCAGCTTGATCGGTCCCCCTTGCCCCCACAGCCAAATCATGTTCGCCGGATTTTCTTTCAGGTCCACGCGCACATTATTGATTTCGTGATGGGCTAACAAAGATCGCGATTGTTCCATCAGCTTCTGTAGCATTTGCGCCCGGGTTCCTGTCGGTAAATACGCGTTGATCTTCCGGCCCATAATGTCATGCGGCGGTGTTGTTTTAATGGTGATATATTGTTCGGGTTGGCGCGCCTGGATGATCATGATATGGCGGTAGCTTTTACCGGGATAAAAGGCCACCTGCCCGGACCGGAGTTGATCATTTAAATGTTCGATTAAGACCTTCGCTTCTCTGGATGAAATATGCCCGGCACTGTAATCGCCCATGACCGGCCCGTTGACCGTGACGAGGTTGCAGCGGAAGGCCACCTCATCATCAGCCAGGGTGATACCCATGCTGGCAGCTTCCAACGGCGCGCGTCCGGATAAATAAACGCCCGGATTATATCCGAGAATAGACATATTCCCCACTTCCGAACCGGGTTGCATGCCCCGGGGAATCGTTTGGACTTGTCCGATCATGCCATTTTGGGCCAGGTAATCCATGTTCGTGGTGCGGGCCACCTGCAAAGGCGTTCTGTTGTTTAATTCTTTTAACGGTTGATCGGCCATGCCGTCAGGGACAATGACAATATATTTCATTTACATATTACTCTTGCGTGTTAAAGCGGTTTTCAGCTATTTGAATCAATTCTTGGGCTAAAGTCACCCGGGATTTCACCTGGATGGTTTGCTTCGCTTTTTGGTCGACGATATATCCTGTATATGAATTATTGGCCGTTGTGTTCGCGATTACAATGTCGCATTTCGCCTTTAGAAATAAAGACGCGGTTACTTTCTTAACCGTTGAAAAAGATATTTTGGGCTCCCACTTAAATCCCACAAGAAAGGTCTTTGGGCTGATCTTCTTGACCTGATTAATGAGTTTTGTGGTCGGTTCCAGTTTCAGGTCCAGGGACTTTTGGCCGGAACGGATTTTTTTGTTCGGGACCTTTTTGAGTTCATAGTCGGATACCGCGGCCGCGTGCAGGACCATGTCGTATTTTTGACGCAGGGACCTTTTGAACAGGGTTTCGAGTTCGCTGAAAAACTGAAATTTTTTTAATTTGACGTTGAATTCAATATCTTCAATGCTGTTCAGCACCGGGCCTTCCAGCAAAGTGACCTGGGCCCCTGCGTTGGAAAATTGTTTGGCCAATGTTTGCCCCATTAATCCGGTTGATTTATTTGTAATAACGCGCATGGCATCAATCGGCACCCAGGTTGGACCTGATGTTATCAATACTTTTATATCTCTTAATAGTCGTGTCATAAATCAGTTACCTCATGTTATAAATTTAAAAAAGAAAAAAAATGGCTAGTACCGCGTCCGTTTTATTTATATAAGAAGGCCGCAAGCTTATGATGTCAGGCTAAAGACCGATAATGTCTAAAACAGCCTTCAAATCATTCTTAACCGTGACCGGCTTGGATACATTATCAATAGCTGTTTGGGGGTCTTTTAGTCCATGACCGGTAAGCGTGCAGACGATATTGCCGGAAGAATTTTCAAAATATTTGTTTTCTGTCAGTTTGAGTAATCCCGCGACAGACGCTGCTGACGCCGGTTCAACGAACACCCCGTCATATCGGGCCAATAATTTATAGGCGCTGATGATTTCCTCGTCGGTGACAGACTCGATCAGCCCCCCTGATTCGTCGCGCGCGTTAACGGCTTTTTCCCAGCTGGCCGGATTACCGATACGAATGGCTGTCGCGATCGTTTCCGGGGATTCAACCACTTTGTCCAGGACAATGGGCGCTGCTCCGGCAGCCTGAAACCCGAGCATCTGAGGCGTCTTCGTGATTTTTAAGGCCTCAAAATATTCGCTGTACCCTTTCCAATAGGCCGTAATATTTCCGGCATTACCAACCGGAATGGCATGGAAATCCGGCGCGTCGCCGAGAAAATCGCAAATTTCAAAAGCAGCCGTCTTTTGCCCCTCGATGCGGTAAGGATTCAAAGAATTGACCAGGGCGATGGGATAGTTCGCGGTGATCTCGCGCACGAGGTTCAGTGCGTCATCAAAATTCCCTTGAATAGCGATAACCGTCGCGTTATGGATCATGGCTTGCGCCAGTTTGCCCAGCGCGATATTGCCTTCAGGGATCAGGACGATGCATTTGAGCCCGCAGCGGCCGGAGTAAGCCGCGGCTGAGGCCGACGTATTCCCTGTTGACGCGCACATAACCGCCCTGGAGCCTTCTTCAAGAGCTTTGGAGATGGCCATGGTCATGCCCCGGTCTTTAAATGATCCCGTGGGATTGAGCCCTTCATATTTCAGGTAAACATTCAGCCCGACGATTTCTGAAATTTTGTCAGAGAAAATTAAAGGGGTGTTGCCTTCATTCAGGGAGATAATCGGCGTATTGTTTGTGACCGGTAAATAATCTTTGTATTGTTCAATAACGCCTTTCCATTTCACGCTAATTTCTCCATTCGAATCGCGACGGGTTTACTTTTGATGACCGGTAATTTATGAATCGCTTTCAGGGCTAAACCGATATTCTTCTCCGTCGTGTAATCCGTTAGCATAATGACCGGCACGGCGGATTTTTTATTATGCGCTTTTTGGGTGACGGAATTGATGCTGATGTGATGTTTCCCTAAGATGCCGGATATCCTGGATAGAACGCCGGGTTGATCGATGACCGTGAAACGGATATAAAATTTGGTTTCAATCGCGTCAATTTTTTTGAGCTTTAATTGGGCGTTCTCATCGTAGAGGTTGCAGTATAGGGCGGTATCAAATGTTTTTGACGCGTAGTTGATCAGGTCGCTCACAACGCCGGAAGCCGCTGCCATCTGGCCGGCGCCTTCTCCGGATAAGAGAATATCGCCCAGAGGATCCGCGTTTAAATAGATCGCGTTTAAGACATCATGAATGGACGCCAGCGGATGATCTTTAGGGATCAGCGTGGGATGAACCCGGGCTTCGATGAGGTTCTTTTCTTTTTTCGCGATCGCCAGCAGTTTGATCGTCAACCCCATCTGGTCGGCGTTTTCAATATCTTCGGCGGATATCTCGGTAATCCCTTCGGTATAAATGTCTTTTAAGGATACAAATTTTCCAAAAGCGAGATAGATCAGGATCGCTAATTTGTGGGCGGAATCCATTCCGTTAATGTCTAATGTGGGATCACTTTCGGCATAACCCCTTTTCTGGGCGTCTTTAAGGGCGCGTTCAAACGTATAGTTGTGGCGTTTCATGACTGTCAGTATATAATTGCAGGTCCCGTTTACAATGCCGTAAACCCTGTCATGGGTATTGCCCACAATACCTTCGGTCAACGTCTTGATGATGGGGATGCCCGCGCCGACAGCAGATTCAAAATAAAGATGCCGGTTATGCTTTCGGGCCAGGGTAAAGAGTTCTTTGCCGAAGTTTGAGATGAGGGCTTTATTAGCTGTGACCACATTTTTGCCGCTCTTTAAAGCTGCGACGACGATCTCTTTCGCGGGGTGCGTGCCCCCGATCAACTCGACGACCACATCAATCGACGTGTCGTTTAAGATGTCGTTGAAGTTTGTGGTCAAACGGGCCGTCTTAATGCTTTTGGTATCGCGTTGATGAATATCTAAATCGCATACCGATTTGATGTTGAAATCAATCTGATAGCGTTTGCGGATCATCGATTTCCGTTTTTGTAAAAACAAGGCAACGCCGGAACCCACTGTGCCGTATCCGATTAGTCCAATATTGATTTTTCGCATAACTAGCCCTCGTCTCCGAGAATATCTTTTGGGTCCTTAAGAAAGACTTCCATCATTTGCTTCACGAGAATTTCTGTTTTTGTGTCCAAGTGTTCAAACTTGACCCGGGTTTCATACAAGATATTGGCGACACGTTCATGCGAATTAAGCACAATGGCATTGAAATAGGCTTTATTGGCCAGATATGGTGTTTTCAAGTCAATCTTGATTTCTTTATTGGGTTCAATCGCCTTGGACGAAATGAAGCACATCCCTCCGATGCTGATGTTTTTGAGCTGCGTGATTTCAACTTTTTTATTCGGTTTGTCATGGAAATAATAATGCAAAATAAATTGTTTGGCGATACGTTTATGTTGCCGGCGTTCATCGAAAATAGGTTTTGGTTTTTTTTTAAACATAAGGTTATCTTCTCTAATTTGATATTATTATTTTTATATTGGTCGGAGCGGAGAGATTTGAACTCTCGACCTCTTGTACCCCATACAAGTGCGCTAAGCCCCTGCGCTACGCTCCGAAAAATGTTGACGATATTGTGTTAGACCAAGAAGTCCTTGGCGATAAACAATATAGAGAAATCTCCAGCTAAATCCCTAATAAATGGTACGTATAGCGTAAACGAATTCAAGAAGTGATTATACCTATAATACTTATATAATGCAATGAAATTCTGCGGAGAAGCGCGGATCGGTTTATTTTAATATATATACCTATTAATATATATATTCATAAACAAAATTTAACTTTATGGATCATCCCGAGTTCCTGGCTGCAAATAATTATAATGAGAGAAGTTAAATGATCTCATACCGGCATGTTTCAGTCTATCATGCAGAACATACAAATATTGCTCTTTGTAAGGAATTTGGGTGGGGATAATCCTTTGAACCGCCGTAGCGCTTGATTTAAGTGGAAGCTAATGATTTTCTTAAAAGATGCTTGCAAAATGAGGAATATAACTGAAATATTTAAATTTTTCTATTTTTGTGAATAAGCAAAAAATTAATTTAAAAACGGTCACATGTCTAATTAAACTGGCGTAATATTTTTTAATTTTTGACGCTTTAGCGAGAAGACCAGAATTGAAATAGAACAAGTCATTTATGGATTTGGTATAATGTGGTTTCCAGATTCTTAAGGAACGTCATAAAATAGATGAGTATTCTAAGTGTTGAAATATGATTTTATTTATTCCTTCATTCCTTGGGCAAACGCTATAAACTGCGGACAGAGGTTAAAATCATCGATATCTTTTTTCGCCACCCATTTGAAATCATCATGCTCTTCGCTTAATTGGATGTCTGACGGTCCTTCGACATCCGCTTGCATGATGATATAGGCGATGCGGCGGTCAATTATTTCCGATTCAGCCGAACCCATGACCTTAATTAATGAAACAGTCAATCCGGTTTCTTCTTTGATTTCGCGTTCTAAGGCGACATCAAAACTTTCACCCGGATCGATTTTTCCTCCCGGGAATTCCCAGTATCCGGGGTGATTTTTTGACGTTGCTGAGCGTTGTAATAATAAATATAGGTCATCAGAAGTCTTGACCAAAGCTTTTACAGATAAGAAATAGGGTTTGGTTTTCATGCAAGTCCTTTCTTTACGATGTGATCATACCAAATCCATTAATAAATTGTTCTATCGTAATTCTGAAAAGCAAAATTGGTTTTGGTCATTATTTAATGGAATTGGTATTATTATCGGATTCTTATTCAAAAGAGTATCCGGCTGTCTTTAAATATTCAGGGATTTTTTTGACAGTCACCCTGTCTTTATCCTTCTCCTTTTCCGGGAGGTTCTCCCATTGCACCAAACATGGGTTTGTTTTGTTCTTTAAACTTTTTTCTTTTCCATAGTGCCAACCGTCGAGCATCTTTTGAATCATCCAGCGGCCGTGTTCAAATTCCGCTAATAATTCCTGTTCAGAAACAATTAAGAAACGATTTTTTTGAGAAGCCTTTTCGATCGGAACAATGTTATATCCCAGCATGGCCAGTTTGGCAGCGATATGGTCGACTTGTCGTAAGGTTGATTCCTTAAGGCCCTCATTCAAATTTGGCCATGTTGCCATGGCAGGATCCTTAGACACGAGGTTCTGTGTTTGTTCCCGGCGATAATCATCGTGAATGTTCTGGGCGATCTCGAGTCGCTTCTTTTTATTCTTAAAGACAGGGATTTCCGGCATGATAAATACTTTTAGTGTCATCATATCAGGCGGTATCCCCAATAGGTTTTTATTTGTCGACCAGTCAGGATCTTTAAGTATTTGATCGGCTTTTCTACCACTCCCCTTGATAACCGCCACTTTTGCGCCAAAAGCCAGGGCTACGCGATATTCAACGGAAGCAATTTTTCCTCCGTTTAAGCCGATAACTTTAACTTGCTGAGGATTCTTATCGTCAGTAATTAAATCGATCCAAGCTTGTAACGGTTCTAATGGGGAAAAGTCGTTTCCTTCTGTAACACGAAGCTGATCAACATTCTTTTTCACGTTTGTGACACATGAAGAGGATGAGACATAACCACAAGTTGTGACATTTTGTGGATATTTTTTTTTGATCTCCCCGGCGATTTTATTGACCCCTTTAGCTGTGCCGCCGGATATAATCGTTCCTTGATAATGTTCAAACGCTTTGACTGTCATATCTTGGTATTTTTTGATAACCTCTTCTTGATTTTTATTGCATCCGCCAGCGATCATGGTTATCGGCGCTGATAGTTTAGAAATATTTTTAGTCGCTAATTTATTTATTTCTTTTCTCAGAACAGCATCCGGGTGGAAACGGTATATCCCGAGCAAAAGCAGACGGTAAACAGCGTCATATCCCTCGATGTCATTCTTTACGACCTTAAGGGTTTTGAGCGTTGTGAAGCAATCTCTCAGCATCAGTTTTGCTAAGGGACTCTCGCAACGGGAGATCGCACATGAAAAAGCCTCTAGACTTTGATAGGGTTGCCCGAGCAATAAATGTAATAAACCCATATCTATGAATACTTGGGGAACATTTAGCGCGACATCCGCGTGATCTCTGGAAAGCTCAATGGCTTTAAGAATATGAGGCCGTAATAAGTCGACACTTTCAAAACACTTTTGAGTGACGATAACAAGACTTAAATATTGCGCTAAATAGGTTGGATTTGACGGTGAAATTTCATAAGTTGCTTTATACAACTGAAGTAACTCAGAGTTTTTGAGGTCTTGCTTTAAACAAAAGGCATAATTATAAATTGCTTCAACATTTTTTAACTCCATGGCAGCTTCTAAATATTTCACTCCTTTTTTGTGAGCGCGGGCATCTTTTGTGTTTTGTCGTATTAAAGATAAACCTAAATAATTAAAAATGTCGGCATTCTTGTCTTCTTCATAAGGGCTTAAAAGGGCAATCGCTTCAGTGTACATTTCAAGAGAAACCATCATCCTCGCGATTTGAGCGACCAGATTTAAATCTTTCGGATCTTGTTGTAAAACAACTTGCAGTTGTTTGATTTTTTTTTTAATATCTTCAGGAGGCATATAGACGCCATAACTTGTGGCATACTGTCCAAGGCCATCAAGGATAGACGTGAACTGGTGGTCCACTTGTTCCAACATTGCCGCGAGTGTCGCGCCTTCCCTTTTCCATATTTCAGGAACATTAAATTCTGATTTATAAATAATATCATGGCAAAAATCCGCCCAGGAATGTTCTAAAAATGTCCGGACTTGTATTTCAGCCTTAAGGCCGTATAATTTCGAAGGTATCTTTACATTTGTTCCAGGCATACACTCGACGCCCTCGTTAACGGAGACGATAAAATGTATTGAGCGGTAACCGAATTCACTTGTTTTTAAACGGCTACTGGCATCTAATGAATTAGCCCAGTCGATCGTAAACGATTGTTTAATCCTTTCACAAACCGCCATGACTTGCGCCTGTGTCTGCAGGATAACACGCGCGCCGCAGAGGTCGGTCATATCCGTTAGAGGATCTTTATATTTTTCCATCTTTTTTAAAATTTTTCCGGTAAAACTGGGAACGGTTTTCGCGCGCGCACCGACAACATATTGTTTTGTGACGGGTGAAACCAGTTCCTTCAATGCCGTAGATAAGAATTTTTCATACGCGACATATTTTTTGCGGGCTGATGAAAATCTTTTTATATGACTTAACAGTTTTTTTTGTTTTGTTTCATCCAGGGATCGTTTGCTCATGGTTAAGAGATCCTTTCATTGTTCCGTAAAATTCAGGTTTCGTTTGATATTCATAATTTTGTAATTCATCAGGTCATCTTTTATTGTAGCTCTAAAAAATATTTAACAGAAACAACTGATTATTCCGAAAAGATGTTAAGTATTTTTTTGTTGAAGTCAAGTTTAAGCCGTGAAGATATCTTATGCCGTCAGAAAATTCCGCGCTTTTTATAGCTCCGAAAATGTGTTTATTGTAAAAATCCGTCTGGTGTTCCATGCTTGGAAGTTTGACATGTTGAATATCCCTCTCAAGATATGTGTATTTTTGATTTAAACAGTACAAAAAATAATTATATCATAGTATCGAAAATAATTGTTATAATGTAAAGCTGTTGGGGGGATATCACCGGGCTAACATTGTATCATTCTCTAGGATTTACATTGGACCATGTTTTTTTAATTCTTTCTTGGAGATTGAAATTATGGTTTTCATTTTGGTCCGCAATAAGATTTATGAAGATCTAAATGTTCTTTGCTCAAGATATCAAAAGATGTTAACGGCATATTTTTACGAGTCTAATTCAGGTTTAGATCCCCGGACGTGAGTACGGGGGGTGATCGGGTTCCGATGGAAGCGAAGACCAGAGTGGTGTCGCAGTTTTACTCGGACAGGCTTTTCCTGTCTACTTATTTCAAACTGCGGACGTAAGTCCGTAGCAGGTGATTTCATAACCGGGTTTTTTTCTAATGATAATTCCAAGCGCGTCTGACAATATGGCCAAGAATCGGGTCGTCCGGATTTTTATATCTTCAACCTTCCGTGATATGCATGCTGAAAGAGAAGAACTGATTAAACGTGTCTTCCCTCAGATCCGAAAGATGTGCGCGCGACGGGGCATCGTTTTTATTGATGTTGATTTGCGATGGGGTATCAGCGACGAGCAGAAGTCGGAAGGCAAAGTTCTGCCGATTTGTTTAGAAGAAATAAAGAAATGTCGGCCGTATTTCATCGGTCTGTTAGGTGAGCGGTATGGCTGGGTGCCCGAGGAAATATCTCCATCTTTGGTGGAACAAGAAGGGTGGCTCAAAGAGCATCATCACAAATCCGTTACGGAATTAGAAATTTTACACGGGGTCCTCCTTAATCCTGAGATGGTCCAACACGCATTTTTCTATCTCAGAGATCCGGCCTACATTCAGACTTTACCAGATGAGCAACAAAAAGATTTTTATTCGGAATCGACCCTTGATATCGAAAAATTATCCCACCTAAAAGAAAAAATCCGTGCGAGCGGCTTGCCTGTGCGTGAGAATTATCTTAATCCGACAGCATTAGGTCAATTGGTCCTCTCTGATTTGACGGAGACCATCAATCAATTGTTCCCCGTAGGAACAGAGCAATCCCCCTTAGACATCGAAGCGGAAGAACACGAGGCTTACGCTGCAAGCCGTGCCGATGTTTACACCGCGCGACAGGAAGATTATACCCGTCTGAACGCGCACGCTCATAATGGAGAAGCCCCCCTGGTCCTGACCGGCGAACCCGGTGTGGGGAAATCCGCTCTGCTCGCTAATTGGGCGTTGGAGTATCGTGAAAAGAATCCCGGGGACCACATGATCATGCATTTTGTCGGATCCTCGCCTTACAGCTCGGACTGGATAATCATGCTTCGCCGGATTATGGAAGAACTCAAGACACGTTTAGCTCTCGAACAGGAAATCCCTTCTGATAAAGTTAAATTACGGACCGCCTTCCGGGATCTTTTAATCAAGGCTGCAGCCCGCGCGAAGTGTATAATTATCCTGGATGCTCTGAATCATCTGGATGATACAGACCATGCGCTAGAGTTAATATGGTTGCCCGTTGTTATTCCTAAAAATGTCCGTATGATTGTTTCGACGATACCGGGAACAACCTTAGAGGAATTGAAGCGCCGTGGCTGGCCGATTTTTGAGGTCAATCCCTTGATATCGCAAAAAGACCGCAAAGTTCTCATCCAGAAATATTTAGGCCGCTATCGAAAAACCCTCCCTTCAGCTTATGTTGAAAAGATATCGCAAGCCAGGCAAACGGCTAATCCTTTGTATCTGCGCACGCTATTAGAGGAGTTACGCGTTTTTGGTTTACACGGAAAACTGTACGATAAAATTGATGATTATCTGGCTGCGCAAACTATTCCAGAACTGTTTGAAAAAATATTGATGCGTTATGAGGCTGACTATGAGACGGATAAGAAAGGTCTCGTCAAAGAATCCCTTTCCCTTATTTACGCCGCTAGAAAAGGGTTATCAGAGCATGAACTGCTCGCGTTATTGGGGGCTGGTCAAGAACCTTTGGCGCATGCGGTCTGGTCTCCTTTGGCGTTTGCCATGGATAGATCGTTAATCTACCGTTGTGGGTTGATAGGATTCGCGCATGACTATTTCCGGCAAGCAGTAAATACACGTTATCTTTCATCGCGGACAGAAGATTTTAAATATCAAATGCATTTACGTTTAATCGCTTTCTTTTCTGATCAGGAGTTAACGCCCCGGGTAGTCGATGAACTGCCCTGGCATGTGGCAAAGATAAAACGTTGGGACCAACTCAAAAATTGTTTAACCCATCCGGATATGTTTTTAAAACTTTCGACGGATCAAAGAATGCTTGAGTTGATGGGGTATTGGCTCTTGATAAGCGAACGTTTTAATATGGGTGTGGAATACCAGCAGATGATCGAATCGAATCTTAGCCATCCCAACGCTGCGGATTTTTTCTGTCGTGTGGGGGATTTGTTATATCAAAGCGGGCATTACGCGTATGCCAATCAAGTGTTTTCATTTGGATTAAAGGTTTATGAAAAAGCGTTTGGCCGAAAGCATCCTCATTTAGTCGGACTTTTAAATAGTTTGTCTAGCGTGCTTGTCGCTCAAGGTGATTATTCAAGCGCGGGATTTTTTGCTAATAGAGCTTTGTCCATAACAGAGAACAACGCGGGAACGGAGCATCCGGACACCGTCATTTGTTTAAACAATTTTGCCAATATTCTTTACCTTAAAGGCGATGCTGCTAACGCGAAATCAATTTGTCAACGATCATTAGATATTACAAGAAAATTGTCCGGACCGGAACATCTTGACACTAGAAGTGTGTTATGCAGCCTGGCGAACATCATCTACGCGATCGGTGACTATTCTAACGCTGAATCCTTATATCGTCAGGCGTTAGGGATGACGGAAAGATTGTTAGGCCCAGGGCATCCGGAAGTTGCCGTCAGTTTAAACAATCTTGCCAATGTATTAAAGGATCAGGGTAAAGTGGACGAAGCCGAACCCTTATATCGACGGGCATTGGATATTATTGATAGAGCGTTGGGTGGCGATCATCCGGCCCTCGGCTCAATTTTAAACAATTTTGCCAGCTTGCGTAAGTCTCAAGGAAACCTTAAGGAGTCGGAACAATTATACCGCCGGGCTTTAGTGATCACAGAAAAGTCTTTGGGGCCCGGTCACCCGGATAATGCTGTTGGATTAAATAATCTGGCTAATGCGCTTAAGGATCAAGGTGAATATCGTAAGGCGGAATACTTGTACCGCAGGGCTCTTGAGCTTGTCGAACAATCATTAGGTCCCGATCATCCGGATATCATCATGATATTAAATAACGTGGCGAATGCCCTAAGGGCCCAGGGCAATCTTAACGAAGCGCAATCATTATATTCCCGCGCCTTGGTTCTTTCGGAAAGAGAATTTGATGGTTGTCATCCGAAAGTAGCGTATATTCTGAATAATTTAGCGGCGGTGCTACAGAGTCGCGGTGAGCACGCTAAAGCGGAACAATATTATCGACGCGCGCTAGAAATTTATAAGAATAAATTCGGTCCGGAGCATCCAGATGCGGTTACCATCTCAGAGAATCTTAAGATTGTCCAAGACAATCTAAGAGACAATGTCTAGAAGAAATCATCGGACGCGCAACAAGCTGTTCCAGTTGGTTCAATATGAAAGCAAACATTTTTTTGTGATGTTAAAGCTCATTAAATTATTACTAATAAATTAAAGCGGAAAGGACGATATTATGTCAAATTTGAATCAGAACGTTCGTAAGGCTTATTGTGATTTATGTCATCAAATTAATGACGCGACACTCGACGATCAAGGCGCGTATAATGCGACTTTTACACATGTTACGCCGGATTTAAACGCATTAAAAACGTCTGCACCTCCATATATTGGCACTTGTCGTGTTTGTGATATTGATGTGTGCGGATGTTGTGCCCGATGGCTCCCCGTCCAAGACCAGGAGGTCATAGATTCTGTTAAAGCTATGATACCGTCGGGGAATTCCCTCCCTGTTCATATTGTATCCCCTATTTGTCCTCAGTGCGGCAAGGAATTTGATTCAAAATCAGCCGTCGATTTTGACCGCATTGATATTTTCTTAAAGAATGCTAAGGATATGCCCCTGGATAAAGGCATATTAGAAGCTAAGCGTGTGAAACGTTTGTTGCGGGAAGAAGAATCTATTCTCAAAAAATCAATTCCATCTGATAAGTGGGAAAGCATTGTTACTTTTGTCAACAAATTAGCGGAGCACACATTTTGATAGAGGGGCAAAATAAGGCTTTTTAATTTATGTTGTAATCGGATGATTCTAAAAGCTAGCAGAGATCCACGGGCATGCCCGTGGGTGAATGCAACCTTCGCCCAGAGGGCGACGAGCGTAAGCTCGCACAAAAATTAATTAAGTGCCACGGGCACGCCCGTGGGTATCTACATATCCCCGGATGGTGTTTGCAAATGGTTCATTGAAAATCAGGATAGTTACGGCTTTTACAGATACCCGGCGTTTCCATCGGTTCTTCTACCGCTGATAGAGATAGTGCCCGTCTACACCCAAGCTTCTGGTTTGTGTGAAGTTCAGCCGGCCGGTGTTCGCCGTCATATGCAGGGCAATATTGGTCGGGAGGATCAAGTAGATAAAGCCAAGCGGCACCAGTAAGATCAGTATGGCCAAGTCCCCTTCCTCTATGGACCGGCTGATCAGTTTTCCGATGATGAAGAGCAGCGGTATGGCCCAGGCCGTCCATAGCAGGGCGTTCCAAATCCAGGAGAGCCATATGTCGATGCGGGAACGGATGATCACGTCAAAGGCCTCGCCGCACTGGGGGCAGCTAATGCTCTTGCGGATTGTTTTAGCCGGTGCTTTTTCCGGCGCCTGAATCTCAACCGGAAAGTTGGCCTGACGCTCCGTAACCGTCCTTTTCGATTTCCAAATGTCGTCCGTGGTTGAAACATGCTTGACATGTTCCAGTGTCGCTAAAATTGTGATGTCCGGCATAGAGGGCGTCCTGATAAAAGACCTATCTCTGTTGCGCTGCCCCACGAATCAATATGGCAATAATAATCAAATGCGTGTTTTTTTTACGTAGTCCTCAGCCGATAGGATCCTAGCAATGACATGTGGGTTAAATCCACATCCACCAGGGAAGTTTTTTCGCGGGATTTATTACCCTTCCCAACAATTGTCATGGCAGCTGAAGAAGCGAACAGCCATTTAGAAATAACAGAGATAAGACAAGGATCAAAGATAACTTTAAACGTTTGATCTCGATATTTTTCCGCTTGCTGTTTTTTTGATTTTATCAACGAAACTAATTTTTTTTGGAACTTTATATGAAGCCATATGATCATAACAGAATTTGCGTAATTCCGGGAGGGCATTGCTGTTCCGGGACTCGTCGATCCAAATGACATCGGCCTGTGGCAGTTGTCCATAGACCGGGTGCGAAACCCCGTAGACAAAAGACTCCCGCACCTTTGGATGAGAATTTAATACCGCCTCCACCTCCGCCGGAAAGATTTTCATTCCAGAGAAATTAATGACATTCTTTTCACGCCCTTTAATAAAGAGATAATTATTTTCATCCAGAAATCCAATATCTCCCGTATAAAACCACCCGTCAACCAGAACCTTCTCTCTCATTTTCCATGGAGAATAATACGCGTCAAACATCCCTTTTCCCCGCAAATAGATGGCCCCTACACCTTCGTCGTCCTTATTTAAAATTTGAATGTCATAATCCGGTAGGATTTTTCCGACGGAACCCCTGGCCTTAAGATCATGGCTCAAATTTATAAAGGGCAACCCCACTTCGATGATTCCATATGCTTCTTTAACCGCGCATCCAAACGCGTCATGGAACAGACCAATTTCTTCTTTGCTGAACTCAACAGCTGTGGAAATTGCTAAACGAATATTTGACAGTTTTCCTCTAAGTGTCTGCTTGTCCAGGGAGATCATCCGATAGTGGAAAGGTGAAGCATAAAGAAATGTACAGCTGTATTTTTTTAGTGCATCAAATAAAGTAAAAGGGAATTCCTTCTCACAAAGAATGATCGTCGCTCTTTCACGTAAAAAAAGGAGTATCGTCACAACAAAATGATACGTCATGGATAAAACCCAAATGATATGATCACATTCTGTTATATTTAATCCTTTGTTGGCCGCGTCTATTCTTTCAATAATGGAATCATGAGACAGGACAACCCCCTTGCTCGCGCCTGTCGTCCCGGATGAAAACCGGATAAACGCGGGATTAAGAGCGTAATACTCTTTTGGGGCCTCGTTTTTAATTGCTCTCCGGTAAAATGACATTTCTCGTCGATTGCATTTGATTGTTTTTAATCTCGTAAGCTTTTTATGAAATCCGATCTTTTCTGCCGCTATTAAGAAATGGACATCTATCGCGTCCATAACATTCTGTGCTTCATCCCACGCGAGAGAAGGTGAGACCGGCACAATAACCCCGTTACATAAAAGAACCGCCAGAGAGACAATAATGTACTCAATGCTATCCTCCGCGTAAAGAGCTACTTTTTTGTAATCAGACACGCCCAGGGCTGAGAGTTCAGCACGTAACAACGCGACCTCTTTGAACAATGTTTCGTATGTGATCGTCTGATCCTGATCAATGATGGCGGTTTTATTTAATGGACCGTTTTTTTTTCCAACGATCGTCTCTGCGATATTCATCTTCTTATGATCTCCACGGCACACTTCCCGGCCGCTTCCCCTGTTGACATGCAAGGTCCCATCACTCGCGTTGAGCCCAGTGCTTCATGCGAAACCGAAATGCATTTTCCGGCCGCAATCAAATTTGATATTTTTTGGGAGAGCAAACATCTTTTTGGAATTTCATAATGATCATTTTCCTTGATGTATTGGTAATGAACGCCTTTCTCCGGTGACCATATTTCAATCGGCCAGGCCGCTTTCACGACCGCGTCTTTAAATTTTCTCGCCGCACACACATCATCTTGAGTTAGAACATATTGACCGCTTAACCGCGCTCCTTCCCGGTCTGACACGTATTTGCTGGAGTCTCCTCGTTTAGCGTCGGCAAATGCAGGGATCTGTTCGCGTAAAAAATTTAACAGTTCGTTCATATATTTATCTGCTAAACGAACATCAAACCCATCTTTTTCATAAGGCAAATTCATTTTCAACATACCCTCTCCTGTCGCGTCACCCGGAAGGAATTTTGTGAATCGCAAACTGTCCGGAAGAGTTCCTGACGCGATATATTTTGCGCAAAAATAAGGCACCTTGATCATCAGGCTCTCATCCATGTTTTCCAGGCGAACAACTTTTCCTGAATAACTGCTTAATTGTATTCGCGCGGGCTCTTCAAGCTGATAAGGCGCCTGTGCTAATTTTGAAACAACAGCATCCCCGCTGCAATCAATAACGACCTTGCAGTTGATTTCGAGGATTTGTCCCTTGTGGCTCACATGGACCTGCTCAATATGCTCATTGTTTTTCTGAACACGAACCGCTTCGGCCATAAAATATTTCCCGATGTTCTCATGCTGATCTAAAAGGCCGGATAAAAACATCTTCAAGCTTCCGTCCGGAAGCGGCAAAACAAAGACCTTTCCCATTCTGTCCGGTTCTTTGACTTTATATCGCTCGGTAAGGAATTTTACCAGTTCGAATGTGATATCATTGTTTAATGTGTCTTCCAGACCTTTTTTTTCAGCCCGTTCATTGGAGTAGAGACCGCAAACATACCGGTTCATTGAGTTTTCCGCAACGCCTCCGGGAAAGTCATGCTTCTCGACGATTACGACACGCAATCCTTCTCTGGCTACAGCGGCCGTCGCACAGACACCGGCAACACCCGCACCGACAACCAGCACGTCACAAATAATTTTATTTTTCCGGTCATTCATCGGATAACTTTTTGAACCCTGATTTCAGGTAATCAATGTCCTCTTCTGTAAAAATATTGTTTAAATAAGAAATGGTTAAATTTAATTTCCCCTTGTAATTGCTGAAGATCACACCCAACCCCGGAGGCACAGAAGGTCTGGGCAAATGGAAGAGATTGCTCACCGGTTGTCCCAGGAATGTATCAGATTTATAAACTGTTTCTCCGACGTAGGAAAAGGAGAACGAAGCCATCGCCCCTTTTGAATACAACCCCAACAATTTGCTCAAAAGAGAGACAGGGAGAATCCGCATCAGCATGGCGTTGTCCATGAACTGTTTGGAGAATTTATTTTTTATTTGATCAAAGAGTTGTTCTTTAACCGATGTTAATATCCTTTCCGGTTTCCCCATTTCTTCCGCTTCAAATTTGAAAAACAAAAATGACAGATGATTGAAAAACATTTTTTTTGCTTTTTTTTCTTCCTTGCGCGCGTTAACTGTCACAGGAACAACAATATTATCTTTATCGAAACCCCTTTTATCAAACAGGCCACTGAATATCTGAACAGTTCGTGCCAGTAAAAAGGGCATTACGAGCAAATATCCGGCCTTTTTATTTGCCTGTTCAATGATACGGGCACTTTCCTTTTCTGTAAAATGGACGCGCGCAAACACATAATTACTATCTTCGCGCGCGTCAAGGGGAAAGGACCTTAATCTTCTCTCAGGAGACATTTTGATCAATGCGCGGTTGATCGTCCGCCCTGATCTGAATTTTTCTGTCCATTTGTCCAGATGTGAAGGTTCTGTTGATTGTTCTTCAACTTTAAATCCCGTTCTATCGGTTGAAAAATTTTGAAAAGTTTGAAGGAACAGCTCCCCTCCTAAACCATCAAATATTTTATGGCTGAATGTAAAAACAACAAAGGTTTGACCCTTGCAAATGATAAGGTCTGAAAAGAGATAACATGAGGGATCATATTTATGTTTTTTTATCAAACCGTCCAAACATAAGTCGAACTCCGAAAGATCAAGGATCTCTGTTGTTTGTGTCGCTGTCTGAACGATAGGCTGGTCCTGTCTTACTTTCCAGAACGGGGCAAGATTCCACGCCCGCGCGACTTTTCCCTTGAAAACAGAATATTTTTGAAGAAAAGCATTCAGGTCGTTCTCAAAAAAATCAACCTGAACCACCCCGTCAACTTTCAGGACAATGTGGAATTCATTCCCGCTTTCGATCGTTTTTCTGTTCATATGATCAAAAACATGAATGAGCCAATCAACACCGGTCAGATAGCGTTTATTTTTCATGGAGCTCTTCATAAATACGTCGGGCCAGGTTCGCGATGGTACTGAAATCTTCTCTGTCCAAATTCGTGTTCACCAGCGTCAGATTAAAGTTACTCTCTATCGAAACCAATAACTCAACAAAACTCAGAGAATCCATTCCCATAGAATGCAATGATTCATCCCTGGCGATCGCGTTGGCGTCCTTTGAAAGAATCAACGCTATTTCCGCCGTTAATGTGTCTTCGATATTTTTCTTGGTAGCTGAGTCCATTCTCCCCCTTATACCAAATCCATTAACAAGTTGTTCTATCTTAATTCTGAAAAGCAGAATTGACTTCGGTCATTATTTACTGGAATTGGTATTAATTGAATGTCATGCCGTTTATGTTAACAACTTTTCCTTTACTGAACATTACCTCAAACCTTCGTATACGGTTTTCCCAGTAGTTCCATGTATCCAAATCTAAACCGGGTGTCCGATGTGTCGGGGGGTAACCGTACGCCATGACAACGGCGTC
Organism: Candidatus Omnitrophota bacterium; assembly: GCA_021108075.1. Taxonomy (GTDB): domain Bacteria; phylum Omnitrophota; class Gorgyraeia; order Zapsychrales; family Zapsychraceae; genus JAIORP01. The sequence goes on along the minus strand of JAIORP010000197.1, from coordinate 56,942 downwards.
TTTTGACATCCCTGTTGTTATGATGCCTTTCTTAATGCTATCCTTTTCTTCAGCAGAAAAATTCGTGTATTTCCCTGTCAGTGGATGATCCGCTCCGAAATATCTATCCGCTAATTCAAAAATATTCAATTTGCTGTGTTTTTTTGCTAATACAAACTTAAACTGTTTGCCCGTTTCCTTCGTCGTGAATTTAATGGCCGTTCTGCCCATGGACTTAATCGTTACTTCTGTCCCGACGGGAATGATTCCGCCTCTATGAAAATTGGTCGATAGGATGTCTTTGCCTGACTCGTTCCACATATTGGTTTGCAAATAGAATGTTTTGCCCACATAATCTACTTTTTTTCTTTTCGCCGCGCTTGAGTTCACTGGCAATAACAATACAATGAAGCTGGCGATTATTAAGCAAAATGCGCGTATCTTTAAATTTTTCATGGAACACCTCCACAGCTATTTTGTTAAACGCACAATGGCTTTATTCCTGTTGCAACAATATTTCACGGAAACAATATTGTCTGGACTGTTCCGGGCATGGCTATTTTGATCCTGCGCGAATTTTGAATAAATCCGGTCATTCTTCAGCATCAACGCGGCAGAAGCGCAGTGAAAACCTGTGGAAGACATCATTCCTCCAAAGATAGGTGAGGCGTTAAACAAATTTGCGTCTCCGGTATCCAGCTGCTTGTACACCGTCTCATCCGTTATCATCCCATCAGATTCGAGGATGAACATATCCGCAACTGCCGCTTCATTTTTCCGTTTGATACGGCAATACTTTGTGTTTTCTTCATTTTTGCTCAGCAGAAAAAACACGCTGCCCTCCCCGGGAACGGTCTGTGCCTTGTCACTGAATTCAAATGGCTTCATTTTCCCTTCTTCATTGATATCGCATTTCTGATCACAAATGTACTCCATCGCGGGACTTAATTCGTCCACTGTTCCGATTAAAACATACTGACAGCGGCCCTGGTTGATCCATGCTTCAGCTAATCGTAAAGCTTCGTGAAAAGGAAAACAAAAATCAGTCAGCGTGCTCACCGGTCCTTGCGTGTTCAAAGCCGACGTGATATATGAAGCGGCGGCATTGTGAACAGAGTGAGAAAATATTGTGGGTGAAACCGCGGCATCTCCATAATCAAGAATATTATCTAAAAAATTGAAGGTTGTTTTGTGCGGGCCGAACGCGGTTGCGACAATCACCCCGAGTTTTTCTTCTTCCCGGATTTTAATCCCGCTATCCGCTAAAGCATCCCAGGCGGCCAACACGGCCATTCTGCAGAATCTATCGGCCCGTCGGGAACTTTTCAAGACAAGCGGATCTTTCAATAACGCGTTATCAATACTAAAAACGGGTATCTCTTTATTTGTCGCGGGAGAATACATCGATACCTTTGGAGTCGCGGGGCCCCGCTCCAGCGCTTGTTCAAAGCTTTTAATCCCTCTTCCCGTGCCTGATAGTATTCCTATTCCCTGTATATTCATCTTACGCTTCTTTTTTGATCAACAAAGCGGCATTGTTTCCTCCAAACGCCAACGATGTTGATAACGCGTATTTACTGTTAACTTTTGTGTTTTGTTTTAAAGGAGAGATCCCGATTTCTTCATCTTTATTTTTAAATCCGGCACTTTTCGGCACCCAGCCTTCTTTTAAAGCCAGGGCCGTAAATACCGTTTCAATCGCCCCGGCAGCGCCCAATGTGTGCCCCGTGTAACCTTTCGATGAATACATTTTGATCTCAGGTCCAAACAACTCTTTAATCACTTTTCCTTCGACTTTATCATTATCCGGTGTCGCTGTTCCGTGCGCATTGATAAACCCGACCTGGCCACAAGTAATGTTTGCTTGAAAAAGGGCTTCGCTGATGGCGGATTTGAGCCCTCTTCCGTCAGGGTGTGGGGCTGTCAAATGATACGCGTCTGAGCCGGATCCATAAGCAGCAATAAATAATTCCGGTCGAGCGTTTATTTTTGAGGTTATTTTCGCCCGTTCGAGGATCAGGACACCGGCACCTTCCCCAAGGTTCAAACCTTTTCGGTCCTTATCAAAAGGCGCGCATGGCTTATCGCTTATGATCCCCAGCGCGTTGAACCCGCAAACAGGAATTTTATTCAATTCATCCGCGCCACCCGCGATAGCTATGTCGCATTGATCATTTTTTAACCAGGACATGGCGGTCCCGATGGCGTCAGCACCGGAAGAACAGGCGTTCACGACAACAACTTTTGGTCCATTTAACTTGTATTCGCGCGCGAGGGCATCAGCTAAATTTCCTTTTAAATACTCATTGACAGGGCTGATATCAGAACGGCCGGTTTCTTTGAATTCCTTATAAAATTTGATGTTATTCAATTGGCTGGCAACCGTTGTCCCAATGCAAATGCCGATCCTGTATTTTGAACCTGCAAGATTTCCATCATAATTCTCCAGTGCTTCTTCAACGGCCGTCAATAACAAACTAAGCGTTCTGTTTTTGCGTTTGAGCACATAGTCCTTGACCTCAAAAGCAGGCTTATCCAGATCTGTTTCAAACAAAGTTATTTTTCCAATATTGACATGGCCCTGTTTGAACGTCTGCAATGTCTCTGCCATATTCTTTCCGGCAGCTGAAATACATCCCATACTTGCGATACTTATGTGTTCATTCATCCTCAATTATTCTGCTTTCTCATCCATATTCTCAGCAACATATTTTGCCAGGGTGTCGATCGAATAAAAAATTTCTCTGCCTTTATTCAAGTCTTTAACTTCCAATCCAAAATTTCTTTGCAGCAGAACGACTATCTCAACCGCGTCAAGAGAATCGAGCCCTAATCCTTCACCAAAAAGGATCTCATCATCTTTGATATCTTCCGGTTTGATATCTTCAAGCGAAAGATGGTCGACCAATAATACCTTTAATTTTTTTCGAATTATTTTTAATTTTTTGTTCTCTTCTCCCATTAATTCTTTCTCCTTCGTTTTTACTGTTTATGCCATACGTCTGCGAAAAGAAACACTTGATACGGATAAGTTTTTGCGAATATATTTAATATTGTCGCGTAAGCCTGCATATCCTTTTTCAACTGTTGTTTTTTATCTGTTTTGCCCTTATATTTGGGACGAATGATGTTCTTAAAATCAACACAATAGTCGCGATGCCCAAGTTTCGCCGTCAACAAGACAATGACCGGGCATTCCAGTGTCGCCGCGATATGAAATGCTCCAAAAGGAAAACCGGCCTTATCTCCGATAAAATTCACTTCAAGCGCGGGAAAACCATACTTCCGGTCGCCCATAATAGAAACAACATTTCCATTTTTAACCTTTTCCATGACCTCAATTGTTCCACCAAAGTCCTGTTCCGGAGATATGATTTTTACCTGCTTGCCTTCAGTGTCGATCCTTAAATATTTTTTTACGGCAATATTATCTTCCGGGCGCATTAAAAGATAAATGTCTTTATCCAGTTCTTTCAAACAAGACAAGGCTAATTGCCAGTTACCCACATGCGATGTCAGCAAGATGCAGCCTTTCCCCCCCTTGTTCAGAATATTTTTAACCTGATCAAAGCCTTCGACGTTGATCTTAAAGCCATCGTAGCCCGAAGCGACCGCGTACCGGTCAACCAATGCTTTTCCCTGATTAACAAAGAGCAAATACACACGCCAGTACTTCTTGAATATTCCTTCACCGCTGAATCGTCTCTGAGTATACGCTAACGCGCCTTTAACCGCAGGCCGGTCAAACAGGAGATAGTGTGCACAAACAATATACAGCAGCCCATAGGCCCCTCTTAGACCAAAAAGTTTTGTAGAGAGCATAAAGATTTGAAAACCAAGTTCATTGCCTCTTTTCTTGACTTTGATCTTCTCAGGCACTGACGATATCCTTCCGGGTCTTTCTCTGCAGGAACTTCGCAATAATAAAAACGATCCCTCCTGTTAGTATTGCCAGGACAGGGGCGACGATTAACGACCCTAAAAACCATTCCCAGATCCGGTCCAAAGCCTGATAAAAAATAACATCAATAGACACTTCCGTCAGCCATTCTCCATAACGGATATAATGGCCGATCTCTATACACAAAGCGGGAACAAATGGCGGTATGCATAGATTTTGAATGCTTACGGCCATGATTTTGTTCAAATGCAGTCGAGTTGTAACATAAATGATCGCGATTGTGTGCATGGCAATTAACGGCAACACCGCTAATAAGATCCCGACCGCCGCGGACGCAGCCAATCCTTCCGGTGTTGTATTTTCCTTGAGTAAATGTTTTAAAATTTTGACCGGATGCTTAAATAATTCTTGATAAATAATATCTTCCTTTCGCGCGATCAGCTTTTTATGTGGAAGTGGAAAAAGTCTTCTTAAAACAAGAAACGTGTGCGTTTTAGAAATACGAAGATTATCTTTCCAGGCGTGAAAATGGGAAACGCGCGCGTTGCCTTTGTCATATTTAACACCAACATTGATTGTTTTCAATCGTAATCCTGCCCAGGCCGCTTTTGTGATCACTTCCGTTTCGAAATTGTAATGTTTGCCCTTGATCCCCAGCTGAAGGACATGGTCAACGGGATATGCCCGATAGCCACTTTGACAATCACGGATCAGTAACCCTGTCTCTACCTTAAACCAGAAATTCGCGAAATTTCTTCCAAATTTGCTTTTGCCGGGCACATTTTCCACGGAAAAATCTCTGGCCCCGATCACGATCAAATCATCCTTCCCTTTAACCTCAGAAATAAATTTAGATATATCCTGGGGAAAATGCTGTCCGTCGGCATCAATTGTAATGGCATATTTCCCGCCGTGTTTCCGCACATATCGTAAACCTGTCATTAAAGCCGAACCTTTGCCCTGATTGGTCGCATGCCTGAGAACAACGACGCGGTCATCCGCGACTTTAAGCCGGACGTCAATATCTGTGCTGCCGTCATCCACAACGACAATATTTTCAATCTGATTTTTACATCCTAATACAACATCATGCAATGTCCGTCCGTTATTATAAACAGGAATGATACACCAGATTTTATTTTTGTCCGAATCATTTTGAGTCATAACTCATATGCCTTTTTCGTTTTTCTTTGCCTTCAAGCAACATGTCCCACAGACACCCTGAATAACCCATTTTGTGCAGGAATTGCAGACTGCCATCTAACGCGTCTGGTGGAAAGACACAATTCCTCATGCCCTTGAATCCTCCGGTTAAGGTTTCTTCCAGCCATTGTTTGTCCACGCCGGGGGCGAGATAATAAACAGAATCCAAAAGATCTTTATCCTTTTCAACCAAGCCATCTTGTTGGGCGATCCTCAACAGGGGCGTGTCAGGCAAAATACGGATTCCCATAAAAATAAATGAGACGGAGTTTTTCAGGCTTTTAATATTTTCGATGCCTTCCAAAACAGTTGATCGCGTCTCTGCCGGACATCCAAACATGTAATAATGCGCGACGGCGATGCCATGTTTTACGAACAGGTCATTTGCTTCGATAATATCTTTGAATAGAAAGGATTTTCCTAAATTTTTTAATGTCGTATCCGTGGGAGCGTCTGATCCGAGTTCGGCCGCTCGTAATCCTGTTTGTTTCATTAACTCCAGATTGTCATCTGTTAATCCTTTAGGCGTAAAGAACGCGGTCCAGGGCACATTCACGTTTCGATCTTTCATTTCCCGGATAACTTTTAAGTATTCTCCCTGATGATCATTGAAGACAGAATCTGTAAAGAAAATGAGCTTGGCGCCATGCTGTTCACTCAATATTTGTATGTCGTCAACAACAGCTTCGGGATCTCTCGCCCTGATTTTTGATCCTTCCAGAACGGGATAGGAACAATAAATGCATTTACAAGGACATCCTCTTTTAGTTTGAACGGAAGCGACATTGCCGCTTTGAAGATAATATTTCATCAACTCCGGATCATACAACGCGTTGGGGATTTTACCGCCACTGATCGGAGCTTTGCTGCGAATGCATTTTTCTTCCGGGAGAATACCTTTCTCAACATTCTTTACAAATTCAACAAGCAATTCTTCTCCTTCTCCAACAATTCCATAGTCCGCACCTGTTTTTTTAAGAATGAGCTCTGGCATAATTGAAAAACCAGACCCGCCCAGCACGACAATTGCCGTTGAATTTTTTTTAACCATTGAGACAATATCTGTTACCGCGTCGATATATCTTTGTTCATTCATCAAGTTGACATTATCAATGTTGCGAATGGAAATGCCCACAATATTTGACTGTATTCTATCCAATTCTTCCTTGAGAACAGTCAACGACCTATCGCTTTTTAAAAAATCTCTCTGCTCAACATCAATCCCCGCGTTTTTAAGCGCTGACGCGATCATGCTCATGCCTAATGGATAGATCGTGTAAGGGGTATTAGCGACATTGGAAGATATCAATAATACTTTCATCGTTTATTTACCACCTTCCAGCTTTTAATTTTTGCTTCTTAAATGTGCCATCCGTTTTTTCTTTTTTTATAACATCCATGAATAATTTCGCCATTTTGATTTCCTGGCAGCAATCACTATAAAATGTGTCCCATGCGTAGTGATACATCTTCTTCAAGGAATCGACGGACATCAACTTTGGCTTGAAAACAACTTCGCCACAGGTGTATTTGATCCAGTCATCATGCAGGATCCTTCCCTGCTCGTGCATTTCTTTTCTAAACGGTGTGTGCGGAAAAGGAGTTAAAATGGTGAATTCGGCGAGATCCAGCTCAATTTCCATTAAGAAATCGACCAGGCGCTTGATGTAGTCCTCATTATGATGTTCGAGTCCGAGAAGAATTGTTCCCTCCACGCCGATTCCTCTGTCTTTTAACCGCTTCACCTTATCTCGCATATGATCAGACGTATCCACGATCGCTTGATAGACATACCAACAGCCTGCCTTGGCGGCAAGATCAAGAATTTCATCATTATCTTTGATAGGATGAGAAACCCATTTCTTTTTCAATGGCGCGATTTCTCTAAATAAGTCTTTTTCCCATTCATCATCTTGCGCCAACGAATTATCAACGATAAACAATCGGTTGTTGTCGATGCTTTCTAATTCCTGAATGACTTTGTCGATCGGTCGAGGTCTAAAACGCTTGCCTCCTAAGAACATCGAACAGCACGGAAAACAATTGAATTTGCATCCCCTGGACATGTGCACAAGATCAACCATTTGTACTCCTCGGAAATTATACAATTCATGGTTAAGGATGTCTCTTCGTGCCGTACCAACCAGAGATATATCTGGTAGTTGAGATTGAAAATTATAAACCTGTTTCAATTTCCCATCCTTAAAATCTTTAATAACTTTTTCAATGAACCCTTCCGCTTCTCCCAAAAACACCGCGTCCGCATGGGGAATGGTTTCATTAGAATGAAGCATTGTCGCGATACCGCCAAAAATGACTTTTTTCCCCATTGTCCGGAATTTATCTGCCACTTCCCAGGCCCGGGGCATTTGACAGGTCAACATTACGGACATAGCGATTAGGTCCGCTTTTTCACTGAAATCGATTTCTTCTACATTCTCATCAACAAATTTAACGTCGATCCGGGGATCAAGAGTCGCGGCGAAACAAACAGGACCATGAGGAGGCAAATTAAATGCTGTCTGCTCTTTTAGCTTTGGCCATTTCGGATATATGATTAATATTTTCATTCTGTTCCTTTTTCTGAGATCCTCAGTATGATTTCAGATAACTCCTCCGTATCTGTGAATGATTCTTGCAATTGCTCTAATGACATATATTCATTTTCAAACGCGTGGGCATGTTCTTTTATATAAAAACATATCGCTTCTTCTTCATTCGCGTTGACGATTAAAAGTTCTTTTGCTTCTTTTTGTGAAATCATCATTCTTCCATGTTCGAGAATGGATGGGGTCTGGTCATCTTTGAAAGTTAAATGCGCGATTGGCCCCTGGCAGCCAAAGATGATGGCAGATTCAGCTATTGGTGTCGACGGCAAAGTAAAAATAAATAAATTTCCTCGTGATAGCCTCCTGCCGCAGTCAATGTAATCTTTGAAGTAGTTTATATTTGACTGTAAACAGCCTTTTGAATTGGTGCTCAGGATGCCTAAATCAGGCTTTGTTTCTTTTGAACAGTAAACATCCGCGTCAAACAAACCCGAAGAAATAGCCAGGCACGTGTTTTTCGAGACCCTGTCAAATCGTCCGAAATGCCTAAAAGACTCCGGGATAATCGACTGCTTTTTAAACAAAGAGTACACGTCTGCTTTGTCCGCATATTCCGTTATCTCTTTTTTGAACACACTCCCGAACTTATTTTTTGTAATCCAACCTATCCCTCGTATTCCAATCATATTTCCTTATGTTTAGTTTTTTATGTGCAGGTTTCTATGATCAACGCGGAATTTATCCCGCCGAAACCGGAGTTTGTTGATAGAACGACATCATTATGTAAACAAACTTTTTTTTTCTTAACCCATCCGACAGCTTCTTTCGCGATTTCCTTTACACCTACCGTGGGTGGCAAAACGGCATTTTTAATCGTTTCTAATACGACAAGAATATCCATGAGACCTGCCGCTCCCATTGTATGTCCAATGCCACCTTTGATGGAGTAGGTTGGGCAAACTCTTTCTGAAAATATACGTTTATATGCTGTAATTTCCATGGCATCATTGTAAACTGTTCCTGTCCCATGAGCACAGATACTACGTATTTTCTCCGACGGAACTCCTCCCCGATCCAATGCTTGCTTAATCGCAAGAAACAAACCTTCGCCGTCTGTCGATGGACCCGTCATATGATTTGCGTCACAGGACATGCCCCAACCCCTTACTTTACCTGCGGTTTTTCTGCCTTCTTTTTCAGCTCTTTCCTGACTCATCATAAGAAGATAACCGGCTGCTTCGCCGATATTCAGCCCCGCTCTTTTTATGTCAAAAGGGCGCGCGCAATGTTTATCTAAAGCCATCAGAGCGGAAAACCCGGATATGATGAATTCACTGACGCAATCACAAGCTAAAACCAAGACACAACTACTTTGACCGGAAGTTATCATCGACGCGGCTTTAGCAATAGCGATACTTGATGATGCGCATGCCGCTGAAATGACCATTCCCGTTCCTTTAAGTCTGAAAAGATCCTGTGTCTTTGCTAATAAAAGATCCAGACGGCTTTCTTGAGAACAGTCATTGTCCGTTAATAGTTCTCTCTCAATAAACTCAATCTCACCATTTAAAGAAGCCAGCAGCAAGTCGGCGTCTTGTGGGATTTCATTGTTAATATTTTTTTTAAGCCTTTCGAGCATCTGCCACACAAGTGATTTTTCATTCCCAAAAGTTACGGTCTTGATCGTAGCGGCTTTATTGGAGATGAAATGGCCGGCGTCAAAACGTTCAATGTCCGTGATTGAAGTCCGGTTATTCATTAAACCCCGCCAGCAAACATCGATGCCTTCGCCATATGGAGTCATGGCATTGTAATCAACGATGACGGGATCTGTTTTCAACACGCGTATTCACCGTTAATCCATTTATTACGACAATTCTCCAACAAAGGCGGTGTCACGATGAAATGTTCCTGAGATTCCGCGTCAATGAACATTTGTATCGTGTATCCGGTTGCCGCAACCTGCCCGTCTTCTTTAATGATCGTATATTCAATATTAATCCTCGCGCCGTCGTTCCAAATCATCCTCGCCTCAATTGTGCAAATTTCATCAAGGATCAAGGGCGAATGATAATCAACATGCATTTGCACGATTGGGGCACGCAAACCAGATTCATAAAATTCTTTATATGAGAGACTAAATTCTCGGCCGATCGCGGCAAACCCTTCTTCAAAGTATTTTGTATATCTGCCATGCCAGACAATTCCCATGATATCCACATCGCTGAAACTAACTCTTTTCTTAACGCGCACAGTCAACGGATCCGGGTCCGCGGGAATTCTGTCAAAATATTTTCCTGATTTTCTTCTCATTTTCTAACCTCTTTTATGATAATTTCAATTTCAATTCCGATACTTTTTCTTCTCCCCTTGCAATTTTAACGTTGATGGAATAACCGACCGGAGCTTCATTATCCAAACAATTAAATATCAATTCCTCATTACATGTGACCGGCATAAAGAATTTCGCAGATTTGATCTCTATGAGATTAAGGTCCTCTTTTTTTTTCCACCTCTTGATAGCTTCAATGCTGGCAAGGATTTTGCAAACACCCGGCAGAACGGGATTGTTTTCGAAATGACCTTTAAATCCTACAAAATTTTCGTCGAAGACAAATTTTGCTCTTAGCATACGAATATCAATGATATCCATATCCTTTAAACACCTGTTGATATCGTCAATTAAATACGTTTTCATATGATCTCTTTTATCGTAATGATTAACTTATACTTATATTTGTGGTTTTTATAAATGATCCCTTTGGGATAGACCTTGCCGTCCTTGTCCATGTATTCATAATATTGAACAGACCAGGTTTTCATCTTTCCATCGTAACGCGTTTTCTCGACCAAATGATTGCCTTTGCCGGCAAAAGTATATTCCGTCCTTCCCGTGATGTCGTCTTGTATAAACACAACTTCTTTTTTTTTCAAACGCGTCCGTGCATTATTGGCTGGTATCGAGTGAAAATAAATGCGATCGATATCGCTAACCAGAACCTTCGCGACATCACCTCTCTTTGAAATTTCATCAATCACATTATTGACAAGGATCTCTTTGTTTTTAGCCGCAATTTCAATGAGCTTTATCCCAACTGAATTCATGCCGGCCAATTCAAAGGACTTCTCACTCGTGTCAACCGAAAGATATCCAAGAGATAAAAATTTTTTTGTCCTGAACTGAAATATAACCGTATTGATAACCTTAAAGCTATCCGGCGTCAACGCGCTATGCTTTTGTAATATCTCATCGGGCGTGCTGTCGACAAGCAACACGTATGCTGTTCCTTTAAAGGGCACAAAACCACATCCGCCGATCAAGCACAGACATAATAAGAAAATCCAGAATTGTTTTCGCACTGTTACCCCCTCGGAGAAATCCATAATCGATAGCATGCCGGGATGACAAAAGCTGCGACCAAATATCCAGAGAATATGCCGATTGCCATCGTCACGCCCACATAAAACAGGACCGGATGCGTGGCCAGTAAAAGGACGCTTCCTCCGACAATGGTTGTCATCGCGGACAACGTCACCGCCAACAATGTGCCTGCTTCGAGTTTAAACTTGCAGTCATAAACCATGAAAACTCCATAATCAATACAGAGTCCAACAACAACAAGAATCGCGACCATAGAAGGCGCGTTGAGGGCATAGCCCAACAGGGAAAACCCTCCAAGGATCATAAAAACACTTGTCACAACCGGAATCAACGCCAGCAAAGTCAATCGAATGTTTTTCAGCAATAAGATCGTTAATATGACGATCAAAGACCCGGCTATCCAGGAAAGCTTCTTCACTTCTTGATAAACGGATTCAGAGATCGATTTCGTCATATTTTTTCTTGAAATAATGAACGTGCCGGCCATTTTCTTGCTTATTTTTTGAGCCTTATCGATTAAGGCTTCTTTATCAGAAAAATAAGATATCGCATAAAATCCATTCTTTGTTTTTTGTAAGAACCGGTTTTTGACTTTATCCAATAATTTTGGTTCCTTTGTTTCATCATCTGCCACACTGCTATTATAAAGCTCATCGAAGAATGGCTTAAATGCGTTTTTTGAATATCCAAATTTCATGCCCTGCTCTTTTAGAAGTTTTTTTGTTTTTCCTTCGAGTTTGTTTTTCCAGAGTGAATTCCACCTCAATAAATTTTTTTCTCTTGTTTTTTTCGAAGGATACACCTCAGCGATGTTCGCGACTTTTGCATTTTCAAAACTTCTTTTTAATCGCGTATTGAGCTCTTCATTCAATTTAAGAACATCTTGCAATGTGTCAGCCTGCGCGACCATCATCGCGAATTCGTCCCCCCCTCCCCATGTCTGGTGAAAACGATCTTCCGCCTTAAAAATTTCTTCGGAACTTCCATCATAGACTCTCACATCATTGCTGAATGTTGAATGTTGTGAAAAGAACATAAAACAGCCCAGTACGATCAACCACAAAAAGACAATGACACTATCATGAAATATCGGATTTTCTTTACGAAAATTGATTTTTATAAGGGGAATATTTTCGTTCTTTTTATAAAATAGTCCCGGCAGAATGAACAAATAAAAGAAGATACTGATCACAATGCTCAAATTTGTCAGAAGCGCGAACTGTTGGTAGCCATAAATACTGGAAAAGAAGAATGACGCAAAGACTCCCATTGTCGTAAAGACACCAACCATAACAGGTCGGGAGATCTTATTAACTTTGCGCAAGCCACCTGCGTGCATCGCCAGATAGATATGAATGCCATAATCAACCGTAATCCCCGCGATGACAGCCGCTAAACCGACAATGAAAGACGAAAGTGCGCCGATCATCATCGACGTTAAGTTCATAGAGATAAGAATCGCGACAGCAGGAATAATAAACACCAGTAACGCCCGCGCGCTTCTGAATACAATAACCAGAAGGACGAGAAGCATTAACGATGCGGCAAAAACCGTTTTTGCTATATCTTTCTTTATAATGTCTTCATTGCTTAATGTATGTAAATGTCCGCTAATAATATCGACATTGATATATTCCGGTAACATGTCAATTTGGGCATGGATATAATTAATGAGTTTTCTTGCCCCCGCGCTGTCTGTTATCAGAATCGGTGTCGTCAATATCAACATAATGTGCCTGTCATCAAGGCTGATAAAATGACCATCCTTGAACTTGGCCTTATAACCGATCGACTCTCCCAGCTCTTTCATTTTTTGGAAGTATTGAATTTTCACGCCCAGGGGATCATTTTCTATGAAGGACTTGAGGAACATGCTGTTCATTGAAAGCATATTTTTATATCCCTGCTTCAGCTTCTCATTTACATGCTCGGGTGTAACCCGGCTTTCAATAGCGGAAAGATCCCCTTTAGCAACAATTTGCGGAACGTAGACCAGGAATTGGTTGATATCATCCAGAATTTCTTTTTCCAATATTCCTGATTCAATTTTTTCAACCAGAGGTGGTTTTAAATTTTTTTTGAATTGATCCGCAACCTTTAAAAGATCAGAAACTGAATGATCCGCGTCCTTTAGACTTAGAGACAAAACAACCTTGTCTGAAAAATTGGATTCTCTTAAAAATTTCAAAGATCGGGTAAACTCCGCATCATCGGGGAGCATGAGTTCAACATTGTTGTTAAATGGGACAGCGAACAAGCGAAAAAATGAAAAAATAAATATAAAGGCAACAAAAAGAATTGTCAGCCTCTGTCTTTTTCTTAAAGCTAAATATATTTTACTGAACAAACGATCAATCACTTGGTTTTATCTTCCACGCTTGAGGATCCAATGCCACGTTAAGGGACGTTTCTAAGAATTGAAATTTTGTTGAGTCACCGTTTGTTTCTGAGATAACAATAGATTCAATATATGTCTCATCTTCCTGAAAGAGAATCACGATGCTTTTTATCATTTTAAAAGCCATTGAATTCTCTAATGGAGTGAATTTCAGTCTTATCGGTGAAGATTGTACTATTTCGATCTCGTATTCATCAACAAGAGACAAATAGGAACCAGAAACCCAGCGTTTCATTTGATCGGTCATGATACTAAAGGACGGGTTTTTATCTAAATTAATTTTCTGGACTTGATTTGTGTCTTCATCCCATTGTTTGACGATATTTTTTTCCAGGATGATCCTCTGCTTCAGAGGGACATCAATATGCCACGCGAATGATGACGGTTTTTTTAAATACAACGACCCTTTGATCTCAAGTTTTTGCTTGAATAGAGAAAGATCTTTTATTTGCACAAATTTTGTTGTCAATGTGTTGATGTTTGACATCTTGCTTTCAATAAGCTTAAGGTTCTTGATCAAGTCGACATCCGTCTTTTGGCAATACCCTGATGCAACCCTGAAGGCAGCAAGAAATAAAAAAACAATTAAAAAAATAATTCTGTCTTTTTTCATTGGACTAATGTTAACCTTCCTTCCTTCGGACTCTCACTATGCCACACTTTCACTTCACCTCTGGCCAGGAGTTTATCCCGATTGATAACTTTTCCATCAATAATTGCGAAATTACCTAATCTTGCTTTTTTCTCAATTGTAATCATTAAATTATCACCGATACTGGCTTTCCCGAGTATTTCGAGCTTTTTCGCCCCTATCAAAAACCCTTCCATCTTGTAGTCCGGATCTCCCATCTTCTTAAAACAATTGTACGCGGCAATCGTTTGCGCCATCATTTCCAAATAAACGGCACTATTCAATTCTCCCGATTTTTCAACAAACAGCATGTCTTTAGAAACGCAGACGGAAGCTTCCGCCCTGCGGTCATACACCGCAACCAATTGATCAATAACCTTCATCGGAGCTTTTTGAGGAATGATATCATCGACACTGATCGGAAGTTTGAGAATCTGTTCTTTTTTGTCGTAGTTCTTCCAGCATAAAGGGTCTGACGCCAGATAATCCCCTGTCAATTGATATGCTGCTCCTCGACATCCATAACAATTGTCCAACTGCTCACATTCACGGCAGGGTCCTTTAATAAGTTTTTTGTATGCTTTAAGGTCTTCGATGACTTCACTTGTCTCCAGGATATTTTTTAAACTTCTATTTTTAATATTACCCATGGGGATTGTAACCCCCACACATGGCAGGACATCTCCTTTTACATTCACAAAACAAGAATAGTGATGCCTGAAGCATTTGTTCCCGACAAGAGGAGGCTGAATGTTCCAATCATTTCCGTAGTTTTCTTTATCAACCTTAGCAATTTCTTTAAACAATTTTTCCAATTCAAGAGAATCTACTTCCAGCCATTTGTGATTATTGAATTCACCCTGGGGAGTGATCATCTCAAAATATGGAATAATATTCCTCTCTCTTAGCCATATCCACAGATCGACCAACTCATGAATATTTTGTCGACATATGATCGTGCTGACGGCCACATATTTCTTTTGGGATGGATAACCCGCTTTTAAAATATTATTGATCGCTTCCCTGATCATAATATGCGATCCCTGGACGCCTGTCAGCATATCCTGTGTGTCTTTAGTGAATGAATTCATTTTCAAGACCACATTGATGCCAAGATCAAATAATGCATTAGCGACAACCTCATTGATCATTGAACCATTCGTGAACATTTCCACTTCCAACCCTTGATCTCTAATAAAAGCCAAGACTTCTAAGATGTGAGAATAGACCAATGGTTCTCCCCCTAGAATGATGATCTTCCTGGCTCCCATATTTTTTGCCTGTAGAATAACATTTTCAATCTGTTTTTTGTCAAGTTCCTTATCAATGAACGAGTCATCGACTGCGTAACAATATGGGCATTTAAAATTACATTTTGTGCTAAACTCAATTTCCATTGACAACAACCGGCCCCGGTCGCTGGCCTCACGGATTTCTTGATCCGTGAACTCGACGTTAAACATACGTGTTTGACAATCAGACATTATTTTCTCCTGTCAAAAAAACGAATTGGTTTTCTGTTTTCTTGGGTATAAACAATTTTTCTTATGACATCTTCCCGTTCTAAAATCACGTTTGGTTTAACACGCAAATGCGTTTGCAGCCGGTCCTGTAACAACTCTAAATCACAAGAAAGATCATTGACCGCTACATGCACCACTAAGTTGTCAGAGAGCTCGGTACCACTGGTCACTTCAATGTAATACTCTTGAACGGCTTTTAAGCTATCCAATGCCGCGTAGACAGCCTGTGGATACAACTTTGTGCCTTTAACCTTCATCATCTGCTTTTTTCGTCCCAGAATCGGCCCCAAACGCTTTGAATTTCTCCCGCACCGGCAAGGTTCATTCATTAAAAAACTGATATCGCCTGTTTTGTAACGAATCAAAGGCATCCCTTCTATGTCCAGAGGCGTCACAACAACTTGCCCGATGTCTCTATCCCCGAGGACATTTTCTTCTTCATCAATGACCTCAACGATTGCCAGGTCAGGATGTAAATGCCCGCCACATTGTTCGAGACATTCACAGAATGTTGTAATTGTTTCTGACGAAGCGTACGTTGAATATGCTTTCGCATTCCAGGTCGCTTCCAATTCGATGCCGATATCTAATAACATATTTTTTTCATTGCGCAAAGGTTCTCCAATGCAAATAAGTTTTGAAACTGAAGATCCGGAAGGATTTTTTTTTGCCGTTTGCATATACGTACCCAATTTTTTCAAAAATGATGGGACCCCCACGATTACGGTAGGTTTCATCATGTCAATTATCTCCGAATGGCTGTCTAAACTCCCGTGACCATTGCGAATAGCCGACGCTCCCAAACGCCTTACCCCCAGGAAGTAAGCCAATCCTGCGATAAAACATCTATCCATGGTGCATGTCAGAAGGACCACATCGTTTTTTGTCAGACCACACCCTCTAAATGATTTCTCTTCATTGTAGGCAAGACGTTTCAAGTCATGTTCTGTATAAAAAATTTTTATGGGTTGTCCTGTTGTGCCTGAGGAAAGCACGATATCCACAATCCGGGCCGCTTCAACCGCACAAAACCCGCCGTTATCAGCTTCAATTGATGTTTTTTTTGTCAGTGGAACATCTTTAAAATTAGAAAGGCTTATTCGCGAAACGTCGCGTATAATATTGCCTAAAGATTTTTTATAAAATGGGGAATTATTTAAACTATAAAGAAGATGTTTTTGTATCAATTTTGTTTGGGTCTCTTCGATAACGCCAGGAGGTTCAAAGGCCAGGTCTTTGAATTTTGAAAAATTGTTCATATTTCTTCATCCATCTGTTCTAATTCAGTTTTAAGAATGTCTTTAACTTTATTTTTTAAAATAAACGGGGAACAATTTTTGTAATTCTCCCAATTTAAGGCGGCAAGCCGTCGTAGTTTTATAATTCCGGGTTGTAAAATTCCTGAGCCTCTGGCTGGTATTTGTTCGTTTCCAGATATGCACAGAGGCACTATGGCACACTTGTTCTTAATGGCAACTCTAAATATCGAACTATAAAATTGTTTCATTTGTCTGCTGTTTGAACGTGTGCCTTCTGGAAAAGAAATGATATTGACTCCCTCCTCAAGCAATTTGCCTGTTTTTTTTCTGAAGTCTTCGCCAGACATCTCGTTCACACTCAAATAGCCTGCCATCTTAGCGCACCACCCTAACAGCGGAAGTTTAAAGGGCCAAATGTTTACGACCTGAACGCATTCATAAGGTAAGCACGCCATTAGAAATGCATCTGATGCTGATCTGTGATTGCAAACAATAATAAATGGCCCCTTTTCATCTCCACTTGATCGATCTTCATATTTCACGCGAATAAAAGGAAAAGTAAATATATGGATGATTATTTTCCCATAAAAACTGATTGCCCTGCGGATTCTTCTCAAAACGATGCGTTCTGGTATCACAAGAGCGAATAAAACTAAAATAACGATCATCAAAGGAATATATATGGTTGAGAAGATAAAGAATAAAGTATAAAAAATTACGTTAAGGAGCAGCAACTTAATTTTTATCAATTGTAAAACTTCCTTCTTTATAAAGTGATTCTATGAAGCTATAAATATCCCCCAGTGTTCTAATCTCTCGTACCCGGTTATCATCCCTGATTTTTACACCGAATTTTTTTTGTAAAGCGACGATAAGATCAACAATATCAAGGCTGTCGAGCCCCAGATCCTGGAATATGCCTTTCTCCTGCGAGAGCTGTTCTTTTTCTATTTCGAAAGACTCTTCAAAAACTTCATCCACCATTTCTTCAATCTTTTTTCTATCCATTAGCTCTATCCCCTCATTAAGAAAAACGTGTTGCAATAAGCGATGCGTTAATGCCGCCAAAGGCAAAACAGTTTTTTAAAATATATTTTAACTCTTTTTTTTGTTTTTGCATAACATGTTGGATTCCTTTACAGTCGTCCGCGGGATTTTCTAAATTCTTCGTTGGATAAATTATGCCGCGTTCTGATCCCTTTAATGTCGCAATCAGTTCAATCGCCCCTGAAGCTCCTAACGTGTGTCCAATATATCCTTTCATACTGCTGACAGGTACTTTATCTGAGAAAATTTCCTTAAGAGCTTCGCTCTCCGCCTTATCTCCGTGTAATGTAGCTGTTGCGTGTGCATTGATATAGTCAATATCTTCCGGCCTTATATTTGCTGAGCGAAGAGTATTATCTATGCATTCAACCATTGCCTGTTTATTGGATTGGCTTACATGCTCCCCACTCCCACATGTATGATAACCAACTATTTCAGCATAAATTTTAGCGTTTCTATTTCTCGCATGCTCATATTCCTCAAGAATAAGAATTCCACTCCCTTCCCCACAAACCAACCCATCGCGATCTTTATCAAAAGGCCGTGGGGTTAATTCTGGACGATCATTAAAATGTGTCGATGTGGCAAAAAGAATATCAAAGGAACCGGCCACAATCGCGTGTAATTCTTCTGCCCCACCGCAAAGCATGATGTCTTGTTTGCCCATTTGAATAAGCCAATAAGCCGCGCCAATAGCCTGCAAAGAAGAAGCACATGCGGCGGATGTTGCCATCACACACCCTTTGATCCCAAAATACTGAGAAACATTCATGGCCGCGGTATGAGAAACACATTTAAAGAAATTCATGGAAGACAGTTCAGAAAGATCCTTTTTAGGAAGCATCAGCTCAAATGTGTCATTCATTGCTTCGGCACCACCCATTGTTGACCCAATAATACATCCTGTGCACGCAGATCCGACCTTTTCTCTGTCTAATCCTGCATCAGCAACAGCTTCCCGGGCTGCCTGCACAGAAAAGATACCCATTCGTCCCATAGATCGTCTTTTTTTTCGTGGGATTTCTTTTTCGTTTTTCAGTTCGGCAGGGGCAGCGACGAGGTTATTTAACCCGTCATATTCTTTCCAGATTTCCATTTTAACAACAGCACTTTTATTCGCTTCAATTGCAGCGATGGTTTCATCAACATTAGCGCCCAAGGGCGTAACCGCGCCTATACCCGTTATGACAACTCTTTTCATTTGTTTAACCTTGTTTTTATAAATGCATCGTATTCATCTCGCCCAACAATGCTGCGCGCGATAATAAACGATGACATCATCGCCCCCACGACACCTGGAAGAACGGAACTTTGACCACACGCGTAAATATTTTTCAAGGGAAGTTTTCCGAATAAATTAAATTGCCCCATTTTCTGTTTGATGCCATAGGCTGTGCACTCGAAGGAATTCAAGTAATCTCGATATGTTAGAATGGAGGCCGCTCCCATTATTTTATATGAATCTTTGTATGCTGGATTGTATCGGTATATCCTTTGCTTAATCTGTTCAATCTTATTCTCTTTGTACGCATAGTAGGATCCAGGACGTCTGCCGACTTTTGAGTCTATCCATTCAGCAACTTGTTCTGTGAAAGATGGTTCCATCGCTGTTAAAACTTTTACGATTTTCCCCTGAACTTTCTCATAACTGGTCATTAAAACGAGCGCGGAACATCCATTGTTCGTTGGCTCCAACAAAACATTAATGTCCTGAGACGGGAGAATTGACACAATACTCGGCACAAAATCAGGATCATCGGATTCAATTGTTCCATAAACAGTAAAGAATCCGGCGGCCGGCTCAAAATCATTGATACGGCTTAGAAATGCTTTACTTAAATGTCCTTCGGGAAGACTCTCAACAACCGCTTTGGGATGAATAGTGAAAATACACTGGTCGCAGGATAATGTCTCCCCATCACTTAAAATAAATTTTTTAATAATATTTTTCTCAATATCCAGAAATTTATCAATGGTGCAGTTGGTTTTAACCTCAATACCCAGTTTAATAAAGTCTTCATTAAATGCATCGATGAACGCCTTTCCACCATTTTTAATTCGGACCACACTGTCATACATTCCATAGGCAACGCGGAAATGGTTTGCGACAGACACTTCGGAAGGCTTTACGCCATAACACATACTGAACGTTGATAGTATGCCTTTTAAATGGCCGTCTTTCATGGTCTTGTCTAAAATTTCCTGCAAGCTGATGTCATCCTCATCTAAGACGCGAGGCGCTTCCGTAATTCTCGAGAGATCTAAAGAACTTGTTTCGTTATAGATCTTTTTAGCGAGACTAAAGAAATCGTCAATACCCCGGGTCTCTTCAGGGAAATACTTTTTCAGTTCTTTGACAAAATTAGCAACACCATTGGGCAAGAAATATTTTTTGTTGTCATTCTCAAAGACATAGATTTGTCCGTTTTCATCAGGAAGAACGATGGGTTTGATCGTATCCTGTATCCCCAGGACAATGAGCATGTCGTTCAGAATTCCGTTTTTGAGGAAGGCGCCTGTGAAATGAAACCCTGTGTCGAAGGGAACGCCATTTTTGTAAAATCGCGCCATGCTTCCACCAATATTTCCCCCCTTCTCAATGATCAGAACTTTTTGTCCATTCATTGCCAAAAGACGCGCGATCGTTAAGCCGCTTATCCCGCTTCCCACAACTATGCTGTCATAATGCTTCATGTTTTATCATCCTGGTGTCTCGCCAAATTTATTTTTTCATAAGCGAGCCACTTCCGCTAGGGGGACTCATCCGCCTTCGGCGTCCCGCCGGAGGCGGAACGGAGCACCACAAAAGCGTGGGAGACAATCTCCTCCACGCCCCCTTTAGTGCAAAAATTAATTTGTTATACCAAATCCATTAATAAATTGCTCTATCTTAATTCTGAAAAGCAGAATTGGTTTTGGTCATTATTTAATGGAGTGAATTCCTCGTAGCTCTGCTGCGAGGAGAGTCACTGGAATTGGTA
The DNA here is from genome assembly GCA_021108075.1 of Candidatus Omnitrophota bacterium. Classification (GTDB taxonomy): domain Bacteria; phylum Omnitrophota; class Gorgyraeia; order Zapsychrales; family Zapsychraceae; genus JAIORP01. The sequence goes on along the minus strand of JAIORP010000197.1, from coordinate 36,089 downwards.
TTATTGCACTAAGTAGCAAGCCCGCCATTGACTCCGATCACTTGCCCATGAATGTACATATTTTTTTCGCTGCATAAATATCCGACAATTGAGGCCACGTCTTCAGCTGATCCAACTCTGGCTAAAGGAATCAAAGGCAAAATTTTATCATGTGGGATTTTTTTTGTCATGTCTGTTTCAATAAAGCCTGGTGAAACAACATTCACATATATATTCTTTTTCCCCACTTCTCTTGCCAGTGCTTTACACGCTCCGATCAAACCGGCTTTTGAGGCGGAATAATTGACCTGCCCTGCCTGTCCGACCTCTCCCGCTGTGGACGAGATCGCGATAATTCTTCCTTGTTTTTCTTTGAGCATGGAGAAAAGAACGACATGCATCACATTATAAAATCCATTCAAATTCGTTGCGATCACATCATTCCATTCTTCCTTGGTTGTCCACATCAAGAGATTATCACGTGTGATCCCTGCATTGAATACAACAGCATACGGCGCGGTTTCATCACATTTATCCGCTAACGCATTTTTGGTTTCTGCATGACTGGATACATCAAAAGAGAATAATTCACATTGTTGTTTTAATGCCTCAATATCTTTCCGGACAGATTGTGCTGCTTCTTGATTGCTTTTGTACGTGAGCCAAATATCGAAACCACAGCCTGCTAATTCGCGCGCGATAGCTTTACCGATCCCTCGACTACCACCCACAACTAAAGCGATCCTCTTCTTAGTCATTTTTTTCCTTGATATTCAGTCATTCCCTGTTTATTGATCAATATTTCCACGTTGTTCCAATAAGGAACATATTTACATTGATACCCTCATTCGGTAATTTTCTGTTCGCGTTGGATAAATGTCTATATCTGTATTCCAGATCTAAAGAAAGGTCTTCTCTTAAGTCGTAAGAAATTCCTGCCCCCATTTGAGGAATAAAATTATATTGTGTTGATTGCTCATCCGTATGCTGGGTCATGAAAATGACACCACCACCTGAAAAGAAATATGGATTGATCCGTTCTGTGACAGGATAGGCATACTTTACCAGTAGCTCAAACCCAACTTCAATATTGCTATCCGGGCTGATAATACCATTAATAAACGTTTCTATTAAAAATTCTGTTTCCCCTTTCACTTCCAGACCGGGATTACTAAAAAACTTGGTTGCAATTGACTCAGTAATATCTGCGGCGCCGATTCCCATTTTATCCATATCAAAGGCAAAACGAAAAATTGAAGGAATAATCTTATAATCCTCTTCTATATTCAATTCCCCTTTGGCGAAACCGGTAAAATAGGAAAAACTTTTGTAAAATGAAGCATTTTTCTTTGGTTCTTCTGCTGATCCGGCATGGCTCGTATAACCAGAAAAAATAACGGCCAGGATCATTACACGTATGATTATACCAATTCCATTAAATAATGACCAAACCCCATTCTGCTTTTCTCGACGATTTAGCGAGAATATCAGAATTAAGATAGAACCCTTTATTAATGGATTTGGTATTACTTTTGTTTTTTTCATGTAATTGAACTCAGTATATAAATATTGGTAATAAATTAAAATTATACAAAAATACATATCATAAGTCAACTTAACCGTAAAGTATCAAAATTGAGCAAAAGATCAGGAATGCGTCAACAGAGGATTGATTGAGGGTTCGGCGTAAAGGATCCTATCCGCAAACAGTAAGAATCCTTTTATGTTTCAGGAAAAACAAGCGAAGCATTCGTCGCGGTCACCGATGAATCAGGCGATTCAGTGTACTTTGAAGATTCGACGGGCAGTAACCTGATGCACAAAAGATGGCCACTTTAACTATGTCGTCTTTCAAGATTATGCTGTTCCTGTCGTCCCGTTCCTGCTAATAATATTATTTCCCTTTATTTTGAAAAAAATGTGTCCGGGGCCAACTGAAACATGCTGTCAGGCATCATCGCCAGTTGTTGGTTATGTGTTGCATCCTTTTAGCATTTCAACGCACTCTAAACGAATGCCATCAGGATCTTTCCATGCGCACCACCGGTAGTTGTTATGTTTGAAGAAACTGACAACTCCGGTTTTGTATTTTGTTATGCCCAATGCGTTTAATGCGGCTATGACATCGTCCAATGAATTGACACGCAGAGACAAATGTTGACTTGAGAGGAATTCTGAACTCGCAGGCGACTTTGAAAGGAAAAAATGAACGCGCGCGGCTTCCACCACTAATGTTCTCGGATCTCCTTCACGAAGATTACAGGATGCCCCGAAAACCCGCTCGTAGTATTCCTGCGCACGGGCGAGAGAACTTACGGACAGGCAAACATGATCAATCGCTGTTACGTCTATCATGGGCGCTCATTTTTTTTTGACACATATGGTTCATAATTTGTTATAAATAAACTCAGGCATAAATTTCATCAACCATCCAATTATTTTCCATCGTTTAGTAATATAAGCGTGTTTCTTTTTACTTTTGATTGCATTATAAATTTGTTGCGCTGCTTTTTGTGGGGATGCCACCCAAAAAAGTCCTTCCCCCTTTGCCATCGCGGTGTCGACAAAACCAGGCTGAATATTTGTTATGATAATAGATGCTCCTGTTTTTGAAACTTTTTTTCTTAACCCTTCCATATAATTTGAGATAAAAGACTTGGACGCGCTGTAGGCGGGAGAGTCTCCGTCGCCTCTAATCGCTGCTATTGATGATATGCCGACAAGATGTCCATGACCTTTTGATAAGAAATGATGCATAGCTACATTTGCCATCGCCGTAAAACCAGAAATGTTGACATCAATTGTTTCTTTTTCCTGATCCCATTGTAAATCATGATTGATAAATCCTACGCCTGAACTGATTACAACAATATCCACTCCATTCATTTCAGAAATAAGCTCTTTTAATTGGTTTATGGCTTCTGAAGTTTTTGAAACATCGATAGATTTGATAAAACCATCAGGAAATTCCATTTTAAATTTATTTAACAGGTGAATTCTCCTTCCGACAGATCCAACAACATAACCATTTTGAGAAAGCACACGGGCTAATTCTTTTCCAATTCCTGATGTCGCGCCGATAATAATTGCTTTTTTCATTTCACCCTTCCCGGATCATTTTATTTACACATACTCATAATGAAGAAATCACTTGCTCAAAGAGGCAGGCACATTTTTTTGTTAGCCATGACTGTAATAACTTGATAATGGTCTATTTCTAAACAATTCTTCAATGCCCACCATATCAGGATCATCATCGATAAGCAGGCTTTTCTTCATCCGTACACTTCATTTAGTTCTTTTTATTCTGATACACGCGACAAACAGCTTCGAGCAACTCGTCAGGATCTGAATATTCGATAAAGTCAATGATGCTCGCTTTTTTTGCCATGTTTTCCATAATAGCCTTATTATGCTTTTCTGTTCTTTTTACGTACAAAATAATATTAATATCTTTTGTTTTAGACATTCGTTTTAATCTTTCAACAACCATATCCCCGGGAATATCCACTAAACTCAAGTTAACCAGCACTAGTGCCGGAAGATCAACAGAAATTTTCTCAATACCGGATGTTCCACTGTTCGCGGTACTAACCTTATATCCAGAACCCAAAAAAGTAGAGCCAATTTCTTTTACATCTTCCTGGTTATTTTCTATTATAAAAATTTCTTTTATTTCACCGAGCTTCCTCAATCCTGGGGAAACATATTCTCTATCACTTTTTTGTATTATAATTTGCGCCTCTTCGATAAGCTCATCAATCTCAAATGGCTTTGCCATAAAACCATTAATATCCAGTTCTCTAAACAATTGTTCCATATTCGCCCGGGCAGTCAGGACCAGAATAGGATGCTTTGGTCTCTTATTGTCATCTAATATTTTTTGATAAAATTCTATTCCGTTCATTCTCGGCATATTCATATCAAGGATAATAAGATCCGGGTTAGCCGTCTGTAATTTATCAAGTCCATCAAGTCCATCAACCGCGTCAACAACTTCATACCCCTTTGCCTTAAATTGATATCCTACCAATTTTCTTAAATTTTTTTCATCATCAACTATTAGGATTGTCTTTTTTTTATTCATTCCCCCCCCGTCTTTCTTTTATCGGTAATAAGAACTTAAACGCACTTCCTTTTCCTAATTCTGATTCAACCCATATTTTTCCACCATGGAAGTCTACTATTTCTTTACAAATAGCCAGTCCTAATCCTGTGCCACCGATATGTTTCCTTGAATCACCTAATTGCTGAAACACCTCGAAAAGTTTATTCTTGTCTTCATCTGATATTCCCGGTCCGGAATCTTTCACGCAAACCTCAATAAAATTTTTATCTTTATGGCCACTACTGATAATTACGACTTCCCCTTTTTCTGTAAACTTAATAGCATTATTAATTAAATTTGTCAGCACTTGATTGATTTTATCTTTATCGACATATATATCGGGTAATCTTCTGTCTAATTCACACTTCAATCTTAAGCCCTTATCTTCAGCGACTGAATTCTGAACATTAACAACCTGTTGGATGACTGTATTAACGTTAACCGTTTCTATATTAAGGGATGTTTTGCCTGATCCCATCTTACTGTAATCCAAAATATCGTTTATTAGACGATTCAATCTGTCTGTACTTTCTTTTGACATGGTAACAATATCTTTCTGGTCTTCAGTCAGGTTTCCTGGCGTGCCGCTTAAAAGAATATCCATCGAAGTTTTCATCGAAGCCAACGGCGTTCTAAGCTCATGCGAAACAGTTGATGTAAACTCTTTTTGTTTTTCCAGCAGGACTTTTAAATGCGCATTTTTTTCTTCTAAATTTTTAACAAGTTTTTTGTTCTCTGCCATAAGATCGTAGTGAGCAATAGCATTCGATATCGTAACCTTTAAGTCATTCGTATCCCAAGGTTTATTGACAAAATGATAAACTTGAGCCAAATTAATAGCATCTTCAATAGACTGAATATCAGCATATCCTGTAAACAGTATCCTGATAATACTGGGATGTTTTTTTTTAATTTTTTTTAAAAATTCAACACCGGTAATCTTAGGCATGCGATGGTCACTAAAAACCACCTTGATATTTCCCTTTTCAATAATTTCCATGGCCTCATCAGGATCAGATGTTGTTACGATTCGAAATGAAGAATCCATAAATAGACCTTTGATAGACCTCAAGATGCTTTCTTCATCGTCGAGAAATAAAATATTTGTTTCTTCCACTATATATCCTCCTTGACAGTGTTGACTGGCAAAGAAACAATAAAAGTCGTCCCCTTGCCGACTTGAGATTCAACTTTTATATTTCCACCGTGTTTCTTGATAATTTCAGAGCTAATACTTAATCCCAGGCCCGTTCCTTCCCCGATAGGTTTTGAAGTATAAAAGGCATCGAAGATCTTCTGAAAATTTTTTTCTTCAATGCCTTTTCCGGTATCGCATATTTCAATATAAACATTGCTATCTTGCGCGTATGTTTTTATGTTAATCTGCCCTTTTTTATCAATAGCTTGAGAAGCGTTTAAAAAGAAATTGATAAAAACTTGTCCCAGTTTTTGAGGGCTACCTTTAATAAACGGGATGTCTCCATAATCTTTCTTGAGATCGCAATTGTATTTGATCTCAGTCCAAACAATCCTGATGATATCGTCTAAAACCTTGTTAATATCGACATCCTCAATCTGTCCCTTATCTTCTCTGGCAAATGTCCGCATATCTAAAACTATTTTTTTTACCCTCTCAACCCCTTTTTGGGCGTCTGTTATTAAACTGGGAAGTTCATCTTCAAAGTAACCTAGATTTATTTGGTCCTCAATCTCATTCATTTCACTGACGAGCCTGTTGGATTTCACGATATCTTTCGCGTTGATAGATTTTTTGATCTTTCGCATCTGGTCCAATAATTTTTTGTTGTTCGATAAAAATTGTTTGAATATTTCAATATTGTTTCCGATAAATCCCATGGGATTATTGATCTCATGGGCAATGCCGGCTGCCAATTGGCCTATTGAGGCGAGTTTTTCAGCCTGTATCAATTGAGCCTGAGTTGCTTTTAAATCAGCGGTACGCGTCTCAATCTCTTCTTCCAGATGCTCCTGGTATTTCGCAACAATCTCTTCAGACTTTTTCTTTTCTCTGATATCTATAAAAGTTTCCAGCAAAACATCTTCATCGTCAAGCACCACAGGAATGACGCTCTTGATAACAGGAATTTTTTCACCTTTAACAGTAAGTAATTCTTTTTCTTCAGTGTTAATTTTTTGGTCAAGATCCAGGATGGGACATTCACCTATCCCAGACGTGCAGATAAAATTGTGGCATAGTTTACCTTTTATATCCTCATCGGACGCCACTCCGATTAAATCCTTTGCGCCCGCATTTATTTTTCGTATTTTTTTGTCCTTGCCGACGACAATCAAACCTATAGGCATTTTTTCAAGAATTAAGTTTGTTGTTTCAAAAGATTTTTTTAGTTTTGTGTTAACTTTTTCTCTGTCTTTAAGAATATTTTGTATTGAAAAAATCGTTTTTGTTAAAACCATTAAAAAGATAAGAAATGAGATGCCTGTAAAAACATACCTTAAGACCCCAAGACTCCTTTCAAGCCTTTCTTTTTTATCGGACAAGCTATTAAATTTTTCTCCGACATCATATTTTATTTTATTCGCATTTTCTTTAGACCTGGTCAATAATGTTAAAATCTTTTTCAGCAATATATCTTTTTCTGCTACGAGCATTTCATGCTCAGGGCTAAATTTATCCAAAGTATTGTTTTTTACCTGAATCATTTCTTTTGTCAATTCTATAAGTCCCATTAATTTTGGAGTTAATTCAATTTTTTCAATATTATACCTCTCCTGTTTATCAAGAGAAAAATACACTTTTTCCTTTATTTCATTTATATTATAAAAATTCACAGCTATAGTGTGATTGTATTGCCCTCCATTCTGTAGAACAGTCAAAATTTTTTGTATTTCACTTGAAATATGACTCAGTTTATTCTGTGAGGAAACCACATCTCTTATATCATTATCAGAATCTAACCTTATAAACTCCATTTCTGCGTCAAGAAAATAGTCATACAAAATGTTACTTAATTTTAAATGTGATTCTTCATTTTTAATAATCCGAGACCAGTTCACTTTAAGATGATTAGAATATATCTGTATGACCGTTAATATGACAACTAAAATGACAAACAAAATAGCCAAAATTATTAATTTTCTTTGTATGGGCTCTTTTAACATTAATTTAATATGCATAATTTTTCCATTTTAGTTTATATCGAATAAACCATATTTGTTAAACAGCTCTCGCCCTTTTTCAGATGCGGCATATTTCATGAATTTTCTTGCAATGTCAGGATACTTTGATGTTTTAAGCAAGCCCATAACCAATTTCTTCTTTGTCGCATATTGTCCATCAATAGGGATCGCTGTCACATAAGGCTCATTCTCTTCCCATGTCGATGTGGCAAACCAATTGATCACAATATCAGCTTCCTTATTTATTAATACTTGCACAAGCTTTTTAGAATCCGTGGTTAATTCCCTTGCATTTGTAATGACTTCATCAAAAATACCGCGTGCCTCAAGAACCTTTTTTGTTTGTTTGCCTATACTTCCGCTGTCAGGATTTCCGATAACAACATAGTATTCTTTTTTGGTCAAATTTGCCAGATCAGATGTTATTCCTTTTGGATTTCCTTTTTGGACTAAAATCGTTGCTTTATTATATCCTACATGGACAGTATCTAGAACAGTACCTTCCTTCAAGCAAGTCTTAATGTATGAATCAGAACCGGGCAGATAAAGATCACCCACCTTATTAATTATTATTGATTTAAGCAAATTACCTGAGCCCCCCTTGGTTATATGGATTCTTACGTTTTCCTGTTCCTCTATAATCTTTGCGATCGCACTCATGGGGCGGATCATAGTTATCCCGCAGTAAATCAAGAGTTCTTTTTTTTCTTCTTTATCTTCCTTTAAATTAGACTGGCATCCAATAGTCGCTCCTATAATTAAAGAAACAAATATAAGTACCAGGGCATTTTTCAATTGCTTTTTCTTACTTGATTTTTTCATTTTTATTTTATCCCGTATTCTTTTGGCAAAGAAATAATAAATGTTGTCCCCTTATCGACTTGGGATTCAACAATTATATCCCCACCGTGTTTTTTGATTATTTCATAACTTATACTTAACCCTAACCCTGTTCCTTCGCCGACAGGTTTTGTGGTATAAAAGGCATCAAAAATTTTTTTAAGGTTTCCTTCTTCAATGCCTTTTCCATTGTCACTTATTTCAATACAGATATTGTTATCTTGCGCGTATGTTTTTATGTTAATCCGCCCCTTATTCTCGATAGCCTGTGAAGCGTTTATGATCAAATTCATGAAAACCTGCCCCAGTTTCTGTTGATTTCCATTAATACAAGGAATATCTCCGTAATGTTTTTTTAGTACGCAATTGTATTTAATTTTATTCCACGTAATCCTGATTATATCATCTAAAACATTATTAACATTTAAGATATCAATCTCTCCCGTGTCTTCCCTGGAAAATATTTTCATATCTAAAACTATTTTGTTTACCCTATCAACACCCTTTTGCACATCTTTAATTAATTCCGGAAGCTCTTCCTTAAAATAATCTATATTTATTTGATTTTCAATCTCATTCATTTCACTAACGAGTCTATGGGATTTCTCGATATCTTTCACGTTGATGGCTTTTTTGATCTTTTGCATCTGGTCTAATAATTTTTTGTTATTTGATAAAAATTGTCTGAATATTTCAATATTGCTTCCGATAAATCCCATAGGATTGTTAATCTCATGGGCAATTCCGGCTGCCAATTGACCAATTGATGCGAGTTTTTCAGATTGAACTAGTTGAGCCTGCGCTTGCTTCAATTTGTTTTCTGCCTTCTTTCGATCTTCAATTTCTTCTAATAACATATTATTTAAGCCTATTAGTTCCTTGGTGCGTTCACCAACTTTTTGCTCTATCAAATTCACTCTTTCTTTTTCTTCTTTTATTTTTATTGCCAACGCAACATTCTTCAGGCTCATTTTGAATGAAAAAAGAACAATTAAAATAAGAAAGAAAGTAATCGTTCCAAGAACAAACAATAGGTTGCCTGGATTATGCTTACCCAAAAGCGTATGTTTAGATATTATAGCCAATAATTCAAAAGGGGTGTCCTCAATCGCAGTTTTGTATGCTAACATTCCATCGTCAGTTACGTCCTTATATTTTTTGTTTTTTGTTTTTATTTCGATCAAATGCTTCGTAGAGATATTCATTGTTTTACTTAAAAAGTGATTAATTTGATTTTTTTGTGCATCAGACAAATCAAGGACAGCATCTAAAATGTTATCTTCATAAACGAGAAATAATTGTTTTTTGAGTATATTTTCTTTATTCGCATTAGAATCAATATTTTGCTTAATAACATCAGTGGATATTTTCGCAACAATCTGTCCTCGATGTTCATTTTTAAAATAAAAAGGTGTTACTATATAAATAAAGTTATTTTGATTTTTCAGAACAAGGAAATCACCTGCCTGAGAAGACTTGCTCGCAATTTGAAATAAATCGAGTTCTTTATCAATCTTTCCTGGATCAATCAAGACATTGCCTTCTCTTTCAACATAAGCCAGTTTCTCAAAAACATGCTTCGTTCCAATAATTTGATTTTCCATTACAGCATTAAATCTTGATTTAATATTTAAAATACTTGCTTTTAACCCGTATTCTAAAGACATTCCCAAAGCTTTATTTTCGTAATATATTTCCAATTCTCTGCTTTTCGATAATTGCTCCACTCCCTCCTGCATTTGCCTAAAACACTGACTGATTTTTAAAACCTGCTCCTCGACACTATTGATAAATGATTTTTTAATACTTTCACTTAAATCCTTTTGTGATAGGTAATTGCCCCAAATTAAATAAAGAATAAAACAGGTGACAATCAGCAACACGACAACTGACACTATTCCCTCAATATGATTTTGAACTATTTTGTTTCTCATTTGCACTTCTTCCATACATGTTTTTTAAGATATTTTTTCTCACTTCCACCTACACTTGCAATAACCAACAAAATGATTTAATACCACATAAAAATCAACTACGTATCATTTTTTATGCTTACTTAACAATATCACTAAAAAATTCACTAAAATAATCAAAGACTGCTGGATAGTATTTATTTATTAATCTTAAATAAGTACCATCATCTTTGCATTGAGTAAAAAATTTTTTAAATTCTGTTTTTAATTCTGGAGAGTCTTTTCTAAAAGCAGTACCCATCACCTGCTGATGAGAAACCGGACCTATTACCTTTATTTCACCAGCCCATTTTTCTAAAGCAACTAAAGCATCTGGAACATCCAGAATTGATGAACTTGCGTCCCCTTTGATAACAGCAGGAGCTATTTGATTTAAATTTCCTGTAAAAAGCCTAATATCAGCACCTGTTTTGCTTAATTGATATAACTTCGGATCAAGGCAAGTATTACTTACCGCAAGAACAGATTGATCCTTAAGCTGCTCTTTTGTCATTTTTATATCCTCATCAATATTTCCAGTGGGAGTTATCGGTTTGAGAGAAGAATTTGCTTTTGCAATAAGCCATACCTGTGAAGGAAAAGTCGGATCTGAATAATCAATTACTTTCTCTCTCCAATTCAATTTTGTTAATCCATTAGCGATGATATCGCCCTTGATAGGAACATCTTCAATAATTTCAATATCATCTCCTTTTGCCTTAACTCTTTTTCCTGTTAAATCACCGATCACATCTGACCATGAAGTCTGAACATATACATATTCTACTCCTAAATATTCAGCAAATAACTGCATAAGCTCGACGTCTAAGCCATCACCGCTTCCAGTAACAAAATTCGCATACTTAACTCCTAAATGTCTAAGAACACCCTTCCCTTTTATTTCATCAAGATTTTGGGCGGAAACATTTCCTACGAACATTGTCGGCAACATCAAAAACAATAAATACAAGTAAATAGATTTTTTGGAAATAATTTGTCGGGTTTTCATAATAATTCCTTCTTGTTTAATTATTTATTTGTTCATGAATAGTTTTTATTAATTTATTCATATTAATAAGTTTTGAAATACACCCATCTGCTCCTAAAGAATGGGCTTTTTTTATGTCTTCTTTTTTTAAATATCCCGATATAATCATAATTTTTACTTCATCATTATTAGGATCTTTGCGTATTTGTTCGCATACTTCAAAGCCATCCATTTTAGGCATTTTAATATCTAGCGTAACGAGATCGGGCTTAAATTCTGAGAATTTTTTGCCTGCGCTGAATCCATCAAAGGCAACTTCAACGTCATATCTATTTTCTAATAGAAGCATGCCTTTCATCGATTTAACCATCTGCTTATCATCATCAACAATAAGTATTTTTTTCTTGATTTTGTTTGTGCTAGATGTTGATAACTCTCTGGGAATAGGTATGTTGTATTTTTTGCAAAAATTTAAAAAAACTTTTTTTTTCACCCTGTTATGACCACCGGGGGTTCCGAACGCTTCAATTTTTCCTGTGTTAATCCATTTACAAACCGTGCGATAATTCACCTCGCAATATTTTGCTACTTGCCCGGTTGTTAAAAATTCTTTTTTCATATCTAATGACCTATTAATTTGTTGACAAATTTATTAAATCTATGTGTATCAAGAGGTTTTTCGAAATAATAATCCGCTCCAAACGTCTCCATACAAGCAGCTTCTATTCCTCCTGATACTCTGGAGACTTCAATGATTTTAATATGTTTTAACCCGGCGTTGTTTTTGATATTCATGCCGATCTCATAACCACCTTTATCCGGCATTTTCACGTCAAGAATAATAAGATCAGGTGTGAATTTTAATAACATCTTCAGCCCAAGTACTGACTGAAAATTTTGAATCATATATTTTCCATAAATCATTAAGAAATTTTTTATTGACGTACTCATAGCGTGATCATCATCTATGATCAATATTTTTTTCGCCGGGTCATTCATTGATGTTCTCCTGATTCATCCAGGTAATTTATTATTGATTCTTTCTATTAAATCGTTCAACTCAAAAGGTTTTCCTATTGTTTCGTAATATATATCATCTACTAATACCTTCTCTTGTTGCTCATTCTCTCCATCTGTGGAAATTAGAGCTGTCAGAAAAATAACGGGAATATCACTTACAATCGGATCTGCTTTTAAGAGTTTTACAGATTCGGCGCCATCGGTTCCCGGCATCATGACATCCATTAAAATCAAGTCCGGTTTATTCTTTTTGGCCAATTTTATGCCGTCTTCTGAAGTATGGGCAAGTAAGACCGTATATCCTAACTTATTTAGATGAGCCTGAATAAGTTTTGTTAAATTTTGATCATCATCAATTATTAGAATTTTTCTCATTCCGTACTCCTTAATTATATTCTATTTGCGATATTATTTGCAAATATTACATTTATTCTATTTCAAAAATAGCATATGAAATTCCCCTTGTCAAATTGATACAAGAAAAATATGCTTTTTTCATGTTTAGGTTGAAAGAAAAGTTGTAAGTCGTTGAGATCAAAGAAGAAATAAAAAAGCATCAGTTACCAACGAGAATTGATAACGTTTGGTTGCAAACTAAACAGCCCGGAGGTAACCGACGCAAAGTAATGGTATCAGCAGTTATATTCATATGCCGGGATGTAAAATTGAGAAGATCTTAACCCGGAAAATGCAATTGGAATCGTAACGAGGAGGAAGTCGTTGTTCGCTGAAAAGCTCCGCTTTAGAAAATATTTTTCATAATAAGCCTACTTTATCTGCCAATACTGTTAAGGAGAATGATAAAAATAGAGCAAGTACTGGCGCTATGATCCAAATAATCAGCAATTTTTTTACTGTTGTATGTGTAAACATTTCTTTCCACCCTACTTTAGAAATCCCCAGACCGATTATTGCCATTGTATTCATTTGAACTAATGAAGTGGGGATTCCTCGTGTCACTGATGCTAATAAAAGCAATGTTGCCGTGACGCCTGCAATCAAACAAGCGCCTAAAGGTCCAATATTTATAATCTCCTTCCCCGTTGTTTCTACTAATTTCCCGCCAAAAAGTGAGCTACCAATAGCAAAACACGGAGCAATAATTAGTGTGGAAAGAATCATTATAAGTACAAATTTATCTCCCTGAACAATAATGTTTAGCTCATTTGAGATCATTGATGCAATAGGCCCAGCAGCATTAGCAACATTATTAGAGCCAATTGCAAAAGCTACATAGCACGATGTTAATATGACAGCTATTTTTAATATGGGATGTGTTGAAATTTCCTTGAATTTTATTATTTTTCTGTGTTTCATCGGATTGTAAATAAATTTTCCAATAAACAGAGTGATGATAAAAGATACTATTGGTAAGATAAACCAAGTTGGTAGTATCTCAAAAAACAGTTTGTGCGTTTTTAGGACATTAAAATAAACAGCAGGACCAATAAGCGCAGAAATTGTTGCCTGACTTGTCGATTGAGGGATCTTTAACAAATTTGCAAGCAAAAGCGAGAGCCCTACGGATAACAATATTATTGTTGTGAGCGTTAGGCCTATCATCTCTCCGGGAAGAATGCCTTTTCCAACAGTTAGAACGACTTTTTTACCAGCTAATATTGCGCCAAAAAAGACAAACAACCCAAAAAGACCTGGGATGAGATCTTTTCTAATAATATTTGATCCATAAGCGGCAGAAAATGATGGAGCTGTTCCACTGCCGCCCATATTTATTGCTAAAAACATTGCTGCAAGAAATGGAATCAATAGTATTGAAAACATTGGTGAAAGCATGTGACAATTTCCTTACCCATAGCTATTTTTTTATTGTATAATTTATTTTATTTTTATACCAAATCCATTAATGAATTGTTTTATTTCAATTCTGATGTTCTCGCTAAAACGTCGAGAACATCAGAATTGATTTTGGTCATTATTTAATGAAATTGGTATTATTATTCCTTAATAATACGAATCAGTCCAGCATTTTTTAATTTCTTGAGATTCAATTCAACACTTCTGCGAGTTAAATTCGTCACATCTATTAATTCATTCCGGGTGACTTTGAGATTATTCTTAATCGTTTCGAGAATTCTCCCCACAGTTTCCTTGACCTTTTTTCTGCCTACATTCTGAACACCTATTATTTAAAAATATGGTGGCCCGCCCCTATTTAACAGAGTAGGCTTTTAAACAAGGGGCTATAAATATTAATTAAAAATCGACTTGACCTCTTATTCCGCCAATAACAATTGTGTCATCACCATTTGTTGCATCACTGCCATACGGATTCATGACAATTTGTACATCAGGACTGATTGTTAAATGGTTATTAACTTTGTAGCTATAATAAAATTCAATATGCCCTTCGGAATCAGCTTTTAGATTGCTTCCCGCAGCTTTATAATCATCAGAAGGAAAAATTTGTCCAAAAGCAATTCCAACGACATCTTCATCTCTTCCCCATGGTTCACCGACTATTTGCATACCAAAACTGTAGGAATGCTCTAATGAATAGCTTTCGCTGTTTAAATAAACTTCAGGATTTTGCCATGCATACCGGGCAAACACACCAATAATGTCTGTAAGCTCCTGATCAGCACTCAAACCAAACCCATAAGAATTTTCCTGAACGGCGGTTGAATCATTCCATTTCGTATGATCCCGGCCACTTCCCCATCCAAACACACGATAGTTGCCTGCTTTTCCTGCAATCTCAGGACTAATTGTAAATTGTCCTCCATAAAATGTATCTTCAAACATATCTTCCCAGTCAGCATTGCCATCTATCAGAATCGCTTCTGCTGTAACTGTGTCTGAAAGGGATACGCCAATAATCAACCCAACAGAATTATCAGGGAATTCAATAGTTGAAGAATGTTTAAATTCCGAACCTAAAAATTGTGTTGTTTCATCATTGGCATATTCATTTGAATCCATAAAAACATCAGCCGCAACTTTTCCCACTGTAACTGTTAAAGGTACAAACCGATGCTCATACCATGCTTCTGTAATACCAATATTTGAATCCCCTCCAGTTGCGTCAGCATTTATGGTACTGAAAATAGATAGTTCATCATCAACACCAGCACCTTCGCCTGCCTCTGTTGCGATAAATGCCGTTCCGTTTTTAAATTCTTTTGTTAATGATATGTCGACTGAATAACTCGCATCACCAACATCTTCGCTGTTTTCTGATAAATCATCTCCATTGGCTTTATCAGTAAATTGATAAACATATGTTGCGCTTGCTCCGATTTCAACACCTCTAACTAAAGGAGCAATCCCGGATGATCTTTCTTCTTTAATTTTGCTATCAAGCCCGTCAATCTTCTTTTCAACCCGGCTTAATTTTGTTTGATTCCCTTTCTCTTTATTTTCATAAACTGCCAATCGACCTTCCAGCTCGTTTATCCTGGAATCCATTTGTTCAATTTTCTCAAGCAACATCTCATTTGTTACTTCAGCACATACGTTTTTTGGACTGAAAGAACATAGCATACAAAAACATACGGCCAAGACAAAAGTCTTTAAAAAACATTTGAACATTTCTTCCCCCTTTTTTTATTATCAAACTTGATTAGATTTGCTTATTTATATGTGTTAATACCAATTTTATTAAATAATGACCAAAACCAATTCTGTTTTTCAGAATTAAGATAGAACAATTTATTAATGGATTTGGTATAAATTTCCATTTTTCAAATAGAAATTATCCGTGCATAAATTCTTGAGAAATTTTTTATCATGAGACGCGATTAATAAAGAATAATCATTTTTTTTAAAATATTCAGTAATTTTCTTAATAACGTTGTCGTCAATGCTCGCTGTCGGTTCATCCAGAATTAAAACGTCTGGATTCATGGCAAGAACACCAGCTAAGGAAACAAGCCGTTTTTGTCCCCAGGATAGTTTTGTCGTTATTCGTTTTAGTAAAGATTCAATTCCTAATTCTTTCACAAGTTCTTCTGTGAGTTTTTTTACATCATCAAGTTTCACTCCAAGGTTTAAAGGGCCAAAAGCAATATCCTCTTCGACCGTCGGACAAAACACTTGATCATCTGGGTCTTGAAAGAGATAACCAATTTTTTTTCTAGCTAAAACAAAATCTTTTTCTTGGGAACACTGCTTTTCAAAAAGAACAACGTCTCCTTTCTGTGGATAGGCTAGTCCCATAATAAGAGAAAAAAGTGTTGTTTTGCCACTCCCGTTCGATCCAATAATACCTGCTCGCTGTCCTTTTTTTAAAGAAAAATTAAGTAACTCAAAGACCTTAATCTCTCCCGGATATTCATAGTAGATATTTTTTAATTTAATTAATTCCATAAAACAAACCTGGTTAGAATAATCAGTGACATAAATATTGCATAAAGAATATCAATCCTGTGAAAATGAAAATGGGTTAACATCGGAAAATCTCCACGAAAACCCCTTAATGTTAATGCTTGATAAATTCTTTGAGATCTTTCGTAACTGTTTATAAAAAGCATTCCCACCATGTAAGCATAAGTTTTTAGTGTGCTGATATTTGTTTTTGGATAAAATGACCTTGCTTTAGCTGCATGCATTAACCTTTCATATTCTTCATGAAGAACACTAATATACCGATACAAAAACATTGATAAATATACTAATTTTTTTGGAAATTTCAGATGAAAAAGTGCGTGAGCCAAAGAAAAAACATCCGTTGTCCCTATAAGTGCTATTGTAAACAATAAAATAGCATTTGCCTTTAAAGTTATGATAAATGCATAAATAGCTCCGTCAAGACTAAACGAAAAAGTTTTAATTACAAAGAGAGTTTTTCCTTCAATATTAAAGGGAAGCGTCAACCAAAGCAGAGCAATAAATATGTTTAAAGCAACAATACGATTTAATAACTCTTTTAAGTTAATACTGGCAACAATGATAAAAATTATTGCCAGGGTTAAATAATATATTGCTGCCGGGATATTTTGTAAAAGCGCGATGACAAAAACTAACGGAATATACGTTAGAATTTTCACTCTCGGGTCAAGCGAATGTAAAACCGATTTTCCCTGCGCAAAAACATCAAAATGCATGTTTTTTCTTTATTAAATAGATAAAAATAAAAATACCAGTTATCAAACCGAGTCCACCGACGATAGACACTATCCCGGACTCTGATTGTTGTTTTTCAAGATTCCTAATTCTTTGTTCAAGCGGTTTGGTTTTTTTTTCAATTAAACGGTCAATCTCAATTTCAAGCATTCTCTTATCGGTGGGCGGTTCGACATCTTCAGCTAATGTGTTCTTCTCTTGTTCAATAATAAATTCGGCTTTGTGGCCTTGCCCTGCATTCATGATTACCTTAAAAGAATCGACAACATCTAAGCTAACTTTAAATTTACCTGCATCATCTGTCTTAGTTTTTATTATTAAAGAATTATTACTTAAAGAATAAACCTCTATTTCAGCTTTTCGGGAAGGTCGACCACCACTGTAATATCCTTCTCCATTCAAAACATTGCCTTCAAGGTAGCAAAACAAATTAACTTTATGAGCAAAAACATAATTATTCACTGTCAAAATATAGCCAATGAACGTCAAGAACAGAATGGATGTTTTTAAACGCATAAAATTTCCGGTTTAACTTTTTTGATAAATTGTAAAACGATTGCCGTTATGATTCCATCTATAAGCATGACTGGAATATGCGCGAGAAAAATAAGTTTTGCTGATGCTTCAAAATGTTCTCCGCTTAGAATAAGCGATACGCTTAACAAAAACGCACTTAAAGAAACGGAAATAAAACCCGTTAAAAATCCGACAAGAGTTAGCGGCAGGCTGTTCCTTTCCATTAATTTATAAAACAAAAAAAAGCATAGCAGTGCCGGCATGGCCATATTGAAGGTATTAACTCCCAGGCCAGTCAACCCGCCAAATTGAAATAGAATCGTTTGAAGCAATAACGCTACAAATATTGCACAAAAGCAGGCGGGCCCCAATAAAAGTCCAACCAATCCATTAAGGATAAGATGGACATTTCCCGGTCCAAGAGGAACATGGATAAGAGAAGCGATGAAAAAAATCGCGGAAAATACAGCAGTTTTCACAATATCCTTATCTTTTAATCTCTTCAGACTTATACCAACGCCAACCGCGGTGAGAGCATAACCTGTCGTAATCACAGGCAATGATAAGATGCCTTCAGATATATGCATAGATCCCCACTTCAATGCCGTTTCGGGCACCAAACTTGTCTTAGTTGTTTTTGTTGTTTGTTATGATTTCATACGCTTTAAGCCATAACACCGCGCCGATTTCAATGGATTTCTCTTCATCCCCATATTTGATTGTTTTATCGTCCTCATTCAATGCGGCAAATCCCCACCAGCCCGCTTTAGGAATGGCATAGGTGAAAACACCGTTCGCATCACATTTAACGACCTGTGTGACAAAAGATGCTTTTGGAGCGCTATAGATTCCTTTTTCATTATAATGTTCAATTTCGACTTCGCTAAAAGGTGCGGGTTTGCCGTTCACTTTAACAATTCCCTGAAAAACATTGCCCTCATAAATTCCAAATGGACGTGTTAGTGGAACAATTTCTGTCTTTAGACCAATTTCTTCATCCCAACCGTCTTCTTTTCCAAACGCATCAATGATGACTTTTGTATAATGCACGATGTAACAATCTTCAGCTGGCTCCCAATAAGGGGCGGGTTCAACATAAAACAGGTAATCGCCGGGACGCTTAATTTTGTAATTTGCCTGCCACCCTTTAAAAGATTCCTCGTCGGCATACAACTTGACTTCATAAGGTTTTAAGCTTTCTATCAAATCCTCTTTTTTCCCATCAAGCATCACTCCAAACTGAACTGGTTTTTCCATATTCATAGATACACCTTCAAAAGGATGCGCGAACATAGCTTTGATATTTAGATCGGCCTGCGTCTGTTTTTCGACGATATCTTCCGATGGAATCAACATTCCAAAATGAGCAAAGCTGTCTGGCACTGACATAACCAGTAATCCAAACATAAAAATACTTGATAAAATTCCACGTTTCACATTTGCTGATTGCATGTTCCTTCCTCCTCAGTTTAAGTGTTAACTTTGGTTATTTGCTACCTTTTTGCGATTCGTGTTACTCGTATTTAAAAAAATATTCGGCTTACCCGATTGTACTCATAACTAATTCGCCATGTTTCATTCCCTTCAAAGCAATTAATTTGTCCGAAAGATCTCGAAGTTCTTTTGCTTTTCCCTTTAAGGTGATTGTTTCCAAACAATTATTGTGATCTAAATGAACATGCTGAGTTGATAAAACCAAATTTTGATATTTATGTTGTATGTCAACAGACTTATTCAGAAGATCCCTTTTGTGATGGTCATAAACTAAAACAATACACCCGCTGACTTCCTTGTTCCCTTCCCATTTATCCCGAACTAAATTCTTTCTAATCAAAAATCTTATGGCCTGGGATCGATTAGGAAGTTGATTCTTTTTCACAAGAGAATCAACTTCCTCTAATAGATGATCTTCTATTGAAACACCAAATCTTTTCATTCTCCAGTACTACCTTTTTGAATAAAGTAACACAAGCGCATTATTTATCAAATAATATTTTTTGGTATTGTATTAATATTTATTTGAGTGTTTTATGTGAATCATACATCCAGTTTTTTTTCTTCAATAATGCCGGGGTCTTTTTCTAAAACTCTCATAAATGCGTCAACGACTTCAGGATCAAATTGGCTGCCTTTATTTTTTATAAGTTCCTCGATCGCGACTTTTTTCGATAAAGCCTCCCTGTACGGCCTCCGCGAGGTCATGGCATCAAAACTATCGGCTACCGCCATTATTCGCGCGCCTAAAAGTATCTTCTCCCCCTTTAAATTGTACGGGTAACCACTGCCATCAAAACTCTCATGATGTTGTTCTACTAAAATCATCACATCGTGTAAAAAATCCAATGGCTTCAATATCTCCGCGCTCTTGGTAGCATGTGATTGTATCTCCGCCCATTCTTCCGTCGTTAGTTTCCCTGGTTTTGTAAGAATATCATCATGCACACCTATTTTACCGATGTCATGTAACTGACAGGCTTTTTTGATATTTTCCACATCAAAATCTAAAAGCCCCATTTCCCGGGCAATAGCTACTCCGTATTTAGTAACTTGCTGTGAATGCCTGTTTGTATAATGATCTTTCGCGTCAATAGCTGAAGTCAAAGCTAAAACAGTACTGACATAAGTCTCTTCCAAAGAAGAAAATAAACGTGCGTTTTCGATGGCAATGGCAGCTTCTTGAGCGATTCCTTTAATAAGTCCAAAATCATTTTCTGTCAGAGGCTGTTTTGTCTTTTTATTATTGGCATTGATAACACCGATAACATTACCTTTAACAACCAGTGGCACACTGATAAACGAACGTGTGTAATATTTTTCCTGGTGGTAACTCCTGCTAAAACGGGAATCAGATTCGATATCATTTACAAAAATCGCTTCGTTATTTTCGACAACCCACCCGGAAATCCTCTCTCCCTTTTTAATCTGTATCCGTTGAACAATTTCGTCGCTCAGTCCCCGGGCAGCCACAATCGATAATGTTTCATTCTTTTTATCAAGCAAAAGAATAGAGCATATCTCCAGATTCAAATGTTCACTAACCTTGTTCGTAATGACATTAAGCGTTTCCTCTAATTTTAAACTGGACGATATCTCCTGGGCAATCCGGTAAAGAAGGCTTAATTCCTCTGTCCTCTCCCTCACTTTTTTTTCCAATTCAACATTATGCTCTTCTAACTCTTTCATTAAATCTTTATTGACCAGTGTCAATTTCCGGAAAGCCGCCGCCCTCTCCACCACAAAATAAATCTCATCGATATTAAATGGCTTTGTAATGTAATTATACGCCCCTAATTTCAAGGCTGCCTGCACAGATTCAAAGGTAGGAAATCCTGTGATAACAATGACAACGGCATCAGGGTAATATTTTTTAATCTCTTCTAATACCTGAATACCAGCTATTTCCGGCATCATTAAATCCACTATTATTATATCGATACTTTTCCGCCCTACTATTCCTATGCCTTCATTCCCGGAAAGCGTGTAAAAAACATCATATCCTTTCTCTTTCAGGACGTCATTCAATAATTTGCATATTATAAGTTCGTCGTCAATAATCAAAATTTTCGCCATAACTATTTTCTCCTTCAATTTCATTTCATCACTAATTATTCAAAACTACCACTTCAATAACAGTACAACCCACAATTTAATGTTGTCGAAAGACTCCTGTATAATTGGTGATCCCCTAATCCTCTTTTCTTGACTCTATTGGTAAAAGAACCGTGAATGTTGTCCCTTTCCCTTTTTCACTTTTTACCGTAATAGTCCCTTTATATTCATCAATAATCTGATAACTTATAAACAGTCCCAAACCAACAGATTTTTTATCCTGCTTGGTCGTAAAAAAAGCTTCGAACACCTTGTCTAAATCTTCTTGAGCTATTCCGCATCCGGTGTCGGAAACTTCAATTTTTACGTACTCCTTCCCTTCCGTCTTTTTATCTTCTGCTTTCTTCGCTGTTATTTTCAATTCACCTCCGTCTGACATTGCCTGACGGGCGTTAAAAATAAGATTGGTAAATATTTGCTGATACCGGTTGGCATTCCCCATTACTTTTGGCAAATCAGGATCAATTTGAGAAACTATCTTCATGTTCGGAAGATGAAGCTGAGATTTAAGTAAAAAAAGCGCGTCTTCAATGACCTTTTTGATATCGACCGCTTCAGGTTTCACATAAAGCGGTTTTTGTGAAAATGTGAGTAAATTATCTATTATTGCTTTACAACGCAGTGATTCCGTTTCAATATGCTTAATATATTCCTTGCATCCTTTTAAATCTTCTCCATTATTTGAATTTTCAATTTTTCCCAAAATGAATTGCGCGTACCCCAAAATACCCCCTAAAGGGTTATTCAATTCATGGGCTACTCCTGCCCCCAACTGGCCCACTGCAGCCATTTTGGCCGACTGCAACAGTTGACCTTGAGTATCCAGTATCTTCTTGTTAGCCTGCTCCAAGTCCTTTGTTCTTTCTTTTACCCTGAATTCCAATTCCTTATTCCACTGAACGATCTCTTCTTTTGACCTCTTCAGCTCCTCAGTCATTCGTTTAAATTCAGAGATGTCTCTAAAAACCTCTACGCCTCCCATTACTTCGCCTTCTGAGCCCCGTACCAACGAAGCGCTGACCATAATAGGAATTATATTTCCGCTCTTGTTGACAATATCAGCTTCGAGAGATAAAACCGGGTTGCCGGATTTCATTGAAGTCCTGAGAGGGCATTTTTCCCGGCATAAAGTAGTTTTAAATATATCTATACAAGACATCCCCATTGCCTCTTTTTCAGTAAAACCCGTGATCTGTTCGGCCGCTTTATTAAAATGTGTTATTTTCCAATTTTCGTTAACAGTAAAAACCCCTTCCGCCAGGCTGGATAAAATAGCACTTATATGCTCATTTTTTTCAATTAATTTTAAATTAATTGCCTTTATCGTCTTTATCGATAGCTTTTTTTCTTCGTCCAGACGGCAATTTTTTATATTTCGTTCTACACTATGAAGAAATTCTTCCATTTTAAAAGGCTTACGGATAAAATCATCTACGCCCGACCTTATCGCCCTTATCGGAGCATCCTCATCTGAATAACCTGTCATTATAATAATCAGGCTTTTGGCCTCGGATTGCGTCTTTTTTATTTTTGCTACAGTTTCTATGCCATCCATGCCCGGCAATCTCACGTCAGAAATGATAAGTTCATAAAAATTTTTTTTTGTCAATTCAATGGCCTCCTGGCCATCTGTCGCACCGCTTACCTGATATCCTTCTTTTTTTAATACATTAAACAACGTCTTTTGAAAATCGATATCATCATCTATTATCAAAATATGTTCATTCATCTCAGCAACTCCTTTTTATTAAATACTAGGGAAGTGATATTCATTGCGAACGACCTGAAAGACTCAATGCGTGACTACTTTGATAACATTAAAATTGCGGGTTGCAAATTTAATGGCTCAGTACAAGTGCTGAGCGGAATTGAAATTATCAAAAGATAATTTCAATGTAGTCGAAGTACTACTTAACTTTATTCAAAAAATCCCTATAATGTTTTTTTTCGCAGTCAGGACACAAGCTATGAGTAAAATCCGCGTCCGAATGTTCTTTAATGTATTTTTCTATCGGAATCCACTCTTTATTGATTCGAATTTTTTTGCAAAATGAACAAACGCATAAAAATCCTTCCAAATATTTCAGGCGTTTCAAAAAGTGAAACGACAGCAGCAAAGTGAAAAAACCTAAAATTAAAACAATCGCTGTTTCGAAAACACATTCAACCCAGTTTATCGGCGTTGCCTTTCCACCGAACAAATTATGCGGGATATCAAATATTTCATCTGCCCACAGAAATAAAAGAACACATCCGAATCCGGCCAGTTCATATATAATTATCCTTTTTTTTATAATAGCTTCACCTCATCTTTGCGATATCAAAAAATGCTTAGTTTGTTTACTCATACGCCTTCCGGCAGCGGCAAACTTACTTTAAACGTGCTGCCTTCTCCCCGCCTTGATTCTACTGTAATTTTTCCGCCATGATTCTCGATAATTTTATAGCTGACAGAAAGGCCTAATCCTGTGCCTTTCCCAACATCTTTAGTCGTATAAAACGGATCAAATATTTTGCTAATATTCTCCACGGGAATTCCACTCCCGTTATCCTTAATCTCGACTACTAAATAATCCCCGTCCTGATAGTTCCTGATTAATATGTTTCCTTCTTTTTTTCCATGATCAAATTTATCTTTAATGCTGTCTCCGGCATTCATTACTATGTTAGTAAAAACTTGCGCCAATTCATTGGCATTACCTTTTATTCTGGGCAGATCATGATATTCTTTATGAATGGCAACACAATTTTGAGACAGATTATGTTTAAGAAGAAAACAGGTTTCATCAAGGATTTCTTTTATATCCAAAAAATCAAAGAATTCCTTGGATTTCCGGGAGTAATTTAATAATTGTTCCACAATAATTTTACACCGAAGAGTACTTTTTTCGATAAGGTCTAAACACTCTTTTTGAAAATCAGCCGCCATTTCAGATTTTAACATTCCGGTGTTAGTTAAAATAGTCCCTAGCGGAGTATTTATCTCATGGGCAACGCCTCCTGCCAGTATACCTATTGTTGCCATCTTTTCAGATTGAACCAATTGTTCCTGAGTATCTTGTAATTGCGAATAAGCCTCCTCTAAATCCTTATTTTTGTCCTGTAGAATATCAACATATTCTGTCCGTATCTCTGTCTCAGCCATTTTTTTTACAAGTTTTTTTTCCCTATTGACTAATTTCGCGTTGCCGATGGCAATAATAGCCTGATTGGCAAAAATTAATAATATCTGCAAATCATCATTCGTGAATGGCGTCCCGTCTCTTGCAACATTCAGCACACCGATCGCACTGCCTTGCTCTATTAACGGAACGCTTAAAAATGAACCGGTATAATATTTTTCCCGGTCTCTTTCCGCTAACATTTTGTCTGCCATAAAATCAGCAATTAATAACGGCTTTTTACCTTGGGCTACCAACCCCGAAATAGCCTCACCCATATTTACTTTTGTTTCCCTTGCTTCTTTACTTTCTATGCCTACAGAGGCGACTATAGATAAAAAAGAATTTTCGCCAAAAAATAATAACGCGCATTTATTTGCCCGTAAGACATGGGCGGCACTATTGGCAATTATGCCGTATAACTCAGTTATCTCAAATATAGAACAAATAGTGGTTCCCACGCCAAAAAGGTCAGATAGCCTTTGAGCAAACTGTTTCAATTGATTTTGTAAAGACTTCGTACGTAAAAGAGCATCCACACGAATCAATAAATCAGTCTTGTTCAAAGGTTTTGTCATATAGTCATCCGCTCCTAAATTATAACCATATAACTTATCCACTATCGCGTCCTTGGCCGATAACATTATCAACGGAATATTTTTCAACCGGTCATCCGATTTAATTGCCTTACAAAATTCGTAACCTGTCATCTTCGGCATCATCAAATCAAGGATTATCAATTCAGGCATTTTTTCCCTGGCAATTCTTAAGCCTTCTACTCCGTCGCAGGCTGCGATTACTTTGTAATTATTTAATGTTAACCTGCCATCGAGCACTTCAATATTTATCGGCTCATCATCGATCACCAGAATCATTTCACCCCGCCCTCGCGGTTCTTCTTTTAATATCTCTTCATCCTGTTTTAATTTATATTCCGCGCTCACAACCTCCTTCTTTTTTTCTTTCGCCTTTGGCACATGCGACCTTCTACGAAGTAAGACCTGCATCCGGGCCATCAACTCTTCAACATCAAACGGCTTGACCATATATTCATCCGCGCCTGTATTAAATCCCCTTAATTTGTCTGCTCTAGTTACTCTTGCTGTAAGGAATATTATGGGGATATTTTTGACAGTTTCATCTTTTTTTACAATTTCACAAAATTCGAATCCATCCATTCCCGGCATCATCACGTCCAGTATGACGACATCCGGTTTTTTCTCCCGCATTATCTTCAGACCACTTACACCGTCCTGCGCGGAAATAACCCTGTAATTATGCGCAATCAAAGAAACGCTTAACGCTTCAATATTTATCGGTTCATCATCGATAACCAAAATTGTCTCTTCATTGCCTTTATCCGCTTTCATTTTTTCTGTACGCGAAATCTTTTCCGGGACAGCTTTTAATATCTGTTGCCTGTTCGTCCTGTCGATCTGAACTCTATCCTTCTTCGTTCCCTCTTGATCAATGACAAACGGCTTGCGGGGAATTGTGAAAAAGAATGTTGTCCCTTTTCCCTCTTCACTCTCAACCCAGATTCTCCCGCCTTGCAGTTCGACCATTTCTTTAGTAATGGCCAGACCTAACCCCGTACCCTCATACTCCCTCTTTGCCGACCCGTCAGCCTGTCTGAACCTCTCGAAAATAATATCCAAATCTTCCTTTTTCAGCCCTATGCCGGTATCACTTACCGCCACTTTTATTTCATTTTCATCCTCGTTGTAAATATCGATACTTATATTACCCTCCTGGGTAAATTTAACCGCGTTGCTCACCAGATTAAGCAAAATTTGCCGTATTCTTCTTTTATCGCCATAAACATTAATATCGTCCATATTAATGAACCTCTACTTTTATTTTTACGCCCTTTTTATCTCTGACCAACCCTTCGGCTATAGGCATTACCGTATCTATTACATCTTTCAGATTAAACTTCCTGATGTCAAATTCCATCAGGCCGGCTTCAAGTTTGGATAGATCCAGGAGATTATTCACTAACTCCAAAAGGCTTTTACCGCATTGCCCTACCATCTGAAGATGTTTTTCCTGTTTATCATTTATCTGGCCATCCGCCCCATCCAGGATTGATTCTATCAACCCGATAATTCCGTTTAATGGTGTACGCAATTCATGGGAAGTATTTGCCAAAAATTCACTTTTTAGCCTGTCTAATTCCTTTAACTCCAAATTTTGTTTTTCTGCTTTTTGAATCGCGTCCGTTAATTTTTCGGTCATATCGTTAAACGCTTTAGCTAACACTGCCAACTCATCTTTTGTTTTAACGTTTATTTTGTATTTTAAATCACCTTCACCTATCTTCTGAGCGCCAAGTTGTAACAGTTTTAATGGCCTTATTAATGCGCGTGCAAGAAAAAATGCCACAATGACACCAAAAATCAGGATGCCTAAAGAAATCATGATAATCTGCACTTTAACCTCACGGACAATTTTTTTCACTCTTTCTTGTGAAGCGCCAAGTATCACTGCCCCGATTAGCCGGTCACCTATTACCACCTTTCGCCTGACTTCCAGGGCGCCTTTACCCCCATGTTCTGTCTTCTTTACATAAAAAAGTTCCTCAACCTCGTGAGTATAGGGATCCGCCTGACTGTAATCATGATTAATGATCTCTTCATATGTTTCAAGCTCATTTTTACCAATACGGGAATAATTACTGTCGCCGATGATGCTGCCCCTGTCGTCATAAATAGTAATATAAGTAATATCTCCTTGCTTAAGCACATCCGTGCAGACCTCTTTCAACAATGGATAATCCCAGGCCAGCATCATCTCTTTGCAGGTGGTTGCCAGATTCGAAGCCAGAGTTTCCAGCCGGATTGCGCCTTCCGTATAAATAATTTTTTGCATGTTGAATGAAAAGGGTATACTTAACGCCAGAATACCCGAAATAAGGAGAAAAGTAATAACAATGAGGTATTTTTGAAGAATACCCAAACCTGTCACTTTATTTTTACCAGGATCTATTTTTTGTCCCACTAATATACACTCCGTTTTTTATTAAGCCCGAAGGGCAGAATACCATGGGTCTACCCGTGGATGAATGTAACTGCGCCTAAACAGTGCCGAACGCGGTTTGTAATGTGGAAACAGGTGTCACGGGTTTTACCCGTGGGGTTTCCACTCTTTGGTATATACCTCTCAGGGCTTCGACTGAGCCGTTCGATAATTTCACTATCCTGGGCAAAATTGAAGGGCTCAGCTCAAATGTCCCCGCCGCGGATAGATTTATTTATCAGCCTTTTTTTGCCAGTAGTCAAGGTCATAAAATTTTGGACCGTGAACGGAATCACACACTTTCTTAACTGCCCCGTAATCGTCCCATTCAATTGGTACCCATTTTTCGTATTTTTTGTTTATAGCCTCCAATGATTTAATATCTTTTTCGTGCAGGTTCAAAAGTGCCTCTT
Source organism: Candidatus Omnitrophota bacterium (assembly GCA_021108075.1). Lineage (GTDB taxonomy): Bacteria > Omnitrophota > Gorgyraeia > Zapsychrales > Zapsychraceae > JAIORP01. The sequence continues at coordinate 8,244 of JAIORP010000197.1, read as the reverse complement.
TTACTTTTTCAAGCACCTCCGGTGAAACTACTTCAGTATTCACACATAAAGGAAATTCAGGAACCGCGGGATGCCGCCAAAGACTCCGCAGCTGCTGCTCTTCTTCATTGTATTGATTAAATGTAGCTTCATTAATAAAACAACCTTCAAATTGTCCGATGATAACTGCTTGGGCGGCCTTGTCGTGCCTTCCCAAATATTCAAACTGAAAAAATTCAAATTTATCAATTCCCTGATCCTGCAACCAACCGGTAGGCATCAAATTGCCTGAAGTAGAAGACGCGCTGGTTCCACATACTTTCTCGCCTTTCAACTCTTTAAATGATTGGTAGGCTGAATCAATTTTTACGGCAAGGTGTCCATAATAAACAGGAGAACCCGCCTTTTGAGCGCAGACGAATGGAATGACCGGACCGCTTCCTACAGCCTGCACACAAGTAACCGGAGCAAGAAAAGCAAAATCAATCTTACCGGCAACAATATCCTTTACTATCGCCGTATATCCGCCGGTAACTCCTGATGTCGGATATAGCCGCAAATGAATATCCAATCCCGTCTCTTTGCTAAGGTACTTTTCCACCCCCTCAAATCTTTTCAGCATTTCCGTCGGCTTTCTAAGAGGCAACACCCCGAGATAATACGTTCTCGCCCACGTAACTCCTGTTTGAGCCATGCACATCACCATGCATACAAATATTACTCTTACTGTTTTGTTAAACATCTTCCACTCTCCTTTCAGATTTATTATCTATTTATAAAATATATCACTATTTTTTTAATTGGAGAAATGTTTTTACATATTTTTGTTATTCGGTTATGAGCTAGTCAGTTAACCATAACCATTTAAGTATTAATTTTTTTAACTGAACGGCAGGAGGTTTTGTTTAAAAACGGTTGTCGTCAAGGACATTTACAGGTTGGATAAAGTCATTGTGCGGAATGGGTATTCTTATCATCTTTATTCAAAAATATAAAAATAATTTGTTCTTCGACAGGGGGTTTGTTACATCTTATTCAAGAGAAAACATGGAAGTGTCTTATTCCCAATAACACGGTACGGCTTCCTGGACAACGGGGCTTTATTCGATGCGCGGTCCTTTTTCAGCTAATTCCTCTTCGTGCTCCATCGCATCCAAGAGGGCTTTTTTTTGACCTAAAGCGGTCGGATTGTCCGGCCACATTTCCAGGGCGAGGTTAACGTCTTTGAGGGCCCGGTCAAATTTTTTTAAAAGTCCGTAACAACTGGCCCGGTTGATCAGCGATGAAGCGGTCCAGCGGTCATCCGCTTTTTTGTCTACGGATTGTGTGTAGTAATAAATCGCCTCACGGTAATCTTTGAGAATTTTTTGATAGACCCAGGCCCTGAGATAATAGGTCTGGGAGATTTGAGTATCATCGAGCTGCGTGGATTTCAGTAGGTCCATGGTGATGGTGAGCACGGTATCGGAATCGCCGTCTTTCGCGGCTTGTGTGGCCGTACTGATGGATGTCTCAAAATCGATGTCTTCAGCGGTGAGGCCGATATTTGGTATGGCGCACAACAGGCTGACAGCGCATAGGATCCGCACATATTTTTTCATTGATGACTCCTGATTGTAAAAGTTTGGGTTTGAGGATTTTATTATATCCGTTCGAGAGTTGTCACGCGCGGTCTTTATTTCAACCCCCATCGTTTTACCCGCTTTATTCATCCAACGGGCCTGAATAATGTCCTAACTAATATATCTGAGATCAACCGAAAAGAAAAGGACTAATGCTACGCCGGGTCCGCGCTCACGATTTGATCATAATGAGCATCATTTTAAAGCGCTCAACCGCTTTGACCGCGTGCGGGATATCAGCCGGCATGATGACCATTTCGCCTTTCTTAAGGGTTTGTGTTGTGCTGGCAATCGTGACCTCGGCTTTTCCCTCGATCACATTCAGCATGGCGTCAAATGGCGCGGTATGTTCACTTAAGCCTTGATCCTGATCAAAGGCAAAAATTGTGACCGTCCCTTTTTCTTTTTTGATGAGTGTTTGGCTGACCACCGCGTTGTCCTGATAAGCGATTGTTTCTGCCAGGTTGACGATATCAAATGGTTGATTCATGGTCTCTCCTGTTAAAATGTGTCAAATGAAATTTCCCCCATGATTTCCGCTTGGTCTGTCCAGGAATCGGGAACGTTAAAAAAGATCTCCCCGGTGTCATCGACGCGGGATACCTGTGATCCGGTGTTTCCAGGCACGACCGGTCGGGCCGTTATCTGGTATGTTTCAATGTCAAACACGCAGTCAAAATAAAACCCGTTATGTTCACCCTCACAATAGTTTGTGTCGATGTATGGAGGATCGGTCTGGAGAAGGTCCTGGACCGATATCGGATAGAGGCCGTCATTGGCCGTGGCATAGGTTTGGGCAGACACAGATAATGTTCGCAATCTCGCTACAGCGAGGGAGTCGTTCGCGTTGATCCTGGCCGCGATGAAATTTTCGCCAAAGACGGCCGCGAACATAATAAGAATGGGCACGGTTAAAATCCCTGATCCTCCCATGATAATGCCACTGATGGCAAGCCCGTTGCCTTTGTACTGTGTTTTATTGTTTGATATTTTGATCAGGGCCGCGACACCCAGCACGATGGCGGGCAGGCTGGTTAACAGACCGATGACCGGGATTAAAGCGATGATCCCGCATATCATACCGGCGATAGCGAGGCCTGATGTTTTTTGAGTCTGTTCAGGGATCATGTGTGTCCTCCGATATAAGCGCCGTTGTCATTTTTCGTTTGAATCATATCATCAAAAAAAGATGAAATGGAATGATTCAAAGAAGGCCCGACGGGCCGGTTATTCCAGTAACCGTTAAAAAGGATGTCATCGTTGTTTTTAGGTGCCGTTAGCTTGAAGTTCATAACCCGTTCCTCTTTATTATTCGGCCTTCACTTTGCGTGTCATCAGATCAGAAACCGCTTGATGGGGTGACTTGTTTTGGTAGATGATTTTATAAACCTGTTCAGTGACAGGCATAGAAATATTAAGCTGTTGGGACAATTGATAAACCGATTTGGCCGTGTCCACCCCCTCGGCGACCATTTCCATTGACCGTAGGATATCCTTGATTTTCTCGCCCTTGCCGATCCGTTCTCCGACGGAGCGGTTGCGGCTGTGCGGGCTGAAACATGTTGTGACCAAATCTCCTAAGCCGCTGAGCCCTGAGAACGTTTTTTGCTGAGCGCCGAGGGCTTTTCCCAGACGGGCCATTTCAGCAAGGCTGCGGGTCAACAGGGCCGACTTGGTGTTCGTGCCGAAACCCAATCCGTCACAAACGCCGCAAGCCAGGGCCATAATATTTTTCAGGCTTCCGCCGATCTCCACCCCTTTAACGTCGGTGTTGGTGTATATCCTCAGGCACGTGGAATGAAAGACATGCTGCAAATTTTTCGCGATGGAAACAGGGTTTGAGGCGATCACCGCTGATGATGGAATGCCCCGGGCGACTTCCATGGCAATCGTGGGACCGGACAAAACAGCGATGGGCAGCGGGCCCAGCACATCTTTCGCCATCCGGGATAATGTCTGTAAGGAATGGACGTCGATCCCTTTTGTGACACTCAGAAAAATTTTTTTGTCCAGGTCCACACGCGTGTTTTGGATTTGGTTCAAAACCTTGAGCGCGTATTTAGAGGGAATCGCAAAGACGATCAGCTCAGCGGATGGAATAACAGCGCTTAAATCGTCGGAGAGATTCAGATTGTCCGGCATGGGTATTTCCGGCAGGAACTTGATGTTCTCACGTTGTTCTTTCAGGAGTTGGATATAATCAGGAAACGGCCCCCATAATGTGACCGCGTATTTTTTATGGGCCAGATGAATGGCCAGAGTTGTTCCCCACCCGCCGTCGCCGATTACAGAAATATTTTTAATGGTCTGTCGCATAAATGTTCCTTTTTTTTTATGGCATGTATTATAACAAAATGTGATGGGAAGCAGGCGGGAAATGAATATATTTTTGTCAGCCGCGTGTGTGTTGTTTTATTTCGCGTTTATTTCCGTTCTTATTTCCTGCAACCATTCTGCCTGGTCTTCGTCTAAATCGATTTGGCTGGCAAGGTCGGCCGCCCAATCTGTCTGAGAACTCAAAAGGTTTAATAAATAGATGGTCAAAACCTGGATGGCGTTAATGTCACTCCAGATGGTGTTATACAGACAGCGCCAATGTTGCGGGTCCATCAATTTGGGCTTGGTTATCTGGCGTGAACATTTTTCGCATATCATTAAACATTGTTCGATGATGGGTTCATTCTCATAAGGCGGCAGTTCGAAAACCCGCAGTTTAACGTCATCGGCTTCGCACAGTTCACATTTTGACTTTCCTCTGCGAATAAGGTCTTTACCAAAAGAATTTAATGTGTCTTTTCTTTGCTTATTTTTTTCAAATCCTGAAGGCATGCTGACTCCTCTCCCTGTTATTTCCGGTCCCGGCAGTAATATTTACGTTATAAAAAACTTTCCAGAACTCTTTATTAAAAAGTCCGGGACCAATTCCAGGTAATCTTGCGGGTTATTATCCCATAAAAAGGTTTGAATAAGTAGACATAAATGACAGGCGGAACGATACGCCCTGAGTTGTTTAAATCTCCGTTTTTTGGCATCGTTCAACAAGGCCTTAAAATAGCCTTTGTATCGTTTATTGATAGGCCTGAAATGATGACAAATTGACGCTGTTCGCGTTTCCTTTCGAACCAAAGCCCATCTGAGAGATGTTGTCTATTCAGCCATTTGAGGTGGTTGGTCTACGGGAAAGACAAATGTGTTTTTGACGCGTTTGGATTTCCAGAGGTACACACACCAGCACATCAGCAAACAGAGGCCTATCGCGGTCAGGATGGTATATGTTAAAATTATGTTCAATGGCAAAGAATACACGTGGACGGAAAGGACCGTGCGCGTAAGCATAAAAATTCCGAGGCAGCTGCTGCAACTGATAGACAGTGCGGGAAAAGATTTTTTCCGTTGAAAAAACAAGAAACATTGCAGGCCGGAACCGATGAGGCTGGTCCAATAAAACGTTAAAGAGAAATAAGCAAAGAATGCCCATAGCGGCTGATAAAAGATCGTTGCTTTATTTTGCATCATATCCCATGTTGACCGGGAATAAAACGGCAGTTGGTTGACAAAACAGACCGCCAATACGAGCGGTATGAGCGCGATGATGAGAGCGGCAAAATCCAACACGCCTTTAATTTCTAAAGGCGGTTGGTTTTGGAGCGCCTGTTTTACCGGCGGTGACCGGCGGTATAGCAGGCCGGCGCTGACGCTGAGAATGAGGATCAGCGCGCAAGAAAAGGTTACCGCGGCTAAGCTGATGTCATCCTTGCCCGGCATTAAAGTGATATTATCCGCGTCAATGTAGGTTTTGAAATTATTCCTGACGCGCTTTATGTCAGCGTGATATTTTTTGATGTCTTTGGCCAGGATGTGATCTTTTAATGTTTGATAGGTGTATCGGACCAGGATCGTTTGGCCTGAGGTCTGAACCTGCCTGGTAAAAATAAAGGCTTCATTCTTAATCTCGATGTTCCCTTCGTCCATGCGCCATTTTTTAGGGAGCTTGATTTTGAAACTCGATGTGATATGCACCGGATGAATCACGGCAAAGGGCGTTTTCCTCTCCACATTTTCAATGATGGACATATTGTAGTAGATGTCGATCGGATAGAGTTCAATCATATGTTTGTCGTCTTCTTTTTCCCCCCAGACATCCGGCAATTGATAATACTGAAAAATTGTAATGGTATTTTTTCGGGGGTCTTCTTCCCGTCGCAGTTTTTTTGTAACGGTGATGTTCTCAAACATCTCTCTGTGGTAGTTTAAGAAATCTTTTTGAATCTGTTTCCCCGTCTGTGTCGCGAATCGGTATAACATATAGTCGCTGTGTTTGCCTTTTAAGGTCATGGTGTGATTAAGAAGGGGCGCTGATGTCAGGTCATTCCCGAAGTCTATTTCTTGCTGTATGATCATTCGCGGTTCTTGATACGGTTCCAGCGGAGCCGGGGTTAGCCCTGAAACCCCGTCCATGACCAGCGCCTGGCCATAACGGGTCTGGTAGATGTGTTTCAGGTCGCCCGGCTGATAATTGAGTGTCGCGTCAAGCCAATATATTTCATTTTCAAAGCGGACTTGCGTGATCACATGGTTAAAGACATAAGGACTCGGTACGTAATCGGAAAGATGGGCGCGCAGATAGGAATCCACAATGGAGGGATAAGCTTCATGCCCGAGGCCGCGAAGAATTTGTGTCAGCAAAAGGGCTTTATCCTTGCAGTCACCGTATCGCCGTTCGAGGATAACCGGGGTTTTTTCCGGTTTAAACGGCGGTTCTCCATTTTTTACGGATGTGTATCGGATTTCTTTCTGCACAAAACGCAGGGCGTTCAGGATCTGGTCTTCTTTCGACCCGGAGGTGTCTTTAATGCCGTTGATAATTTTAGTCAATTCCGGAGTCGTGACCATCTGTTTATCGTAAAGATTTTTAGACCATTGGTTCAGCTCTCTCCAGTTTTGCCATTCGACGATATAAATATAGGCGTACGGATTATACCAGGAAGGCATACCCTCTTCTTCCTCTACGGGCGCGACTTGCCGGAAGGTCCATAAGTATTCATGGAAGGCGCCGTGTAGGGTTATCGCCGGTTGGGCTGTGCTATTGTGGTAATCGATGTTGAGTCTTCTTCCTGGAGGGATAAGTAAGCGGTAAGAAACAAAATGGACCGGAACAGACCAGTTGATTTCCAGTGCTTGCGCGAGTCTTCCATCGAATAAGGGGTTTTCGCCCGTGATCGTGAAGCTGTAATCAAGGATATCCCCGACGCGCACGTCAGGAACGATAATATTTAACGTCTTGCGTTCGTCGAGAATACTTTGCGCCAGGTCCTTTTCTCTTTGAAGCAAAGATACCTTACTGCCAGATAACGCGTCAATCATTTCTTCATCGCGGGATAAGGTCAAATGATGGAGGATTAATGTTTGATACGCGGGATCAAAGTCAATGGATATATTGCCGGCGCGTTCGACTCCGGAATGGTTGAGAACTTCTTGCGTGAAATGGATAAAATGCTCGGTGTCTGTTTTTGTTTTTTTAATCTGCTCGTCCACGATCCAAAAACGGGTTCCATCGGCGTATTCATCGGCTTCAAATGGCTCAATGTGTTGACGGATGGAATCAAACAGTTGTGGGGTGATCCAGGGCGCGGGTTTTTGGATATTGTACATCTGAATGGATTCAGACTGTGCCGGCCGGACAAACAAGACACAAGACAAGAAAAATAGAATGAGGAAATTTTTCTTAAGAAAAAATTTGCATTTTGGGTAAATTGACATTATATTTTATATGATTTCTATGCTATGTCTTTTTTCAGCAGAATGTGGTAAATTATTATTATCAAGATTTTATAACCTTGAATGCTGATAATGTCAACATTATTGCTTCCCAATGTTTTTCCCGGCGCGGGAAGACTTTTTTGACATTTTGAAGGTTTTGCGTATCTTAAATGATCCTATTGTAAAATATTGTTGGACAGGGGGTTGAGCACATGACACAAAAAGATTTCACCTTGGGGAAACACACGATTGTTGAATATTTTGATTGTAATCATGAACGATTGAACCACATCCATTCTCTCAGGCAGATAATGATAGCCGCCGCCCAAAAGGCCGGGGCAACGGTCATCGACTCCCTTTTTCATGGTTTTTCTCCCCACGGGATAACCGGTGTTGTCATCGTCGTTGAATCGCATTTAAGCATTCACACGTGGCCGGAATACGGTTATGCCGCTGTGGATATTTTTACCTGCGGCGACAATATCAAAAACAAAGAAGCCATTGAATACATCAAAGAAGAACTCGAGTGCCGGAGTTTTGAAATTATTAATGTTCGACGCGGCCGGGTCCCTTCCCATTCAGTATCCCCGGAGTTTGGTTCCGTCACGATCCAGCAAGAGTCCATAGCACTCAGCCAGGAGGCCGTCAGGGAATGATCTTTTTATCCAGTCTCGCGTTGCGAAACTCGAAAAAATCTTCACGTACAACATGTATGCCTGCGGTTTTCTCTCGTCTTTCGACTTGTTATACCGATTTCATCAAATAATGACCAAAACCAATTCTGCTTTTCAGAATTAAGATAAAGCAATTTATTAATGGATTTGGTATTATAGATAGTTTCATAAAATCTGCAATATAGCTTGACGAGAACCTAGCGAATAAG
>JAIORP010000178.1 GCA_021108075.1 Candidatus Omnitrophota bacterium | reverse complement strand
CCAATTCCATTAAATAATGACCAAAACCAATTCTGCTTTTCAGAATTAAGATAGGACAATTCATTAATGGATTTGGTATAAAAGTGAATCTCCTCGCAGCAGAACTCAGAGGAATTCACTCCATTAAAGCATCTATTTGAAAATATTAAAATACCACAATTTCAAAGCTTGTTAATACTAATCTTTTTTAAAATTGACGCAACTTTTTCGCGATCAATCAAACCTGGAGTTAAACTATAACAATTTGCAGAACCCGTCGCTGCGGCAAAAGCTAAACTTTGCTTAAACTCCATCCCCTTAAGATAATAATAAACAAACGCACCTAAAAGAGAATCTCCACAACCAACTTCATTTATTATATGTTTTAAATTCGGGACCTTAGCCCAATAATCCTGACCTGAATAAGAACCGATCAACCCTTCTTTCCCCCTCGAGATTAATATGTACTTTATGCCCAGGCTATGCCATGCGCGAAAAGCCTGTTTGTAATCCGATTTGGATTTAAGGGCATACCCAAACGCTTCTTCCGCTTCGTTTCTATTCGGAGCAATAAGCGTTGGAGCGGCAGGCAAAGCTTCTTTCAGCGGAGCACTGTGCGTATCCAAAAAGACGGGAACGTTATAAACATGCGCCAAATGAATCAATTCAGCGTACAATGTCCGCGGGGCCTGATAGGCATTCCGCCCCGAAAGAACCACGCCTGCGCATTGGCTTAACCAGAAACAGTATTTCTTCTTGAGCGACTTTATCTCTTTCTTAAATATTCGAGGACCCTTTTCAAGTATCCGTGTTTCCTTGCCCTTTAACAGGTCCGTCACAGTCAAATTAACACGAGTGGCATTCTTAATATCGACAAAATCATGCATAAGACGTTCGCGCTTCAGCAATATTTTCATTCTATCCCCGGTAACTCCACCTAAAAAACCCGTCGACACTGTCGGGGTCCGATAACTTTTGAGTACGCGCGCTACGTTAAGGCCTTTTCCCCCCGCACTGAAAACCTGCTGCTCCTGCAAATGTTTTTGGCCAAGAGTAAAATTTGTAACTGTAACCGTTTTATCGACAGCAGGGTTTAAAGTAACTGTTAGTATAAATTTCTTTTTCATAGACAAGATTTGTTCCACTCAGGCAGATCGCTGAATAAGTAACACCGCGAGACAAAACACCCCAACGGCGGACCTCTCTGCAGTATCAGTCCAGACCATAACAAAAAAAATATTTCAATTTGCAATATGAAATAAAAAACATTATAAATAGTTCTTTAATTCATTCCATGTTCTCTGGCCAACGACACCGTCGGGTTTCAATCCATGATCTTTTTGAAATGCCTGGATCGCTTTCTTGCTCATGGATCCGATCTTGCCATCAATAGGACCTTTATAATAACCCGCTTCTTTTAATGCCTTCTGAATCGTGGCATGACGGACAGGAACACGCACAAGTTTGCTTAAGCTTGAGGATTTTGAGGATGAGGTTTTTGATCTTGATGAAGAAAAGGAACCATCATCTAATTTAAAACGAATAGAATCTCCAAGTGTATCGGCGAGCTGATAATTCTCATAGCTCTCTAATAAATCTTTTAATTGCCTGATTTCTTCTTGCAATAATTTAATCTCTTCATCGCTATCATCCACCCTTCTCTCCAACTTTCTATACTTCATCGCCATATTTCCGGTCGACAATGGGGGTTGTGATGTGGCACACCCCACAAGGAAAAGCAGACAAACTGCACAAGATAATAATCGCCACATGATAATTCCTCCTCTCTTAAGCAAGTTGTCAGGTACTACGACAATCTGTTAAGACTTTAATAATATAAAATACAACTCGCCATTGATCTTCAGATTCTTTTCTCAAAATAACCTCTTTATGTACCGATGAATTCAACGAATATACCGAACTATACGTTAAAACAACAGACTCACCCGTTGGCAAATCATACAGCGCTATCGCTGTTTCGTTTTGAACTAAGCTTCTATCTTGAAATATTCCAAATGGAACTCTTAACGCCTGATTCCTTGTATTCAACTTAAATCGCGCGTAAAAATTCTTTAATAAGTCAGAAGCATTGCTCCAACTTGAGCCATATTGTCCCGTGTCCACTAATTCAAGCCAGCTTTCGGAAATATTCTGAACGACCTCATCCGCAAATACCGGATAAACAAAAAAAATAAACAAATATTAACATTCCAAGAACTATTAACAAAATTTTTTTTTATACATTTTCTCTCTCCTTTATATTAGGACACAAAGTTGGGTGGCCCAATCATTAATATAAGCTTACGGACTTAACAAATACGGATCATAATCTATAATTGGCGATGTTTCATTTCCGCTATCCGTTCCATCCCAAATCCACTGCTGAATAACATTAACATCCGTTGTTCCCCAATAATTATTTTCAGCATTAATTGTGTACGAAGATAAGTCGTCTTGTGTAGAAGTTATAGGATAAATTTTCCACACAGAACTCAAAAACTGACCATTACTAAATACCGGTTGAGAAACATTGAGCGGAAACACTTAAAGGATTAATGAACAACATAAAAAATATAAAGGATTTGATTAGATTTATCTTACTAAACATCAAAAATGCTCCTTTATTTACATTTTTGTCAACGAGTGATAACCCAAAGACTTAGTTACGTAAAAAAATGCAGAGAAAGAAGCGATATAGACAAGAGTAGTTAATAGAGTATAGAGAAATATTTGACCGAAACAAACTGAAATATTTCTAAAGAAATTGCTTGGTTTGAATTCTAAACTATCTTTTATAACCTTCTTTTTTATTGCCATATACAATAAATAACTTACACCCAGTAAGGGGAAACATATATATATTGCCATAGACAAATAAAGCTCCGCAAAGAAAAACATTTTTGAAAAAATCCACACAATGAACAACCCAACAAAAAATAATAAAACATCAACATATTTACTTCTTAAGTTAACTGCGCTTTTAACTAAAATTGATATGATCTTTACAATTCCCCAAAATATTAAACAAATTACAGATCCATAAATAGTCATCATTCCTACTAGAAATATCGCATCGAAATAATGCATTTCACCATCAAATTGATATGCTTGCGAATTTGTGCACAACAATAAACTTAGATTGAAAAGTGTTAACAGTAAAAATCCTGTTTTGTTTATTCTTTTCGTCATGAGTTTTATCGATAATTATTCTTTTTCTTAATATATTTTCATTTTCATCTTGATTCAAATTCTTTGCAGATTGTCTAATGGTTTGATTAGATGTCGCGTTCGGAAAACTTTTTACCGTTGTTCTTAGAAATTCAGCATTTTGAGCATTCAAAATATTTGGATACGCAAGTATCCAGGATAATAACAATAATATAACAATTTTTTTCACAAAATTTCCTCCTCTCTTTCTCAAAGAGCTTATTTGCCTCACTTCTTTATAGTAAACTTTATAGACAGGTTTAAACGCTTTTCAGCAAGAGCTACAACATTCTTTCGTTCTCGAAATCTTTGGGCCACAAACATCCTACTTTGCAATAGGATCAACTCTCATCAAATCAACTTTAATCGAATCTTCACGTTCAGGAAATTGACTTAAATATGTTTGCAACCCTTCGTCTTGTTGATTAAGCACCTCCGCGACATATTCAAATCCTGGCTTAATGACAGGAACACCGCCGAGTTTAATCCGTTCTTTTGTCCCGACGACTTTCAACGTTCCACCATATGTTGTCTTCTGCGCTTCGACATTAAAATAAATATTAATGTCCTCTGTGGCCATTGTTGTTCCGACAGGGATTGATAAATTTGTAATTTTATAATGACCGGGCGGCAGTTCAATAAAAAAATACCCCGGCTGCACAACTTTCGTTTCCCAGGGGAACGTCACTGATAAAGGCTTCTCTCCGATATGCAGGTTAAATTTACTGTTTGGATTACCTAAATCATTGATGAGAAACTGGACGTAATTCGCTTTCAATACGCCATAAAATTCTGTTTTCGCAAAAAAGGTTCCTTTTTCTATTTCTTCGGGGTCTTGTTGCTCGGTTGCTGAATCCTGTGTTTCAACGGGAACAATTGATCCCGCTGCAGGCTTATCTTCCATGTCAGGCGTAAAGATTTGCTCCGTAACGTCAGGGCTTTGGGATGGATCAATGGCCGGAGTTGTGGATGAGACATCAGGAGTTTGAGATGTCAATAAAGGTGCACAACCCATGAAAAACAGTATCAAGGTTAGGGCCAAGAATTTAATTTTCATGAATGTCAAGTCGATTAAAAGTTATCTTACGAGTGAAATAATTGATACAATAATTTCTTCATTGTCGGTTCGTGTTTATATATATTTCCAGTAGAAACCCCACGGGTAAACCCATGGCATTCTACCCTTCGGGCTCAATAAACACAATGATACAACTGCTTAAGGCATATTTCATACTCCACAACACGAAAGGACTGTAGAAGCCGATTCTCTTTCAATCTGATGAAATATGCTTGGACGGATAGTTTAACAAACAATAGGGGGTGACCGCAAGTAAATTAATAAAGATTTTACCCAAACATCAATAAAATCCATCTATTCGCGCTTTGGCACAAAAAAAGCAGGAAAGAATTATCTTTCCTGCTTTCGCCTGCCTATTTTTTACCACAAGCAACTAAGTCAGAATTTCTGACTTGCTGGGGGAGAAGATCTTTGTTTTCCATTGAATATGAATATTCAGGAAATGACGGAAATGCACTCTTAAGACATAACGTTTATGTTTCATATAAAAAAAGCCTTTAACCCGAAAAGAAAACGTTTCGGAGCGGGTCTTCGTGTCATATGTTTTCTTGATGTATATCTGCGGCTTACTCGCATGCAATTTGGTGTCATCATGAATAACGACATTGTAAAAAAAATTCTTTCTCATCCTTGTAATACAAGACGCATCTTCTTTACACTGCGTAACAGACAATAATTTTGTTCTTTTATTCTGGTTAATCAATCTTTTAAATTGAATAGTCTTCATATGTCTGTTCACATTTTATACATTTATATATGCTGATAGAACATAGTACATTTAATGGAAGTATACCATTCGGGATCGTCGATACAACCCGTTTGACAGTCCCCACAGAAACCGTTTTCTTATCAGGGATGATAATCGAGTAACCGATAATAAACAATTGATATCAATAGACTTATAAAGGCTTCAGGAAAAAAAACAACGGTGAGAACGAAGATAAAAAGTGAGATATAAAAAAAGCGGGAAAATACGCAAGAATCTATTTATTCTTTGATGAAAATAATTTCACCCGGGATTCCTGCCCGGCTAACAAACGCTTGACATTAACCCTATGCCGTAAGATGATGAAGACACAAAAAACAAACCCCAAACACTTGAGTTCAAAAGGTTGATCAGTAACAACCATAATAATCGGTAATAATGTTGCCGCTAAGACCGATGCCAGTGAAACATAACCCGTCAGTAAAAAACAGCATAACCAAATCAAAACGACAAACAATAAAACAATTCGAATAGAAGGAATCCGTAGCGTTAGGCCGATCAAAACCCCTAAGCTGGTTGCAATTCCCTTGCCTCCTTTAAATTGCAAAAAAACAGTCCAATTGTGGCCACAAACAGCAACAATTCCAAAAAAAATGCGATAGAGGATGGATGTCTGACCTAACATGTCAGCCAAAAAAACGACAGGAATCAATCCTTTTAAGATGTCCAATAATAACACCATGATTCCGGGCGTCTTCCCCAGGACACGAAAAACATTCGTTGCCCCGACATTTCCTGAACCATGCTCGCGTATATCAATTCCTTTGTAAAATTTACCGAAAATATACGCAGTGGGTATCGATCCGATTAAATAAGTCAACACCAGGCCGAATAGGAGCTGCATGCTTTTCGCCCTCACTGAATGGTTAATATATTAGACAACAGGATAAACAGAGCTGCTGAACATTATTTAATCCATCGAACACGTTTCAATGGCCAGTAGATAAACTCCGCCCTTCCGACAATATTATCAACCGGAACAAATCCCCAAAACCGGCTATCAGAGCTTTGCGCGCTATTATCCCCCAAAACAAAAACATTACCCTCTGGAACGATAACTCTCTGATCCTCCAGGCCGTGCTGACCATTGTTATAATAGTAAATATTCTTGATCACAGGATCAACAATCATATGGTCATTGATAAAAACGTCTCCATTCTTTATTTCAATCGTATCTCCGCCAAAGGCTATGAGCCGTTTGATAAAATCGCGCCTGTTATCCACGGGATAGACAAAAACAATCACATCACCCCTCTGGATTCGGCCAAAACCGGGCAAACGTTTGTTTGTAAATGGGATCTTCGGACCATAACGGAGTTTATTGACCATCAAACGGTCCTTCTCAATCAAAGTCGGGATCATGGAGCCACTGGGAATTTTAAACGGCTGGATAACAAATGTTCGAATAATCATCGCTAAAATAAAAGCAATGATGAAGGACTCAATCCATTCCCGTATCTGGTGACTATCACTCTCCTCCTTCTTGACTGACTTCTTGACCTTTTCTTTGGCTTTTACTTTGTCCATGAATTCTCTATCCTTGTTATAATTTTAAAGCAGCCAGAAATGCTTCCTGCGGTATCTCGACATTTCCAATTTGTTTGAGTTTTTTCTTCCCCTCTTTTTGTTTCTCCCAAAGCTTTCTCTTTCTGGTGATATCGCCGCCGTAACACTTGGCCGTGACATTCTTTCCGGTGGCTTTTACTTTAGCGCTTGATATAATCCGGCCGTCACATACAGCCTGGATCCTAACCTCAAATAATTGAGTCGGGATCAGGTCTTTTAACTTTGTAACCAAAGCTTGACCTTTTTCATAAGCATGTTCTTTGTGGACCAAACAAGAAAAGGCGTCACACACCTTATTGTTAATCAATATATCCAATCTTGAAATTCTGGCCTCAACATATCCTTTAAATTTATAATCGATGGAGCCATAACCCCTTGTGATAGATTTTATGAGGTCATTAAAATCCACAATGACTTCTGACAATGGAATGTCAAAGATGATTCTCATCCGATCCGAAACATATTCACTGCTGACAAAAACCCCTCTTTTCCTTTTCGACAGTTCGATCACGCCGTCCATATGTTCCACAGGCGTTAATATTGTCACCGTTAAAAAAGGCTCCTCAATCTTATTGATTACTGACTGATCCGGCAATTCGGTCGGACATTCCAAATGCATAAGTTCCTGATCTTTTTTATAGACCATATATTGCACATTCGGCGTGGTTAAAATCAGATTCAAATTGTATTCGCGCTGCAGCCGTTCCTGAACAATTTCCATGTGCAATAAACCGAGAAAACCACAGCGAAAGCCATGACCAAAGGATTGTGATGTTTCGGGTTCAAAAACCAGGCTTGGATCATTCAGGCGCAATTTATGAATAGCTTCTCTTAAGGACAGATAGTCCTTACTGTTGACAGGGTAAACCCCGCAAAAAACCAAAGGATTGAGGTGTCGATACCCGGCCAGGGGCGCAGCTGTCGGATTGTCCGTCCCGGTGATCGTGTCACCAACCCGAACCTCCCGTGTTTCATGGACATTACAGGTGATATATCCAACTTCGCCGCAATGAAGTCCCTTCACCCGGGTCGCCTCAGGTTTAAAAATACCCACTTCATCGATGGTATATTCTTTATCCATATGGATCATTTTAATTTTCATGTCTTCATGGATATGCCCGTTCATAATGCGGACATAAATAATAATGCCTTTATAGATGTCGTATTTCATGTCAAAAATAAGCGCGGACAAAGGGGCGGATTCATCTCCTTCCGGGGGAGGAATGAACGCCACAACTTTTTCGAACAATTCTTTGATCCCTAGGCCTTCTTTGGCAGACACAGACTGAATATCACGGTCATCAAAATTAAAAATTTCCATAAACTGCAGCTTCGCATGATCCAGGTCAGCACTCGAAATATCAATTTTATTAATGACCGGAAGAATTTCCAGACTATTGTCAATCGCCAGATAAAAATTCGCCACTGTTTGCGACTCTACGCCTTGAGTGGCATCAATGACAAGCAAGGCGCCTTCGCAGGCGCGTAATGACTTCTCAACTTCATAACAGAAATCGACATGCCCCGGAGTATCGATAAGATTGAAGACATATTCCTGACCGTCATCAGCCTTATAATTTAGACGGACAGCAGACGCTTTAATGGTTATCCCCCGCTCCCGCTCCAGGTCCATATCATCCAATAACTGATTCTTAAATTTACGTTCATCAATCGCGCCAACATGAAGCAAAAGACGATCAGCCAATGTTGATTTACCATGGTCGATATGGGCGATAATGGAAAAATTCCTAATGAGTTTCTGATTCATGTCTATACCTGCGGCCTAATCCTTTATATGCTTGATCATTGCCTCAACGACTTCTTCCACGGAGAGGTTCGTTGAATCAATGAAAATCGCGTCTCCAGCTTTTTTTAATGGACCGACTGTCCGGCTAAAATCCTTATGATCACGATCTTTTAAATCAATCGTGACTTGATCTTTATCAACCGTTTGCCCTTTTTCATCAAATTCTTTATACCGTCGATGGGACCTTTCCTCTAAATCCGCATCTAAATAAAATTTTTTAGACGCACGCGGAAAGACAACCGTACCGATGTCCCGCCCCTCCGCGACGACATTCTGAGAGGATCCGATCTCCCTTTGCCATTGGACCATAATCTCACGGACCTTCGGAGCACGGGCGATATAAAATGTGTTATTTGTGACATCCGTCGTCCGAATCTGTTCACTCACATCTTCCTGATCCATGATAATTTTCAAACCATTTTCTGAAGGCATTAAGTTGATGGATGTCTGTTGCGCCAAGGAAACGAGTTGGGATTCATTCTCAAGATCAACCTGTGCCCGTAATGCTTTTAGTGTTAGGGCCCTGTACATGGCGCCCGTATCAAGATAAGAAATATTCAATAACTTCGCTAGGCGTTTGGCAATCGTACTTTTTCCAGCCCCGGCTGGCCCGTCAATTGCAATGACCATATTGTTTGCCATTTCTATCTCCTCACTTAGGCCATCCAGCCCGTAAAATAACAGTCCTAACCATTCATAGCACTTTATTCAAAAAAAAATAAAACTAAATTTGATCTCTCTTATTTTTCGCGGTTGTAAAAGAATCAATCAAACTCTTTTGGTCTTGTTTGATAATCGCGTTACGGTATTGAGACAGACACTTCACAAACCCATCCAGGGCATGAATAACGTTCTTGGAATTTGCCATACAAATATCACTCCACATTTGAGGATTTGAAGCGGCAATACGGCTCGTATCCTTTAATCCCTGTGAAGAATATTTCAAGAAAGCTTCCGGTATTGACTCCATCAATCCAAACGCTAATAAGTGTGGCAAATGACTAATATAGGCTAAAGTATTATCGTGTTCATCCGGAGAGATAAACTTCACATTGGCCCCCACCTTCATCCATAGCTGTTTCACTTTTTCCTTGGCCATTTGACTTGTCTTGTTGGTTGGCGTCATGAGGCATAAAGCTTTTTCATAGAGATCTGCTGACGCAAACATAACACCTTTCTTCTCCGACCCGACTAAAGGATGAGATCCGACAAACATATTCGGATTAGATAAATACCTGTTAGCCATATCAACGATCTCTGTTTTAGCACTGCCCACGTCAGTAATAATACAGTTTCTTTTTATCAATGGATTGATGGTATTAAACATTTGAATGATGGCATCGACGGGTGTCGCTAAGACAACTAAGTCGGATGACCTCACGGCCTTCGCGATATCCGTATAACCAATATCAACAGCTTTATTCTTTAACGCTTGAACAAGAGATGCTTGCCGATGAGAGTATCCGACAACTTCTCTTGCTATCTTATTTTTTTTAATCGCTAAACCAAGAGAACCGCCCATCAGTCCAACACCGACGATAGTAACTCTTTTAAAAAGTTTCGTACGTAATATCATCTATATCTTCCTCAATCTAAAATTCATATTATATTTAAACCTCACGGCCTATTGCCGTGGCTATTGTTCTCACTTCGGCCATTAGACCTTCAAAATTTTCAGGTAACAATGACTGCGATCCGTCTGAATAAGCTTCTTCTGGAGCATCATGCACCTCAACGATCAAACCATCACAACCAGCTGCAACCGATGCCCTGGCTGCCGGACGGACAAGTCCCCAACGACCGGTTGAATGACTCGGATCCACAATGACTGGTAAATGTGATTTTTCTTTTACAACACCAACCGCATTAATATCCAAGGTATTCCTTGTTGCGGTCTCATATGTGCGGATACCTCTTTCACAAAGCATGACGTTAAAGTTACCGTTAGATAAAATATATTCCGCTGACATTAACCACTCTTTTATCGTGGCACTTAAGCCGCGTTTTAACATCACCACTTTGGAAGATTGTCCGACTTCATTCAAAAGGGTATAATTCTGCATGTTGCGTGCCCCGATTTGCAGGATATCGACATATCTGGATACAAGCTCGACATCACGCGGGTCCATAACCTCCGTTATTGTCAATAAACCAAATTCTTCTCCTATCGCTTTCATATACTTTAATCCCTCTTCACCCAGCCCTTGAAAATCATACGGAGAGGTCCGCGGCTTAAAGGCGCCTCCCCGTAAAACGGTTGCGCCGGCAGACTTCACTTGTTGGGCGATGGATCTTAGGCGGTCATAACTTTCAATGGAACACGGACCCGCCATGACAATGATACGTTGAGCACCTAATTGAATATCACCGGAAAGATTAATGATGGAATTCTCCGACTTAAACTCACGTGAGACCAGTTTATAAGGGGATAAAACAGGAATAACTTGTTCCACTCCGGGAAAGATATCAAGCGGTGTTACGCGCAGAACATCTTCCGGGCCAATAAACCCAATGATCGTTTTCTGAACACCACGGGAGATGTGCGGTTTCAACCCCAATTGGCTGGCTTTTTCTAAAATATGATCGACTTGAGCTTGTGTCGCATCCGGTCTTAAAACAACTATCACAATTTATGCTCCTTAATATCCTTTAACGCACGTTTCAAAATGTTAATAAATTGCCGGTTCTCGGCCTGTGTGCCGATGGAAAGCCTAAAACAATTTTGTAATCCCCACGCGCTCATACTGCGGACGATAACGCCCCTATGGAGTAAGAACTCAACATACTTATCGGCTTCAGCTATATGCACAATAATAAAATTTGTGTAAGTCCTGACGTACTGTAAGCCCATTTTAGTTAATTCCTGATAAATATAAGCGCGTTGTTGGCGAATGTCTGTGGCTATCTGACGATAGTAGGATTTGTCTTTTAGACAGGCTAAAGCGGCTGCCTGGGCAACCGAATTGACATTGAAAGGATCACGAATCCGGTTTAGAAAATCAATAACTTCCGCACTGGAGATGCCATATCCGACACGTAATCCGGCCAAGCCATACATCTTTGAAAACGTGCGCGTAACGATAATATTCGGATACTCAGAAAGCAGCTTGATGGAATCAACATAATCTTTCTGCTCGACATATTCAAAATAGGCTTCATCCAATAAGATAAGAATATCCTTGCGCAATCCTTTTAGAAAACTCCTCACATCCTGATCAGTAAAATACGTGCCGACGGGATTATCCGGATTGCCTAAAAAAATCAATTTTGTTATCGGTGTAACCGCTCTTTTCATGGCTTGAAGATCATACTGATAATTCTTAACGGGTATAGATTTTATAACTGCACCCTCAATCTGGGCATCGATGGAATACATCAAAAAAGACGGCTTTGCCAGGACAACTTCATCCCCCGGTTGAACAAACGCTCGAACAGCTAAAAGGATAATTTCGTCTGACCCGTTCCCGAATATTAACTGTGATGAAGAAACACCTAATTTTTTAACCAAAGCGTCTTTTAGATAATAACAATCACTATAAGGATACCGGTTGACTGTCGTTGCGGCTTTTTCAATTGCTTTTATAACTTTTGGAGAAGGCGGGTATGGATTTTCATTCGAAGCCAACTTAATGACACGCTTCAAACCTGAATCACGCTTCACTTCTTCTATCGGCTTGCCCGGCACATAAGGTTTGACCTTCAATATAGACTTTTTAATTTTTTCCTTCATCGTATTATGACCCGTCAATATCATCTGTATCGCTATTTAACGACGGGATAAGATCCTAAAATTTTTAAGTATTTGCACATCTCATCTAATTGTGATAAAGCTTTCTGTACGTTCTTATCTAATCGATGACCTTCAAAATCAACAAAAAAATAATAATCCCAAACTCTTTTCTTAGATGGACGTGATTCAATTTTTGTTAAATTTATTTTATGTTTATAGAACGGGGTCAACATCCCATAGAGCGCCCCGACCCTGTCTTTAATGGAAAATAAAATTGAGGTTCGATCATTTCCCGAAGGAGCCGCGTCTTCCGGGGCAATCACGAAAAACTTTGTTGTGTTATGCGGGATGTCCTGAATATTGCTGTGCAATATTTTAAGCTTAGTCGTTCGGGCCGTTTCCTTTGAAGCGATAGCCGCCGCATTCTTTTCTCGCGCAGCTATTTCTGCCCCTTCTGATGTTGACTGGACCCAAATCTGTTTGGCTTCTGGTAAATGGCTCCACAGCCACTGACGGCATTGTCCAAAAACTTGCGGATGTGAATAGATCCGCTTAATATTTCTTAAACTTGTTTTTGACATAAAATGATGGGCGATCTTAACCATCACCTGTGAACATATCTTCAACTCTGAATCAACAAATAAATCGTAGGTATTTCTGACAGAGCCCTCCGTCGAATTCTCAATTGCGACAACACCGTAATCACAATCTCCATGCTCCACCTTATGAAAGACCTCGGCAATATTCATACAGGGAATATAAGAAATTTGACTGCCAAACTTCTTCTTTGCCGCCGCTGACGTGTAGGATCCCTCCTGCCCGAGCATGGCGATTTGCAATGGTTTTTCTAACGCTAGCGAACTGGACATAATTTCGCGGTAAATCCCCACTAAGGCTTCATCCGGCAAGGGTCCCTGGTTTAACATCGCCAGGCCGTCAAAAACCTTTTGTTCCCGGTCCGGGGCATAAATGCTTTGCTTGCGCGCCAGTTTGAATTTCCCAATGTGTTTGCTGACCTCTGATCTCTGGTTCAGTAAATTGACTAATTGCGCGTCAAGAGCATCAATTTTTTTCCTTAATTCTTTTAAGTCCATGCAGTCAATTTCTCCTTTTCAACCTGGCTCAATATCTCAATAATCATGTCTATTTCAAGAATGAATATGATTTGATTCATCCAAAACATCTTGCTGCTCTGCATCCATCTGGTCCTCAAGATTGATTTCATCGCTTGCTTCGGTCCTGGGATGATCTTCCGACGGCTGAACGTTCTGCTTGGTTTCCTCCGCTACCGCATCATTTTCTAAGACTTCATCCGCGGGCGGAATATCAGCACGAACCCTTTCTTGATCAGCATTCATCCCTTCGGTTTTCTCGGCAAGCGCGGGAAACTCCTCAAGACGCGGAAGCTGGTCTAAAGACTTTAGACCGAAATACTCTAAAAATCGTTTCGTGGTGCCAAGCAAAAATGGTTTGCCAGGAACGTCTCTGCGCCCGACAACTTTGATTAATTCTTTATCCGTTAAATGCGACACAATACCGTCAGAATTCACACCACGGATCAGCTCGATATCTGCACGTGTTACCGGTTGTTTATATGCGATTATCGCTAAACATTCCAATGCCGGATTTGATAGTTTTTCTTTATGTTTTGTTTTATAAAAATTCTTAACATACGGAGCATACATGGAATTACTCAACATCTGGTAACCCCCGGCTATTTCACGGATGATCATTCCTCTTTTACTTTGATTATAATTATCCGACAGACTCTCCAGAGATCGCTTAATCTCCGCCACCGTCACAGTCTCTAAAGCTTTCCGGATCTGTTCTAAAGAAACTGGGTTTTCACTGATAAACAGCAACGTCTCAATAGCTCCTTTGATAAAATCATCCGTCCGATCGGCTTCCCGTTGTGAGCCGGCTTCATCCTGGAGGCTATCCGTGTGCTCTGCTTGCTGCGGGAACTCTTCCGGCCCTGATGCCGGTGTGACGACGTTATCCTGCAGTTGTGTTGTTTCCTCATTTTTATTTTTACATTGTTCAGTCATTAGCCATTCACTTTCTGTTTATAAATTTCATTTAACAAATCTTCAGCCGAATGAATATGCGAAGAACGTTCTAATGCCTTAGATATCATATCATGAGCTTCCTGCTTTTTGTATTGAAGTTGCAACAAAACAGACAAAGCCTCTTCCTGCCAATCAGGCTGTTCCTGAATCGACGCTGAAGATGTTTGCTGGTCCTTGATCAGTCCAAATTTACCGATCTTACCCTGCAACTTTGCTACAATTTCCTTTGCCTTTTGATTCCCAATTCCGGATAAAGTCTTGAGAAATTTCACATTGCCCTGATCAATGGCTTCTGTGATTTCCGAGATCGGCTTATTGAGGGCTTTAACAGCTGCTTTAGGTCCGATACCAGAAACTTTGATAAAATGTTCAAAAAAATCTTTTTCAATCTCATTGATAAAACCAATGAGAACAGGCAGGCCTTTTGAAGGGCCAATCTGAATATAATGGTAAGTGACCAAATGCACAAGCCCATTTTCATCTTTTGTGTCATTGATTCTTTGTAAGACGGATAAAGGAACGATGATATCATAGAACAATCCATTGACATCCAATACGAGCGATTGCTCCCTGCGCTCAACTAATTTACCTGCTATTCGGCAAATCATTCGTCAACCCTTTATAACTACATTTATAATGTCAAGAACCTAAGAAAATCCTACCGGGCCCCCAAGCTTAAATCTTTAAACGCGAATCAAGCATATGCATCTGCAAATAACCTAAGGCTAAGGCGGCAGCATCACTCGCATCAAGTTTTAAAACGGTTTCTTTCAGGTCAAAATGATGCGCAATGAGCCGACGAACCTGTTGTTTTGTCGCATTGCCATTTCCCGTGATCGCTTTCCGGACACGTTTCACGCTTAATTCAATGAGTTCAATCTTTTGTTGCGCACAAATCAAGCAGACAACGCCACGAACCTGTCCGAGCAAACTGGATGTCATCGGATGCTTTGTATGCGAATACAACTTTTCCAGAACAAGAGATTCAGGCTTATATTCTTGAATAATAATATCGAGATTGTGATAGATCTTAAAAATACGATTTTGGACAAGATCATTTTGTTTTGGTTCAATGGTTCCCGCTTCAAGCAAATGGATGTTGTCTCCTTTTTTCTTCAAGAGACTATAACCTGTTGCCTTAAGCCCGGGATCCACACCAAGAACGATCATATCTATCTTTACCCGGTGAGCGCTCTTCAGTTTGATTATCCTTCCGACAACTTATCCAGTTCATCATCAGGGATGTCAAAATTAGCATAAACATTTTGAATGTCTTCATGATCCTCTAATAATTCCATCAGACTTAACAATTGTTTAGCATCCTGACCGACAACTTTAACTGTAGAGCTTGGTATCATTGTCATTTCAGCCGAAACAGTGGGAATCTCCTTAGCGGTGAGAGCCCCTTTGACGGCTTCAAGACTGGCAATATCACAAGTCACTTCATGATATCCTTGACCTTCTGAATTGATATCTTCCGCACCCGCATCTAATACGATTTCCATCAGGTCATCTTCACTTACTTTGTCTTTCTCAATTGAAACAAATCCTTTTTTGCTGAACAAAAATGATGTCGCGCCAGGCCCAGCTAAACTACCATTTTTCTTCGATAATATATTTCTCACTTCTGCCGTCGTTCTATTTTTATTATCTGTCAGACCCATAATAAGCATTGCCACACCACCTGGACCGTACGCGTCAAATGTTACTTCTTCATATGAAATACCTGGCAACTCTCCAGTACCCTTCTTAATTGCGTTCGCAATGTTGTCTTTGGGCATATTTACCATTCTAGCCCTGTCTATCGCCGCCCTTAAAGATGGATTCGTTTCAGGATTTCCGCCTCCAGACCTGGCGATAGCGGTAATTTCACGAATAACCTTGGTAAAAGCAGCTCCTCTTTTTGCGTCTGTTGCCGCTTTTTTATGTTTAATACTTGCCCATTTTGAATGTCCTGACATTATAATCCTCCTATTTATAAAATTTGGCTAGGATATTCTAGATATCAATATAAGCAGATCAGTAAGCCGAGTTATGTGCTTTGAATATCAATTCAAAGGATGGTTATTTAACTCACTTTGGAGATTGCTCTCCAAACTCTTGCAGCCGACCCAGAGATTTTTTTCATTGCTGAAAAACGAAATGGATCACTTCGCCCATGTAAAATGAATTTCCCACTATTTGGCCTTGCTCCATGTAGAGATTGCTCGTTTCACTCCTGCAACAATATAATAAATTATTGCAGGCATCGTCACTGTAGCTCTAATCCTATCTCCCAAACAAAAAATACTCGCGCATTAATCGTTCAAAAAATGTCCTGCATTACCAGGATACATTATCCGCTGGAGCTCGGACTTTCCTCCCCAAACTTCTATGACTGCACTTTACCATTGGCAATGCGCACAGTTGAGGCAACCATCTTGATCTGCTTATCTTTCTTTATTGCTTGCGTAGCCAGCTTATCCGCTTCCTTATTCTCCTCCCTCGGGATCTGCTTCAGGTCAATCGTCTTAAATCCCCGGGATAAACAACGCACTTGATCAAGGAAAAACTGTAATCTAGTGTTCTTGACTTTATAGCGGCCGGCAACCTGTTTAAAAACGAGCTCACTATCCGTGTGTATCTGAATATTCTCAGCCTTCATCATTAAGGCTTCCTGAAGGGCATAGACAAGGGCTGAATATTCCGCGATATTGTTCGTTGCTTCTCCAATAGGCTTAGAGATTTCATTAACAACTTCACCATTATGATACATGATGATGCCGATAGCCGCTTCACCGGGATTCCCGGTACACGCACCATCAACATATATATTCAATATTTTTATCAAAAATCTTCCTTTATAAATATAATTCTGGCACAAATTTCGCACATGGAAATCTCAGAATACATCTTTAAGACATTAATTTGCTGACTTGTTATGTTCATATAACACCCGCCACAAACATTTCCAATAACAGGAACAATAGCGAGCCCTTTTTTATGGGCCAGAATCTTTTCATATGTCCGTAAGAGATCCGGGTTGATATCCTGTGTCCGTTCTTTCTTTTTGTTTTCAAGCTCATTCAATCGGATCTTCATCTCTCGCATTTCTTTTTCGACAACACTTTTGGCCTCATTGTACGTCTTTTCTTCCCTGGCGACATTCTCTTTTTCTTCGCTTATCTCTCCCTGAACAGCATCCGTGTCATCAAAAAATAAAAGAATGCGTTCTTCTATAATGGACTTATCGGCATTGATACTTTCTATCTCTGTAATCTTAGCCGTATACTCTTTGTTTGTCTTGATCTGTGAAAGCTGTGTTTGGCACTTCGCGATAAGATCTTCCTTTATCTTCAGATCCAACTCAGAATCTTTTTGCTTGATTTGAACTCCCTTATACTTATCCTCAAGTTCGTTCAAGTGTTTCTTTTTACTTTCAAATTCTAATCTTAACACTTCTATCTGCTCAGGCTTCTCTTTCAACAATCGTTTTATTTCATAAATTTCAGCATCGATCTCTTGAACAGCAACAAGTAATTTTAATTGTTCTTTAATATTCGTATCTGACACAAACTTCATCCTTAACTTTAGATATTACTAATGGGCACAGAAGGACTTGAACCTTCGGTCTCTGCCATGTGAAGGCAGCGCTCTAACCAACTGAGCCATGCGCCCATTTGAATGAACCATTATTTGAAAACGCAATAAGCTAAATTTCAATTAATAAACTGGGCCCACAGGGACTCGAACCCCGGACTAATTGATTATGAGTCAACTACTCTAACCGACTGAGTTATGGGCCCTCATGTAACGGTCAAAAAAAGTGTTTCTAAGTGTATCACAACCCACATTCATTTTCAACAAATTTCAGAGGATAAAGCAGCCAAATCAGCCCCTTATCCTACTCTGGTTGCTCCTCTTTCGCGACAATAGGAACGCTCATCCGGGCGGAAGGGTGAATCCCTTTAATCGTTCGAACATAGGTTGCAAAAATCTCTAATTCCCCTGGTTCTTCCCGTATTCCCTGAATCTTAAAATTCTTTTGAAAAAAGGCTCCGGGACTCAACATGACCTCTTTCACTAACGCCCCTTCAGCAGCGGCCTCAGCACTGACAGGATTCCAGTCAATATTGTCAAAAGTGAATAATAACGTCTTTGAACTTAACTTTTTAAGCACAACATTGACTTTTCCTGAATTTTCCAACCTCGCAGTGAATGAAATCGGTTCACCAACAACAAATTTTTCTTTCTTCGGCACAAGCGATAATTTAATCGAAATATAATCTTGCTGAGCATCCCACAATATTTTGCCGTATTTGCGTAGCGGGACCATAATATCAAATTGACTTGTACTGATGCTGTCTTTTTGAAAGGCCAAAAGCTTAATCCCAATCAATGGAAACTCCAGCAACATGGTTATCGGTTCACCCTTAAACATTAAGGGATCATTGATATCAACGATGCTGACCCCAATCTCAAAATTAACATTTCGCCACTGCGTGTATGGATCCGCGTAAACATAATTAATCGTATAGATGCCATATTCATTCTTCGTAAGGGTTTGAGGATTAAATTCTCTTAAAACCCGATATTCTTGCTGGCTTTCAATGAGATATTCATAAACATTCATCATGACCTTATTACAAAGATCAACGATCTCCGGCGAAATTTGTGAAGAGCCTTCCGCCCATGCTAATTTTGGTGAACATATCAATAAACTGCTAACACAACACATCAGAATAAATAATTTAAAATTAACCATAATACCCTCACTATTAGATATTTTTACCCTTACATATTTTTCTTAAAACTGACAATTAATACCAATTCCATTAAATAATTACCAAAACTGATTCTGCTTTTCAGAATTGAAATAAAACAATTAATTAATGGATTTGGTACAATATTAATCCTTTTATGAAAAACAAGTATATAATAACACAATTCCTCCAAAAAAAAGGTCTACGTGATGATCGCAGACCTTTTCTTCGCACCCGGATGATATATCAAAATAAAATCAACCATTATCAAATTCTTAATTCCTCGTTTAAGTACCGACAGTTGAAGACAAAATCGCCCCGTTAAATAATTTCATTATTTTTTGTTGTCATGTCTAGAAACTGCTTGATTCTTCTGGACCTGGTCGGATGCCGTAATTTCCGTAAGGCCTTAGATTCAATCTGACGGACACGTTCACGTGTGACATTAAATTCCGTACCAACTTCTTCCAATGTCCGTGTGGTCCCATCCATTATCCCAAAGCGTAATTCCAATATCTTGCGCTCTCTGTCGTCCAATGTATCCAACACGTTTCGTATCTCATCCTTAAGCATTGATTGAAGTGTAGCATTGGCCGGGGAAACAGCTTTCTTATCTTCAATAAAATCACCAAAATGAGTATCTCCTTCATCACCAATTGGAGTCTGCAACGATATAGGAACTTGAGATATCTTCATAATTTCTTTAACTTTGCTAACAGGAATTCGCATTTGTTTCGCGATTTCCTGCGCTGTCGGTTCGCGACCATATTCCTGAACGAAAAGACGTGACACACGAATAATTTTATTAATCGTTTCTGTCATATGAACAGGGATACGGATCGTTCGGGCCTGGTCAGCAATAGAACGCGTAATCGCCTGCCGGATCCACCATGTAGCATAAGTCGAAAATTTATAACCGCGTTTATATTCAAACTTCTCAACAGCACGTATTAAGCCCATGTTCCCTTCCTGGATCAAGTCTAAAAAAGATAATCCCCTGTTGATGTATTTTTTTGCAATACTCACAACCAGCCTTAAATTCGCCTCAACCAATAGTTTCTTGGCTTTATTAAATTTCGACTGACGGATTTTAATAACGCGGAGCAAATCCTTAACTTCTTTAATAGGCTGACCCAATTCTTTTTCTAATTTAACCCTTTCCTTCTTAAGCAAAACGCTTTGCGGATTCTTACGGCGGCTCTTTAATATTTTATCAATCTTTTCAATGCGGTCAACAATAGAGCGAACCCGGTGAACAAGTTTTTCATTGAACGATGCCGTAAGCTTGAACTGCGCTAAGGTTTCAGCAGACTTGTCTGATCCAATCCGTGTGCGGCTGACACTTTTCTTGATCTTCTTCAGGTCACGGATGAGCTTAGGGCGTCGATCCAACTCGTCCTTGATAATGTCTTCCGCGTTGATTTCCTCGTCCAAGACCATATTGATGCTCTTTAGCGCTTCACGCCGGGCCAATGCAGATTTGTACAAGGCCTCCGCGAACTTGATCTCAGCCTCTTCGATTCTTTTCGCCAGATTAATTTCGTTCTCCCGCGACAGCAAAGGAATCGACCCCATCTGTTTCAGGTACATCTTAACAGGGTCATCTAAAGGAATGAACTTATCGGAATAAATTTCATCTTCTTTATTCTGTTCGCGCACACGGCGGATTTCCTGTTCCCTTGATTCTTCAACCAGTTTCCCAGACACTTCACCGTCATCCGACTCAATAATCTTAATATCCTTACCATCCAGGATATCAAAGACTTTATCAATATCCTCTGAAGAATCTACATTAGCGGAGAGAGCATCATTGACCTCATCATATGTCAAAAAACCTTTCTTTTTTCCCAAAGAGACCAACTTTTCTATATCCTGCTTAATATCATCTCTTTTTATCGCTTGACTCATTTCCTCTCCCATTTATAATTTGATAGGCAAATCGTTTAATTCTCTCATCAATTTATTATAAATTTCAAGATCACCGGCAATCTTTGCTTCTTCTATCTGCGGGACAATTTGTGCCCTACGCATTTTTATTTTTTTTATATACAAACGATTCAGGTAATCCTTAAAAATTTTATCTTTATTTAATAAAGTACCGTGTTCCTCCGCGCACAATTCGGACATAATGGTTTCAAAAGAAGTATTTTGATACTGACAAATAAAGCTGGCAATATCCGCCAATTTTTCTTTATCAAATGTCTCGTAAATTTTTGTAATAATTTCACGAACGGTCGCGTCTTGAAAGTCATCAATGGACAGACTGTTTCTTACCTCAGGAATAAACTGATGATTTTCCAGCATTAATTTAATCAGGTTATATTCCAATAATTGATTTGAATGTAACCGTTCTTTCTTATCCTCCTTTAAAGCCGTTGACAGTGCCCCCGGCACTTGATTGATACGTCTTAACTCTGCCAACAAAATGTCTTCTTTAAGGGCCAGAATATTCGCCAGGCGATGAATATATTCTGACTGAACAATCGGACGTTTTATCTTTACAAGCAAACTTAACATTTCTTCCGCAATTTTGGATTTACCTTCCACGGAACGACAGTCATAAGATTTCTTCAGGCTAGAAAGTTTGAAATCAAAAAAACTTTCAGCCTGTTCAACTTTATGCCTGAACGCGTCCACACCAAACTGCCGAATATATGAGTCAGGGTCATGGCCTTCCTCCAGGCCGGCGACTTTCACATTGACGTCTTCCGGCATTAACAGGTCCAGACTGCGTGTCATCGCTAATTCACCCGCATCGTCCCTGTCAAACAGCAAGACAATATTCTGGGTGTAGCGCCGTATCAACCGAATCTGCTCAACCGTCAATGCCGTACCCAACGCGGCGACGACATTTTTAATGCCTGACTGGAAAGGCAACACAAAATCTAAATATCCTTCAACAACGATCACATAATTTTCCTGAAGAATCGCAGACTTGGCCAGATGAAAGCCGTATAGATGTTGGCCTTTCGTATAAACCAATGTTTCCGGTGAGTTAATATACTTTGCCGAAGACTGTTCAATGGTTCGTCCACCAAAAGCGCGGCAACGCTCACGACTGTCAAAAATCGGAAAAATGACTCTATTTCTAAATCTATCATAAAAACCCGGTTTATTATCCCGAGGGATAATGAGACCCGCCTTTTCAATAAGATGATACGGAATGTCTTTATTTTTTAAAAAAGACATCAATTCATCCCATTGGTCCGGAGCATAACCAAGCTTTAACTCTTCAACACTTTGTAACGTTACACCTCTGTTTTTTAAGTAAGCACGGACTTGCCCTGACTGTATTGTTTTGTCCGTTAAAAGCCTTTTGTGATAAAAACCAACTGCTAACTGATTGATCTGAAAAATTTGCTGCCGAAGATCACTCTTTTCCTTCGACGGGCTGAAATCATCAGGAACAACAATATTGACTTTTTCAGCTAACATTCGCACAACCTTGGGAAACTCCAGATGTTCCAGTCGGGAAACAAAAGTAAACACATTTCCACCGACACCACAGCCAAAACAATGAAAAATCTGCTTATCCGGATTAACGATAAACGACGGCGTCTTTTCATGATGAAACGGACAACAAGCCTTGAAATTACGTCCGGATTTCTTTAACGGCACATACGACGAAACAACCTCAACAATATCAACGTGATCCAAGACTTGATTAATAATATCTTCCGGGATACGCCCCATTATCGTTTAAATCTCCTAAAACCCGAGCACTCTAAAATTTCCACATCAAATTTCTTTTGCAGCTTATCAAATAACAAATTCAACCCCAGACTATCACTCGCCATATGCCCTGCGATAACAACATTAAGGAATTCTCTCTTCATTTTCACCAAATTATTCTCAGAAACATGCATCCCGAGAACCGTTCCGATGCCAACCTGTGACATGCGGGGAAATAAATCTTTAGAGCCTGATGCTCCGCCTGTCATATCCACAAAAACACGACCGGCGTTATCATTCGGTTGACCCGCAAAAATTCTAGGACCGACGCGATATGTTGCCGCATACTGATATTCAGGTTCCTGCAATAATAAATCCACAAGATCCTGTAAACGTTTAGGTTTCTTCATCCCGACGAGTTTTTGAAGATAATGCGCAACATGGTTATCGGCAGGGGTATGGCAACACATAAAGGGAATTCCAAGGAGTTTAGCTGCATCCACACTTTGCATATGGTTTGATCCATGCAACTTTCGAGATACTTCCGTTATCCGTTTCTTCATTAAATGTTTCGCAATATCCGCTTTGATCCCTAAGTTTGCCATTAAGTCCGTTTGCAAATGCATGACATCATCTAAAGCCGCCCATGCGATTCCTTTAGGATGATGTCCAAGTACCAAATCAACCTTTTTACCGGATTGAGAAAGGGCCTGAGACAAGAGCAATTCGCCAACCTCAACATCAATACCAACTAAAATTGTTTTAATTTGATGGTTATCACCACCATTTAAAATGCGTGTATCCGCATAAGGATTCACCAGACAATCTTTATCAAAGAACTTTTTCTGAGAACGGTTTAGATTATTATAAACGGCCTCATTCTCTTTTAACGCTTGTTTTATTTGCTGCTTTTTCCTGAGATCCGTCTTTATTCCTTCTTGAATAAAGAACTGATATAAATTTCTTAACTTAATAGGCATACGTTAAAATGTAAAAAGATATTAACGGTTTTCCGAGGAAAACAGCAATCTAGTTATTTTAAACTAATATTAATATTATAATATACGCAAAAGATGCTAAAGTATAACACATGCCTATTTTAGTGTCAAGAAAGCGCTTTCTATAATTTCCAAAAGACAAATAAATATAAAACATTACATTTCAATGACTTACACATAATCATCACTGACAATCCTATCCTATAGCGCTTGACAATATCACGATTAAATGATATGTTTCTGATGGTGGAAAAAAATGAACTCAAAGGATCAAAAAGAATGGAAACCCTGACAACAAAACAAAAAGAAACAATTGAAGAACTCAAAGAGCAACTCCAACGTACCCAGAAGGAATTGTCCATTCTTTATAATGTCAGCAAGGCCATGCGGATGTCTTTGGAACTCAATGATGTCCTCTATATAATCTTAACAAGCGTCACAGCCCATACCGGCCTGGGATTTAACCGGGCGGTTCTCTTATTAGTCAACCCTGTCGAGCGTTGTCTCGAACCCCGAATGGCCATCAGTCCTGATTCCGGTGAGGACGCTCAAAAAATATGGGGCTACATCAAATCGGCTAATCAGCACCTGGAAGATTTAATTGAGAAAGATAAAATCGAACAAAACAAATCGCAGTCTTCGTTATATCAGTCCATCAAAGACATTAAAATCCCTTTGGATAAAAACAAATCCAATCTTTTAGCGCAAGCTTACCATAAGGGAAGCCATACGCGCATTTCCAAAGAGAGAATCAATTTTTCTCAAAATGACCCCCTACTAAAAACATTTAAAACAAATGAACTCGTTATCATGCCCTTAAAGGCCAAAGATAAAGTTAATGGATTAATCATTGCCGATAATTATTACACTCAAAAATCTATCACCGACGACGATTTAAAAATTTTCATGATGCTCGCTAACCAAGCCGGGCTGGCGATTGAAAATTCTCGCCTCTATGAAATCGTCATCCATCAAAGCCATACGGATCCGATCACAAATTTATGGAACCATCGTTTTTTTCAGGAACAATTGTCCCGGGAAATCCAGATAGCCAGCGAAAAAGAAATACCGATATCCTTAATCATGCTCGACCTGGATAATTTCAAATCCCTCAACGACACCTATGGCCATCAAATCGGGGATAGTGTCTTAATGGAAATAGCCCTCATCCTCAAGGATTCTTGCCGGGAAATTGATTTTGCCTGCCGATACGGGGGTGAAGAGTTTGCGATCATTTTACCTCAAACAAATGAAAAACAAGGTTACGCTATCGCCGAACGTATTCGCAAAAAAATTGAGCAACACGCCTTTGTTCAAAAAAAAGACATTGGTTCGATACCGATAACAATTAGTGTTGGGATATCTTCTTTATCTGGATGGGTTACAACGAAAGAAGACCTTATCACAGCTGCGGATAAAGCCATGTACAAAGCGAAATTCGGTGGCAAGAACCAAACCGCCCTTTCTGACGATTAACGCTCCCGCCAAAAATTTTAATAAATAATCAAACGATAAAAACAATCTGAATACCGACGGTCTCATTCATTAAGACACGCCTACCGGAAGAGCGCCTCGGGCTTTCATGTCTTTCTCTTCTTCTGAAAATTTAACAGAAACGATTCTGGAAATACCTGTTTCAGGCATGGTGACGCCATACATCGCGTTTGCAGATGTAATTGTTTTCTTGTTGTGTGTAATAACAATAAATTGCGCGATTCGCGCAAAGTCTTTGAGGAGATAACTGAAGCGGTCAACATTCGACTCATCGAGCGCAGCATCAATCTCATCCAGGATGCAAAACGGACTCGGATTCACTTTAAAAACACCAAAAATCAACGCAATGGCCGTTAGAGACTTTTCCCCTCCAGAAAGCAGGTTGATATTCTGCAATTTTTTTCCAGGAGGCCGGGCGACAATATCAATTCCTGATTCCAACACATTTTCCGGATCCAGTAAAACTAACTGTGCTTCTCCACCACCAAAAAGCATGCGGTAATAAATCCTAAATTCTTCGCTGACTCTGGTGAAGGTATCCATGAACATCTGACGCGTAGAACGATTGATTTTCTTTATGGTGCTCATCAAATTAGACCGCGACTCAATTAAGTCGCATTGCTGTTGGGTCAGGAACTCGAATCGCTCTTTTAACTCTTCATATTCTTCAATCGCGACCAGATTAACATTACCAAAAGAATCGCACTGCTTACGCAATTTGGCAATAACGTCATAGTGGTCTTCCCAATTCACATCGTCTGGTATTTCGAGAGACTCGCTTTGATTTATTGTTGCGGCTAACGGCGTTTCATCTGCCGATTCTGAACGCATCTCTTCTTCCGACGACAGATCCTTTTCTTCAACCTGTCGGTCCTGATGCGGGGAACCGTCAGCATGCTCACCGGAAACTTGGCCGCCCGTATCATCCGTTTCTTCCGAAGGAATACTTGCCTGGACACTCAATCCGAAAACCTGGTTATAATCAACCTTGTATGTTTGCAACAAACGATCTTTTATCCCTTGCTCACTGAAAGAAATTTCCTGTAATTTTAGATCTTGTTCATGTTGCTCTTGCTTCAAAGACTCATTCTTTTCTTCCATGTCTGTCCTGTTGCGCTTAAACTGACTGACCTTCCGACTCATCACATCTTTCTTTTGCTGGCATTCCGTTAATCTATTCTGTATCGATCCTTTCTCTAACTTTATCTCCTCAATTTTCTGCTTAAATTCTTCAATCTCACGTTCATAAACCTGTTTTCTCGACAGATGATCAACGAGATCAATATCAATTTTCTTAACTTCATCGACAGACACATTCAATGTGTCGCGAAACATTTCTTCATTCTCGTGATAATTTGACAACTGTTCTTTATCCGATTCCAATTCGGTCTGAAGCTGGGCGATGAGGACTTTCGCTTCTTCCTTCTCTTGAGATTTATTGGAAATCCATTCTTGTTGTTCCTTGATATCGTTCTGACACCATTCAATGTCTTGGGTTACGGCATCAAGTTTTTGCTCCAACTCCTTCTCTTTGATTTTCAACGAGGACAATGTTTCTTTGACTTCCAGTAATTCTGTATCGATAATTTCAATCTCACTGTGCAGTTTATCAATCTCTTGCTGGATGTCCTTTTCTTGTGCCTGCAAAATGGAGCAAGAACGATCTTTTTGATGGATTTCCTGTTCCATTTTCCCTAATATTTCTTTTTGCTCTTCGTAAGTCCCCTGCAAAGATTCACGCTGCTTAACAATACCGTCGATCATCTCTGTGATCTCAACAATTTTTTTAGCCATTTGTTTTGGATCTAATTCAATAAATTTTGTCTCGCAAATAATCTCATACAATTCACTGGCGGGGGCTTCAAATAAATTATTGGACAACAGAGAAAGACGATCTTTATCGATAGATTTAACGGACCGCACTTTGCCGATGATTCCGTTATGATAATCCAAAGGCGGAGATCGGGTGATAATTCGTCCTTCAATAACCGGGTCGGGAATATCCTGATATTGAGTGTGAAGCTTCTCAATAAACTCCTTTTGAGAAACACAAAAAACTTTTTTCTTTTCTAATGTGTCAATTTCCTCACTTAACGCGTCTATCTTATTATAAATCCGGGACATCAATTCTTCTTTCTCAGAGCGCATACCATGCAGTTCATTGATTTCCTCACTTAACGCGTCTATCTTTGACCTGACAAGATTCAGCTTTTGAGTTGTATCTTTCTTCTCGGAATATACCTTATCGTTTTCAAACTCCAGTCGACGTTTTCTCGCAATGGCACCCTGCAATTCCTTAATAATATCTGTCATCTCATTGCGCAATGTCACTTGCACCGCTGTTTGATTAAAGATTCTGTCTTCATCATTTCTTATTTTATGTTTAGCCTCATGAACAACCGCTTCCAACTGCTCTAAACATTTGCGTTTCTCAACGAGTATTGTCTCATGATCCACAATCGATTTCTCTAAACGGGCTACGGATTGATTCAATTCTTTTATCTTCTGCTCTTGCTGCTGACATCGCTGAACAAGGATCCCTTTTTGTTCTATTAATCGAACATCGTTCTCTCCCAACGTATCGATACGCTCTTGATTAAAACTCACTTGCCTTTCGGCTAAATCAATATTTCCGTCTAATTTGATATCTTCAGCGTGAATATCATTAATACCCTTCTCAAGAGCGTTAAGATCCCTGATTTCCTGACCGGTCATTCTAACCTGCTCTTCCAACTCCTCACTCAATCTATTCTTATTTTCTTCCAAATCTTGAATATATTTCTGAATCTGTTCCCGAGACTGGTCGTAATTTTCAATTTGATATTTCGCATAACCCGCCTCTAAACCTTTCAATTTCTCATATTTCTCTTTATATCGACGGGCTTTGTTCGCCTGCCGCTCTATAGAAGATATCTGCCTTTTGACTTCAACAACAATATCATTTAGACGCAATAAATTGTTCTCTGCGTCCTTTAATTTGCTTAATGCCTCTTTCTTTTTCGCTTTATAACGGGTTATTCCCGAAGCTTCATCAATAATAAAACGCCGGTCCTCAGGTTTTGAGCTGACGACCAAATCTACTTTGCCTTGCTGAATAAGGGAATAAGCTTCCGCCCCGATTCCAGTGCCCATTAACAATTCCGTTATATCCCTAAGCCGGACGACAGTCTTGTTTAATAAATATTCACTTTCACCTGAACGGAACAACCGCCTCGTGATCGTAACCTCATCATATTCTATTGGAAGCATGCGGGACTCGTTGGAAAAAGTCAGGCTGACTTCAGCAAAGCCTAATGATGGTTTTTTATCTGTCCCATTGAAGATTACATCCTCCATCAATGAACCACGGAGTTCTTTGACGCTTTGCTCACCAAGCACCCAACGGATGGAATCAAAAATATTACTTTTACCGCATCCGTTGGGGCCGACAACAGCGGTTATCCCCGGCTCGAAATGGAGGGTGGTCTTTTCCGCAAAGGATTTAAAACCAAAAATCTCCAATTTTTTGAAGTACATACTGACTCCTCTCTCATCTATTGACAATGCCTTCAGGCATATAGACTTTCATCAAAAACATTATTGTTCTAAAATGTCCTCAACAATATTTACGGTGTCACGCAAATTCACAAATTTTGGCAACATTTCTTCTGGAATAGCAATCCGGTATTTCTTCTCAATACTGGCCAATATCTCCAAAGCCATCATCGAATCCATTCCCAGGTCCTCAACAAAGTGCGCCTCAGCACTGACCTCTTCTGGTTCGACTTCTAAAATCTCAGAAACTAACTGACGGACATCCTTTTCTACATTTCTGCCCTCCGCGCCTTCTGGCATACATCCTCCTTTTAATTTTGACTTTCCAACCAAGAGTCTATCCTGTCTTTTTTAAAGCGCCATTGCCCCACAGTTTTAATTGCAGGAATTTTTCCTTTCTTAACCCAATCATATATTGTTCGTTTTTTCACGCGTAGATAATCTGCGATTTCATCAACAGTCAATAACTCTTTATTCATGTAGGTGCCCTTTAATAAATAGTCTGATCATTATTACTTAAATTATTAAAAAAAATCATTCCGGCTTACACTGACAAGGGATCAAAACTGACCAGCAATGGCAACATTCAAGGCACAGACAGATCCGGTTGCCCTCATGTGATATTTATTCTAAATATATGTTTCACAATAATCTATAAATTATTATGAGTCAACTCTTTATTCATTTTTTTTAGTCACAAACAGAAATCTTTCCGGACAGATCGGACGACATTGATTGACAGATAGGGCCATATCTTGTGGATACAACCAAAACAGTTGCATTACCTGTCATCCATTGACAGATCATGACAAAAAAAGAAGGGAAAAGAGTAAAACCCTTTCCCCCGAAATAAAACTGTTCCGTTAAGACTTAATCGATGGGATCGCCAAATCGATACGCACATCTTCCTGATAATCTGTATTGTCTAATCCAAAACCGAACAGTCTCAAAAATTGCTTATTATACTCTTCAATATCTGCGAGTTCACGTAAATTCCGGATATTCACTCGTTCCCAATTAGCCATGACTTTTTTCTGCACTTCCTCACGCATTTCATAATCATCCATCCGAACAATCCCTTGCTCATCAACAATAATACCGTTCCCATTAAAAAGGCGTGATTGAAAGAGCCGATGCATTTGTTCCACACAGCTTTCTTCTAAATTCATCGCTTTCATCACTCTTGTCAAAATAACAAAGTACAATGGAATAAATGGAATGGCCGAGCTTGATTGTGTTACGATCGCTTTATTCACAGAAACAACTGCGTGGCCATTAATCACTTTTAATTTCGCATCTAATTGTTTGGCTGTTTGCTCTAAATGATCCTTTGCCCGACCGATTGTTCCATTTCGATAAATCAAACGTGTCACTTCGGGGCCGATATATGAATACGCCACGGTATTCGCGCCTGGAGCCAACAAGTCGTCCGCGAGTAAAGATTCGATCCATAACGTCCAATCATTGCCGCCCATAACCGCAACCGTCTGTTGAATCTCGTCATCTGACGCGGGTTCCAGCGCAATCATTTCCATTTCAAGTGTGTTCAAATTGAGAGACTTCCCCTGAAAAGGAGCCCCAATGGGTTTAAGAACAGATTTAGAAATCTCTCCCGTTTCCGGATGCTGACGCCTCGGGGACGCCAGGCTATAAATCACCAAATCAACTTGTCCCAAATCTTCTTTGATCGTTTGACAGACGTCCTGACGAATTCTATTTGAAAAAGCGTCACCATTAAAACTTTTAGCATATAAGCCATCCGCCTGAGCTTGTTTTTCAAAAGCGACCGTGTTGTACCAACCCGCGGTGGCTGTGCGTTTATTATTTTCAGAAGATCTTTCAAAAAATACCCCGACAGTATCTGCCTGACATCCAAATGCGGCGACAATGCGTGAAGCTAAACCATATCCATTTGACGCTCCAATAACAAGAACTTTTTTAGGACCGCCGTCTATCGGGCCCTGCTTTTTAACAAAATCAATTTGTTGAGCAACACTATTTGCGCAACCGACAGGATGAGCGGTTGTGCAAATGTATCCTCTAATTTTAGGTTGAACAATCATTTATCTTCTCTCCCTTTATTGTCTTTACCTTTGATGTTGAGATCAAAATTGATCATGCTATTATTTAACTCGCCTGCGTTTAGGGACAATAACAATGCCGGATCGAGTTAAAACAAACCTTTCTTTATCCTGCTCCATGTTCATCCCGATAGAAGCGTTCGCCATCACAACAACTTCTTTGTCTAAAATAGCATTTCGAACTTTTGCCCCTTTTTCAACAATAACTCCATCCATCAGAACAGAATTATACACTTCCGCCTGGGGTTGAATCTTGACATTTGGCGATAATATAGAGCGTTCCACAACCGCGCCATTGATAAAACATCCCCCTGAAATCAAAGAATCAATAATGCGTGTTTCGTTCTCCTGAGAACTGGCCACTTTGCTAGGCGGGTACTGCTCATGATATGTCCTGACTGGCCAGGATCTATCATATAAATCAAATTCCGATTTGTAAGTCACGAGGTCCATGTTCGCCTCATAATAGGCATCTCTCGTCCCAATATCCCGCCAATACCGCGGCTGATTATTGTTGTTAACAAAATTATAAACAAATACATTTTTGTTCCTTGCAAGCATCTGAGGGATGACATCCTTCCCGAAATCATGCTGCGATTCAGCTAAAACCGCGTCCTTATCCAGTTCCTCCAGCAATGCACTTTTCTTAAACATATAAATGCCCATTGAGGCATAAATTTCATCGGGACGATCCGGAATCGTCCTTGGGTCCGCTGGTTTTTCCTGAAAACCTAACACTTGACTATTTTCATCTACTTCAATGACGCCATAATGCATGGCTGTTTCTTTCGGCATCGGAACACACGCAACAACCACGTCCGCGTTACATTGCTCCTGCATTTTTATCATATCATGGTAATCCATCTTATAAATATGGTCACCAGCTAATATTAAAATCAAATCTGGACTGCAATCCTCGATGGCGTAAACATTTTGATAAATGGCGTCCGCAGTCCCTTTATACCAATCTTGACCAACCCTCTGCTGTGCGGGAATAATATCAATAAATTCCCCTAACTGATTGGAAACAACATCCCAGCCGGCCAGCAAATGTTTCTGCAGAGAAAAAGACTTGTACTGGGTCAGAATGTATATTCGCCTCAAACCGGAATTGATGCAATTGCTAAGGGTAAAATCTATAATGCGGTAATTTCCCCCAAATGGAACAGCCGGTTTCGCACGGTCCTGTGTCAGGGGATCCAAACGCGCTCCCCGCCCTCCTGCTAAAATAAATGTTAACATTTTACGCATGATATCCTTACCTCTCCTTATAAAACGAATCTAAAATATGAGTGTCCTTAAAAAATATAAATTATACCTCTTATTATTTTATTTCTCAAATGAAACCTGCTTGAATCACTAATGTATGTACAAAAACAATCCCGCAAGAATCTACAAGCTGTTCGACTTGACTTTATTCATCAAACCCTGAAGGTCAAGATTGTCTTGATCCTGAGATAACGCCGACCGCAATATTTCCATCGCTTTATCCCTATCACCTAAAGAAATCCGGGACTCAGCCCATTTCAGGCTTAAATTGCTGCTGTTACCCGGCGCAATATTATATGACTTCTCGTAGACATATGACGCGGAACGATGATCATCATTGTCTTTGAATACATCTGCGATCCTTTCGATCTCTATAGGCCGTAGATTCCGTATTTTTATCTCATTCACAAGAATATCAATCGCTTCTTCAGATTTTTTATCCTTTGCGTACGCGATTGTTTTGTAGTACAAGATTTTAACATCACCCGGCCAACGTTCAAGAACGGTATCACATTCCTTAATCGCCGTTTGATACAATTTCTGATCAAGGTATGATTTAACCAGGTTCGTCCTAATTTTAATATCACTTGGCTTTAAGGTAACGGCCTGGCGCAGATATTCTCCGGAACGGGCATACTCTTTCTGGCGGCCATATATCTTCCCAATCAAATGATAGGGCTCAGCATAATCCGGCGCAATTCTTATCGCCTGATTCGCCTCAGATATCGCGGCCTCCTCAAACCCCAGAGAGTGCAAAGAATAGGCCCGGTAATACTGCTGATACGGGGTAACAATATGCGACCCAAACGGGATCAGATCAGTTGAGGCCACCCGCCATTCTTCGAGATTCAACTGGTGAGCGTCAATCACAGCTTTATTCTCAGGAATATCCTTCAGAAAAATCAAGGCATCATAGTCAAAATAAACAGGGATCCAATCCTTATGACTGTAAAAATGTTTTAACACAGAGTCTGGAGCCTGAAAATGCACAGAATTCATAAAGGCGATTGTAATGTTATATTTGTCCAGCACCTCTGCAAGGTATTCCGTGTCGCCATCAGCCCAAATCCTTTGAAATTTCTTAAAAAACTCCCCCCCGTATAATTCTGTACGTCCGTCGATAAAAACTTTGATATCAGGAAAACAGCGTCCGATAAGGTAGGCACCGGCATTAAAACCATTAAATGCGTTTCCTTTAATTTTGTTCTCTACCAGAAAGTCGACTCCTTTATGTGGAAAGCTTTTTAACGAAATGCCACCGAACTCACTTTTGACACTGTTTTTCTCAAAGTCGTAATAACCCCTGACAGCAAGCGACTGTGAATAGTTAAATATCCACACGAATAAAAGCAACTTCACAAAAATGGAGGTGATGTGCCGGAACTTATCATCTGTAAACCTGATCGGAACGACATCTGTATAGGTAATATGGGCGGCATTGGTAACATACACCAAATAAGCGGCAAAAGCAAAAAATGACGTATTGCGCATGGCACTTAAAGAAAAAAATAAAAAGACCAACCATAAGAATAACGCGCTGATATCGATCTTATACTTATTAAACACAAAGGAAAGAAATGAAACCATCATGATCAGTTTATAATAAACAAAACTTGAACCGCTCAACGCATTATTCCATTTCAAGGGCTTTTCAAGCTCTTGAATATATTTAAAGAACACGGCGTCTTCTCCGGAAAAAATTCCGGTTAATATCGAGACCGGATACATCGCCCCCTTGATGAAATAGGGGTTCACTAAACAACAGGCCGCCACCACCAAAAAAATCTTCTTGATCCGCGAGTACTCTTCATCTGTTAAACATCCAACAGCATTCCATTCAAATGGCAAACGGACATGCTCACGAATCCATTGCGACACAATTCCGATTAAGACGAATAATGGACCAAAAAAAAAGAAACCGTGTATATTGGTCCACAATATCTGAACCGCAGCCAGTGCGGGTATTGACCACTTCCGGTCAAGATGCACCGCGAGAATATAAATATACAACGCAAAGAAAAACAGACTGAAGATATCCGGACGGACAGTAAAACGCTGTTGAAAAACTAAATACACCAAAAGCAAAACAAACGACGTCATTAATTGCTTTTCTTTATTAAAACCGATCACGAACAAAATGAACATGGTGATCAGAACGAGACCGATCTGCATTTTTAACAATCCATTTGGACC
Organism: Candidatus Omnitrophota bacterium; assembly: GCA_021108075.1. GTDB lineage: Bacteria > Omnitrophota > Gorgyraeia > Zapsychrales > Zapsychraceae > JAIORP01. The sequence goes on along the minus strand of JAIORP010000178.1, from coordinate 98,016 downwards.
CCAGGCGTTGAAAACATGATAAACGATGAGTTGAAATAACCATTCATGGTTAATCCATTCCTTACCCGCCATCGTTACGGACAGAATGTCGACATTGGGAACATAATGATTCAGTGCAATAAATTTACCCATACCAAGATGCAGCCAAAGATCTAAATCCTTAATTTCTAAGTTCGCGACCTGGACAATCAAAGCAAATAATGCCCCCAAAGGCAAAAAACCGACATACAAACTTATTTTAAACCAAATTTTATTCTTCATGATATAAAAGCAGCCCTAAAAAACCTGCGGGACCGTTTCCCCGTTTAATTCTTTTTTATCGACTGCTGACTTTTTATTATTTTCTCTTCTATTTCCTTCTGATATTTGGAATGACCTGATTTTAAGGCTAATTGATAGACATCCAGCGCGAATTGCCACTGTCGATGTTGAACAAAGCTGTCGCCGACTTCAATGATTTCTTTGACTCTGTCCGGGGCGATCTTATGTCCGCGTTCGGTTAAATCATACGCCTGCTCAAATTTTTGTTTTCGGATTTGTATCAGGGCTAACAATATCAACGTGTCCGACTGGTCTTTACGCATCTTCAAGATATGCACACATTGATCCGCTGCTTTATCCGTATAATTCTGGTAATATAATGACTTGGCAATCAAATACCTGGGATGGATATCTGTCGGGTTAACCAGCTTGGCTTTGCGGGCATACTCATAACCCAAGAAATAATCTTTCTCCTGGATGGCAATCTTACTCAGTAGCTTCAAAACCTTATTATCCCCGCCATCCAGTTTATACGCTTCGGAAATCTCCTGCCTGGCGGCTTCGACGTTTCCCATATTATAGATCGCATAGGCCCGGTTAATATGCCGGTAAGGAGAAACCCTTGTTAAGCCGACTTTAATAAGATTCGCATCCGGAGCCTTCCATTGATCCAAGTCAACGCGGTGCTGGCTAATAACCTTTTGATTCTCCGGCACGTCTTTAAGAAAAATAACAGCGTCATAATCGAGATAGACCAAGACCCAATCCTCGTCATCATACAAATGTGAAATGAATCCCTTGCGCACCGGAACATAAAGATGATTGTGAATGACCCCGGTAATATGATATTTTTCTACTGCTTCTTTAAATTTCTCTTTATCCCCTTTTTGAATATCAACATAATATCTAAAAAAGTCCGGGCCATACAGCTCTGTGCGGCCGTCAATAAAAACTTTAATATCAGGGTGAGTCCCGAACAATAAGAACGCGGCAGAATTAAAATCATTAAAGAAATTTCCTTTAACTTCATTGATCTTAAGAAATCGTATAGCCTTATGGGGAAAATTTCTTTGGGAAACGCCGCCGCCATATTCACTTTTACGTTCATACCGGTCAAAATCGTAATAGCCCCGTAAAGTCAATTGGTCGATATAGTCCAATGTCATGACCATGATCAGGATTTTCAAAACAATCCCTGTCAACAATACGAGCTTCTTGCGGCGGAAGACTTGAAAAAAATTCTTCGGCCATTCAATCGATTGACTGTTCGCCATAATTACAAAAAAAGCGATTATAGCAAAAAACACAACATTCCGCACGGCCTTCAATGAAGAGAATAAAAACATGCTCCATAAAGCCAACAAAGCGAAGTCGAGGCGGCGGTAGTTAAAGACAAAACTCAAAAAAGAAATTATAATCAACAATTTATAATGCAAATACTTGGTTGTAAACATATCGGATCGACGGATCGGAGCGAGCAATTCTCCGATTTCTTTAAAGAAAATTTTTGATTCTCCCGGAAGTGAAAAAAGAACCGTAAAAGGATAAAGCGCCCCCTTAATAAAGTGAGGGTTAACGAAACAGGCCAAAAAGGTGATCAATAAAAGAACTTTTGTCCGTTTATATTCATCATCCGTTAAACGGGCCGTTTGGTTCCACTCAAACGGCATCCTGGCTTTACGTTTTAAAAACTCACCGAGAAAAGATAGCAGGACAATTGCCGGGCCGACGATAAAAAAGCCGTGCATATTCACCCACAAAACCTGAAGGATAAACATGACAGGGATGACAAATTTCTTGTTGATATGAAAACCCAGCAACCAGATATACGTGCTCAAAAACAAAATGCTGAAAATATCTGGCCGCAACGTCGTCCTGACGCGATACACAAGCATAACCAGGGTTAAGACCGCTAAGGGCAATAACATATTTTTATTCTGCAAAGCAATTTTTATTAAAAGGAAAAATGTCAACACAATAATAAAAACACGCAAATGAATCAATCCTTCGATACCATTCAAATAATGCACACTGTAAATAATGATTTGAAACAGCCATTCATGGTTATTCCAAGACTTACCATCCATTGTATGCGATAAGACATCATTTAATGGAATATCAGAATTTTGTAAAATATACCGGCCGGTTGTTAAATGAAGCCATAAATCAAAATCCTTTATCTCAATATTGGCGCAAAAGACAACGAGTCCTAACAACACGATAACACCCAAAATCGTGACGATTAAATCGCATTTCTGCAGCAATCTTTCAATCATATCCAGGCACCTTCCTTCTATTTATCCAACCAGAACCAGATGTCCGTTGCCTTTATCAATCAAACGGCCTTTGGGATTAATATCAATAACTTTATTCTCACAGCTGGAACGGTATTCTAAGGCAGAACTGAGCAATTCCTGCGTGTATAAATGCAATGGATTATTCAATATCTGCTCCGTCGTCCCCCACTCCACAACTTTTCCTTTAAACATAACCGCAATGCGATGGCATAATTTTTTTACAACACGCAAATTATGTGAGATGAAAAGGTAAGTGACCTCTGCCTCTTCTTGAATCTTTAACAGCAACTTAATAATTTCTTCTTGGATTAAGACGTCCAGAGAAGACACCGCTTCATCCAAAATAAGGAGTTTGGGATGAAGCATTAAAGCCCTCGCGACAGCAATACGCTGCCTTTCTCCACCGCTAAACTCATGCGGGTAACGATCTAAAATCCCCGCACTCAAATTGACCGTCGGCAAAACCTCCTCAATGCGCTTATCCTGGCTTTTTCGCGCAGGATACATTTTATTGTTGATCAGCATCGGCTCCCTTAAAATATTGCTTATTGTGTAGCGCGGATCCAAACTGCTATAGGGGTCCTGAAAAACCATTTGAATGTCTTTGCGGAACGGCAAAAATTCCTTCTTCATCTTGGTGACATCCGTGCCGTCATAAATGATGCTTCCTTGATCTAACGGGAGCAATTTTAAAATAATTCGCGCCAATGTCGTTTTTCCACACCCGGACTCACCGACCAAACCCAGGTTCTCTCCTTTTCGCAGGCTCAAATCAACATCATTCACCGCTTTGACAATATGGGCCGATCCGCCAAACAAATTTTTCTTTGTCTTAAACTTTTTCTCAATATTTTTCAGTTCTAATAACATATTGTCTTTCGAGGGTTTGATAACAGTCCTTACGATAATGCTTCGAGCAGTTTGCACGTATACAAATGTGACGGCCGATTAAAAACCTGCCGGGTTTCCCCCTGCTCAACAACGGTTCCATCTTTAATCACAGCGATTTCATCGGCTAAATGCTTAACCATACCTAAATCATGGGTCACTAACAAAATGGATAACTTTAATTGCGTTTTCAATCGTCGAAATAAATCCATAATTTGCGCCTGACGGGTGACATCCAAATTGCTCGTCGGTTCATCCGCAATAATCAGATTGGGATTAGCAGCTATCGCCTGGGCGATCATAGCGCGCTGGCGCAATCCTCCGCTGAGTTGATGGGAATAAGATTGCATTGCCCGTTTAGGGTCCGGAATACCGACTTTTTCCAATAAGTTCAAGACATACCCTTTGCGTTCTTTACGTTTCATTTGTTCATGATAAATGAGAACTTCTTCTATCTGGTCTCCAACACGAAAAACAGGATTAAAGGCGTACAAGGGTTCCTGAAAAACCATGCTAATCTCTTTACCACGAATCGGGCACATGTCTTTTCGCGACAACTTTAAAAGATCATTGCCTTTAAAAAGGATCACCCCTTCTTCTGTTTTAAGCGCTGGCGCCAGCAAGCGTAGGATCGATAACCCAATGGTTGTTTTTCCGCTACCTGAACCTCCAACCAATCCTAATATATTTTGCCCCTTAACTTGCAGATTGACCTTGCTCAGAATATTCTTTTTGTATTGAGATTCTCTGACGCTAACGGATAAATTCCGGATGTCTAATAGTATTTCCGACATAATGGTCTACTTTTTCTCTCCTTTCAACAAAGGGTCTAAACAGTCACGCAAGTTATCACCGATGACATTAAAACTCATAACCGTTAAAAATATTAACACCCCTGGCATTAGGATCCATGGATGCAAACGAATATGGGCAATGGCCATGGCTTCGGACAACATATTTCCCCAACTGGCCAAAGGATCCTGTATACCCAAACCTAATAAGCTCAACGCGGCTTCCCCTAAAATATATCCCGGGATCGAAAGCATGACCGCCACAATAGAGTAAGAAACTGTGTGCGGTAAAATATGTTTAATAATGATCTGAATATCCGTCATGCCCATTGCCTTGGCTGCTAAAACATACTCTCGCTCTCTAAGAGAAATGCTCATCCCGCGGATAATTCTTGCTAAACTCGCCCAGCCGATAAAAGATAAGATGACAACGATCGCTAAATAAACTTGAAATGAATTGAAATCATCCGGAACAGCGGCCCTGAGGGCTAACATCAGATAAAAACCCGGAACCATCATAAACATCTCGCATAACCGCATTAAAACATTGTCAATCTTTCCGCCGTAATAACCCGCAATACCGCCCACTAATAAACCGATACTAAAAGAAATGCTCACGCCGATTAAACCGATCGATAATGAGATCCTGGCGCCATACAGTAATCGAGAAAAAACATCTCTTCCCCGGGAGTCCGCGCCGAATAAATAGAGCATGCCGGGTTCCTCAACGCCAAACAAATGAGTATCCATCGGAATAAATCCTAAAAATTTATACTCTTCCCCTTTATGGAATAACCGAATGGGATACGCCCGAGACAAATCTTCCTCATAAATTCGGCGTTTATATTCATCAAAATGAAAAACGCGGTTATACACATATGGACGTGTGATCAATCCGTCTTCATCAAAAAAGTGCACCTTTGAAGGCGGGGCATAGGAATTATCCCGCGACTCGCTTAAATACGTATACGGCGCAAAGAAATCGGCAAAAATGGCTCCGCCGTACAGGACGATAAGAATAACCAGACAAAGCACGGCAAAACCGTTTTTCTTGTAATTCTCTAACGCTAACTGAAACTGAGTTTTTGATTTTCTTTGTTTACTCATAATTCTTTTAAATTAAAAGCATGTTAAATCTAATCATTCGTCCAGCGAACACATCTATCCGATGGGGCATCGACAGACCCGGGTATTATTCATATTTTATTCTCGGGTCAGAACAAGCTAACAAGACATCCGATATTAAATTTCCGATGAGCAGCATCACACCACCCATCAGCATACTGGCCATAACCAAATAAACATCTTTCGCGCGGACGGCCGTCAGCATCAAGGACCCTAACCCCGGCCAATTACAGATAATCTCAACCAGAGCGGCTCCCCCCAAAAGGCTGGATAGACTGTAGCCAAAAAGCGTAATCAATGGATTGATGGCATTGCGCAGGGCATGGCGGTAATAAACCACATTCTCTGGCAATCCCTTGGCCCGTGCGGTTAAAATATATTGCTGGCGTAAAACATCCAAAAAATTCCCGCGCATAATGCGCTGTAAGGACGCAATCGATCCCAAAGAAATAACAACGGCTGGAATGAACAAATGCCTGAGTAGATCAATAAATTGAGCGATAGGGCTTAGCTGTTCATAATGGGCGCTATGCATCCCGCCCAAAGGGATGCCCCCGATCATACTGGCTAGAAATAAAAACAGCATCGCTGTCAGAAAGCTTGGAACCGATAAACAGACAAAGCAGAGAAGAGATAAAAATTTATCAATAGCTTTATTCCGGTGGACCGCCGCGATAATCCCCAGAGGAATAGCAATCCCCCAGGTCAATAACATGCTCACAAAAGACAGGATAAACGTATTCCATAAACGGCCGGCCAGGACCTTAACCACGGGAACATTGTAATGAAAGGAGAAACCAAATTCCCCCTTAAACATATTTTTAAGCCAATGCCAGTATTGATCTACGACACCTTTATTCAGCCGATACATGTCCTCATAACGCTGAATTGTTTCCGGCCTTATTTGCGGGTTCATCTTGAGTGTATCGAAAAAATTTCCTGGGGTCTTCTGAATTAAGATAAAGGTTAACAACGTCATGACAATCAATAACGGTATCGCGATCAAAATTCTTTTTAGGATATAGACCAATAACATATTTATGTCTCTTTTATTGATGCCGCTTAAAACGGCTTTAAAAAAAATTATTCAACTTGATTCCGCGCGCTCTTACTGTTCAATCCGCCATTCAGGATAAATATAAATCTCTTCAATATTATGAAACGCGCCACCATGATTTGACGGCTTTAAGTTCCCAAACTTATTCCGGACAGCGTAAATGCGGCTATTCAGAACTGTGTAAATCAAAGGAAGCTGCTCGGAAATGATCATTTGAAACTCGTCATATAAAACTTTGCGCTTGTTTTCATCCAGCTCCTGGACGCCCAGTAAAAAAATCTCATCAACCCGCTTTTCCCAATCTGTCGCCGGTTCTTTTTGTTTGGGGTGCCACATGTGCAATTGCCCGCTAGACGTCCAGACATTGTTACCAAAATGCGGATCAGCGCCCCCGCCTGATAACCCCAGCAATATCGCATCCCAATCATAGTTACTGGTCAATTTACTCACCACTGTGTTAAATTCCAACAATTGGAAATTCACCTTCATCCCCAAAAATTCAAGGTCGCGCCGAATAATCCCGGCGATTTGAACCCGTTCTGTCGCCCCGGCATTGGTAAATAAGTTAAATTTTATATCCCGCCCATCCCTATCTTCGATGATGCCATCGCCATCCCGGTCGATATAGCCGGCCTCGGTTAAAATCGATTTCGCCTTCACGAGGTTATACTCATATTTCCTGACATCCGCCTTATGAAAAAATCCTTTCGCGGGACTCATCGCCGAATGCTGCTCATAACCTAAGTCATTCATCAAAATTTCAATGATCTTTTTCTTGTCAATCGAATGGGCCACAGCTTTTCTAAAGTTCAAGTCCGTGAACCATTTCAATTTCTTGGGATCAACAAACGGCTTGTTCGTCTTGGGATTGGCATCCCTGTTCTGGTTAAAAAAGATAAAATTCGTGCTTGTTGCCGGGCCAGCATTATAGATAGTAAATTGATTCTTTTGCTCCAAAGGTTTCAGTAACGGGAAATCCGTGCCACGTAATCCGTAAGAATCCAATTCTCCGTCCAGAAATTTTAAGAATTGCGTGTCCTGGCTTTGGACAATCAAAGTAATGATGCCATCGAGGTATGGCATCGACTCTCCCCGGCTGTTTTTTTTCCAATAGAATGGATTACGTTTAAAGACAATCCGTTCCCCCGGACGGTACTCTGACAGCATAAAAGGACCTGTTCCGACGATATCCTCCAGATCGGCATCAATGCCCCAGGTCGAATTAAATGTTCCGGCTTCAACCGCTTCAATCAATTTGTGTTCCGGCAGGATCGCCCGGCCCATGCTGCGCAAAAAAGGCGCAAACCTGTCTGGAAGAGTGACCTTCACGACATGATCCTCAACCTTTTCCACCTTAAACCTTTCACCGTCAACCATCAATATGTCAGCCGAAGAATTTGGAATATCCGGATTATAAATCAATTGATTAAAAGTAAAGACAACATCGTCAGCCGTAAAAGCCTCCCCATCATTCCAATAAACATCTTTCCTCAAATAAAACAGCCATTCCAGACCATCCTCACTGACCTCCCAACTTTCGGCTAAATGGGGTTCAACCTTTAGATCAAAAGGACTGACGGTTGTTAGGCCTTCAAAGATATATCCTGTTACCTCGCTTGTCGAACTTTCCTGGGCAACGATATCATTAAACGATTTAGGATCTGACGTCGTTGAAAGCACTAAACTCCCACCGTAAATCTCTTGTGCTTGAATATGACGTAAAGGGGAAATCAATCCCAGGAAGATTGCTCCAAAAAAAATAAAGCAAAGGCCTTGAACCAGGCCCTTCCTCCGTTGAGCAAAGGAAGGATATAAGGATACGTGTGATAGGCAAACTAATTGTGTATAAAAAATGGATAAATATTTCACAACACTTTATTCTTATTTAATAAAGGCCGAAATATTATGTTCTCTACTCGGTCGCTGGAACTGTTGCTGTTTCCGGCACATTTTGTGATGTTGTTTCATTTGCACTTTCTGATGCACTGTCATTAACTTTGTCTGTCATGTCCGACTCATTACCCTCAACGGTCTCCTCCGAGGGTAAACTGCTCGTTGGCAATTCCTCACCTTGAGGGATAGCGACTTTTCCTGCCATCAATGATTTACTCTTTTGAGCCGACAAAAAAGCTAATGATAAAGCTGTTATGAGAAAAAGCACGGCCAGACCCGTTGTGATTCTGGTCATCATAACATTTGTTTTCGCACCAAAAACATTTTCTGCAGAACTAAACGATTCCGTCAATCCCCCACCTCTTCCTGATTGCATCAAAATAGTCACAACCAAAAATATCGAAATTAACACATGAAGAAAAATGATAAAACCTGTCATTATTGCTCCTCCGCCACAATTTATTTTCCTAATTTATATCTTTAACAATTTTTAATAATATCCACAAACGACGCACTCTTTAGACTGGCTCCCCCGACTAATGCCCCGTCAATATCTTCTTGAGTCATCAGTTCTTTAATATTCCCCGGTTTCACACTGCCACCATATTGAATCCGTACTGTTTGGGCTACGTCGTCACTGAATTGTTGTTTTAACCAGGCACGGATAAACGCATGAACCTCTTGAGCTTGTTGGGGTGTTGCCGTCTTTCCTGTTCCGATAGCCCAGACCGGTTCGTAGGCAATGATCAGCTGTTTCATTTCATCCGCGCTAAGACCCGCGAAGCTGCCTTCACATTGCGTTTGGACAACAGATTGCGTCTTGCCTGATTCACGTTCTTCGAGAACTTCCCCGACACAGACGATCGCGGTTAAGCCCTGCGCTTGAGCAGCCTTAATTTTTTTATTAACGGTTTCATTGGTTTCACCAAAAAACTGACGTCTTTCTGAGTGACCGATGATCACATATTCCGCGCCAACATCTTTCAGCATCGAGGCTGAAATCTCACCCGTAAAGGCTCCAGAATTTTCCCAATATAAATTTTGACCGCCCAGACCAATATTCGTATCCATAATAACATCATTAACCGTATCCAGGACAGTAAAGACCGGACAAACAATGATATCCACAGTGGTAACATCGGCCAAATCTCTTTTTAACGCTGTGACCAACTCAACCGCATCTTTTGTTGTCAAATTCATTTTCCAATTACCGGCTATGATTGGCTTTCTCATGTATCTCTCCTTGATCTAACTGCTGTTTGAAACATTCATATTGATGAATTTATCTAAATTTTTCGCGCATGATTTAATTTCAGGCAAATGAAAAGACTATTTATCTGTTAAGGCTGCTAAACCGGGTAATTCTTTTCCTTCCAATAATTCTAAAGAAGCGCCGCCGCCGGTCGAGATATGGGTCATCGCATCTTCAAACCCGAATTTAGCTACAGCCGCGGCTGAATCACCCCCGCCGATAATCGTTGTGGCATCCTTCAATGAGGCAAGGAATTTTGCTATCGCCTTCGTTCCCTGGGCATAGGCATCCTGTTCAAAGACGCCGACAGGACCATTCCATACAATGGTCTTGGCATCGGCTAACAATTCTTCAAATCTTGCGATGGTCTTGGGTCCGATATCTAACGCTTCCCAACCATCCGGAATATCATCAACAATTTTCTTTGTCTCCGGTTTCCCGAAATCCTCCACGGCAATAAAGTCTGAGCTCAACTCAATGTGCACATTGGCCGCTATAGCTTTATCCAGTAAATCCTTTGCTAAGTCAACTTTATCCGCTTCCAGGATAGAATTTCCTGTATTTTTACCCTGAGCTTTTAAAAACGTATAGGCCATTCCCCCGCCGATAAGAATGCGGTCGGCTTTTTTTAGGAGTTTATCGATCAATAAAATTTTATCCGATACTTTTGCCCCGCCTAAAATCACAACAAAAGGTTTCTCCGGCGTGTCAACAGCCTTGCTCAAATAGGTGATCTCTTTTTCCAATAAAAATCCAGCGACAGAGGTTAAATTCTCCGCGACACCATGCGTTGAGGCATGCGCGCGGTGAGCGGTGCCAAAGGCATCGTTAACATAAACATCCGCTAAAGAGGCTAATTTTTTAGCGAAGTCAGGGTCATTCTTCGTCTCAGCTTTGTGAAAGCGCAAATTTTCCAAAACAATCACACGTTCCGTGCTGTCGGCAATCGCCTGTTCAACAGATTCACCAACGCAATCATCGAGCTTCAGGACATCTTCCCCCAAAAATTCCTGTAATTTTTTTGCGACAGGATTTAGCCGCAGCTTATTGATCACTTCGCCTTTTGGACGCCCCAGATGACTCATTAAAATGAGCTTAGCCGGCTCTTTTTCCAGAATATATTTAATCGTTGGTAAGGATGCCTTGACCCGACGGTCATCAGTAATATTCAAATGTTCATCCAACGGCACGTTAAAATCAACCCGCATGATGACTTTCTTGCCCTTAAAGGCTACATCTTTGACAGTTAACTTATTCATTCATCGACCCTTTCTATAATTTATTATAAATTATTATAAATAATATAATTTATTGAAAATTTTAATTATTATAGCGAACCTTTTCGTTTTGTCAATTCATAAAAAAATGATCATAAATAGTGCCAAATCTTTTTATTTCAGATATTTATACATCAAGGCAGGGATTCTTTTTAAGGATTCCGAGCCGCAGTTCTTTATTTTGTTTTATACGGCCGAGATTGAATCACCTGAATGAGCAAATTTAAGTCCACTCTATAAGCAAAATCTCGCTCATTCAATCTAAATTTTGTGCATATACACGTCGCTAAAACCGGGCGCAATAACAGGCCCGAATTCATTTCTTATCTCCGGTCAACTCATATGGTTCATCCCCGCCCGGCGATGCTCCCGAGTCAATCATCGGGGTTTCGCCCCGAAAATGAATGCGCCGCAGAGGACTTATCCGATGACTGATACCAATTCCATTAAATAATGACCAAAACCAATTCTGCTTTTCTCGACGCTTTAGCGAGAATATAAAAACTAAAATAGAACATTTAATTAATGGATTTGGTATGATGTGGTCGCAGGACAAACTTGATGTGTTCGGCAGGGCAACGATAGCAAAAAAAGCGCTCATACATTAACGGCCAACGGTTAAATATTTTTTGCAATCCGCAAGACCGGAAAAAACGATGAAAAGTCAGCTCTTGATTCAGACAGGCAAACTTTCGGCCGTGCACCCAAGTATCTTTATTATGCAAATAGCTATCCAACGAAAAATAATTAAAATAAGTCAAATGAGCTGGATCATAGGCCATCCAAGAAGTGTGGTGCGGAACCTCAATATGGATCTCTCCATCTTGCGCGCAAACGCGATGCATTTCGGACATGACCACACTTAATTGAGACACATGTTCCAGGATATGATGCGCCACAATCTTTTGAAAAGCATTATCCTCAAAAGGCCACGGAGAGGTCTCAATATTGTGGACCACATCCGGATGATGTTCAGGATCGATGTCGAGGGTTATCGCATCGGGATGTTTCTTTCCCGCACTTCCAATGATCAATTTTTTAACGTTCTTCATTGAGATTCAACATTGTGGGCCTCAGTATGAAGTTTTTGAACCGCTATCGCAAACCCCATCATCAGCCACATCAAGGAATTCAGTTTAATATTATAAAAACTTGTATCAAAAAAACTATGCACCCACAGCCCAATTAATCCCGCGATAATACCCAGTTGAAGGTTGGCATCGGTCAAATGGTTGCTGTTACGAATAAAACGGATACTGCTCTTTATAAGCCGCCACATCATCCATAGAAAGACCAAACACCCTAAAATTCCGATTTCAGCAGCCGTTTGTAAATAACAATTATGCGGGTAGCCACCACTGCCGTGTAAATTTGTCTTGTACGCAGGCCCAACCTTTGAATAGGCGTTGAGTCCAACACCCAAAAGAGGATAATCCCGAACGATCCTAATGGCTTCATCCCAATAAATCAATCGGGATGAAGACGTGAACGCGTCGATAAACCGTCGGCCGGCAAAATTGGATTGTCTTTCTATTAACATCCTGGGAATAAAGACCGATAAAAAAATGACAATCATCAAAAAGACAATCAATAAAATTTTAGGGCGGCTGGCTCCAATAAATAAAAAAGCGACAAAAAAAGCGATCCACGCGCTTCTCGAATAGGTCAGACCAAGGATAATGACCGCAACAATAAACACAAAAAAGGAGAGAACTCGAAACGGCATGCCATCGATAAACCGCTCGATAGCGCTATGCGGTTGATTGTGTTTTGCCGGACTCAAACGTAAACGCAGTGATAAACATAATAACAATGGAATATAAGTGACCAAATACGCCCCAAAGTCGTTTGAATGACTAAACGCTGATGTCACCCTGCCGTCGGTGATCGGGGTATGCAGCATAAATCCTTCCCGGGTGATGTACTGATAGACCCCATTAACCAAAGTAAAAAACAAAGAAAAAAGGCTCACCAATAAAAACTTCATCTGCCGGTCCCGGGTCCTCATCGTCTCAATAAATATAAAATAAATAAATAAACTTTCCCACAATTTACAAAAAAAACCCTTCCAGCCCAAACCCCAATAGGGATTAAAAACGATCGACAGAATCGAAAGCAAGACAAAGATAGCGATCGGCACATTTAAGGCATTGTCTATCGGTTTATACGCGGTGAAAAAACGTTTCAATTTTTCAGCCACTTTTATCTGGCCGGATTTTGTGTCCCGCCTGCCTTGAAGGTAAGATAAACGCGACCTCTTAAACACGTAACCAAACATCATCACGGCAAAAAAGCTTTCAATGATCGCCGGTGCCGTTGAAAGAAAGAACACCATGACATAAAAACTAAATGCCAGAACTCTATCGCATATGCAAACAAATTTATCTTTTATTTCCATTCAAGGTCCCTTCTAAACCCTGCTGTCAGGCAAGATCTTATTTGATAAAATTTACAGTCTCTATCGGGCATCCCTGCTTAGCGCAAATGTTTTCTCAACAGATACACCGGGAATATTTTAATTTTTTTAATAGGAATAACACGGAACCCTCTGCCGTCCCTCACGTCAACACGCTCATGAAACCGAAACACTCGCGCGGAAGAAAAGCGTGCGGGTCTAATACGCGCCTGTTCCCCGCAATACGACGGGAATCGTCTGCCAAAGAATATTGATATCCAACCAAAAAGACCAATTATTAATGTACCAGATATCCCAACGGACCAATCGTTTAAATGAAATATTACTGCGTCCTCGAATTTGCCACAACCCCGTAATGCCTGGCCGGACTTCTAACCGCCTCAACTGTTGAAAATCTTCCTTCTCAACTTGCGCAATCGGAAGCGGCCGTGGGCCGACCAAACTCATATTACCCTTTATCACATTCATCAATTGCGGCAGTTCATCGATACTATACTTTCTTAATAAGCGCCCAACCCTTGTCACCCGAGGATCTTTTCTGATCTTAAAAATGGGGCCGTCCACTTCATTCAAATCCTTCATGTGACCTAACACCTGCTCCGCCTCCTGAACCATACTTCGAAATTTGATCATACTAAACATTTTCCCCCCACGGCCATACCGTTTCGACAAATAAAAAACAGGGCCCGGGCTGTCCCATTTGATAAGCACCATAATAACAAAAAGAAATGGTAAAAACAGTAAAAAGAGGACCGAGGAAAAAATGAAATCGAAAATCCTTTTGCCCGCCTGCTTACGGTATTGCTGTGCGTTGCAATACTCCAGGACAGGGATAAAACCGATATTGTATTTCGTAAAATCACCGGGCATCAATTCAAAACCGTGCGGAATAACCCGAATAGCCAAACCCAAATCTTTCGAGCGCTGCAATAAATGTAAAAACGTTCGGTTATCATGATAATCTGTAATAAAAACCTTATTAATGAATTCCTGACGTGCGATCCTTGTTAAATCGGATATATTCCCGAGGACCTTCAAATCATCCGTAACCTCTTCATCCACTTTGTGAATATCTGTCAAAAAACCCACAATTTTAATACCCAGCTGAGGATGCTTTTTAATTTCTAAAGCCAGGGCGCAGCCGACTTTTCCAGTACCGACAATCAGCGCATTAAAATTATTGTATCCATGCACGACCAAATAATGCACAAAAATCCGTTTTAAAAAACGCCACAACGATAACGAAATGAGATTGAACAATGTGCCGATCATCAGAACCGTACGGGGAAAACCTTCCACTTTAAGCACATAAAGGGCGATGATAACGATCATGGACGAATAAATCGTCGATTTAACAACCAGAGCGGTTTCATAGGCTTCAAACATCTCCCGGTGAGTCTGGTATAGATCCTTCACATTGAGCATCAGGACCGTTGTGACCATCCATAAAGCGAATATTATCTGAAAAGGATTCCGCGGATCAAACAAAATGCTTTGCAGGGTGACCTCAAACGGCAAGGTTGTGTAGCGGATTTTGCTGGCGATCAGGATGCCAAAATGAATACAGAACAAATCGATCAGGATATAGGCCAGACGGATCGTTGAATACTTTATACGTGACGCAAACGGCATTTATCCCTCTCTAATTTTTATTGTGTTTATTCTTCGAAAAGAACAAAGTCTCTTTAATACACAGGAAAATAAACAAACTATTTCCGATCAAATATCTTTTCCATAGCCTCCGGGGTTCCTGACACAAACGGAACAACCATTCCAGTCCTGAACGCTGCATCCATCTCGGCGCTTGCTTCTTGGTCCCCGCGAGGAAATCAAATGCGGCACCGACACCGATTAACACAGGCGCGTTTAAACGTCCCCGGTGTTCGGCCATCCAGAAATCTTGTTTGGGAGAACCCAGCCCCACCCACAAAACATCTGCACGCGAGGCATTGATCTTTTCAACAATATCGCCCCGCTCTTTTTGATGCAATTGAATGTGAGGAGGAGCGTAAGAACCCGCAATGGTGATCCCTGGAAATGTTTCGCTTAACGTCTTAATTAAAATCTGATTTGTCTGTTCACTTCCGCCGTAAAAAAAATGCCGGTAGCCTTTTGCGGCACTGAACCCACAAAATGCCATCATCAAATCAGGACCATACGTCCGCTGAACCCGTGGCCCAACGGTCTTTTGCCCCAGCCAAACAATCGGCATTCCATCAGGAGTAACAAGACCCGCTTGATTAATAACTTTTAAGTACTCACTGTCTCTCTGGCAATCAATGATCGTAGCGACAGGAGCAACACAAATATATTGCCGGGATTTTGATTGGATCCAAGCTTCAATCCGCCGGCTGGTCAGCTCCAGGTTCGTTGCCGAAACCCGAACGCCTAAAACATCAAAAAAGTTATCCGCGCTCATTTAGCATCATCTTTTATTTAACGGCACTCCTGAAACGTGTTATCACAGAACCAGCAGATTATCAGAAGTCACTGAATTAATCAATAATTCTATATTTAATGATCAAAAGAATCGCTTGGACTCCATCCAGCCAGGTTATTTTCTTACCGTCTTCATAAGTGCGGCCATTATAACTAATCCCCACCTCAAAAATCCGGCACTTTTTCTTGGCGATCTTCGCGGTCACCTCGGGATCGAAACCAAACCGACGCGAACGCAAAGGAATGGATTTTAAGACGGTTGAACGGAAAGCCTTATAACAGGTTTCCATATCTGTCAGGTTCAGGTTCGTGAGCATGTTGCTCAATAATGTTAACGCCCTGTTCCCGACATAATGCCAAAAAAACAAAACCCGTTTGGATTGCTTCCCGATAAAACGTGACCCGTAGACACAGTCCGCCCGCCCCTGGATAATCGGTTCGAGGAGCAAAGGATAATCATGGGGATCATATTCTAAATCCGCGTCTTGAACAATACAGATATCACCGCTCATGTGTTGAATAGCTGTCTGCAGAGCCGCTCCCTTGCCTTTATTCTTTTCATGAAAATATAAACAAATTTGTTGTCCATATTTTTCAGCTAATTGTTTAATATGCTCCGAAGTGTCATCTGTTGAACCGTCATCAACGATGATAAGCTCCACCTCGCGGATCCCTTCGACCGTCTGTGATAAAACTTTCCTGACGATTTCATCAATCCAGCGGGATTCATTATAGACCGGCATCAAGACACTTAGTTTCATATTGTATCCTTATCTTATTTATTGTCGTACGTTATTAATTATAAAGAATATCGACCAAACAGCACACAATTATTTATAAAATATTTATTAATATTATTGGGAGGAATCCGCCTGCTTGATAACAAATGTCGAGCGGATATTTTGTGGAGGAACCGGCTTTGATAGGCCAAATCCCTGATGTCTTTTGCGTTATTTACACAAATAATAATAATGCTTAGCGCAAGAACGACCCAAGCCATTCAGGTCGTATGTCCGGTCGGATGCTCCAGGAAAAAAAGTTCTATCCAGAAAAACACATAGCCAACCAGAAGCAAAATTGTCGGGATGTGGGCTACCCCTGAAATCTTCTAATAATACCAATTCCAATGAACCCAGCACCCCGCAGCAAGCTACGGGGTATCCTATTACGGCTATAGCTCGATTTGAGTAAACCCTTTGTTTACCCTCGAGAAAATTTGCGACGGTCGAATCCATGCTACGATGGAATTCTGTATTCGAGAAACCCATGTTTTCTCGAACTCTTCCTTCAGGCGGCAACCCCGGAGCAAGCTCAGGGGAATTCTTTCGATTAAATAATGACCAAAACAAATTCTGCTTTTCAGAATTAAGATAGAGCAATTTATTAATGGATTTGGTATAAACACGATGATTCGCCAGCACAAATAAACTCCTGTAATAAATATAAAATAAACGTTAATCTAAAAAACAGCCTTCTTCGTCCCGATCATTCCCTTCAACTATTTTTTGCAGCTATCTGAATACAAGTCGACACACTTTCTGGCAAAGGTGGTTTCAGGATGCATGATCGGGAAGACTTTCTTTATATGTAACTATTCCGGTCTCACCCGGCCCAAAAGCTCGACAGGCGCTCACCGATAATTTGGTGAACGAACAGCTTTAACGGTTGGCCCGTGAAGATCAGGTCGATGGCATGCAGAAGAGGGATTCACTGCTTACGAACCGTTGAGATAAAACGGCGCATCTCGCGGAAGATTGAGGCCATATCCGGCGGATGGAATGTTCCTGAAATTTTCTGACGGACTTTCATCATGCGTACATCCCGCTCGGATAAGTTGTTGTCAAAAGGAATACGAAAATCATACATGAAGCGTAATACCTTGCGCCAATGACCATCCAAACGCTCAAGCAAACATCGTGTTTTTCCTTTTTACGGACGACCGCGCTTACGCTGTGTGTCAGGAGGATCCTCCACGGATTGGCCTGATGACCTTCAGTAATAATTTCCCGATATTGCTTGTGTCAATAATTTTGTTGTCCTTGACTGAGTTGATCTAAACCGTTAGCTTTGGCCGTATCGACTTTATTTTTGATTTTGACCTGACAATCAACCATATGATTGGCCCAGGCCTGATCGAATCGTTCATAAATAAAGATTAATTCACGCGGGCTTCTTCTGATGTTGTCTCTTTCATGAATAATACTTAAACATTATTTTCTCGTATCGTCAAAAAATAAATACAATTTTTGTCAATGAGCGTTTTCCGGATCTTTGGACCGGGTGAGACCTGTATCGTTACCTGATTTTTAACAGTGTGTTTCATCAAACGATTCTTTTCGGCTTAGGGCACATTTCATCCACAAATATGGCAATCGCGATGAGATATAACGGCGCGACCGGCAAGGCGTATCTTGTCAGGATTAAAAATAAAGAATACAACCCTGTGAAAAAAAACACAATAAGTAAAATCATCAAGCTGGTCTGTAATCTTTGCTGGTCCATATTTAAGCCCTGGGTTGGACCAACCAGCATAGATCTTCTTTTAATCGACAGCAACAAAAGATATCCCAGCGCGATCATCGTCAGCAACGACATAAGCAGTCTGACGCCTAACCTGACCGGCTTAAACACAAACAACTGATGCAACCATTGCGGATAGTTCACAAAACCAATGCGTGTCGACTCCCAGAAAAACATCTTGGGCGCCTCAATCAAACAAAACATAGTATAACGGAACGGATGTTGTTTTATTCTATCAAAAGCAAACTGAATCGTTGCCGTATAATGTTCTTCTTCCGGGAGATCTTTCAATTGATTGGTTAATGTCGGTCCCATATAATACATATCACTCGCATAAAACTCGGTATACCGGCACTCTTCCTCCGTAAAAAACATCCGGCACACACCCCAGCCGGGAATTGCGGCAACATGCGACATCACAATACGTGAGGTCACGGGATTTGTCCTTTTATAGGCCACTCCGAATAACGCCCCGGCATAACGGTTTGTTATCTCAAAATGACCATTATAGTGTTTGTTCAACGCCATAAAACCACCGATCCCTAAAGAATAGATCATGACCAGCGGACACAAAAACAGTATAATGGAGACCAAAAGCGATTTCCTCTTTTTGTATAACGCAAACAAAACCGCCATCCCCAATATTCCGGCCAATGTCAGAAAAACATAATGAAAAATGCCTTTGCAAAGAGTCGCGGCCATAAAAACGAAAGCCGTGTAAATCCCAAATGACACAGGATTCTTATTCTCGCTTGAAAAGATCCTTTGAAAAGACATCAAACAACATACTAACAGCAATGGAACAAACGGCAACGCGGCTATTTCCGAGTACAAGCTGAACGCGGCATTCACCAACGCGGGTGAAAAACCCATATAAAAAATAACAAGCATCTGCACTCCCCGCCTTATCTGTAAACGCCGCAGAAGAACCAAAACCATCAATTGGCTGATAAAAAGACATAAAACCTGTGTCAATTTCTGAAAATATTGATAATTCAGAGAAAACATTTCACCCAACTTCATCGATAACGCTATTGTCGCGATATAGACCGGCTCCCTGTTAGGTCCGGTGATGAAATATTCTTTCCAGCCTTTTTGATGGACCATCTTCCCCAGGTTTTGATACCCGACCGCGTCATGGGCAATATCAAACGATGAAGCAAAAAATAAGTACCCCCAATAAAAAAAGCAACAAAGAAAAATTAAACACCAGGTGGTTAAAATTTTTTTTGATTGATTACGCGTCATAATATTATTGCGATATTTTTTTATTCATAACGTTCTGGTAATACCAAATCCATTAATAAATTGTTCTATCTTAATTCTGAACAGCAGAATTGGTTTTGGTCATTATTTAATGGAACTGGTATAAATGGACATCATCATCTTATAATTAATATCTGCTGTATATCGACGGTCATAGATATCCCTGATCTTTTGAAAATCGACCCCGCCCCTTTGCACGTTCAGCCACAAATCCTTTGCCGCAGATCTGAAATATTGAGGTTGATTGTCTTCGGCAATAACACCGAGACAAGGATCTGTTATCAGCTCTTCTAACGCCCCGCCTCTTGATACGAGCGCGGGTGTTCCCTGGCTAAACGCTTCGACGACAACCCGGCCAAACGTTTCATAACAAGGAGACGGACAAACAATATAAGCGGCTTTGGACAATAGTTCACCAACCTGTTCGGACGACCGGTAACCTAGAAAGGAAATCTGTGGATTGTCCGCGGCCACGCGCTCAACATCAGCATGTAACGGCCCGTCACCAATGATCTTTAAAGGAATATCCTTTAAGTCTTTAAAACATTCCAGCAGCAGGATAATCCCCTTGTAATCAATAAGTCGCCCGACGAACGCGACATATTCCCCGGGGCTCTTATTTTCAAACGGTTTATCCGGTGAAAAATGCGGTTTCACGGCGATCTTATCTTCGGGCAATCCACATTCAACGCATTTCTTGCGGGTAAATTCCGAAGGAGCGATATAGCGCGATATTTTATCACTATTTAAATATTCTCGATGAAGTTTATCCTGTACTTTTGTCATCAATCCTGACGCCAGCATGGACCTGCGCCAACAGCGATAAGTGATAGCAGAAATTGGTCCTTTTGAGATACAGTCTTCACACACCCGCCCCTCCCGAAAAAATAAACCATTGCTGCAAAAAAAACGGTAGTTGTGAATTGTTTGCACGACAGGGATTTTTTTTTGAAAACAAACATCATAAATGGCGGGGGATATCATCAAAAAAATATTATGGACATGAACAATGTCCGGTCCAAACGCATTAATCATATCTAATACATCGTAATACGTTTTCTTGGAGGAAAACACCTCTAGATAGACAAATTTGAGTTTTCTGAATATACTCTTCCGCTTCAGTTCGTTATTTGAACGGAGATAAAGCTCAACATCATGCCCATGAGAAGTCAACAAAGATTGTTCCGCCTCAACAATCTTATCTTCTCCTCCGGGCTCAGTGTATTGATTATGAACAATTAATATTCTCATATCCTAGACTAACTTTTTGTGATAGGCCATAATAACCCCGTATAACGACCAAATGGGTATGGCTGTGTAGGGCAACTCAAAAATCAATAAAAAATTGGCGGCTATAAAATAATTGATAATTATGGCGCATAATAACAAACCGATCAAGTCACGTCTCTTTTTAAAACCATGGATCATTTTTAACAGATGGCCGATCAAAAAGGCAATCAAGGCGACGCCAACAATACCCGTCCGGTAAATCATGTGCAAATAGGAGTTGTGCGCCGCGATCCAACCATCCCTTCTCCATTCCGTGCTCCCCCAGTTTAAAACCTCTAAACGTTTTGACCGTACCGGTTTTCCAAAATCAAAACCCAATATCCTCTTCTTTGATATCATATCCTCTAACATATCTTGCCATATAAAAATTCGGAACACGATATTACCGATTCTAAGATTAGCCCCCTGATCCTGTTCAACGGCTTGATCGTAAACCCTGGTTTTCAAAGGGGACTCTATTTCCTCCTTTATCATTTTTTTATGATCAACACTGCTTTTACGAGCGATATGAGAAGGAATATCCGTTATTGAACTATCCGCGCGAGGATTATAAACTTTTACACGCAGAGCAATGGGGCGGTAATAATCTCTCTGCTTCTCGTACTTCTTATTCGCTTTGGCATATTCATCCCTGATCAAGTCGACCTTCAACATCGACAGGATTCCCGACTTACTCGAAAAGCAACTTAATAGAATCCCTACGCTAATAATGATCAGACCGGCAATACCCCACTTCCATACCCTTTTTGCTTTGACAATAACCAGGACCACCCAGGCAACATACAGCAAAGACATTAAATTACTAACAATCATCATCCGTGAGGTCTGAAAAAAATACGGATAGGGCAACAAGAACAAAAGCAGAAACAATAATATTTTGTTCAATAAAAATTCTTTATGCCTGAACAAAATAACAAAACTGAGTATCGAACACGCGAAAATCCATCGCTTTGTTTCGACAATATTCAAAAAAATCACAAATAACAACATTAATAATAAATAAGAATTTTTCGACTTAAAAAAATCCCTTTTATAGAAAAAACAGGTTAAAACAGCTGTAAACGGATAATATAACAAGGCAGCATTCCGGAGCGCGAGCGGACCCCACTTGAAATATCCATAAAGAGCTTTCAGAAGCACAAATAAAATATATCCGGTGATCATTAAATAAACAGGTCGTTCAGAAATATTTTTTCCATGGTTTCTGATCACGAACAGCAAAAAACAGACAAATAAAACAATTTCACTGATGAAGATCGGGAAATCGAGAAAAGAAAATGAAAGGTTAAACTCCGCGAGATAATTCCCCCACAACATATAGCCCCACGATAAACTGCCCAGTAAGGCCATCCCGATAAAGTTCAGATAATAATTCTTTTTGCTTTCCATAAATGACGGCTAATCCCGAACGGCTTGTGTTGATTTAACGGATTTTAATCGCGTCATGCCAATGATATTGCCATAAGCCCGCCGCAGATAGGCTGACCGCAGCCCAAATAAGGACCTTAAACAGTTCTCAAAAAATTGTCCAATCCCACCCCAAAAGCATAACCATGTCGACAGCTCTTTGTTCTTACGGACAAAATAATAACGGTTCAACATTTGCGTTACGCCAAACTGGACATTGTCGCGACGTTGCACCAGGTCCGTTAAATGCAGCACTTGAGCGTCAGCGACAACCATCAAGCCATAGGCCTTACCAACCTGATAACTGAAATCCAAGTCCTCACAAAGGCCCGTTCCCTCAAACCATTCATCAAAACGGTAATCCGCGAAGACCTCTCTGCGCCAGACCGTGCCCCCGCCGAACAACCATTGAACCTCTTTCGTCTCTTCGGCCGGACAAATGAGTGTGTTGTACCCGGACTTTAAAACCCGTCCCCGTTGTTTGCTCCCGGTACAGAATAAGGCCTTAACAGACACGATGGCCGAAGGTTTCTTTTCATTCATGATGTTAAAAACCGCTCCCCCGACAGTTTCCGGCGCTTTCGCCCAGAATAACAGCATGGCCTTCAAAGAGCGGTCACAAAAAACAATATCATCATCTAAAAAACATACTAAATCGATATCTCCATTAAGCAAGGACAATCCTGTATTTCTTTGGGCCGTCAGGCGTGGAAATTTTGTATGTGTGTAAACGATATTTAAGTCGGGAAACCGTTGGGCGTAATAATCAGGTCGCGATTGAGCGCTCCCATCAACGATGACAATTTGATCCGGGTGGACCTCTTGTTTGATCACACTACAGAGTAATCTTTCCAGGTCTTCCTGTCTGTCTTTGGTCGGGATAATAAAACTAATCGTTGGTAATATCATGAAATATAAATCTTCTCTCTTTTTTTAGGGAACATTCTGTACCCCAGTTCTGTTAAAACATTTCTAAACGAATATCTTAAATTCGTGGCGTAACCGCAAGAACACCCGGGACAATCTTTAAAAAACATCTTTTTATGGGCCGTTTTAAACTTATCCGAACGCATGATATCCTTTAATGATTGCTGACGCAGCTGGCCATATTCTCCCATCGCCCAACAACCCCCGTAAACTTGCCCTTTTGGTCCGACGCACAGCCGGCTTTGTGACACGACGCACGGCAGGGTCTTCTGCAGGGGGTCCTTAAAATATTTTGAGAAATAATCGATTTCGATGAAAGAATGATACGTAAAGTCTTTGTTTTGACTTTTTTGATTCACCATATATTTTAAGAATTCCTTAAACTCCTTTTGCTCTTCCCGCCCGATCCAAAAATCATCTTTTTTAGCCGCCGATTGAAAAAAATAAGGGTTCACATCAAACAGGTTAATCACAACAGGCAACCCTGACTCTTCGCCGATCGCCAGAACACTTTTATAATGCGCCAACGTTTTTTTCATCAATAAAAAACACAGATACACGTCAACACCCTGTTCTTTCTTAACCCGGCTTAAACGTTGGCAGGCGGAATATAACCGTTCATAGCCGCCCTGGACACCCCGAATGTCATCATACGCGGAACCGACAGCATCCATGGAAATATTAAAAATCCTGACCCCGGATTGAATCAAACGGTTAATATTCTTTTCTGTTAAAAGGTAGCCGTTTGTGGTTAACCCGCATTTCATCCCTGACGTGTTCGCGTGATGAATCAAATCAAAGATATCCGTGCGCATCAAGGCTTCCCCTCCGGTGAAATTAACTTCCTGAACCCCTGCCAGCTTTAGCTCATCCAAAATCCTGAACCAATCATCTTTTTTCAACTCATCAGGATGAGATTCCCGCCATAGATTGCACATGATACACCGCAGACAACATTTCTCCGTGACGTTCAATGTGGCTAAATACGGTTTAAACCGTAAAACAGGATATATCGGCGGACAAACCTTAATGATGGCCGCGCGTATCAATAAAGGGATATTGATGAATAATAACCTATGGAGTCTTTTCATGGCTTCCTGTTAATACCAAATCCATAAAATAATTGCCAAAAATTCTCATCGTATTTCGCGAACGCTTTTACGCGAATAGCGATGAGAAGTCAGAAGAATTATCGTGGCGCACATTTATTGGATTTGCTCTCGTTATTTGTACAATTCTTTAATGGAATTGGTATAAAAGTGTGTTTAAAAACGCCTTTGTAACCGGCCGCATGTATTCCTGAGGAAAACAACAGCCTTTTTTCTGCCTGGAATAGAAATCATTATCACTAAGAGCCTCTATCGACGCAATAGTTTTTATCAAATTCTTCGGTCGCGCGACATCCCATTTAAAATCTGTCCACCCTAACAATGGATCAGGATCAACCGGGTTATCCACCACGAGGCGCAGGCACGGCAGTCCATACATCAAACCTTCAATCGCGACCATAGAATGAACAAAAAGAAGAATATCCGCCCATTGAAAGGATGCGGGTAAGGTCTCTTGATCCGCTTGATGAAAATGAAATGATAACGGGCCCGTGATCGCCAGGGCGTCTTCAAGCGGAAAAACCGGATGCGGCCGGATCCAGACCTCATACTCACCCTGTCCGGATTCAAACGCTTCAGACAGAAATAACAAAGCTTTGACATATTCTTCAATGTTGGTCGCTAAGGCAACCAGCAATTTCTTCACGCCCGGGGACTTCTTTTTGATCGCACCGGTATAAGGTTTTTGCCGCAGAGCACATCCCTCAACAAACAGTTCCCGCGGAAAGCCGCCCTGCTCAATGATAAAATTCCGGGTAATGCTTCCCAAAGTGTAAACGCGGTCCGGTAGCGGTAATATTTTTTCTTCTCCCTGCGCCAACAAAAAATTCGTATGACGCAGCGTTGCCGAGGCATGTTGATACGCGATTAATTTTATCCGCGACGGATGCTGCCGGACGGCGCTGATGATCATCTTTTCAAACGACCGGTTTTCAAAAGGATAATAAATGGTGCAACCGGGAAACTGCCGGGCAATATCGGTAAACGCGTAAAACATGAGCAGATTGGAACAATAACGGGTTGAAACATATTCATAACGCATATATCGTCTGAGGAGATACTGACAACAAACACCATCGATCTCGCACGGGGCGTCCAAACGGACCGGGCGATAAAAAGCTTTGAGGGCGGCTATCAGGCTCATGAACATGTGCTTCACGGATAAAAACGATTCTTTCGGATAGACGGCAAAACGTTTTGCTTTCTGTTTGGTCTGTTTCATCATCTTATGATACGGGGCGCAGACCTCCATCACATTGACAAACGGAATATTCCGCTCAGCCATGAATTCAACAAACGGGCCAAAGTAGACATCCTGATATTCGCCGGTCTTAAAACAGGGATCATAAAGCAAAGACATAATAAAATGCGTGGGTGCTTTCTCCCAATTTTTTTGGGCGGGAAGATTCAACGCGGCCCAACATTTTCCTGTTAAAGCCCATAAAAACTTATACACGGGGCCTAAAGGGAATATCCGTTGAAGAAACTTTTTCACCGGGAAGGTCACGGTCAAATCTTGAACATGGACATTCACACTTTCCGCGTGATTTCTCTGTATCTGCCGACAACAGTCTTTGTCCTCACTGATAACGACAATCGTCTGAAATTCCCCTTTTTCAACAAGCTTCTCAATTAAGAGGGTGCAATAAACCGCGTCAAATAAACGGGTTGTAATCGGATTTTTATTGGTCAGGTCCAGGGCCCACCAATGAAGCCCCGCGTATTTCATGTTCAGAGCTCCTATGAATCGCGAATAACTATTTTGATACCGCGCGATATAATCCCGGCCTTTGATCTGTTTATATTTAACCCCGCGTTCCCTTAGCTTGTTCAGTATCACGGGCGTCTGTTGGTTATACAACACCCGCAGCACGGCGCATGTTGAATCCGAACAGGCGTCCAGAACAGCCTTCAACCGATTTGCCTTGTTTATAAATATAATTGATATCATTTTGAGGGATGAATTTCTTTGATCAACCGGGCGGGATTACCCGCCCATAATGTAAACGGTGGAATATCTTTTGTGATAACACTCCTGGCACCGATGACCGCCCCTGTTCCTACCATAACGCCTTTCAGGATCAAACAGCCGCCGCCTATCCAGACATCATCTTCAATGGTAACAGGCGCGCAGACAGCATCTCGCGGGTCATTCCCGCGCCGCAATTTAAAATCCAGGGGATGAAAATCCGTGTCATAAACGCACGTGTTCACACCGATATTCACGTGTTTTCCAATCACAATAGATTTGACCGCGTAAAGAACGCCGCCCGACATTCCTGAATTCCGGCCGATCGCGATATGGCTTCGGGGATACGGCGCGGCCAGGATAACCGGATGGGCGATACCTGCCAGATTGATCGTTTTGCGACTGGTTAAAGTCACTCCGTCAGCAAGAGTAATGGACGCGGCTTTATCCTTTTTTATGATGGGAAAGCCGTAGACATTAACGCTTGCCGGGCATGTGACTCCCCGGGCCTTGCAATAAAGGCCGCCTAAAATTCTATCAACTTGACGAATAAACATCATCCCCTACCGACGGGCTAAAGCCCTGAGCCAGAGACCATCTTCCTGGCAACGATTAACCTTAAAATGTCCGCTGAAAAATCCTTGTAACGCGGCTGAAGGCAATATTTTTCTGAATCGATAAACACAGCGTTCCAGCGTTCTTTCCATCGCGCCTGGCCTTTTCAATTTCTGTGTGATCGAAGGACCATATGTGTTTATACTCAGCACACTCAATCCTGAATGTTGGATCAAACGCGTTAAACTCATAATATCAAAAAAGAGCAAATGCGGAAAGACATCCGGCTTAAACCGATAATCCTGATTGGGCACGTCAATAAACAGCAAACCGTCTCCCGTCAGGAACGACAGCGCTTGCCTTAAAAATTCCTGCGGGCGGGAAATATGTTCCAGAATATGCGATAAGACGATCAAGTCATAACGCCCTTCAACGTGATCTAAACTCTCCTTTAATGACAACTTCGCGTCGATCGCGCCAGCAGACCATGTCTTTTGGACCGACGCGCGCAAGTTGTCATCAGATTCGACAGCGCAATAACGCTCCACCGAAACAGACGGGTCTTTTGCCGCGATCCAGCCTAAGAAGGCCTGCCCCGCGCCGATATCTAAGATCGAACACTCGCCGGCGGACATCTGGTTTTTAATGATATCCCATCTGGATTGAGCGAGCACAAATTGCCCCGGATGCGTGTGGATAGAAAGCCGGTTAAAAGATTGGTCCCAATAACGGCCCTGTTGATAGTACCGGTCCAATTCCTCCTGGTTAATGACCGTCGTGATAAAACCCGCCTGACATTCCGGACAAAAATGAATGGACCGCGGCATAGGCCCAAAACCCGCGGTTCCTGCCTGCGGATAGGCCGTGCTTTTCGCGTCACCTTCATCAAATGGATGATCGCAAACCGGACAATTTAAAATTGAACTCATTAAATAAATTTCTTCTCGATATCTTTTCCGAATCCGATCAATGCTTCTTGGAAACAGGCATGACGAACCGTCTTTTCTTTCTATATTGAAAAATACACGAACATCATAAAAAACATGTAATACGCAAAAAATGAAAACTGATACTTTTCATTTTCATAATTGCATACGAACGTATCCCAAAGAAAAGGTATCTAACACATATTCGCCACTAAAAAAATTGTTTTCATTATTATAAGTACACTTTCATACACAAGTTTAATCAATGTGCTATACTTATTAAATTTAAAAAAGGTTCCGCCCTGATAATAAGAGCCCCAGAAGGCTCTCTCGAAAGAGTAGTCAGGGCGGTCATCAGTTATTCTGAATTCTACTTAGCCAACACCTTTGTAGCTTTTTCGTGTTGAAGTTCTCGCTGAAAACTTAAAGGTATTTTTAATTTACTAGCTATCCATTGTCTTTTTTTGTAGTCAACATTATGTAAATATAAATATTGAACAATTATTTCTTGCAACAACCTTTTAGCAATTAAATTTTTCTCTAAAGTCTTATCCAACGCAAGTATTTCTTTTTCAGGTATAGTTTTTGCAAATTCAAGGTGAGCTGCTATTTGAATTAGCTTAATAGCGGGTGAACCAGGATTGTCTTCATCAATTTTATTAAGGATTGGCATAAGTTCTTTTGACCCAGTAGAATTAGCTATTTTCTTAATCACCGAGTATGACATCCCATAACTTATCATTAGAAATATTCTTTTTGCTTTTTTTGTTATGTCCTCATCGGATATTTTATGTTTCTTTGGCATCTCATCTCCAGACACCTTGGAATCCTCTTCAATCAGATGCTTAATAACGTTTAATATTTCATCTTTTGATTTTGTTGTTAAATTAAGAAAAAATTTCAGAAATCTTAATCCTGAAGAAAATGCTGACGAAGTCAAATCATACAATTGCTTTCTTGTTAAGGAATTCTGCCGATTCCTCAATATTTGTCCAATAATATCAACAGCCCTATAAGATTTATTGATTTCGGCTAGAGTACTTTCGTTCAAATCGTCAGCTTCATTCTCTTCGCCCTGCTCATCTCTTTCAATCTTATCTTTTCTTATAACTTTTTTCTTTCTTTCCTCTTCAGCATTTCTCTGCTCAATAACTAACTGAGGAATTGCTCCCATAAATTCCGCCAAATAATCAGTTTCTTCTGAGTCCAACTTAGCCTGATTTATTCCTTTAAATATATCTGTGGTATATGAATATATTTTATCTAAAATCTCCTGATTTTTACTGTGATGAGTTAGAAATATTAAAATATTTGCGTTTCTCTCCGTGTGCATCCGTTTGCAAAGATATTCTACAGTCTTTTTACAATCAGCTGTCTGAAGATGGTCTGCAATATACTTTGCCACGTAAAAATAATAAATATAACGATAACAAAAACAATTCCCTGAATCACCAATTCTCAAAATGCCTGCTTTTGTTAGAACACTTAAAACATTCTTGTGAGAATCCAAAATATATTTATTAGAATATTCATGCTGAAAAGCAAACAAGGCATCTTCATTTATTATGTCTTTACCTGATTCAAATATATAATATGCTAGTTCTGACAAGTAATTAATATATAACTCAAAATCCTTAATGGTCACCTTCACCTTTTGCAATGCTTGTTGAATTAACGTTTGATAACAATGTCCATAAGATGTCAAAGTATAGTCGGATGGAACTGATGTATCTAACAATTGTATAATTGTCAGAACATATAGTGGTTTTGATGGAACAACATTCTTCCTTAGTATGGCGTTCAAGTGCATAGTTGCAATATCATTTCTTTGATAAAGAGCATTAATATCAATCGTTTCAGATTGCCCCATGCTATTCCATTTATCAATCAATACCCCTCTTCGCTCATGCCCCAAAGGCAATATTTCGTATTGATAGAAGCCTGAAAAATGGGAATAATTAATTTCATCAAACTTCATCATACTATCAGAAAACAAAATAACTTTATCAAACTGCTTCACTACTGAATCAACAAATCTAAATCTATACTTAGAATTCAACTTCGATTGATGATAATCATCTACAAATAAAATTTTCTTTCTAGATTGATTAAAATATTCATCTCTTGTCAATTTTTGATATTGCTCAGGAATCAACTTCATCAACATATCACTTGTATCAGAGCTTTTAATTTCTGTCCCTTTAACAAAAACAGGCAGCCAGCTAGCATTCAAACTAATTTTTAACATCATTTTCGCTAAAGAAGTTTTACCAGCTTGTTCCGTTCCTAATATTAATATTTTATCTTGGTGTTGTTCTTCTTCAAATGAAAGAATATGCTCAGAATTTATCAACAATTCTATTTTATCGTATTCCTTCTTTAAATCTTTTACATCAGGAAAAACATATATATCCTCCAGAGTTACAAACTCTTTATGTTTATGCTGAAATATTATTTCTGTATTGTTTAATTCATTTAAAAATTCTTCTTTCAAAAAAAATGTTTTGCCTTGATCCTCAGGCTTATTTTCAATTCTTTGTTTATTGAATTTTTCAACAACTTTTTCAATAGACATGCTAACCTCAACCCAAGCTTTGTCGGCATTCTCATAATCCGAAATAGGGTTGCCGTTTTTTGTTGCTGCTACAAATTGGCCAAGCACACTATCTTGCCATCTACATGTTCGAACTATTATTGGAATAATAACAGCACCCTGATTCTTTTTCTTCTCCAAAGCCTTCGCTAATTCTACTCGAACACAGAAATCCGAACTCTGGAAGTCAATACTTACTAAAAATGCTATAATATCTGCATCTTCTAAATGTTTCATTATCTCGGGCTGTAATTCATCCCCAGCGACCAACTCCTTATCACACCATTGGTTTAATATGCCTTTTTTTTCTAAGAGAATTAAGTGCTTCCTTAATTCAACCATATATAATTCGTCTTCATGAGAATAGCTAATAAACATTTTTGATGCATAATTTTTCATATCCAATGTTTTCTCCTTTATAATTTCTCACCTGAAATAATGAATAATAAATCCAGGAATAACAACATATAATACCTGACATCTTTTATTTTGACAGAAGGCTCTCTCGAAAGAGTAGTCAGGGCGGTCATCATTTATAATCAATAATAAAAAGTCTCGCCACTCCGAAAAATATTATATTCACTCTTAACAGCCTTCCTGATTAATTCATAAGATCTTATGTCTTGAGTTTCCCATTCACGGAATATCGCCCAATTACAATAATCAACTATCTATATTAATTTCTTTACCCATTGGCAACTCCATCCATTATTCTCCTCAAGGCTACCCCTATATCATTCTTTATGGAGTGTTCCCAAATCCTAATAACCGCCCATCCCTCACGTCGTAAATACTGGGTTGTATTTCGATCTCGTAGTCTATTTTTTTCTATCTTATTTCGCCAAAAATCATTCTTTAATAAATGCTTCCAACGAGGATACTGCCAACCGTGCCAGAAGTTGCTGTCCAAAAAAACACAAACCTTTTTACCGCGGAACACAATGTCTGGTTTACCCCTAATATCCTTAACGTGCGTTTCAAATTTTTCTTTTACCATTCTCGAAAGTTCGTCTATGAAATCCGTCTCAAACTTTGTTCCCCGTGATCGTATTTTTGACATCACAGAGGAACGTTTATCAGTCGTAATCTTATCTTTTTGCCGTTCACGATTAAAATTTCTCCCCAACTTATTTTTAATTTTTCTTTTCATATTAAGAATAATCTAATCCATATTTCGCCATTTCCTCTTTTAGAAATAGTGAGGAGTTCTTTTCACCAGCATAATCACCTATCAGATGCACAATAAACTTCCCTTTACTCCCAAGGTTCTTCTCCGCGTAGCCAACAACTAAATCAAGCCAGGTTGGCAGGAGTGTGTAAGAACCTAAGTTTTGATCCACTTTCCAAAAATATTTCGCTTCTTCAGGATCTAATTTTTTAACGAGCTTAACGACTTTATCTAAATTTCCTTTTAAATGATAAAATATTTTTGGAACATCTTTATATTTTTTACCATTAACTATAAGCGTTTCTCGTCCACCAGCCGTGAACCTATCTCTTAGTGATGAATCCACAACGCCTTTTCTGGTCGCTAACCATAAAGAAAGATTATGGTATTTCGTGGAACGATTACTAAACACTTCCGGGAATAAGGCCATCGCTTGATTGCGCATGGTTTCTTGCTCATCAACGGGAAGACTATTCCATAAAGACACCGTGGGCTTCACGAGTGTTTCTTCCTCATCATCAGCGCCTTCCATCCACCATGGCTCTTCACCCGATTGAGCGATTGAACGATAATATTGAACAAAAGGCTTTATTGGTTTATCTAATTTTCTTAACTCGTCATAAGATATTTTCATTTTATCAAATATGCTTTTACCAGCGTCTAAATTCATGTCAATTAAATATCTGGGGGAATGCGTTACCGCAACCTCATGCAAACATTCTTCGTACCTTCGAAATTTGAAAGCGACCGCGTCAGAAAGACGCCCGAAAAACAAATAAATTCTTTCAATTTTATCCACTCTCGTGGATTCTAAAACGCTATTACCCGTACTCTTCCAATTAGTCTTAGTGGTTTTGACTTCGACACCGTAATATCCATCGTCAATAATATCTGGGAAACGGTGGCCAGAAACTAACTGAATAGTGCCTTCAAAAGGCGTGCCAATAGAGGCTTTCTCCATGGCGGCATGCACATCCTTCTCAAATTCCGTTGGTGTTCGCTTGGAGAAATAAGGTGGGTGAGACTTATTTTTCTTTTCTAAAATCTGTTGGCTGGAAGATAGCAGTTCTTCAAATTGTTTGTTTTTCGTTTCACGCTTGGAAGATAGTATCATTTAAAAACGTCCGACCATATTTCTTGCAACCGCCAAGCCAAATGGAAACCAAGTAGTGGAGGCACCGCATTGCCAATTAATTTATAACCCTCAGAAGCGCTGAGATTATAGCCATTTCCATTCGTGGAAGAATTTCTAACAAACGCGTAATCATCAGGAAAAGTTTGTAATCTGGCGCACTCCCTTACAGTTAACCTTCTTTCTTTCATGCCCTTTTTAATTTCATCAAGGTATTTACCTCCATTATCTGGAGATAATCGTCTAAACTCAATGTTTCCGTGATGTTCAGAACGAATAGTTGGCCCCAAGCCATTTAAATTGACTTCATTTTGCCCTTGGCAATGTCTGCCATACCATTTCGCTCTTGAAAAAGATTTTTGCGCTAGATCAGAAGATCTTTCAGGTTCATATAAACCCACCAAAGCTTGTTTAACGGTAACATAAGGTCTAACGCAATTGTTTCTTGACGTGCCATGCGTGGGTCTTGGATATGGGTCAAACTCTTCAGGTATAATCCCGTTCGAAAAAGCCTGAAGAGCTTTCTTCTTCAACGTGTCTTTTCTAAAACCAATGAAAAGAACGCGTTCCCGTCGTTGTGAAACACCATAATCAGCGGCGGACAACACTTTAGCGCTAACAACCACGTACCCACCTTCACCTATCGAACGAAAATCATTTTCTATAATTACTTTAGCGTCCGCTAAAGTAACCAAACCTTTGACATTTTCAGCGATAAACATTTTAGGGCGCACTATATCGATAACATGCCTCATCCACATGTATAACTTACCTCTGTTTTCTTCTGTAGGCTTATCTTTTGAGGTTAAAAGATCCCCATGATGTCCTTTATGAGAATTAAAACCTTTCCGTTTTCCAGCGACGCTGAAATCCTGACAGGGGAACCCACCAGTCACCACGTCAACCTTTGGAAAAATCTTTTTACCTTTTTTATGTTTTTTAACAAGTTCGACTATGCTTTCCGTATGAAAAATCACACTATTTCCTTTACTTTGGAAATAAGGTAACCATGAAGATCGAGCGGCAGGCATAATATCATTAGCGAAGACAACCTTAAATTTTGTTTTAGGAACTTTCACCCACTGAGAATTATTTCCACCATTAAACCATTCGGGATGAACGCTTTTATTTAAACAGTTTTTTAAAACTGAAAAATCACCCTCAAATCCTAAATCTAAACCGCCGCAACCTGAGAATAATGATAAGACCTTTAAATCCTTTTTTTCTTTTTTCATTTGTTCATCGCTATCTAATTGTTCTGATGTTGTACCCTTCTTAATTTGTATTATATCAATATTATTAACATTTTCCATACGAAAGCCCCCTTTGTTATTGTTCGCTTTAAATCCCATTCTTATATATAAATGAAAGAAACCCCGCCATAATTTACCAGCAAAGGTTTTACTTTTTTAACGTCCAAATTTTCCCTCTCTAATGCGGGACAATGATTTGAAGTTTAAATAAACGTGATTCGGGGAATTACTATGTGTAGGGGATAACTCTTTTATACCACACATTTGCGTGGCACGACAACTATTCTTTTCTTTCTCTTGTCAGAATAAAAACGGTGCATGAATTGATTTGAATGAACCCCGCACCCCGCAGCAAGATAAGGGGGAAACTTCATGCCTCAATATCACTGATTAACCTTTTAAAATACCAACGCTGATCAAATAGCAACATCACTATTCAATGATAAGTTTGAACATATTTATTATAAGTTTTTCATCAAGTTCCCGGTCGCTTCGACTTCCATCTGCAGCCGCGATTCTTTCGTTAATGTGGCCACATGCGGGGTTAAGATCACCGAATCCAACCCGCATAAAGGGCCGTCATACGGTTCACGTGAATACACATCAAGCGCCGCGCCCGCCAGCTTCTCTTCTTTAAGCGCGTCATATAAGGCCTGTTCATCAACAAATTGGCCACGCGCTAAATTGATGAGCATCGCCCCGTCTTTCATCTTTGATATCTCTGCTGAGCCCAACACAAAAGGATGGTCCTTATCACTGGCCAGGTGCAGGCTGAGAATATCGGCCGTTGACAACACGTCGTCTAATCCAACTAAAGATACGCCATTCTTTTTAGCCCAGTCCTGATCGGGATGAACATCATACCCGCGAACTTCCAAATCAAGTTTTCGCATCATTTCCGCGACCCTTCGGCCGATCCGGCCCAGGCCCAAAATCCCCACTGTTTTACCGCACAGCATATTTCCGGCTTTTTTGACCCATTGTTTCGAACACATTTTTAAGGTGTGAAAAGATAACCGCCGCAGCATATCAAACATCATCGCGACCGCCATCTCCGCGACCGGCTGGATCACCACATCCGGTGTGTTGCAGATGATGAGGCCCTTTTCTTTCGCTTTGCGTAAGTCAATATTATCCAACCCGACACCAACCCGGCTGATGCATTCCAAAGACGGAATTTGATCGATCACATCCGCGTCATAGGGTTCCACTCCGGCAATAATGCCCTGACATCCCTGACCGTACTGGATCACTTCCTCTTTGACCAGGCGCCGGCCGAGTTTGTTGACCGTAAAATCAAACCCGCTTTTTTCCAGTCGTTCAACGGGTTCTTGACCGTATTGGGCAAAGGTCGTTAATGCCACAAAAATTTTTTTAGACATGGACACGAATCTCCTCGTAGATAGCTTTTTGTGTTGGATTTTCCTGTAAAATTTTTTCTATGATGGCGATATGCCGCGGCTCATCAACTCCAAAAAGCTCTTGTTCAAAGACCACACCCTGAATAGCAAAGCCATGCTCCAGGATACGCATAAAATCAATGGATTCCCTCATTTCTAAAGGAGTCGGTGCCAAATTCGAGAACTGGACCAAAAAATCCCGCTTAAAGGCTGACAAACCCGTCTGGCGGTACAAGGGGCAGGCTGTGCCGACGCGTTTATACGGAAGCGCGGCCCGTGAAAAACAAAGGACGCGTTGCCGCCGGTCTAAGACAGCTTTAACAATATTCATGTCGCGTAAATCATCTTCGTTCTTGATCGTTGATATAAGATTGCTGCAAAGAGTCTGGGAATGATCGATAAAAGGCCGCAGCAATTTATCCGCGACCGACAAATCAAACAGCGGTTCGTCTCCTTGAAAAATAAAGACAATATCGCAGTCGATATCCTGAATCGCTTCTTCAACCCGGTCCGTGCAGCGTTCATGGGTGTCCGCCGTCATAATCGCTTTTCCGCCGTAACGTTCAACCGCCCGCTTGATCTCCTCATCACATGTCGCGACATAGACCTCGTCGATACAGGAACACAAGGAAACCCGCCGGCGCACATGTTCAATCATGGGTAAATCTAATATTTTTACAAGTGGTTTACCCGGAAACCGGGACGCCCCCATCCGCGCCGGGATAACAGCCACTGTTCGAAATTGTTTCTGCATATAAACCTTTCTTTGAATTCAGATGGCTTGCATCAGGACGGCAAAACCCCGCAATCCACGTTTAACGACTGCCCTGTAATCGCGGAGGACGCATCGGACGCGAAAAACAAACACGTTTGGGCCACCTCTTCTCCTTTGGGTAATCGTTGTAA
This sequence comes from Candidatus Omnitrophota bacterium, assembly GCA_021108075.1. Taxonomy (GTDB): domain Bacteria; phylum Omnitrophota; class Gorgyraeia; order Zapsychrales; family Zapsychraceae; genus JAIORP01. The sequence continues at coordinate 61,899 of JAIORP010000178.1, read as the reverse complement.
GGCAGACTGCGATTCTTTAAATCGCTGAAAATAAATCTTAATACTTTTTCCTTTTGCCGGTGAACGTTTGTCCCTTAAGGCCCTGAGTAAACCTTCAGTTTCGACATAAACAGGGCAAATGGCGTTAACGCGGACACCCTGTTGGCCAAGTTCTTTGGCGAGTGCCTGGGTTAAACCGGTCACGCCGAATTTAGAAGCGCAATAAGCGGAATTGTTCGCGCTGCCCCTTTTACCGGCCAAACTCGAAATATTGATAATCACACCGCCTGTGGATAAATATTCCGCGGCTGTTTTACAGCCCCACATCGTGCCCTTTAAATTCGTGTCCATCATTTTATCCCAGAACACAGCGTCGAACTCATGGATGGGCTTCCATTGCGAAAAACCGGCATTGTTAATATACACATCTAAACGTTTTGTCCACCGCAAGGCTGTTTTGGCAAGGCGGATGTGGTCCGGTTCTTTCGTGACATCTATTTTCAAAAAACGGGCGCGCTCACCCAGTCTGGACGCCAGGCCGTTATTATTCCTGGCGCCGATTAACACGTGGTACCCCGCTTCATAAAAAACCTGACTGATCGCGGCGCCGATACCTTTTGTTCCACCGGTAATAATAACTGTTTTGCTCATTGTTGACCTTTTTTTATGTCCGTATTTTATATTGTCATACAGCTAAAACCACCATCGATGCTGACTTCGGACCCGGTCACAAAGCTTGCCGCGTCAGAAGCCAGCCACAACACTCCACCGACCAATTCTTTCGGTTTCCCATAACGGCCCATGGGCGTGTGCCCCAGGATCGCGTCATTTCGGCCTGGATCAATAAAATGCTTCTTACTCCATTCCGTCGGGAAGAACCCGGGGCGCAGGGCATTCACGCGCACGTTATAAGGGGCCCACTCCCGCCCCAAATTCTGCGTCAGGTTTCTTATGCCCGCTTTGGCGACCGAATAGGTAAACGCCCTGGACAAGGGCGGACCGGCGGACGCTGAGGACATATTGATAATAGAACCCTTCTTGCGTTTGATCATATGAGCGCCAAAAACCTGGCAACCGAAGAGCGTCGCCGTGACATGCGAATCAATGATCGCGTGCCACTCCTCTAACGCGATATCCATCACCGGGGTCGGAGCATTGATGCCCGCCCCGTTAATCAAAATATCCACTCTCTTGAATTCCTTAAGAACAGCCTGAAGCGCCTGTTGATGGGCGTTTTTATCGGTTACATCCATCCGGTAAGTAATCGCCCGCGACCGGTGTTTCTTAATCCTGGCTAAAACCTTTCTTAAACCCGTTTCGTTCTTATCTAACAAAGCGACCGCGACACCGGCCCGGGCTAAACCTATCGCCATCTCACTGCATAAAAAACCGGCCGATCCGATCACAACCGCGACTTTTCCTTCCAAATTAAAAAATTTTGTTAAATAATGTTGCTCCAAAATATTATCCTTTCCGCGTTGATCTGTTTTATTCTTTGATCGCCAATTTTGTTAACCCGGAAAATGCGATCGGGATCGACTACAAAGGCAAATCTCCAAAACCATAACCCGGCAGGTCAAAATCATCAAGTCTTGACTGATATAATTATACCAATTCCATTAAATAATGACCAACACCAATTCTGCTTTTCTCGACGATTTAGCGAGAATATCAAAATTAATATAGAACAATTTATTAATAGATTTGGTATGATCATAAAGAGTTGATAGAATGTCTTTATTCATAAATGTTATATTGATCCACTAAAAAATTTTGAATATCCGTCAGGGTTTTAAATACGGGAATATCATCGGATAACTTCCTATTTGATTGCCGTCCGATAAAAGTCAGGCCGTTCTCTTTTGCCGCCATGTGGTCTTCCGGGGTATCACCGATAAAGACGCACTGCTGTGCCGTCAGGCCTTCTTTCTTGAGAATATCCGCTAAAGCGTCTTTCTTTTTCCAGGGAAAAGCGTACACGTCTCTAAAAAAGGAGAGAAAACCCCGCTTTCGCAATATCGACCTCAACTCTTCCAATGGATTCATCGAAACGATATACAAAGGCATTTTTTTGCTGAGAAAGCTCAAAAAGTCCGACGCGCCCGTAACCTCAGGACATTGAATAATTTTATCAACGATACGCCGCTCATATCGACCGCATAACTCCTGTTCAACATCAACGGAATAAGGCCGTCCGAGGATTTCCGTCCAAATATGTTTAAACTTTTCATAACGGATTGTCGCGTTGCGCGCCAGATGATACCGCATAATCCGGTCAAAATGCTCAGGGAATTCAGAAAAAATTTCTTCAAAGGCCTGATCTTTTATCCCGACAGACTCAACCAGCACACCGTCGAAATCCAAAACAACCGTCCTTAAAGTTGCCATGCTTACTGCGTGCCTCTCAATTGCTTAATGAAAACTTTCATCGCCTCGCTCCACTTCCATAAGAGAAAGACATCAGAGGCTAAGATCACAAAGTCATAACCATGATCAAAAGAAGCCTTCATATTCTCCGCGTTGGGTTCGATCAATTGGGTCCCGCACGATTTCTGGGCCACATGCGCCATCTGTAAGGCCTTGATACAGGCGTCCTGAACTTTGGGATGATTCAGTTGACCGGGGATGCCTAATGACCCGGATAAGTCATACGGACCGATCATAATGCCATCGACCTCTTCAAAGGCCGTGATCGCTTCAATGTTCTCCACGCCTTCAACCGACTCGATCTGGACGATTAACGTCGAGGTGTCGTTCCATGAACTGGTATAATTTTCAAAATCAAATCCATAATCCTGCCCGCGGGCTATACCGTAACTGCGGTTACCTTTCGGTGGATATTTCAACCAGGAGATAATGTCCCGGACCTCTTCCGCTGTTGAGACCATCGGAACAATAATCCCGTCCGCGCCGGAGTCTAACAGGCGTTTGACCATCTCCATATTATGCGAAGCGATACGCGGTAAACATAAGGAACCTCCGGCTTGGGCGGCAGATATAATCCTTCGCGCTTCGCCTTGACTGATCGTGCTGTGCTCGATATCAATACCGACAAAGTCGACCCCGGATTGACAAAAAATTTCTGTGATACCCGAATGGGCGAGTGATGTCCATGCCCCGAAAACCCTCTCTTTATTCTTAAACTTTTTCTTTAATTTCTTCCGTCGATTAATAATACTTTTCATTTAGCGCCTTCTCCTTTAGCTGCGTCATCCAAAAATTGTTGGACCGTCTCTTTGGTGTACGGGTGCACGATCATCCCGTTCATGAATTTGGGCAGAACCGTGACGATATGGGCGCCGGCGTCCAACCACTCAACAATGTTCAAAATCTCACGGGTCGAGGCCGCGATAATCTGAGCCTTTAGATCAAAACTGTCAATCAAGTTACGGAGCTTGCTCAATTCCTCCATACTGTTGTAACCCATATTGTTCACCCGCCCGCAAAAAAGCGAGACGTAAGTCGCGCCGGCTAAAGCCGCCACAAAACATTGCTGCGCGCTCATCATGGCCGTGACATTTACACGGACATTGTGTTTCGTCTCTAATTCATGGATAACCGTCAAATTGTCTAACTCGCCGTCAGGGCCGTGGATCGTCAATTTTACGTTGATATTATCCGCCCAGGACGCCATCTCAAGGGCTTCTTCCAACATCTTCCGCGGATCATTGGTTGTGACTTCAACGGACAAAGGATACGGATGGATCAATTTGGCGAGATCAACCGAACACCGCTTGATCTCAGCCATACCGCCTTTGATGCCGTCTTGAAGAAGAATCGTCGGATTGGTCGTCACTCCGCGGATGATGCCCATGGAATGATACGTCTTGATTTCTTCAATGTTACCTGAATCTATAAAAATGGCCATCGCGTACTCCTTTAATTATTTTCTTTACTGGTCTTTTGATCGGCAACAGACTCCCATTTGTTGGTCATCCGCATGACGCGCGGATCAGAAACGATCATATGCCAAACAACGCCCTGAAACGCTTCCGCGTGCGGGGTAACCGTGTCATCTGACATCGTCGGGATGATCACACAGGCATCGGCGACTTGCCCCGTATGCCCGCCATCCCGGCCAACAACACCGATCACTTTTGCGGATTGCTGTCTGGCATAATCCAGGGCGTAAACTAAATTCACGCTGATATTTTTCTCCTTGCTGCCGCCTCCAACGGAAAAAATAAAAACACAATCATTTTCATTTAACCGTGACTGCTTTAACCATTGGGCGAAAACGGTCTCCCAGCCTTCATCATTGGTCCGGGCCGTTAGTTCCGAGACATTATCAACCGGAGTATACGCTTCAAATCCACCGATCTTACGAAAATCGTTGACGGCATGAGAACAATTACCAGCGCTCCCGCCAACACCAAGAAAGAACAGGCGCCCCGCAGCTTGACGGACCTTTAACAGAATGTTGATCATGTTCTCAACATCTTGGGGATTGATCAACTCAGATATTTTTTTGGTTTCTTCTAAATAACGCCTCACATAAGACATATCCTACCGCTCCTTTTTGCGTATCAAAACGCGTCCATAAGAACTTAATAAATTCGCCTGCAAAAACCGCTGAAATTCCCGTCGCGTGTTATTCCGGGCTTCCATGATCTGTTTAACAAACCGTGAATGAACCTTCTTTTGCTTGTTCAGGCCGGCTTTAACAAGCTCAATATCCAATATCCCCGGTGTGCTGAACTCCAAACATTCATATCCCTGCCGGTCAAATAAAGAACAAAGACCATCCACCGAAAACACGTTCAGACGGTCGGGAGGAATGAGATTGTTCGCGTCATCCCACAATGTCTGAATATCAAACCCGGAGGAAAGGATCGCGGTGATAAAGCATAACCCTCCCGGTTTTAATATCCGGTGAACGTTCGTCATAAATGTCTCAACATCAGCCACGCGGTCTAAGACCTCAAACAAGACCAGCACATCAACTTGACGCTCGAGAAGTTTTTCCCAATCCCGCGCCTGGACAATCTTTATTCCGTCAGGCGTTTGACGGTTATCAAACGACACCCATGGATTGACCAACAATTTCTGTTCAAAACAGGCCAGGCTTTCCAGTTCGTGAACATACCCCGTATGGTTCATATAAATATCCGCCAGGCAACGCGCCTCAGGTAAATGCTCCTGGGTAGAATCCATCATCCACTCACAGCGGGGTTTGATAATCTTTTGTTTTCTTTTAAGGTCTGTACTTTGAGATAATTGTTCCTGCCAAAATTTACGCGATCCTGATTTCCGGTAAAATTTTTCGATGCTCTCATCGCCGGGCCGCGGTGCTATAAAAATTGTGCCACAGGCCAGGCACTCCTGGTAATGAAGCCCCAACTTAACAAAGGCCGGCCGGGCCTCATCGCGTTGACAGGCCGGGCAAGGACAGGGCTTTAATGGGTTTCCTTCTAAAATGTATGTCCGCACATCCGTTTTAGCCAGGTCAATATATCGCGCTAAAAGTCCGGATGGTTTCAAATCAACCGCGTTAAAGTCATCATTGCTCACAATTGTCTTCATCGCTTTATCTCCTGAGAAAAACTCATTCCGGCATCGGAATAGGCCTGATCAACAATTTCCATGACCCGCAAGGCATCATGAGAGGAACTGGTCGAAACAGGTTTATTATTTTGAACGCAATCCACGAATTCATCAACTTCTAAATTCCACGACTGGTCCCGGTCAAAATATGTGATTTCTTCGGAAGGATTACCAACCGCGGCAGCTTCATCTTCAAACTGACGTTTGGCTATCTTAAGCCGTTCACGGCCATAACTGCCGGATTTAGACAGCAACCCTTCCACTGTCATGTAGCCGTCTTCACAAATGATGTTGATCTGAAACGTGTGTTTCCACAGTGTCGCGGAGGAATACAGCGAAGCCGTTTGCCCCTGCTTATTTTTCAGAATAACAAAAGCATTATCTTCTAAGTCGTTGAATTTCCAATAAGACGTTGAGGCAAAACATTTAACCTGATCAAAATCATCGCAAAAAAAACGGAACAGGTCTAACATATGAATACCCTGGTCCAGTAATATCCCGCCGCCGGAAATTTTTATATCATTCCGCCAGGACGTATGGTATTGAGCACCGCCTGATTTACCATAAACACCACGCAAAGAGATGATCCGGCCCAGGCGGCCGGTCTCTAAAACCGCTTTTGCTTTCAGTATCCCGGGATGGTAACGGTGATTAAAGCCGAACATCAACTTAACAGACGAATGTTCTGCCGCCCGCATATCCAGGACATCCTGCACATTACGGCCAGGGGGCTTTTCACAAAAAACGTGGACACCTCGCCTTAAACTTTGGATGGTTATTTCAGGCGCGAAACAGTTGGGGGCGCAGACAAAAACAATATCCGGGTTTAAGGCCAAAGCCTCCTGGTAGGTCGAAACCGCCGCCACACCCTTGATCTTCTCGCGTTTGACGTTGTCGGGCTCGCACACACCGATGAGCTCAAGCCGCCCGTGCTGATCAATAACCCGCCCGCGAATTTCCCCCATATAGCCGAAACCGATGATGATACATTTTGATTTATTCATATTCATTTTCTCTTGCCGATATATTCAAAATATTGGGAGGCGAAACAAACTTTTTCATAGAAAAAAAACTGCTTTTTATCATAAGTATAGTGGGAATAGGGCCAAATCCCTAAATACAACTGATCAAAATCACGAAAAGGATAATCTAAAAAAGTTAAATCATTATCATAAACCTGTCCTGACATAAAACTATTCATCATAAACAAACACTTCGCAGATTTAAAGACAGGATGACTCAGATAAAAATCAAACCATTCCCTCCGCATTTCTCCCAAAGAAGCAAAATTAGCATACACATCAATCTTGATCGACCTTAACTTATCATAATAAAACCATGGGACTAAAAGGAAATCATACTCTGATATAGTGTTATTTGTCAAAGCAGCTATGTCTTTTAGATCGGATACTGTCGCGATTTTTGCTTCAGGGAAACTCATCCCTAAAAAATAATGGGCCAACGTTAGTTGTTCAGGAAAATCTACCAGAATATGTGTTGTTTTCGGATACTCTTTCTTAATCAAATAGGAAAAAATCCCATAGCTTGACCCCAAATCCAATAAAACAAAATCATTTGTTAATTCTGACTCCAAATACTTTTTAAATAAACTCAATGAGTATATATGCTTTGTCCATCGATGTGTGTATTCATACCCTTCTTTAATAAAAACGTTCGGGTTTCCAATACGGCTGACAGGATATTTTTTCAAAAGATCAAGACATTTCCTATCTTTAAGCATTTCTAAATTTTCACACAAGAGTTTTCTCGCACCTCGACGTCCACCGCTAACAATATTAATAGGATTAGTCCCGGATAAGTCACAGGTTGGCACATCTGGTATGAATATCGATAATTTTCTAAAATTACGTAAAACATCCGCCTTAGGAGAACGGTCCTCATTCAAAAAACGGTTCGGTTCGCTTGTTGTTAATTTTTTCCACTTAATATCCAATTCCCCGGGAATTCCAGACACATCAATGCGTTCTAATATATGCAGATCCTGCTGAATAACCTTTAATAGTCGCTTTTCGCGATCCGTATCACATATTTTGACGCCTTTTAATTTAGCGGATAAACGATTTCGATCACCTTGTGTGTGTTGATCTTTTATAAAAGAATCAATGTCCTGTTCAACTTCTTTCTGGCTTGTAGAGTTAACAAACATAAATCTCCTTTACATTTTCATTGCTATCACACCATAAAAATTGTACCACTTATAAAAAATATCCATGTATCTAAACCCATTACGATGCAACATTTGATCATTTTCACTCATTCGATACGGTATTAGCACATTTTCCAATGCTTCACGCTTCTGGGCAATCTCCAACTCCGAATAACCATTCCGTTGTTTCATATCATAATAAAATTGAATAAATGTCCGATTAAAAACCGAATCATTCCCCAAGACTTTCTCAACTAAAATTAAACATCCGTTATCAACCAAACCATTGTAAATATGTTGAATCAGCAGATCTCTTTGAAGCGGACGAATAAATTGAAGGGTTAAATTCAAAACAACGACAGATGCATTCTTTATGACCAAGCCATTATTCAGGTCGCGGCATAAAAATTCATATTCTTTTTTAACATGACCCTTTATCAAATTCTTTTTACATTTATCGAGCATAGCCTGTGAATAATCGACACCTATCAACTTCACATTCTTCTCTACCATTTTATTTAATGTTAAAAGCGTGATACCGGTTGAACACCCCAAATCAACAATATTCGTATCCGATTGGGCAAATTCATTCGCGATTTCACCGATCATGCGTTGTAATTCGCGATAAAGCGGAACACTGCGATCCAACATGTCATCAAATACTTGGGCTGTCTCTTCTCCAAACTCAAAATCATTTATTTTTTCTTTATCATCTGCAAAAATCTTATCTTCGCTCATCGCACGCCTCCTTTTTCGCTAAAAATTATACAAATTGTAGTATATTAATATAATTATTAAAAGAATTACTATATAAAAAATTTATATTTAATAAGATTTAATATATTCTATTAGAATCTGATCAAATGTCAATGCATTGCATAAAGAACCCTTTTATACCAATACAAAAGTCAGCTTTTAGCTTTCAGACATGATTAAATTCAACATTCGGGCTAATGAGACGGCTCCTAGATCAAATTTTTTTCCATCAATCTTATACTTTTTTATACGCCCATTTCTAAGGTCTCGAAACCATTGAATCAAAAAATTTTCATCGCAAAGTAAGGGAATGCCAAGATTATCAATCGGTTTAACGATGCCCGCCTGATCATAATGAATTGAAGGAATGCCAAAATCAAGCGGAACACATGCCGCAGAGCTTAAAGCTGTTGAGACGCAGCAATCCGTGCGTTGAACAAGATCCCATAAATTCTCAGTCTCTGAACAGATCTGAACGACGTCATCAAAGAAAGGATATTCTTTTTTCAACGAACGAAACCAGGTATCATAGTGCTTCTGATTATTCCCCCGAATTTTTAATTTAACCAAAAACATGAATTGTTCCTGATAGACTTTCGATACCACAGAGAATAAGCTGCGCCAAAACTCCGCGCAATAAGAAACATCATGGAAATAGTTGCCCAGGCCCATTCGGTAAATGTGTTCTTTGGCAAACGGCACCCCGAAGAATACACCTATTGTAAATCTGGTATTAGGTTTAAAATGATTTAACGGATAACACGGTGAAAATATTTGAGTTCCAACAATATGAACATTTTTTTCTCGACCAATCGATTCAAAATGCTTTCTCGTATGCTCATTCCAAACAAAAATGTGATCCGCGATAACGTTTTGGCACTCGCTAGTGAATAATTGATACGTCACTTTGGATTCAACGGCGGGCCTGAAATTTGAAGCCCCATAATAAATAAGAAATGATTTAATCTTTTTCTCTGCACTCGCGTAAACAAAACTATTGCCCGCGCCAAAAGTCGATTGAGAATATAAAACAGCTTTAGGATCCAGCTTCTGAAGTACAAATCCAATAAAGATATAATCAAAAAGAGCAATTAATATTTCAAAATCCGGCTTAGAGCTAAAGAAATTAAAAAATAAATGAATATATAGATAAAAAAATTGTTTAAGAATTCCCCCCACTTCAGATAAAGACACATCAGGAAAGAAATCCCAAACATTGCTTCTGGCAACAACATCCTCATCCTCCCACCATTCATCTTTTTTTAACGCGGGAGCAATGATTATGAACTTTTGCTGTATTTTCCCCTCAACCCTTAATTGTGACAGGAAACAGGGCAATGAATTCTTCTTTGAATCCCGGGTGAGAACGTTTTTCTTATCACCTGAGAGCCAAATATAATTTTGTTGCCAATATCCATAATTTTCTTTAGATCTTAAAAAAAGCCAAGACAATAATTTTATGCTAAATAAAATCATTTTTAGTGTCGATTTGACAAAGATACGACATCGTCTTTCAAACATTAAGATCGCAGAGAAAAAAATATTTGTTTTGTATCCGAGGATATCTTCTAATGACTTCCACCAGGTTGGAGGATAACTGACAAATCCGATAATCGCGTTTGAAGAGGCAAACTTCTTGACAGCAGTAAACGTAAAACAAAAATCAAAGTGCCAAACACTCATCATGACATCTCGAGAAAATTTACCTAAACAGGTTGGATCTAAGCCATATTTTTCGGCAATAGCTTTAATTCTGTCTTGCTGAATATGGTCATCCGTAAACGCGCGAAACGCGTCGCTAGCTTGATCATAATGATCATTAGCCGTATCACTTAAAACGTCCTTATCAAATCGACCTCTACAGTAAACGTCGTAGTTAAACTTCTTAAGAAATGAATAAAATGTTTTAGATAAGAAGGATATCGGAGATATTAAAAAAATCTTCTGTTTGTTCATTGGATTACCAGATTGATAAGCCCCCATCAACCATTAGTGTTTGCCCCGTGATGTAAGAGGCCGCGTCTGACACTAGAAACAAGACGCTGTTGGCAATCTCATCCGGATTTGCCATACGGCCCAAAGGGACCTTGTCATTGTAACGTTGGACAAAAGCGGAAGGCTGAGAGTCAAAAACACCACCCGGACAAACGGTATTAACGCGAATATTATCTTTCGCAAAGTATGTGGCTAAATAGCGCGTTAAATTAACAATACCGCCTTTTATCATTGAATAGGCCACCGGCATGGTCATCTCAGTGCCGTCATAAACACTGAAATTCGGGCCCAGCACGCCATAATGCGAACCGATATTAACGACAGTCCCTCCCCCGGCGGTTTTCATCCGCAACAATACTTTCTGGCAACACATAAAATAACCATTCATATGCGCGTCAACATTTTTCCGGATAGAATCGATCTTAACATTTTCAAATTTATCACCCCAATCAGGCGTCCGCGGATAAGCATTGTTCACCCAGATATCAATCCGCTCGTCCTGCGAGGCAATGCTGTTGATACATTGTTCAACCGATTCCTCTTGCGTGATATCCAAAAAGACAAACTCTGCCTGGTTGCCTTGTTTAAGGATGTCTTCTTTTAATATTCGCGCTTTATCCTGATCAAATTCCGCGATATAAACTTTCGCGCCCGCTTCAGCAAAAAGCTGACACATGGCTGATCCAAGTAAACCTGCCCCGCCTGTTACGACAGCAATTTTATCTTTTAAACTAAAACGATCCAATCCCATGATTCCCCTTTTCTTTCATTAAAAATTCAACTGTCTTAAAATCAAATAAACTGTCAATATCAACAGACGACTCATAGGGCATTTCAACGATACGCGTCCGGCCCCTCAGCACATTATCCAGTTTAAACAGGTCCTCTGTCCGCCAGGCGTAAATGGAGGCGTTCATCGAATATACCGTCGGTGCTGACTGGCGGGAGACAACCAAACCATCACCTTTACACACCTGAACATATCCGTCGCCGGTGTCTTCAACCATGTTAAAATATGGATTTTTGCGGGCGAGGTATCCGGTGATAACCGTGTCACAATCCTCGTCTGAGAGCAAAACATCAAAACATTTCTTGATATCATCAATGGCACGCAAAGGCGATGTCGGGTCCAGGTCAATAATAACATCAGGAACAAAACCCATACGGTCGATATAATAACGCGCCGCGTGTTGAATAACAGGCAATTTCGCGGAAGAATCTTGTGCCAGTTCAAGGGGCCTGATGAACGGCCCTTCAGCGCCATATTGTTTAGCGATGTCTAAAATTTCCTCAGAATCCGTGGAACAGACAACCCTGTCGATAAAATCACAGGCTACGGCCTGTTCAATGGTATAGGCGATCAGCGGTCTTCCCAGCAATTCCTTAATGTTTTTACCGGGAACTCCTTTTGATCCGCCCCGCGCCGCTATGGTGGCTAATACGTTCACAGGGACCCTCTTTCCTTGAATGCGATTATTTTTTCGAACAACACGGAAGCTTCTTCAAGATTGTTACTCATCGGCCGACCCTGTTTAACATGATCCATAAAAAGTTCCAATTGTTCCCTGTATATGTCATCACGTTCAAACGGGAAATCCTTCCTGTCAACACGCCCGTCATGATGCCATTCAACCGTGCTTTTTATCAGGTCCACCATAAAGGCCCCTCCGGCCACATCTATTTTCAAATACCGCTCGGCATACCGGCTGAAATAATCAAGATGCAAATTGATGCTTGGACAGTTTTCCGTCCGAATAATGGCGTCACAATAATCTTCCGCGTCGATGGTTATATTGGAAGCCTGACCGAACTTCCCCTCCATTGTTTCAATCGATCCAAACAAATATTGAATATAATCAAATTCATGGGACAAATCCAGGATAACTCCGCCACCCTGATCTTTTCTCACAGAAAACATCTCCTTATAATTAAAACCCGGGCGCCAATCAGGCAAATAGGATGAAGACCGCACGGAAACATTTAATACTTGATGAGATTGCAGTTGATCCTTTATATACTTGATCGCAGGATGGAACCTCAAGACATAAGCGACATACGTTAATAAATCCTTATCCGAAACAATTCGTGTTAATTCTTTTAAACGTCTTACCGAAACGTCAATAGGCTTCTCAATAAACAAGTGCATCCCCATCTCAGCACAAAGCAAGGCTGTGTCAATATGTAAAAAAGTTGGATTAGATATGACAGCGATATCCGGGTGGAACTCTTTCACCTCATCCCATGAAAAAATTTCAGGCACACCTGAACCATTTTTTTGTTGTCCTTTTCCTGTACGAAAAGCAACCAGATCAATAGCATCAAACTGGGATAACAGCTTGGCATGCCGTCGACCAATCGACCCTAACCCAAATAGACAGACTCTCATAACTTTTTCTCGAAGTTTTCCATGACCTTCTTATATTCATCCCACTGCCCGACATCAATCCAGGATTTTTCATCAATCGGATAAACGCCCACCTTCCCGCCTTTTTGCTGCACAGAGGAAATTAAATCAGTCATATGAAATTCTTTATTTCTCGGGATATATTTCAAAACACTCCGCTTAAGAACAACCATGCCTGTATTCACTAAAAAATCATATTCCGGCTTCTCATTGATAGATTTCAATGTGCCACCGTTCTTGATCTCACAGACGCCGTAGGGGATCACAAAATGCCGGTGAGAGCCGACAATCGTTATATCATTATTTTTCTCACAATGAAAACCGTAAATATCCGAATAATCACAATCAACAATAATGTCACAGTTTGACACAAAAAAAGAACCCTTGAACTTCCGTGGTAAAGCCTTCAAACTCCCGGCCGTTCCTAAAGGCCTGGTTTCTTCTAAATAATGCAAATGATAATCAGAATATCTCTCTTCAAAATAAGCTTTCACAATTTTAGCTTTGTTATTGATGGATATATAAAATTGTGTGATTCCATAAAAAGCAAATTTGTCGATAATAATGTCGATAATCGCTTTTTCTCCGATGGGTATAAGCAATTTTGGCAAAATTCTCGTGAAAGGGTCCAGACGGGTCCCTTTCCCTCCAGCCATAATCACGACCGGAACATTCAGTTTCCGTTTAGGCCTTTGAACCGTTTCACTGATGATATCATCCCAGAAAACAACATCTATAATGCGCTTATTATCATCAACGACAGGAACGGCCTCAATCCGGTCCTGCAGCATAATGTTTCGAATCTGTTCATGTGAAGTAGGCTCTGATACAAAGTGCGGATGATCATTATAAATACCGTCAATCGCGTCGCTGTAAGGATGACCGGATAATATCGCCCGGCGAATGTCTCCATCCGTTAACATTCCCATTAACATTGATTGGCCGTCCACCACAATGAGAACACCCTGTCCTTCTTTGCTGATTTTCTTCATGGCCTCTTTTAAAGAAATCGTACCATTGATAAATAATTTTTTTATATTGCTGTCTATATCCATAATTTTAAGACACCCTGTATTTTAGTTTCCATTCACTTCCATCTTTCATCCATAAATGCGGCGAGCGGGCCTGATCACAAAGTTCTAAGAACCGCTCCGGGTTCATATCTAGATACGCCATGACTTCTTTAAAATACCGGTCAGGAAACTCACCATCGAATTTATGCACGAGCGCGACACCTTCTTCACGCGTTAAATGTTTGTTCCTGATTTCTTGTGAGGCATCATAAGTCGCCCGGCCTATCCCGAATTTAATATAGGTTGTATAATAATGCAGATCATCAATTTTGTCATCAATGCTATTGTATTTGCTGTATGTTCCCTGACTGCGAAATGGACGCGCTTTAAAATTAACATGCTCGACGGAGTAATAATAAACTTCCTGCGGAAGCCATTTTAAATAATACCCCAAATAATGCACGTCAATTTTCTTCCTTTCAACTTCTTTATGATTGGGGGGCAAGAAGGCCATGAGATCCACAAGCTCAACATCATGCTTCTCTAAAAGCTCCGGGATCGAGACCCCGCCTAAATATATCTCATCTAAATTGTTCATCGTGTAATACGAACGGTCCCTTAATGCTGTTTGTGTTTCGGCGATGGGGTTGCCGTACTCACCTTCACTTTCACCATAAAAGATTAAAGGAATTTCGTATTTCAACGCCAGTTTGGGAGCGATATTCTTTTGGCCTAAAATAAATGTTTGGAACGGATGCAATAAATTTTCAATCGACAGCCTGGTCAACAATTTCATGACCCGTCCGTTTTGATTAAAGCTGAGGTTATCAAACCCGCCTATTTCGATCCAGTTACGAAAATTCTGGTAACCGTAGTCCGTATACATCATCGGGGCCCACGTGACGGTCAAAGGATGCATGCCGTATTTATACTTCAAAACATGCGCGGCATAAACACTATCCTTGCCCCCGCTGCCGGGCACGATACAATCATACGAACCATCTTTGCTGCGGTACTGTTCTAACAACCGTAGCAATTCTTCTTCACGTTCAGCCCAATCGATATTCTCTTTTGTTTCAGCGACACGGCAAGCATCACAAACGCCCCGGTCATCAAAATTCATCGTCCGGTGTTTTTTGGATCTGCTGTGTTTAAACTCCACACTTGAAGCCGGGCGTTGATTGGATATCACGCATTTCGCACAAAACTTCACGTCACGCGGCAATCCGTATTTAACTTCTAACACTTCAGTATTCATCTATTTATACCTTTCACATATTGAAAAAAATTCTCGTAAAGCTTTAATCCTTGCCGGGCGCTTTTCTCGGGATGAAATTGCAGTCCCCAAATATGATCTTTAGCAATAGCCGAACAAAAAGAAAACCCCTCATAATCGGTCGTCGTCAGCACATCTTCTCGCGTGTCGACATAATATGAATGCACAAAATAATAATATTCGTCATAACCGATGTCCTTAAAGACCCGGGAGCATGACGCGTTTCCTTCATTAACGCGCAGGGTATTCCAACCCACATGCGGAATTTTTCTCACCCGCGCGGGAAATTTTTTAACACTTCCGCGAAAAACGCCTAACCCTTCATATTCACCAAATTCCGTGCTTCTATCCATTAAAAGCTGAAATCCGAGGCAGACACCCAAGAACGGTTTTTTCTGTTCAATATTTCTCTTTAAGACATCGACCAAATCATTCTTTTTCAAATGTTCCATCGCAACCCCGAAAGCCCCGACGCCGGGCAGGATAATGGCATCCGCGTGATCAACATCTTCTTTCTTCGATGAAATCACACTCTCAAAACCGACTTGCTCACAGGCCTGTCTCACACTGAATAAATTTCCCATATGATAATCAACAACAACGGCCTTCATATCCCCTTCCTTTGATCAATGCCGGCACATAATACCGCTTGCTTTTAAAGAATTCTTTATCGATTCAATGGTATGCGGTTCAATCTTTGAAAACACCTTGCCGCTTTTCAAATAAGTGATATTACCCTCACTCTGGAAACTGCTCTCATCCAGGGCCTTATTTCCAATCACGCCGTAATGAAGAACAGATGACATGCTGACCGCGTCCGCCTTTCCATCCTTAATCACATTAACAATATCTTCACAATTACCTGCCCCGCCGTAAGCGATCACAGGAATGGATACCGTTTCTGAAACACGGCGTATAAGTTCAATGTCATACCCCTCACCTGTGCCATCTTTATCAACCGACGTTAAAAAAATTTCTCCGGCGCCAAGGTCTTCAACTTTTTTTGCCCACGCGACAATTTCAATTCCTGTATGTTCCCGTCCGCAATCAGTATATGCCAAATACCGGCCGTCAGGCTCTTTGATCGCTTCGATCGAAATGACAATCGTCGACGAACCAAATTTCCGCGCGGCCTCCCTGATCATGTTGGCGTCCTTAATAGCGGCTGTGTTGACCGACACTTTGTCCGCTCCCGCGCGTAATATGGCACGAATATCTTCAAGCGTTCGAATCCCTCCACCGACGGTAAAGGGAATAAATATTTCCCGGGCGGTTTTTTCGATAATATCACGCAGACTGTTGCGGCCATACAGGCTGGCGACGATATCCATATAAATAAGCTCATCCGCGCCATGCTCATAATAATAGCGGGCAAAATCTTCGGGCTTGCCTAAAACGCGCAACCCTTCTAAGTGAATCCCTTTGACGAGATTGGGTCCTTTAATATCAATTCTAGGAATAACACGGATATTTTTCATTGGAGACCATTCATTCTAAGTGTGACGAAAACCACGAAAGTTGGTGTTTCCGCCCACATATAAATCATAAGATTGCTTGATATAGGAAGCTTTTTTCTTATCAAAATAATTATTTAATAACCGTTTATTCGCATCGTACAAAGCCTTATGAAATTCTTTGTCACTCAGATCGGTGAAATTAACGGCCAGCAAATCAGAATTCACATGTTTGTTTTCATAAAAATCTTCAATGTCTTTGACAAGTCCTCTTTCAATGGCGATATCATAAAGCTCACAACCGGGATATGGCGTCACAGGGCGGATATTACGCAATTGAACGCTGTCATCATATTTTAGTAAAAATTCAACGCCTTTATTTAAGGTGTCGAGATTATCACCGAGGTTGCCCCAGATAACATTAAAACCAGGACTGATGCTTTCTTTTAAAGTCGCTTCAATTCCTTTAATAATCATCTCAACGGTTAAATGTTTATTCATGTTCTTCAAAACTTGGTCGTCGACCGCTTCGATGCCATAGTTTATAAAGACACATCCTGACCGCTTCATCACTTTTAACATGTCCGGCCTCGCGTAATTTAAACGCCCATTGCAATCCCATTTCACATTTAAGTCCGCTTTTAAAAATGCTTCGCAAAGGGATACGGTCCGACTGACCGATGACATTAATAATTCATCAGAGAAAGCGATATACGTAATACCGAATTCTTTTTTAAGATATTTGATCTCGTCAATAATGCTTTCATTGCTCCGCGGCCGAAAACCCTTATCCATACGGTAACAAAAGTTGCATTTAAACGTACAGCCCCGTCCGGATAAAACAGGCATGACAAAATCACGGCTAGAGCAATTCGGCATCCTTAATAATTTGTAATGGTCGATGGGAAACAAATCATAGGCCGGCCAGGGAATGCTATCGACGTCCTTGATGAGATCGCGGCGTTCATTCATAACCATCTGTCCATCACTCTGATAGGCCAAACCCTTAACATCTTTCAAGCTTTGACCCGATCCCAAACATGCGAATAATTCTTTTATTGTATCTTCCCCTTCACCGATCACGATCACATCCGCTCCGGTCTTCTTAAAAAAATGCGCCGGATCAGGAGCCGGGCCGTGGCCACCGATCATATAAAAAGGACGGTCTCGCGCGGTATTGATGGCTTTTGATAAGGATAAAAGTTTCCGGTATTGGTAATATCCCGCGATAACACTCACGGCAATGACATCAAAATGATTCTTGTTTAAAAAATCCGTTAAATGTTCATCCGGATAATGGTGGATGTCCTGATTATACACTTCGACCTCATAACCTTCTTTTAATAAGATAGACGCGATGTACCCTAAGCCTTGAGGAAACCAACAAACATAGGAATCGTTATCATAGACGACTAATAAAACCTTCATTTCCAGACCTCTTCCTTATTATCGAATTTACAATCAAAAAAAGACTTTAATGTTAAATTTTTAAAATGAGACGTCTTAAGAACATCCAGTATACGACCACCGGTCGATCCGTCTCCATACGGATTGGCCATTGTCTTGATCCCGTCTTTAAACGCGGGACTTAATATCTTTTGTATGCTCTGGCAGATCCTGTCCTTATCAAACGGACAATCAACAACGCTGTCCGCCCTTATCCGGCCTTTTTGCCGATCCCCGACATTGACTGTTCCGATGTGAAATGACGGGACCTCAATGATCCCGCTTGACGAATTACCGACAACACCATCAACATACTGTAAAAAAGACAGATAGCGCAGGCAACCCAATGAAGCGAATACTTTTCTATCCGCCGGACGCTTTGCGGCATATGTCTCAAGCATGTGATTGACAACATCTCCCCCCTGATCAGCATTGGCTTTTGTAAAAATCATTATCACGTCCTTAAACGTATCCAGGGCGTCTAACATAATTTGACATTGTTCAGACACCGATATATCCGATAATGTCTCCGGGTGAAACGTTACAAGTAAAACCTGCCTGTCAAAAGCGAGATTCAGATCATTTTCCAAATCTTGTTTGGCTAATAACGGCATGTTTTTGATATTGTCAATCGCAAGCGCTCCGACATTATAAACGCTATCAGGGTTCTCGCCAAGCTGAATGACTCTTCGCCGGTATTCATCCGCTGACACAAAATGCAAATGACTCATCTTGGTCACACAATGCCGGAACACATCATCGATGGCGCCCTCTGTCAGCTCGCCGCCATGTATATGCGCGAGAGGAATTTTCAGTAAACACGCCGCCGAGGCAGCCGCAAATATTTCATAACGGTCACCCAAAACAATAACCAAATCCGGTTGCAGGCGCTGAAGCGCATGACCTGTCTGATCAACAGCGTTAGCGACATAGGTTAACATGGCCGCTGACGTCTTTGGCAATGGAATATCCACTTTTTCATCGATAGCAAAGCCATCCGCTTCAATTTCTAAATAGGTACGACCGAGACCGGGCGAGAAATGCGCGCCTGTCGCTATAATCTGCAACTCGAAATCCGGCTCCGCCTCAACGTTCTTCATCAACGCGTGGAGCAACCCATATTCAGCCCTGGATCCTGTGATGAAACAAATCCTTTTCATCATTCGATAAACTCATCCTTTTTATAATCCCGATTAGCGACTGCCCCGACAACATCATCCCACCGCATCGGAGACAGCCCAAAGGCCGGCCTTTTGGTGGTTAAATTCTGATCCGAATACGTTTCACCCTTTTTGATGTCTCGAAGGGCAACAATGCTTTTGCGGACAATGCTGATATTCTTTTTCTCCGATGGTGACGGGGCCTTTTGAGAGGAGCCCAAGGCCTTTTCCACCCGGCGTATCCCCTGAACTAAAAATTTTAACTCATCCGGTTCGATTGAGGCTTTATGGTCCGGTCCGCTAAAATTTCGATCAAGCGTGAAATGCTTCTCAATCACTTTTGCGCCCATGCCCGCGGCTGCCAAAGCAATGTCAATGCCAGGGGTATGGTCGGAAAGGCCAACCTCCAGGTCCAGACATTCTTTCATCGAAAGCATGGCGCGTAAATTCACATCATGATCCGGCGAAGGGTACGCGCTATTACACTGCAAGACAATAATATCCTTTTTGGCTGTACCCGCTTGAAACAAAATATCACAAGCGGTTTGAACCTCATCGAGGGTGGACATCCCCGTTGATAATATGATTCTTTTACGCGATCTTCCGGCCAACCGCAAATACGGCAAATTTGTTATTTCTCCCGACGGTATCTTCAAAATACGCAAGGGCATTGAGCTAAGCATCCGCAAACTTTCCATATCAAACGGACTCGAAATGAAATCGATCTGTTTGGTCTGACAATGATCGGCTAACAGACCCGTCTGATCTTCAGACAACTCCAATTTCTTTAACATTTCGTATTGGGTACTGTTCACGTCCGCTTGTTGATATTCCGCTTTTGGCGCTTGTGGTGTGACCAAACAATCCGCATTAAAGGATTGAAATTTCACCGCGTCAACACCACAATCTGAAGCAACATCAATCATTTCTTTAGCGAGCGTCATATCCCCATTATGGTTTACCCCGGCTTCCGCGATAATGTAGACATGGTCATTCATACACGCAACCTCCTTGCGGGGCAGCCCACATAAGTCCCTGGCTGAACAATATCTCTCACAACAACCGCGCCTGACCCAAGCACGGTGCCATCAACAACGGAAACACATTGGTTCACGACACTGCCGCTGCCGATAAAAACATGATGTCCGATATCACACTCTCCATTAATGATCGCGCCCGTGGAAACGCAAACATGGTCTCCCAGACGAACATCATGTTCAATTAACGCTTTTGTGTTCACGATGGCGTTGCACCCGATCACCGCCCTTCGATTGACGAGGGCATGATGCATAATGATCGTGCCTTCACCTAATTGAGCGTCAGGGGATACGCGCGCTAACGGCGATATGATAACAGGCACATTCGCTTTGTGGACCTTGAGCATCTCAAATAAATCTTTCCTTCTCGAACCGCCCTTTACTTGCCCGACAGTAACAATGAAATTCGGGCACTCTGTCATATAATGGGGGATATCTTGATCAGATCCGATCATTTTATAACCGCAAACCTCTTGACCGATATTCTCTTTGCCATCGATGATGCCATAAATCGCGTAACGGCCTTGCTGCTCGATAACATCAATACAGGACCGGCAATGCCCTCCCCCGCCAACTAAAATAATATTCTCTTTCACGTAATCAGCTCCTTTAAAACATCACAGACGTGCTCAATCCCTTCAGCCTCATTCAGGGTTGATGACGGCAAGCATATTCCGCGCGCGTAGATGTCATTGGCATTCTTTAATGTTCCCTGGCAGAAACCGGACATAAACTTAAAAGTATTTAATGGATTAAAAAAACGTCGGGCAGGAATATTCTTGTCTTTTAATTGATGAATAACTCGATCAACATCCTGATGAAATGGCAACAATATCGCTGTCAGCCAATATGAATTCTCAGCGCCAGGATATTCGGCCTGGAAGAATACATCCGGCATTCCGGAAAGATGTTTTTTATATATTTGAAAAAAATCCTTTTTTTTGTTTAGAAACGAATGAACCCGCTCAACCTGGGCTAAACCCATCGCTGCCGATAAATTTGTCAGGCGGTAGTTATAACCGATTTCTCCATGGTTATCGAATCCATAGCCCGGATTGGACTGATTTATTAAATATCGAATGTGCTCCGCTCTTTTTGGATCTTTAAGCGCGATCATTCCCCCACTTGCAGATGTTATGGTCTTATTGCCGTTAAAGCTTAAACATCCCAAATCACCTAATGTGCCTGTATACTGACCCTGATATTTTGATCCTAAACTTTCAGCAGCATCTTCAATAATAAAAAAATTGTTGGCCTGCGCAATTTGGGTCATCCTCCCCATATCACAGGGATTGCCATAAAGGTGAACGGGTATAACCGCTTTCGTCTGACTCGTTATCGCGGATTCAGTGGCAGAAGGAGAAATGCACCAGGTATCAGATTCCACATCAACAATAACAGGTGTTGCCCCGACATAAAGAACAGCATGCGCTGTGGCGGCAAACGTTATCGCGGGGATAATAACTTCATCCCCGGGACCGATACCACATTCATATAAAGCAATATGCAATGCGGCGGTTCCACTTTGAAGCCCAACGGTACAGGGCACATGGAGCAATTCAGCGATCCGGTTCTCAAAATCCGTCACATACGGTCCATATGTTGAGACAAAGCCCGAATCAACGGCATCATTCAAGTATTTCTTCTCAAGTTCTCCCACATTCGGTGAATCCAATAAAATTTTAAACATTGTAAATATCCGCCTTATATAAATCCAGATTGTCTTTTACTGAAAACCACTCAATCGTTTGCTTTAAACCTTCCTGCAAAGACGTTGACGGAGACCATCCTGTTAGTTCTTTGATTTTCTTGTTATCACCGCAAAGCCGCATAACTTCTGAGCGTTCGGGCCGCAAGCGTTGCTGATCGCAGACGATCTTTGCCCCGGAGCCGGTCAATCTGATTACTTCCTGGGCTAAATCACCGACCGTTATATCTTCTCCCCTGGCAATATTCAAGTCCATTCCGCGGGTTTCTTCACATTTCGCGATTTGAATGAAGGCCTGACACACATCCTGCACATAATTCAGATCACGTGATGGACGCAAATCACCCAGCTTGATCTCTTTTTTTCCAGTTAAGGCCTGTGTTATCACCGTCGGAATGATGGCCCGGGCGGATTGCCGGGGGCCAAAAGTATTGAATGGGCGCACGATCGTTACCGGCAAATCAAAAGAGCGATAAAAAGATTCCGCCAGACTGTCAGCCGCAATCTTTGTTGCTGAATACGGCGATTGTGCCTGCCGTGGATGCTGTTCATCAATGGGAACATATTGTGCCGTTCCATACACCTCAGATGTCGAGGTTACCAAAATTCTTTTTGTTCCCGAATCACGGGCTGATTGCAAAATATTCAGGGTTCCCTTGACGTTTGTGTCAACATAACTGTCCGGAGAATGATAGGAAAAAGGGATGCCGATTAACGCGGCCAAATGAAAAACCATGTCACAACCCTTCAGCGCTTCTTTAACCCCATTCGGATCACGCACATCACCGGCAAAAACATCAATTTCTTCAAGGATATCTTTAGGGATTGAATCCAACCAGCCCCAGGTGTTAAACGAGTTGTAATAGACAAAGGCTTTTACGTTGAAGCCTTGAGCAACCAGATCTTCAACGAGATGACTGCCGATAAAACCGTCAGCACCTGTTACTAAAACTTTTTTCTGAGATCTTTTCCCGTTCACTTTAAAGGCTCCACATTTGTCTCTTCTAAACTTTCAATTCATAACTTATACCAATTACGTTAAATAATTACCAAACCCGATTCAGCATTTATTGACGCTAAGGCGAGAATATCAGAATCGAAATAGAACAATTAATTAATGGATTTGGTATTAACTTTTTCCAAAAAATAACCTTACCTGTTCAAACGCTCACTTTCATCGGGAGCGCCCCAATCAGCGCAATGACTCCTCATACTGACATAAAACGTTGTCCGGCGTGTCAAACATTTTTACTCTCCCGTCTTCCAACCATATCAAAGAATCACAATTTTCGACTGTTTTTAGGCGATGGGCGATGACCAGCAATGTCTTGTTTCCTTTCAAGGAAGCGATGGTTTCCTGAATGGCATTCTCACTTTTACTATCTAATGAACTTGTCGCTTCATCAAAAATCATGAGTTCCGGATTTGTATATAATGCCCGCGCGATCGCGACCCGCTGACGTTGCCCGCCGGAAAGACGCATACCCCTCTCACCAATAACCGTATCAATGCCCTGCGGGAGCATGCTCAAAATGTCCTGCATATAGGCCATGCGACAGCATTCAAGCACATGGTCCCGATCAATACGATCCGGGACTATCCCGAAAGCGATATTCTCAGCGATACTTCCATCACAAATGTAAGGTGATTGCGAAACATAACTCAGCTTCTTGAGCCAGGTGTAACGGTTATGCTCCGTGACCTCATTGCCATCGACGACAATCCGTCCTTTATTGGGGATCAATAACCCGATAATAATGTCAACTAAAGTACTTTTACCAACGCCTGAACAACCGACAATCCCGACGGTCTGCCCTTTCTTAATATGAAAACTGATATCATGCAGGACATGGACTTGCCGGTCGTGATAAATAAAATTAATATCTTGCACTTGAATGTCGCGTTTGAAATCCAGCGGATCGGATACACCCGTGACAGGCTCCGCGGGGTAAACAGCTTTTGACTCAATGTCTTCAATATACTCCATGATGCGTTTAACAAAAGGAATAATGTTTCTGATCGCGATAAAACCGGTCATGATCCGGCTTGTCGCCGGCAGAATTCTCCAGGCGGCAACAATCAACAAGCTGATAACGGCTGTGATCTCCAAATTTGATGACGCGGTGAAAAAAAGCATAAAAATAATCGATATGGATAGAATGGCAAAGCCGATGGTCTCCAATAAACCGATCGGCAACCGGCCGTAAAAACTGCGCATACCGCGAATACGGGCCACATCATAGGCATCTGTTTCAAAGTCATCAATAAACGAGGTTTGACCGGAAACCTTGACATCCTTTATACCATGAATGCCCTTGGTCACCTGCCGGTTAATGGATTGGCTGTAAACCAAACACTTTTCCGCTTCCATCTCCTGCAGGCGGTGAATTTTGCGGTAGATCAGAAAAGCGGTAACACCTGAAATCATAAACACAACCAGAGCAATAAAAGGACTGGCCAAAAAAACCGCTGAGATGAGAAACAGGACAACAAAGACATCATTGATCGATTTCAAGGCCACATTAAAAAAGCTCTGCCCGACATAGCTCCGCCATTGCAGGGCGAGAATCAGATCAGCAGAATTACGGTTCAAATGCCATTCATACGGCATATGAATAAAACCATTAAACAAAACAACACCAAAATGGGCTTCGATGGCCGCGCTATAGCAGGCGAGAAAATAAAAAAGGACGCAATCCAAAATATTTTTTAACCCCACAAACAAAACCATTAAGACACTCAATAAAACCATCAGGCCCTTTGGCGTATATAGGAAATCCACATCAAAGACATCCCGGGCCATGACAAAATATTTCGAATTCATGATTTGATCAGGCGCTGTAAACGCCGCGGCAAAGAGCGCGATGATGCCGGCCGAAACTGTCGCGATGAACGACGCGAACAGCATAAAGATCAGCAACAGGCCAAACTGCTTTTTATGGATAGGCTGCAGTCTTTTAAAAAGCTGTCGCAAAGTAAAAAAGAATGTCTGATAATTTTTTGTCTGATTCATATGTGACGGTCTTATAAAGACTCCTTCAAGGTTCTTCCGCTATTCAGAATATGGTCAGCGACTTCCCTGACCGCGCCCCTGCCGCCGTTGGCTTTTGTGACATATCGGGCAATTTCCTTAGCCTGATCATTCGCATCACCAACAGCGACGCCAATAACATATCGCATGCACTCCAAATCATTGATATCATTGCCCAGATAACAAACTTCATCTGGCTCTAAACCATATTCTTTCATTTCTTTTTGCATAACTGAAAGTTTTTCATCTATCCCCCAAAAACAGGGAATCCCCATCTTTTGACACCGCGATTGAACGACATTGTTTCTCTCTTTTGAAATGACGATGACATTTATTCCTTTTTTCTTTAGCATCTCTACGCCCAAGCTGTCTGAACGAGAACAAATGACAGACTCTTTGCCATTTTCATCGACAATGACAGAATTGTCTGTGAATACACCGTCGAAATCACAAACCAACAACTTAATACGACGAAATAATTCTATATTTAGCATTAAAAAGTTCCTCTTAATCTGATTTTATTAAGAATGAATGAAAATGCCTACCAACAATGTCGGCCACCATCAATAACTAATGTCGAACCCGTCATATATGAAGAAGCATCCGAAAGTAAAAATAATACGGCTGCCATATATTCATCTTTATTCGCCATTCTTCCCATCGGAATTAAATGAGTTAATTTAGTAACAAAGGCATCGGGTTGATTATTGTAAACTCCTCCGGGGCAAAGTGTATTGACCCTTATCCCTTTATCGGCCCAATAAGTAGCCAGATACTTGGTCAGACCAATTAATGCATGTTTGACAACAGAATAAGAAACGGGCTTGACCGGCTGTAAATGCTCTGGACAACCCTCTTTGCGATATATCCTTTGATCCGGCGCATTTAGTCCCAGATCTGAAGAAATATTGAGAATGACGCCTTTTCCTTTTTTTTCCATCTCGCGGCCAATAATTTGGCTGCATAAAAATGAACCCGTTAAACCGACCTCAATATCATTATTCCATTGCTCCAAAGAAAAATTCTCAAATCGACTATGCTCTAATCCATCGCTCGTCTCCTTTACCTTTGGATCATTAGCGGCATTGTTGATTAACGCATCCACTTGTCCGTATTCGTTCAGAACCGTCTGAAGCATCTCACTAATGCTTTCTTTTTTTGTAACGTCTAACTGAATACCGCAGGCCCTGACATGAAACGTTGTAGATATCTGTGCAGCAATTTCTTGTGCCTCTTCAACATACAAATCGCCCAGGATCGGATGGCCTCCCGCTTGCGCAATGGCCTCAGCATGCATGCGCCCGAGAAATCCGGCACCGCCGGTGATGATGATATTTTTATTATCTAATTTAAATTTATCCATCATTTTGAGCACTTCCTTCTATAATTTTTTTTTAATCCTTAATGCTAGTTTTAAACTTTCAATCCCGTCGTCTATATCAACCAATGGTTTCCGTTTAATTTTAACAGCTTTAACGAATTCCTTCATTTCACTGATAAATAATTCATTCCTGTCGAATTCGATAAAAGATTCAAAAATAATGACGTTCCCTTTTTGATCAAAAACTTGCACCGTGTTTTCCATGAAGTCGCCTAAGATCGTCGCCCGTGCCATCTGCACCTTAAATCGACGTGTTTCCTTTGTTTGCGCGTAGGATAAAAATAACGAAACAGGAAAAGACTGAGAATGCCGTCTGTATTTCATCAAAACAGATACCGTATCCTCCGTATCCATGCTCAGCGGACTCAGTTGTCCCCCAACGGCGAATAGTTCATCCGGCTGCCCCCAAAGGTTACAAATCATATCCAGTTCATGACTCAAACCGAGCAGAACGCCTCCGCCTAATTTGTTAAGTGCGGCATAGCCTTTTCGATAATCTTCATACGGATGATGCGCAGGAAGATATGTGCCCCACTCAAAATCTGCGGAAAGTAAACGGCCATATCTTTTTCTGGATATCATTTTTTCTAAAAATTGATAACACGGATGGAACCTGGTCTGATAGCCCACCATAACAACCAATTTCTTCCTATGAATTATATTTTGCAAGGAAGTCACACCCTTGAGACTATGTGATAAGGGTTTTTCAATGAACAAATGACACCCATGTGACGCCGCTTTTATCGCTGGCGCTAAATGGTATGCACTAGGATTCGTGATAAAGACAACATCCGGATAAACGTTAAATGCTTCGGATAAACTTGGACATGTCTGAAAACCGTAATATTGCGCAAGAGATCGGCATGTTTTCGCTTTGCCTTCTCTTATTATTAGATTATGATTCGTTTGCCGGTAAGCGAATATTTCCGCTTTATTTCCAACTAAATGTTTGAAGTTTATTAAATGACGCTGGCCGATCGAGCCTAATCCAACAAATAATGCTCTCATGACACCATCCTTCCCAACAATCCTTGCAAATAAGCGAAGTTGTTTCGGGCGTCTAAAATGGGATTATCCGTGTAAATTGTTTCAAGGATCATTAGCCCGTCATAACGGATGCGTTGAAGAGCCTCCAAACATGCGTTGAAATTGACGGCGCCGGAACCTAAAGGCACGTTGGGTCCACCCACATTCCGGTCCTTGATATGGACATGTCCTATCAAACCCGATAATTCGATTATTTCTTCTTCAGGGATATAACCGGAAGCACGCGCGTTCCCAGTGTCATAGCAGATTTTAATATTTGTAAAAGCATATGCATCCATTGAATTTCTAACTTGATGAGCGGGCAGACATAGTTCAAGGGCTAATGCAACATCATTTGAGCGCGCCAAACAATCTAAATTATTATCCTGAAGGATTTGAAGGACCTGCCGAAACTCATCTTGAGAATGAATCATATTTTCATCAAAGAAGGGCAGGACAAATATTTTAATGCTTGATTTTTTTAATTCTTCTATGATAGCTACTATTTCCGAACAAAAAAAACTTTTCCGGTCCAGCAAGGAAATACCGGTAAAATAATCTAAACAGGTAGATTTAAATACAACACGACGCATCTCCTTATTGAGATACTCCCAAAGGCGACCACTCCGTTTATTGTCGGACAACATTGTTCGGCAAACCAACTCTTTATCATACAATAATTCGACACATGAAAATCCCAACTCTTTTGCTTTCGATAATTCCTCTTCCCAGGTCCTGTCAGGGAACAGTTGCAACCGGTCCAACCGCTTGGGTAGAATTCTGCCTTGCATGATACCAATGTTATTCATTTTTTTACTTACTCCCAACTGAAAGCAGCATTTCCTCTTTGCTAAACCGGATAAATTCCCAGAAGACCTTTTCTTCCTTATCTTTCCATTTTAAAAAATCCGGCAATAACCTTACGAGTTTAACGGCGATCATCATCCAAGGACGTTCCCATACAATGGGTAACTGTAAAAAATAGGAACAGTCCACATCTTTAAAGCCATTGATCATCATCGCGTTTTGAAGAGATTTTCGCGTAAAAGCTTTAACATGGGTGTAATCATCCCAGAAATATTTATGCTGGCTTGTCCAGTCGGGCGTCATCATAACAGCGGTTCCTCCGGGCTTTAATACCCGCAAGGATTCCGACAGAAAATTATCCGCATTAACAACATGTTCTAAAACAGATTTTGAGTATATAAAATCAAAAAAATTGTCCTTGAAAGGAAACGGCTCTTTTTCAATGTTACATTCTTTAATATCAAAATCTTTTAAAATGTCGATACACTCTTTCCTTTTGTCAAGACCATACGCCTTCAAACCTCTTCGGGAAAATCCCACCAAATGGTTTCCTTTCCCTGATCCGATATCAAGAACTTTTTTTCCTTCAAGGCTGCCATTGCTTGTAAAATATTTATCAATAATATAATTGCACAACTTTTGGGGATACTTATCTTCTGAATATTCGTCTCTAAAATAAATTGTTTCTAAATAAGTTCCCATTGACGTTTTCCTCCCTTTTCATTAATCATTTAACGATGCGGACTATTGATAATCTTTTAAATAGTTCCGAATCTCATTAAATCTTCTTTCTTTTAACAATTTGGCGGCAAAGTGATAATCTTCGATCCCATCTATGTCAGCGACATTATCCGTTTCCCAAATCTTCATTCTTCTCCCATGCAGGAGGTTTGTCTTTAATAATATTGATGGTCTGACAATATCCACATACCCATTGGGGATATATACTTCGTCAAATTTCTGACGAGGCAGGTTGTAAGATTCTTGAACATTTTTATATTTTAAAAACGCACATGCATATTCGCCTTTTTTCTTAAACATTTTATACGGCGTGAGATGTGTCTTGTGCATGGAACGCAGCGCACTAGCTTTTTTATTCTCAACCATGTACTGAATAGCACAATCAATGACGCTAATTTCTCTCAAAGGGGTTGTTGGTCTCAAATGAACAATTATATCAGGTATTTGAAAAGCTTTTCTTTTTAAATAATTAAGGTAATGTTTAAAAAACTCAACATCCAACGAGTGATCACGGGAGATATTCTTTGGCCTTAGAAAAGGAACATAAGCTCGATATTTCCTGGCAATATCAGCAATCTTTGTTGAATCGGTGGTAACAACAACTTCATTGATATATTGTGACAATTTTGCTTCCGCAATTGAATAAGCAATTAAGGGATGGTTGCCTAACTTCATAATATTCTTGAATGGAATACTTTTGCTGCCACCTCGGGCTGGAATGAGCGCTACGATCTTCATCCACATCCTTCTCGTTAAATGTTTAAAAAAAATTCACATCTAATTATTGTGTTAACAATGTTTCGACTCTACGAAGCTTCTTCTTAACTTGTTGCTCTTTTTCGTCTATGGTTTTCTCACCCGTTCCTAGAGCAGCCAGTATTGCTTCAATATATTTCGTTAATCTGTAGAATCCCATAACTTCAACTGAAGCAGATTGATCCGACCCATACATTGATCGATTTAAAGTAATGTGGCGTTCGATCGATGAGGCTCCTAACGTAACGGCCGCGCAGGTCGGGATCAGACCAACTTCATGTCCGCTATAGCCGACTTTGCATTGAAAATGTTCCCTTAAAAACTCAATTGTTCTTAAATTTAGATCTGAATCTTCAACAGGATATGACGAATTGCAATGCATCAATTCAAAAGGACACTCCGCCTTCTTAAATATATCGATGGCCTTTTCTATCTCTTCTAACGTACTCATACCGGTAGAAATAAATGTATATTTTTTCTCTTCAGCGATTCGTTCCAACAGCGCTTTATGGGTTAGCATCGCGGAAGCAACTTTATTGTATTTGCAATTATATTTGCGTAAAAACATTTGGCTATCAATATCCCAAGCTGAGGCGAACCATTCAATTCCTCTTTCTTTACAATACTTATTGATCTCATCGTATTCCTTCTCTCCAAATTCAAGCCCTAGCTTCTGGGCCCTGTTGGTTGCCCCCCACGGACTTTCCCGTGGTTTTTCAAGCTCTTTCTTCGTATAGACTTTTTCAACCGTCCGCTTTTGCAACTTAACCGCATTACAACCGGCAAAGAGCGCACCATCGATAAGTTTTTTCGCAATGTTGATATCCCCATTATGATTAATTCCTATTTCAGCAATAACAAAGACCGACATTTTCAACCTCCTTTTATTTTTTAAATACATCTAATATCTATTTCTTTATTGATGCGATAATCGTATCGCATAATCCTCGACGCGCTAACTGATCTTCGTACTGTTTATTTAATTCCGGAGAATCTAGAAAGCTCCAATTCTCATGACCACCCGGCTTCCCTGTTGCTAACCAATGGAGATGATTCGAGATCGGATATCTTTGAATCTGTGAAATAAAGTCGACTTTTAAGCCTAAAGATTCAATTAGCTTTCTTAACGTTACAGTATTAAACAAAAAAAGATGACACGACCAATAAGTAAACTCCGAAAACTCTTTGCATCTATATAGGGACAATAACGCATCATCACAACTGGGCACCTCAATGATAATCTTGCCTTCTTCTGTTAATAATTCGGATAAAGCGATTAATGTCTTAGAAGGATCTTTCAAATGCTCTAAAACATGAAACAGGGTAATGATGTCAAATTTCTCATCAACTTCGCCGATATCGGAATAAACCCTGACACACAACTTCTCTTCTATCACGGACTGTAAGGCTTTATCTTTTTCCAACCCTGCGCACTTCTTTGTTGATTCTTTTATCCTATAAAGAAATCCTCCGGAACCACATCCAAAATCCAACAGCGTCTTTCCTGATACTTGCGGTTGAATCCAACGATGCCGGCGGACATCATCAAAAGCGCTTTTTTGACGATAAACCTCCCAGTCGCTTTGGACGATATCTTCTCTCATTTTTGAATCACTATAATAATGGTCATCAATATGATCAAAACTTTCAAGAAAGACCAAACCGCATTCTCGACATTTAAGAATGCCCACCTCCGGACGGTCTCGAACTTTTCCTTCAACTTTCTGGAATGTTTCGTTCTTACATATATAACAATTCATAATCCAAGTAATCCATAATTAATAATTCCATCATCGATAAAGAGGCCGAAATATGCTCTTCGCCTCCATTACATTTGGCTTTAAAAATCGACTATCTAATTTCTTTTGTTTTCTGTTCTAAATCCATCATAGTCGCGTTATTGCAAATTTATCGCCTGCATTGTTTTGATATTATAATACTTCTTGTCTTGCATCGGATCTAATAACTTGCCCGCATGAAAAGCCGCCACCAAGTCATTCACCGCTTCCTCAATCGTATGCTGCGGTTCATACCCCAATTCCCGTTTGATTTTCTCCGACGAGATATGATAAGAACGGTTATCGTCCGTTGATTCAGTAACTATTTCGAGATTTTCATCAGCAACTATACGTTTGACAATGTCAGCGATCTCCTTAACCTTATGGTTCTCATAGCCCGCGTTAAATATCTTACGATGAATTTTATCCCGGGGATAGTCCAAGCACTTGATATACAAGTCTGTGATGTCTTCAATATGAACATTGGGCCTCTTTTGCCCCCCGCCGAAGACACGAATACGTTTGTTATTGAAACCGTGGTTTGTTAATATGTTGACCGTTAAGTCTAAACGTTGACGGGGAGAATATCCGCAAACGGTCGCCGGACGGAGGATAAGAGAAATCATATCATCGTCTGGGGCACTATGCTCCATTAAATAATCTTCGCACATGGCTTTAAACTTCGAATAATCCGTCAATGGTTCGAGAGGTAAATCCTCTGTCACATGATCGGTTTCCTTTATTCCATAAACACTTGATGATGAGGCATAGATAAAACGTTTCACGTTATTTTTTTTTGAAATTTCAACCAAAGGAATGAATGCATCGAAATTAATCGACTTACCTAAAATAGGATTTAACTCGAATGATGGATCATTCGAAATACACGCTAAATGAATAACCGCATCAACTCCTTGTAATTCCTTCCATAGCAGCGCTTGATCACGAATATCGCCTTTTACTTCACGTAAGCCAGGATGTCCTTTAACTTCATTGAGGACATCTTCACCATATATG
The DNA here is from genome assembly GCA_021108075.1 of Candidatus Omnitrophota bacterium. GTDB lineage: Bacteria > Omnitrophota > Gorgyraeia > Zapsychrales > Zapsychraceae > JAIORP01. Next base: position 29,423 of record JAIORP010000178.1, on the reverse strand, counting down.
TATAAATCAATAACGGTAACTTCGTATCCAGCAGTAAGAAGCTTTGGGACTAAAACAGCGCCAACATACCCAGCTCCACCGGTAACAAGGACTTTTTTAATATCGGACATAATTGATTCCTTTCAATCTAAAAAATAATTTATTTTAACAAACGTGTAATAAACTTGGATAGGTCGACTGCACTGACAGGCTCTCGGTTACAGATAATCTGCACAGCCAATGAGCCTACTGCATTACCAATAAAAGACACAAGTTCTTGTGGAATGCCAGCGGCAAAACACGGAGCAACAAAAGCAAAAAAAGCATCACCGGCGCCAATTAAATCAACAACCTTGTCCGCGAACGCCGGAGTATCATGAAACCCGTCTTTCTCAGAATAGCAAACTGACCCTAAATGCCCGCGCGTTGCGATAATGTATTCTGTTGAAATAAGGCTATTTACCTTTTTTATTAATGTCTTATAATCGCTGTATTTATCATGGGCCGCTAAGCAAAGCTCACGATAATCAATACACACACAATCAGCCCGAGGATACTTCGTAACGAGATTAAATCCCCTGTTTGCGCTGTTCGTTTGAACATTGATAGCTAAATACTTGGCTGAACGGCAGACAAAATCGATGATACCTGGTGTCATTAACCCGTGGCCAAAATCTGAAACAATCACAAGATCATACTCGCTTATGACATTCTTCAAATGTTTCAATATTTTCGTCTCAATACTTTTCGAAATAAGGTTGTCTTTCATAAAACAAATTTCAAAAAGTTTTTTCTTTGACCAATTGTCGACATATCGTCGCTTGATGGTTGTACAAGTCTCTGAACGATAAAAAAACGTCGGCTGTACATTTGCGCTCAGTTTACCCTGAATAAATGATTGCAATGTCTCTTGTTCCCCTAGCACAGTAATGAAATCAACTTGATCGCAGATGCTAGCCACGTTATTTGCTGTCGCAAAAGCGCCTCCGGCAAACATTTCATCTTCCACAAAACGTGTAACAACCAAAGACTCTTTGGCCGACTTGCCCATAGGAGAACAGTAATGATACTGATCGATAATGGCATCCCCTAGCACCAAAGCCTTCATGCTTTTCGGCTTACGCAAAGAACTAAGGACATCATCGATGGAATATCGTTTGCCAATGGCTTTGAGATATTTAATTGTTCCTGGAGGATAAGACTCTAAATAATTATTGATCAAGTGCGAAGAACTGAATGTAATGTCGTCAGTAAAGGCAAGCCGTCCACCCACTGATTTAACCGCTTCTTCTTCGTCATAAATCATACCCGTCACATCTTTGGCCTTCTCTTTGTAATCACTTCCTTTGACATAGACATCAGGTCTTAAAGTTTTGATCGCTTCAATTGCCGTCGGAGATTCGACAACAGCGACATAATCCGTTATTTCCAGCGAGGCTAATGTCTCGGCCCGTAACAGTTCATTAAAAATCGGACGGCCTGGGCCGCGTTTGACATGTTTGTCTTTTGTTAAAGTGACTATTAAAATATCACCTTCTTTCTTTGCCAGATTAAAATGCCGAATATGGCCAAGATGGATAAGGTCAAATACCCCATGGCATTGCACAACTTTTTTCCCTTTTTTCTTTAACGTAGCAACTGTCTTTGCCAAGGATTCGATATCTTTTATCTTTTTATTCGCAATTTGATTCATTGTAGATAATCCTTTTTATGCCTTCAAATATTTAAACCAATCTGCTGTGGCTTCTTCAATTTTATCCGGAGTCCATACAGGCGCCTCACGCCAATAATCAATGTTATCCAAGATAATCTTCACACCTTCTTCGAATGAGACCTTAGACTCCCAATCGAGGGCGGTCTTAATTTTCGAAACATCAGCCCAGGTGCAATCCGGCTCACCAGGCCTTTTTGGAATAAAAACTTTTTCGCCTTCCAACAATTCCACCAATTGATTGACACTTTGCGGTTTGCCTGTCCCGACATTAAAAATTTCTTGCTGCACATCCGCATAAGCAGCCGTCACAAAAGCATCGGCAATATCTGTCACAAAGGTGAAATCCCGAGTTTGTGTTCCGTCGCCAACGATGGTAAAAGGTTCCCCTGCCAATTTTTGTGCGAGGAACACACCAAAGACCGCACCATATGTGCCGGACGTACGCGAACGCGGCCCATACACATTAAACAATCTCAATGAGACCACCGGCAAATTGTAGACTTGCCCCCAATGCAAGGCAGTTTGTTCCCCTAAATATTTTGTCAGAGCATAGGGATATTGCGGATTGATCGGGGCTGATTCCTTAGTCGGATAACAGTCTTCCGGCGGGATTCCGTAACACGACGATGATGCGGCATATAAGAACTTCTTAATCCCGGATAAACGGGCAGCTTCCAGGACATTCATCGTACCTAATACATTTGAAGTATAGTACCCGATAGGATTAACAATAGAAGGAACAATATCCGCCAATGCGGCTAAATGAAAAACCATGTCGATATTATTGAAAAACGGTTTGATTTCATCCAGATTTTTAATATCGGCTTCAACGAATGTAAAACTATCATTATCCAAAACGTGATTGATATTTGCTTTACGGCCCGTTGATAAATTATCAAGAACCGTGACATTATGCCCATCAGCGATCAAGCGATCTACCAGGTGACTCCCGATAAAACCGGCCCCCCCGGTTACAATTACATTTTTATTGGTCATTCTACTTCCCTTCTGCGTCGTAGGCGCATTCACGATAAGTTACCATGCAGGCTTTCATTTGATCTGGTACACCGTTTAAATAGTCTTGATGAAAGTCAGCAATACTCTCATCGACCGTCGGCAACGGATGACCTAACGCCTGTTCTAGTTTTGAAACATTCAGCATTAAATTTTTAGCTCGAGGCACCTGAAAGCCGAAATCATCGCAATGGCAGGCTTTAAGTTTTTCGGTACTCAAGCCAAATTGTTTAGCGGCTTTCAATATATAGTCATATTTTGAACAATAATCAGAACAGACGCTATGATAGATCCCAGTTAAACCGTGATCGATCGTTTCTTCGATCAGTTTTGCTAAATCAAACGTGTACATGATCGAGCAAAACGCGTCCGTCATGCCTTTCATTTCCTGTCCTGTCGATAAAGAAGCGATAACATGCTCACCAAAGCTTTTTTGATCGATGATAACGTTCCAGCCATAAATGTTAATCCGTAGAACAAGGGCATCCGGCCGCTGCAGGACCTGTTGCTCGGCCTCCAGCTTAGATTTCCCGTAACAATGTGGGGCTACGGCTTGATCTTCTTCCCTATAATGACCTCTCTCCCCGTCGAATATTGCATCTGTAGAGATGTAAACAAGCTTTGTTGGCAGAGCCGCAATCGCGGCTAGGATATTCCCTGTTCCTTGAACGTTAATCTGGTATGTCAAGTCAGGATCTCTTTCACAGATGTCTGGTCGAGAAAGAGCCGCACAATGAATAATGATATCAGGCTGAAAAGTTTGAATTATCCGATCTAACATATCTTTATCATTAATGTCGCACTCCATGGTGCGCATTCCCTCGATATCGACTCGATGGGTACGGTACAAACCCAATAATTCGTAACGATCTCTATAGCAAAATGCGAGATTGCTGCCTAATAATCCGCTGACTCCTGTTATCAATATTTTTTTCATAATCCATTAAATAAATGAGTGATTAATAAATTTATCATCTTTAGAAATTTCCTGGATCAAATCAATCTCCTTATCAGCCGGCCAGCCATTTTTGTTTACGTTCTCCCGGCAAATTAACAGCAATCCTTTATAAGGCAGCTTAGCGATATCGTTGACATAATTAATCCGGCAGCCCTCAATCTGGGCCTCGCGGAAACAAATTTCAACCAGCAAAGCAAAATCAGACTTGCCTAATACAGTAAAAGTACGTTCACCCTCTTCATATTTTTTTAAGACAATTGTTTTAATTTTGTCTTTAATAAGGCCGATGGAATGGATAGTCTTAAGCGTATATTTCATGGATTTACGCATTTTTTCGGTAAAGCCTTTTGGTGTAAGAAGATATTTGACCTTGCGTTTATCAAGCTGCTGAATGCGGATATAGCCTTTGGTTACCAATCGGCGGATCAGCATATTGGTCATGCCTAAGGATAGGTTCAGTTTACGGGACAGATCACGTTGGTTAACTCCCAGGTTACCCCCAACGATATTGATTAGTTCAAATTCTCGTTCATTTAACATAATGAATCACGTCACGAATGATTTCTGCTCTTTATCGACATAAATTGGTTATTTCTTACCGTTAAAATCGGCGCCGGCAACCGCAGGGCAGCGAATTCTTTGAAATAGTTCTGCATGTAAGGTGCCATTATTCATACTGAAACCAAACTTATATGATGTATTAAATTATACCCCTCATCAGATTATGTTCAATAATTGAACAAAATCATTATATGCCCATCGCCTTAAGAGTCAAGAACAAAAGCAAGTTTAAAATCTTCATTATTGCTCCGGATATAACATAACAGATCTAGATCTTTCTGGTTTATGTCCTCATTGAGTCGATCCTACGTCACAAGCAGGTCGTCCCAAGCTTGCTGGGCGATAACTGCAGCCTTCGTAAACGACTGATCTTCGAGATTTGGAACCCACCCAGATCCATGTAGGCGATTCGCTCACAGATGGCTGCTCAGCATTGCTTTACCAGCGATGTTGAACATCAAGAAAGGGAATGCATGCCGATGGAGGAAAGACAAAGTTTCGCTTTAGTTAATGAAAGAGAACGGTTGCCTTGCGGGCGATTCAATAGCTCGCCCTTTCCATAAACCTCCCTCAATTAAACAAACTCCTCTCGATTTTTCTTATCAGTTTCTCATGTTTGCTTAATTGCCCCATATATCCGTGGATCTGGATATTGGGCAACTTTGAGAGATGGTATCCATAATATATGTTTAGTATGGCCGACTCAAAATGATTCCGGGACCGCCCAATATCTAACCTGAATTTATACAGATTGGGGAATTGTACCCATTAATCCTACTTGGCATGCCTATGTTTAATAGTTTTTAATGTCCTTCTGATTATCTCAGGACATAATTTTGAATGAAGCAATTTATATGCAAGTCGTAAATGCCATGGAGGTTCTATTGTTGAATTTGCAGGATCAATTTTTCTCCAAATACGCGGGATACCATGAAAATCTTCACCAATTTTTATATGTGGTTTAAATTCTAGTACAAACCCACTCTTTAAGAGTATTTTCTCTATATTTAACTGATGCCGTGATCTCCAATGTTCGGCATCCTGTATATAAATAGCTCCTCCCGGTTTTAAGATCCGTTTAAATACTTTAATCATATGATTCACCAGCTTTGAATTAAGTTCTTGCAAAACATGTACACAGATAACCATGTCAAAAAAAGAATCCGGCAAAAGATCCGCACGCCAAGTGGGTATATGATATATTCCTTTGCCAAAAGGATGAGTTATTTTCTCCGGAGAAATGACATAATCATAAAAAGAGCAGGACATATGGTTGTAATAAAAATGCTGCAAGCAATAACTTAAAGGTATCGCGTCCATTCCTACATATGTTATGTCTTCATGTTTTTGCATCCATATATTAGCCTGCCTTCCATGACCTGCACCAAAATCTAGTATTCTTTTAATGCGATATCGTTCAGGAACAGGATATAGATTTTGGAACATATAATCTTGTGCGTCATATAATCCTTTGCTTTTTGAATAATTCTCGAAATTATAACTTAAATTATATTGTTTGAAAATTTTCTCGTCATACGATCTAATCATATCTATTAAGGGAGACAGCAATTCGTCTGGATAAGAATTTGGCTTATCTTCATTCCCCTGGAAAATAAACCATTTTATTAAATCCTCCGGGCCGTTATATTCTGAGAAATCTTGGGGTGCACCCTCTGGATTAGGCATATTCTTCTTGAATTGCTTATCAATAAGATTCCATGATGTGATCCATTCTGGAGCATATTTTTCTTTATCACGCTCCAAAGCATCAATAAACTTTCTATAAATATCTTTACAATAGCTATCTATAGAACATTTTTGATCTAATTTCACTTTTAATCCCCTCCTTTTTTAGCTATATATTCTCAAACGACAATCCCTTTTGTTTGAAGTTCCTAAACGGGATTTCCCTTACTTTGATCGACTTTTCAGACAGCACTACTACAAACGACCACGGGTCATTAAAGCCATAATCACCGAAACAAACTCCTTTCAATTTTTCTTATCAGTTTCTCATGTTTGCTTAATTGCCCCATATATCCGTGAACATTGATATTTGGCAACTTTGAGAGATGATATCCATAATATAAGTTAAATATCGCCGCTTCAAAATGATTCCTAGATCGCCCGATATCTAACCTGAGATTATACAGATTAAAAAAAAGTTCCCAATAACTCATGTTATCTGGAGATGATTTCAAATGAAAATCCCAACCGTATACATCGATTTTTTCCGCAAAAAAGCGCATAGCAGAAATCGCCCCTAACCCCGAACCCGGATTAGCGTATAAATGTTTGTATGGATGATGATATTTTAACACGTGTGAAATACGTTTACATTTTTTATCAAAAATCTGATTGTACCACGGTGAGTTGGCGTTACTGTCAAATGGTGATATGCTGCCCTCCTCATCTATATTATTTGCTTCCACATATATTGTCGGTATCCCTAACTTTGTAAACTCATAGGCGACTCTCGAATCACCATGTAAATAAATCACGTCCTTTTTGGTTTTGATTGGAATCCAAAAACCAGACAAATAAATTGGTGGGTCTAAATACTTCAGCATATCCATCTCAAAAGATATACCTCTCAAAATGATATTCGCATGTTTAGATTTTGGTATGTCGCTGGTTCTTGACGGAATTAATTCAGAAGGGAACTCCTGCTTTTGTGTCAAAGCAAAGCGTTTTTGGGGCGGCGGAATGACTTTCCGAGTAGAAAACCTATAAGCCTGTTCAGGCCACACATGCATCAACACCATCATCAGGAAGACATCGCACAGACGCTTAATCGCCTGAAAAATAAAACCAACGTTAAGCAGAAAAATTTTAGGATTTTTTATATATTGTAATAACTTACGAACAACGAAGAATTGCCTTAAGTAGGTTTTATACGTCAGCATGCGATAGGACATTGTGTTGTGAAGCTTTTCCTTTGAATGCTCCAAAAAAAATAAGCAGAGATCCGCCATCCCCTCAATATGCAGATTATTGACATTTTTGTCATACTTTTTATACCATTTAGAGAGGTGTTGGCCCTGCAGAATCACGCTATGGAAATTTAAAGGATTCTGTTCACCGCCCAAAAGGGCCGTCTTGCACGAAAGATTAGCGTTCTTCGTTAGGATATTAACGATCAAGTTCAATTTCTTTCGGGCAGAATAGCTGTCTGCAGTGGCGGGCTGAACGACGAGGGCAATAAAATCATCACTAGCCACACTTTGAAGATATTCCGTGCACAATGTTTTTTGTTCGGGATCAGCATTTTTTTCATCGATACGAGGATTTGATGTGTGGATGAGTCGTTTGACGCCACAATCTTTTGCTATATCAACAAGCAATTTGAAATTATCATAGCGGATTGATTTATCATCATTGGCATTGGATGGAAAGTAGTCAATACATAAAACAAAATCACAACCAGCCATTACTTCCCGGAGCTTGCTTGCCTTGTAAAGAGCCTTCGTATTATAGGTTTGGTGAAACGTCTTTTCCAATTCCTCAAAAGGCCCGAGTTTAAGTATTTGCCCATCGTATCCTTTTACTTTATATCCAGCTTTCATAAGCCGGCTAATAAGCATAAATACTTCATCATGGGAATACCCAAACACAATTGCTGTTTTGTGGTCACTTAACATAAGCGTGAAAATTAAAAAAAAAAGGAATGTGGTCTTCTCTAATTCAGGAGAATCTCTTCGGAGAATGCAAACTTAAAACAAAAGCATGAACATAAACAGATCTTTAACCGGCATAAAATGCTTTAATACTGTTAATAATATACTCTATTTGTTCGTCAGATAGCTCAGGATATACGGGAATACTTAAAATCCGAAGGGATTGCTTTTCCACATGCGGGAAATCCCCTTTTTTATAGCCCAGTCCCATGGCTGAATTCTGCAGGTGAATAGGAATAGGATAATGGATTTTGGTATTCACTCCTTTTTTAGCCAAATATTTCTGCAATTCATCTCTATCATCCGCCTGTATAATAAAGGTATGATAAACTGCTTTTTCAAAAGGCTTATCGACAGGAACATGAACAAGCTGTTTCAATTGCTCCTGATAAATAAATGCAATTTTTCTCCTCCTATTCACCCATTTCTCAAGATATTTTAGTTTTACATTCAGTATTGCTGCCTGAATGGCATCAAGTCGGGAGTTATAGCCCCAAAATTCGCATTCATCTCTATTTCTCAGTCCATGATTTCTTAACTTTAATAATTTTTGGTATAATTTTATATCATTTGTTGTTATGGCTCCCCCATCTCCGAAAGCATTAAAATTTTTTAACGGATGAAAACTAAAACAACCTGTTGCACCAAAGGAACCCACTCTTTGCTTCTCATATTCTGCCCTAGCTGCCTGCGCAGCATCCTCTATGACAGACAAACCATACTTGTTGGCAATATTTAGAATGGGATTTAGATCAGCTGGTCTTCCTGTAAGATGAACAGGAATAATTGCTTTAGTTTTCGAGGTGATTGCTCGTTCTATTTTATCAGGATCAATATTAAAATCATCTCCTACGTCGACAAAAACTGGCTGGGCGCCAACAAGAACAATTGATGAGGCGGTTGCAATAAACGAATTTGGCACAGTAAGCACCTCATCTCCTTCTCCAATCCCAAGTGCTTTCATTGATAACATTAAAGCATCAGTGCCATTAGCAACTCCAACGGCATATTTTGTATGACATAATGCGGCAAAACTCTCTTCAAAATTATTTACGACTTCACCCAAAATAACCTGTCCACTTGCCAATACGTCTTCAACTTCTTTAAGTATCTCATATTTTATAGAACAATATTGGGCGCTTATATCAACATAAGGAATCTTCATTGTTTACTCTATCAGTTAACTATTTTGAAATACTGAATGGAATCCATTTCAATCATTGAGAACTTAGTCTTTACAATTCATATTCAAATCGCTTGAACATTGAGAGGGCTTCTTGATATAACCGTTTTTGAATATTCAGCGGCCATTTTTTATAATTACCCGAATTAGGTTGAATCTTATTGTAATCCTCTATTTTAGGGTCTTCAAAACCGGTATCGTGGTCGAATGTTTTATAATCTAAGATTGAATCATCCCATGGTTCATCTAGAAAACTAAATACTGATGGGAGCACTTTTTCCGGCTGGGTTGTTAAATCTTCATATTTTATTAAATGCATCCTATTCTCTACTTGGTTCTTAAAATTAATCAACTTCTTATTTTGATCATTCCAAAACTTTATTGCCGCAATTTCAATATCTAACCCTTCCTCTATATACGGCTTTAACACCCCAAGTTTCAATTCACTTAATGAATAGGCTACATCCAACCCATGCCGTACTAATCCAATGTAAACTGCTTGCTTTTGAAACATCGCGTCAATTGTTTGGACATGGTTGAGGTAAGGGCATGTTTTATCGGCCCAACGCGGTTTCCCTTTTTTTTCGCGATATCCAGTAAAAAACTTTTCTGCAAATGAACGCATTTCATTGAGGATATCGCTTTCAGCAAACCCCATTGTTTCTAATCCCGTCCGCGCTCTTTCAATTTCATAGACACGAACCAATTGCACAAGAAAACTTGATTCAGGAGGGCAGGCTATATTTGGATGCGAATCAATGATTCTTCTTAACAACGTTGTTCCCGACCTTTGGCAACCCAAAACAAATATCGGTGGTTTATCTACTTTTTTTTCGTCCATATTCGTACGGCATCCTATTGATTGCTGCTTTGTTTTCCAAACATTTGCTCATTTCTATACCCTTTCGGCGTCTTTATTCCTACACAAAACCTGGATCAACTGACGGTGGCTGTTCAAAACAGATTTCACGCTATCATACAAAGACTAGCCTTACCAACTTTTGGAAGGTAGCTGAGAAAAGGGCTCTTTATGTATCTCATTAATATTCGGTATTGAAGAATGCACATAAAATGAATCAACTTTATGATTTTTAACAAAAACATATCCATTATCAAATAATAATTTATTTAACTCAGCATCCGGTCGTTCTATCGTTAGGGCTAAGAAGGTATATAAATGAAAGGGGAAATTCCTAATAATTCTTGTCTCAGCGCCCTCCACATCAAAACTAAAGTAATCAATAACCTTAGGAGCGTTATTTTCTTCTAGAATTTGATGTAAAGTTTTTGTTTCTAAAGTAACGATATCCTTCTTCTTTCGGGCTCGTGTAAGTAGCTTCGTTCTCATCTCCAAACAGTTCTCTGTATCATCAGCGACGATCCCACTTATCGGTCCATTTAAAATATATTCTACTTGCCGGCACTTTTCATCTACGCAAACATTCAAACAGGTGCATGCCCTGTCCTTACAGAGTTGCTTATAGAGATCTGGATTCGGCTCGATACAAATTCCATTCCACCCAAAATGTTTCTCGAGAATGAGTGTGTTGTTTGCACGAAATCCATCGGCAGCAGCCAGATCCAAAAAGAAACGTCCTCTTTTAGAATTATGAAAAACCTCCTCAATAACCCAGCGGTCCTGATCCTTATTTCCTAAAAAGAGGGACTTGTTTTGTTCAACCATTCTTCGTTTCCAAGGCTCAAGAAACTTTTCTCTAATACCCCATAATCGCCCATATTGCCTGGGATACTTCTTAATTAACCTCATTTTAATGCTGTCCTTCTCCATGGATTTAATGTCCTTTCTGGATGTTCAAGAAACTAAATATATTATTAAATCAATACAATCATAATCACCTTCACGGTCTTTAATCGACAAGTCATTAATTCTCCGACTGTTTAAAAATAAATTCACTAAAACCTTGTTGATTGTATTGATCACCTAAACATTTTAAGTACGGCCCATATTCCCAACATTTTTCTAAATAGGAAATACTTACTTTCCCAAGATTATTAATACGGCCTCTGAAACGTTGTTTATAAAAAAGGCTGATATCATCTTTAGAAAGAAGACCATTTATTGTTTCTTGCCTCACTGCCCGCACTTCTTCTTGAAGTTTATCATTAAAATCAATGTTTTTTTTATTAATATACAGAAAAGTCTCCTTCACACACTGCAAGATTTCATCAGGCGTATTTTCAACAAGAATATATCCAGAGCGCGTTATACGGTCATCAAAGTTGGATATAATATTTTCCAATATCTCCCGGTAACTCAAAAAACGCTTTGCTTTGATCGAGTACACATGTTTTGGCAGAATGATAGTGTCGGGGAAAACTCCAAAGCCGCCCACATGATCCACAATATTAATTCGGCACAAAGACTTTCGAAAAATCGTTGGGAGATGAATTAATCCTGTGTCTGATCCTATGAAAAATTCACACCTTGCAGCAAGATAGATCTCCATTAAATCAGAATAAAAATCTGAAACGGCGTAATCGACAACCCTTTCCATTTGTGGCAAGGGCGTCATTTTGGGATCACCAACACGGACGACATACAGTCCTTGATCTTTTAGAAATTTAATCGCCAAGAGATAATTTAAAATATTTGCATTTCTATTGACTGATAACTCAATATGATGCCGAGGCGCATTGAAGAAATGAGGCTCTCTAACATGTAGGCAAACAAACTTTGCATCTAACGGAATCCCCATTTCTTCCTGAATCTTCTTCCCGGCGGATAATTGGCTTTGACTAAGGCATATATTTAAATGACTATCAAGAAAATTATCACTTCCATATGGAAATTCGTTCCCTCTTAATTTTGGATATAAGTCTTCTGCTAAATTCTTTGTGTCAACACCATAACGAATGAATCTATACCAAGAACCTACACATAAATCAAAAAAACCTTTAGGGGGTAATTTACGAAGTATCCTATTGATTGTGTAAGCTAATTTGATTAGACCAGACAGAACAAAAAGGTTAATTTTTAACAGGTCGACCTTAAAAACTCTTTTTTTACAACTTCCATAGCCCAGCTCACCAAAATCACACTGGAATATCGCCTTGTTAACGGTAGGATGTATCGTATTATATGGTCGAATAAGAATTAATTTCTTATTCTCTCGCTTAGCCAAGCACAAAGCTTGATGAATATCTAAATATAAATTTCCAGATTTCCCTCCTTCGGGCACAAATACTAAGAACTCATTAGGATTAAACATTAAATCGACAATTTTTTGAATTGGTTTATGCAGAACATTTAATAAGACTTTGTTAACAAAATTTTTTTTCATACCATTCCTTCAAAAAATCCTCATACTTATTCTACTGGGAAAAGCACTTTGTAATGAACATCGCCAGGATATCTTAATTTAGCAAAGAGCGATTCCCACCAGTCGGGGGTTTGAAGTGTTTGATGAGTGCAATCCCACTGTTTAATAAGATCCAACTCTTCTTGCGTCCTTCCACATTGAATTTCAAAAAAGATTTTCCCCTTTGAAACACGCATGCATTCTAAAATCGCTGACTCAATATTTTCCTCGCCAACATGTGGTAGTATCTCTTTTCCCAAAACTAAGTCAAATGCATTATCCGGAAAAGGTAAAGAATCGATATCTCCTTGCATAACATAATTACGTATATCCTCATTGGCATTTTCTACCCCATAGGCACTCTTATCTACCCCCATGACATTAAAACCACACTTATGAAACTCCAGCAAAACATGTCCCTTGGCACATCCTACCTCCAATATCCGCGAATCAGGTTGCAAATCGTAGTGTTCAGCAATTCTATGAACGGCCCTTGAATAGCGGCCATCGTATTTGTAACCACCATATCCTACCTGAATATCTGAATTATCAAAATAATCAAAACCAAACTGTTTATAATCATCACTAAAATCAATATCGGAGTTAGTGCTTTTCATAATCTCCCTACGAGATTCCCCGCTTCTGCTAGTATTATCCGAATTAAAAAAATCAATAATCATTGTTTTTTTGAATAAAAATATTAGAAAATGTTTTCAGATTATTTATCTGACTAGAAATGTTTAACTGCTTGAGATTACGGCACAATACATTTATTGTATTTGCATTTCTTTATTAGAAAGCCCATCTTTTCTTAATTGAAAATCATTACAATAGAAAACGTCACAAAAATCACAACATTTTACGAAGGATCTATTGGCTCTTAAAAGCTCTAATCGTATCTTTGTCGCTTTTTCGTTATGATATGTATCGAGCACATTGCCATCTTTGATATTACCGATACACAGGTCAAAATAGACATCATAACAACACAAACCTATTCTGCCATCTGTCGTCGTAGTTAAACTACTAAATGGCCGATAGCAAGGATAATTATTCTTTAAATTTGCTTTTTCCTGAATAATATCGGACATCTTATGTGTATCCGTTCTTGCGCGTCCTCCTCGATTAGATTTAATTTCCTTGAGGTTGCGGTTATATTGAACTGAAAGATTGACATTCGGATGTGTATCTTTTATATATGCCTCTATTTCTTTTAATGCCTCAGTATATTTAGTGTTCGGAGAGTAGTTGTCTACGACCATTAAACTTATACCGGATTGAACCAATGCTTTGGCTTTTTCAAGGGTTAAAAATGTGCCATTTGTAACAATTTTTTTTCTAGCCTCCGGAAGTTCTTTATTGGCATAAGCAATAAAGTCTACGATTCTATCATCTAACAACGGTTCATTATTCAGTTGAAAACATAAAATATTCTTATACTCCCGCGCGCTCAAATCCTGCACCACTTTCTCAAATATTTCAACGGGCATCTGAGTATCTTCCCTTATCTCATTTTGTACAGCTGCCGGACAGAATTCACAAAAAGAGTTGCACTTCGTTCGAGTTTCGAAGTTAACAACGGTTGGATGTTTCTTCTCAAGAATAAGAGTCAAGGCTTCGCACAGTGAAACCTCATAAAATTTTAACGTTCTTGGATCCATTAATGACACTCCATTAGTACGCATTTTCTCCAAACAAATCCTTCAGCATCTTCAGTCCTCGATTTGTTAATTGTTCCCAGTCTTTATCATCAAAGAAACTGAACTCTCGCCATCTAGCTGTCATATCAGCCGAAAGGTCTCGTAATTCAGTATTATCAGGAAATGTCCTCATCAATTTTTTCCCGGTAAACTTCGATGAAAACATAATTCTACCAAATAATTCTTTCTCCTCTGCACTGTACCTATCAGCATTCACATTATGCCTGTCGAATTGTGCCCATTCAGCTAGGGTATTCGGCATAAAGGATATCATTTTTTGAGCAATCTCAGTCCCGGGATAAGGTGACAGTAAATAAAAAGTGTTATTATAAGCATTTGGATTCTCATCCAACATTCTTAGGGCAAGATTAAGCGTCATCTTTAAATCATCCATTGTCTCCCCGGGAAAGCCCATTATATAATTATACCCAACCTCCATACCTGATTTGGCCAGCTGTTTATTTACCAATATATAATCCTCAACAGTCTGACCTTTTTTTATCTCTTTTAAAATCCTAGGCGACCCGCTCTCAAGTCCACACCCAACAAACCTGCCTCCGTTTTGGTAAACAAGACCGAGATCATGCTTTTTTAAATCCCTAATTTTCGCTTGAAATCTCCAAATGAACTTAGAATCGATCTTTTGTATCAGTTCATTAAATATTCTAGGGCTTATGGCTAAAGATTCATCAAAAAATGAGACAGCAGTTATGTTATATTTTTCAACGAGGCTAAAAAGCTCATTTAAACAATCATCAATATTTCTTATCCGCCACTTTTGATGATATAACGCAGGGTTAGCACAATAAGTACACGCTGATGGGCAACCACGGCTGAACATATATGATAAATGTCTTCCCGGTAATTGGTGAACATGCACATATTGCTCAACATCTAGATGCTCATATGGCTGAGTAGAGAGCTCGTTTAAATCCATTCTCTCTCCGTAAACAACGGGATTCATGCTTTCACCCTTTTCTAAACTTTCAAGTAACTCTCTAAATGCTATCTCTCCTTCACCTGCAATCACAAAATCCACCCTATAATCCGCTTGAGTTTGTTCAGGAAGAAGCGACGGGTGAATTCCTCCAAAAACCGTTGGTATGCCCCTTGCTTTGGCGATTTCAGCCAGTTCCAAGGCATACTGGATTTGCTTACCTGTCATACACGTTAAGCCAACACAAATCGGGCCTTCTTTTAGAAGTTTTTCGAAGACATCAGGCGGATCTGTCCGTTGGTCATAAATAGCAACAGAATAATCTTTTATACAAGAGGCAAGATAGAGGAAAGGAATGGGCGGATTGACGCTATACCCTTTAGCATCAGCTCCCGTATTAGGAAAAGCCAATAATACTTTTATCTTAATATTTGAGCCATCCTTTTTAAGACAGCGATATTTTTTCTCGAATTTATCCACTAATTTCAGACTCGTATTCTATCACCATAAAAGATGACAATATTAAAGCTATTTTGAAAATTAGGTCGTATTATATCCAATACGATTTGAGACTGTCAAGCATTTTGTATACTTCGTCAGCGTCAGATGAATACCGGATGCACGAGATGTCTGGATGTCGGACATCATTATAGCGTATCTCCGACCCAGCATCTAGTCCTCCCTTAAAAAAGCGGCGCAGCACAAGAAACTTTCACTTGAATCAAATCAGCGGGACGATACGTTCCGCATACCGCTAATCCGCCCGATTTGAAATGACAGGGCGTGGTGCGCCGGCCAACCGTTCTTTGAGACATTCTCGCGGCAAATAAGCAGCAGCCCTCTGGCACTTTTTTTGGGAAGCTCATCAACATAATGAATGCGGCAGTCATCCAATTGCGCCTCACGAAAACAAATCTCGACCAATAAGGCGAAATCACTTTGTCCCAGGACCGTAAAATGGCGTTCACCTTCTTCATATTTCCTGGCAATGATTTTCCTGATCTTATCCTTAATGATCCCGATGGAATGGATCGTTTTAAGGGTGTATTTCATCGATTTACGCATTTTCTCAGAAAAACCTTTGGGGGTAAGCAAATACTTGACTTTGCGTTTATCGAGTTGCTGAATACGGATATAACCCTTGGTCACGAGCCTGCGGATAAGCATATTGGTCATGCCCAAAGATAAATTTAATTGACGGGATAGATCGCGTTGATTAACGCCTAAATTACCGCCAACGATATTGATGAATTCAAATTCTCTTTCATCTACCGCGGATTGCTGGCTCATGGAACTCCGTACACCTTTTAAGATGGTTGAAAGGAAACAGTGATCCTGATCAGAGTGACAGATCACCTTTGTTCAATAATTGAACATTAATATTATAAAAAACCTCCGGAAGAAGTCAAGCAATAAATAAGTAAAAAGTACCAGCCGTCCCTACTTTTTACCAAAATTTCCTTCCCTTCCCCCTCTATTTTTGTTACATTCCTTATAACCGAAAGAAAAGGAAACATAGAATTGAAAGTGCTCACCCACAACATTTGACAATATCTCCTCAATTTTTTGATCATCCGAAAAACAAACGCATTTTTAATTATATTGAAACAACAAATCATTACCGGGGCCAGATGAACGGGGTCCATTATACCGGGGCGATTTATTCCAAAAAAACTTTTAAAATAAACGACCTCAGCGCGCTATTATAAGCGATGAAACAAAAACTTTTAAAACCACCTCCGCATGACGGCGGAACATTCTTCCAGCCTGAGCTCGACGTCATCCGTCAACAATGTCAACAGGCCACTTCAATCGGTATCGCCCATCAGCCGGGATTCTATCACCCGGGGATCAGTTTTAAATTTCAGACATGGCAGGCATTGCCGTCCCCGGCAAAAAGAATCGTTTTTGTTGATACCGACAAAGCAGTGCTGAACATCCTTCTACCCGACGGAGATCAAACCAGGCAACTGGATATCATTAATAGCGAGCGAACCTGGCGGGATTATCCGAATTTAACGGAGCGGCAATGGACAGGCATCCTGACGCGGATCGAAGACAGGCTCAAAACCTTAACGCCTGTGGAATATGAACGCCGCCTGGAATATTTCCTGCGGTTTAAAAACATTTTACTGGGCCATCTGGACCAGGCGCTGCTCAAGGAGTTGTTATCGCGAACTTTTTTAGGCTATGCCGACATTCAGCATCCGTACCAATATGTCTCCACGTTTTTGATCAAACGCAGTTACCAGGATTTTGCGCGGCTGATTTACTATGAATCAGACTTTTACCGGCAAACGTTCAATGCGGTTTTAGACGAATACAAACAACGTTTTCAGTTTCGTTATAAAAACTATCCTTTTCCAGCGCTCGAAAAGGATGAATTACCGTTCTGGATCCTGCGAGATCAACAACGACATCGCTGTTTTCAACAGGATTGGGATGTCTCAAAAAATGACTTTCGAAACATCCTGCCCCGCGCGTCAACCCTCATGCTCTATTTAAGATTATGCCACGTTGACTTTTTTATCCATGACATCAGCGGGGGAAATTATGAATGGGTCCATGACCGCGTGATCGAACGCTTCTTTAAAAAAAATCCACGACCCTATGCGGTGATCAGCCGCACCCAACTGATCCCCCCCTATCCCTCCCGCACTTTCCCCTACTTTCTGTTTGAAAAAAACGGTGTCGCTTTTCATAAATAATTTTAATATCTGACATTTACAACATTTCAACACAATATTTTTCCTCAAAATATAAAACAATTTGTTTTGAAGACCTGAATGGCAAACGTGTGGATGAGTTAGGAAAGAATGTTTTGAAAAATCATAAAAGTCTAAATATCAATCATACCAAATCCAGTGAATCTCCTCGCAGCAGAGCTCAGAGGAATGCTAATATTCCCGTTTGAACATCGAGGATATCATAATGACTTTAACGATTACTTAATGGATTGGGTATTTACTTGTGAGAACCGACACCATTTTTTCGAACAAAAATATGGTTATGGGTTCCGGAAGGGGGCATGCGGGAAATTTTTTCTTGATCCGTTAAAATCAGACCACATTGCTGCATCTTAACGATAATATCCGCGCGATACTCCGGGCGCGCTAAATCTAATTCGACCAGCACCGACTTCAGTCGCGTGTCTTTGAGGGTTTGCAGGGCGCCCTCGACAATCTTATGCTCATTGCCGTCCACATCGATCTTCATATGGTTTGGAAAAAGTGGATGAAATTGCTGGATAAAATCATCCACACGAAATCCGATCATGGCCTGTTGAAAAACAGATTCATACGCCTGGCCCTGCCAATCCAATGCCTCCCCAAAAGAATTTAAAGCCCCGCCTATTCGCGTGTTCTGGAAGTAGAACGCGTCCAATTTTGAGTCGTCATTAAAGGCCAAACACAAGGCCGAAATCCGTTGATCCATTTTGTTTAGCTCAATATTCTTATTTAAAAGGTAATAATTTGACGGCGAAGGTTCAAACGCCATCACTTTATTCTCACGCAAGGCCGCGTAAAGCGAAAAAACACCAACATTCGCCCCGATATCCCAAAGAACGTCAGAAGTAAAGAATGAATCAATCCACGCGATCGTTTCCGGTTCTTTTGTCAACAGGGCATCCGCCCGCAGCAAAGGCAATTCCCCCGGGCAGAAAAAAATAAGGTCACCATGAGCGGTTGACTGCCGCGACAGCGGGGTGATCCCCTCGGCAAAAGAGGCCAGCACCTTTGAGGCCTGCCTACCAGCCGCCAGCGCGACCAAGCCCTTGAACAATTTGATGCATCCGTTATGGATTGTCCGTTTCAGTCCCATATTTTTCATCGATCATACACTTAATATTGAATTTTTCCAGCAGGCCCCCGGCCAAAATTCTTCTTGTTTCGGCTACGCTTTTCTGCAATTATACCAATTCCATTAAATAATGACCAAAACCAATTCTGCTTTTCAGAATTAAAATAGAACAATTTATTAATGGATTTGGTATTACAATAATCTCAGGCCTTTCACTTTCAATGATGATTGAATATTTGACAATCTGACTTTGAATATTCTAACAAATTGTTTCTACCAAATCACCGGGTGTTTTTGTCGCATATATTTTTTTAACTGGACGAGAATGATCGCTTGTAACATACACTTCTGTAACAGGACCTTCAATATAAGGTATTGGAACAAATTTAACTCTAATAAGCTTTATTGACGATTCCATCGATTTTGCAATAACATCATGAGTGAATCTCCTCGCAGCAGAGCTCAGAAGAATTCACTCCATTAGACAATATATTACCACTTAAAGCAAAGAACAAAACCAATATTAGATTGTTTTTTATTTTCATTTTAGCGAACATCTGTTGACCAGGTCCCAAAGCAGGGATACCTTAGCTTGCGGTGTTATCTGCACCCCGTGTGCCTAAACAAAACGGCAGGGGCGTTTGATGAAACCGGCATTTTTCGGAAAATACCGGGGCAGCGATCGGCTGGCCCAGATGGAACCCTTTAATAGCGACGTAAACAGCCTTTGCCTTGCTTTCCATAATGATCGAACTATAATATCTATATGTTATTTAATTCCATTGAATTTTTTATCTTTTTTTTCATTGTTTATGTCCTCTATGTCTTTCTCAATCACCACTGGCAGAACAGGATGCTGCTACTGGCCAGTTATTACTTCTATGGTTCCTGGGATTGGCGTTTTTTATCCTTACTATGGATTTCGACGGTTGTGGATTTTTATTGCGGCCGGGCGATTCAAGAAACCTCACAAAAATCCAAACGACAGACATATCTTACGTTGAGCATCATCACAAACTTAGGCATATTAGGTTTCTTCAAATATTTTAATTTTTTCACAGCCAACTTGCAGGCGCTTTTCAGCACATGGGGCGTGAACGTAACAACAGGAACCCTCGACATTATTCTTCCGGTGGGGATTTCTTTTTATACTTTTCAGACAATGAGTTATACGATTGATATTTATTACGGTAAAATGAAGGCGGAAAAAAGTTTTTTGAATTTTGCCTTGTTTGTCGCATTCTTTCCCCAATTAGTCGCCGGGCCCATTGAGCGGGCTAAGCGATTATTGCCCCAGATCAGCCGCAAGCGCGAATTATCTTGGGACCAATTTTATCAAGGATGTTTTCTTGTTTTTTGGGGGATTTATCAAAAAGTTTTCATATCAGACAACTTAGCCAAAATTGTTGATCCCGTATTTGCGGCAGAGGGTCTTCAATCCGGTTGGACCGTATTATTTGCCTTGTATGCCTTTGCCTTTCAGATATTCTGTGATTTTGCCGGCTATTCAAACATCGCCCGCGGATTATGCCGGTGTATGGGATTTGATATTATGGTCAATTTTAACATACCCTATGCCGCCACGAATCCTAGCCAATTCTGGCAACGTTGGCATATCAGTTTATCGAGTTGGTTGAAAGACTATCTTTATATTCCGCTCGGCGGTAACCGTAAGGGGGGATTAATAATATACAGAAACCTGGCCTTAACCATGATTCTGGGCGGGTTATGGCATGGCGCGGCATGGACATTCATCATCTGGGGGCTATACCAAGGTTTATTGCTTATTATCTACCGCGGAATCCGACCGCTGATGGACAAATGGCCGTCTTCAAAACACAACACACTAGCGTCATTGTCTTTGATGATAAAAATCGTCTTTTTTTTCCATTTAACGTGTTTGGGATGGTTGATATTCCGGGCTGCTTCTGTCAATCAAATCAATGACATGCTTTACTGTGTGCTTTTCAATACGCGTTGGCAACAACTGTCTGCCGCGATGGCAACATTCAAGAGCATCCTTTTTTACACTGGGTTGCTGCTTGGGGTTCAGTTTTTTCAATACCGTTATCAGGATTTACTGATTGTTTTTAAATCACCTCTTTGGGTAAGGGTTATTTTTTATTTTATTTGTTTTTATAGTGTGCTAATTTGGGGCGTAACCGGTGGAAAAGAATTTATCTATTTTCAGTTTTAAAAAAGGACCGTACGGTTTTATTATCGTTTTGAGCATCATTTTGTTGCTGGAGTCCGCAATATGGATCTTCGATGATCATTTTCCGCACGGTGTTTATGGTATGGTCTTGCGTTATAAAAATGATCTCGCCCGAAAAAAAAATAACAATTATGATATTCTTATTCTTGGGGACTGTTACCCCGCGACCGGGATAGAACCGGATATCATTCAAGAGAAGACAGGCTTGACGGGCTTTAACTTTTCCGGGGCCGCTGATACAACCATTTTGTTCGGGTATGTTGTTTTCTCGAACTATTTAAAATCAAGCCCTCCGCCCAAATATTTGATCATCAGTTATTTGCCCCAGACGATTTATTATCATGAGAAATACATCCAGCACTATTTGTTGCCCTATTTTTATCATTACCGTCAGGGCAATCTCATGCCATTGTTTAAGGAATTCGGTTTTAAGCAGGGGCTGTTGTATGCCATTCCGTCCTTGGGATATCAAAGCTTGTTAAAAAAAGGGATTTTTATGGATCAGTTTTGGGTCAAAGACCGCAATCAAAATATCATTGACGAGAATTTTGGGCATGATGGTTATGTGACAGCCTTCGAGGAAGGGACGTACACGGAAGATATTCAGGGAAAGGTCTCAAAAATCAATTTTCCGGAGAGTTCTTTTTATAAAAAATATTTCATAAAAATTTTAGATTTAGCACAAAAAAATGATGTCACGGTCTATTACATTATCCCAACAGTCCCCAAAGATTATTATGCCATCTATAAGAATTCCGGACTTGTTGAACACATTCATCAGCACTTGCAATCCTGGAAAGAAAAATATCCCAACCTGACCGTTCTGGATCCGCAAAGTATCATCAATGAAAAGTCCTTTTATGCCGACCGGTTGCACATGAACCGGTCCGGGTCCAGGCAATTAAGCCATTTTTTGGCAGATACCCTTTTGTAAAGAGGGGTCAACGCCCAGTTTTTATACATTACACCAAATCCATTAATAAATTGTCCTATCTTAATTCTGAAAAGCAGAATTGGTTTTGGTCATTATTTAATGAAAGGTATTACTGTCTTTTCTCGGCCTTCCACCTTTATTAATCCTCAATGAAATGCCCAACTTATCTTCTAAGCTTTCTACAAACTTACTACTTCCAATTACTAATCCCTTTTTTGTCATCAATCTCATCCTTTCTAAAAATTCCAAATCTTCATCTTCCATCAAATACCTTTCCCAGCTCACTCCTTCAGAAATAATTTCACGAATATTAAATTTATCTGTTAAACATATCAATGATTCAGCCTCAACTCCCACATGTTTCGCAGCGCTTGACCAACTATAGTTCCAACACCTCCTGACAATCTTTGCTCTTACTGGATTCATTTCAACATAACGAAAAACTTTCTTTAAATGACTCCCTCCTAATGTACACGCATAAAAACGACCTTGCCACAAATGACCTTTCGTTTTCTTCTTATCATTAAAATATTGTGCATATCGCATATTTACCGTTTGAAATGTTTGAGAAATGCTTTCTCCTAAAACCGGCTGTACTATAAAATGAACATGATTCCCCATTAAACAATAGGACAACACTTCTAAACCATATTTCTCCGAATACTTATTTATCAAAGAACCATAATACTCATAATCTTCTTTATCCTCAAACACCCATTGCTGATAATTTCCTCGTTGTGTTAAATGATACTTATATCCAGGCAAAATAATCCGTCTTCTTCGTGGCATCTTTCTCTCTCAATCATTCCCCTCTTCTCAACCTTAATCCTTAAATTAAAACAATAACCGGGCTTTGACCCCTCTTCCCACCCACCAAGCAGCCATGCCACCTTTAGTATAAGGATTATAACGATTTCCTCCCGATGGTGTTCCGCCATATTTACCTACACCACCTTTTCTCTTCAATCCTGGTATCTCACTTGGGTGACCTCGTTGCGGAAGTCAGGAGTTTGAATGACCTGCCCCCATTAGTTGTGCCAAAAGTTGTGAGAGGTTAATGTTTACATGATCTGCATTGGAATAACTTCAAATGATTTATTATATTTTAAAGGCAACGGATTTATATTACAATTAAATACCTTATCTGATACATGAAAACTATATCCTGCTTGAGAATCCTTGGGTAAATCAAAATAATAATAACAAGCCCTATAATATTTCTCCTCCGATTCTACTTCACCTAAGTCCTTCGTTTGTGTTGGATAAAATAATTCGCCAGTAATTTGATTTTCTAAAAAAATAAAAGATGCATCACAAGAATCAACTCTATTATTACTAAAAAATTCGACATACTGCCAAGCCTCTTCTTTATTAACTGCTTCTAAATCATCTTTAGTTGCCGCAGGGATTGGAATAAAAAATGGCATATCGCCGCCACCTTGATATCCAAGAACTATTTCCGTAATCCTAACACCTCCCTCTTTACAACTTGACTCATAAAATCCTGAACGATTTTTCCCCCATCCAGCTACTTCTTGAGGAACCAGAATAATTCGCCTCTCATATGTTGCACACCCACATAATAAGAATATTAACAAAAAAAATATTAACCTATTCATCCTCTCCCCCTATTCAAAATATATCCTAATTGCCACATGTAGTATCCTTTTTTTGTCTATTCCTCAAAAAACCGATACTGTCCATAAACTATGGGACCTGTTGAGCCAGGAAGAGTTGATGTAACAGCAATTGGAGCTGCAATCGCTACATTTAAAGGATTTGTAAATGCAGAAACAGTTTGTTCAATAGAAAATAATTGCCTTATATTTCCTATATTTTTTCCTGATGATTGGTATGTCCAACTGTTTAAATAATCGTGAGGTCCAGACCACATTTCAAAAACAAAACCTGTAACAGAATGTTCTGAATAATTATAAACAAAATTCTTCCCAAACAATTTAAGCCCTGCTTGACCTAGTCCATCTTGCGGTCCTCCAAAGATAAAACCGAAATTCTTGCTGACCCAGTTTTTTTTATTAACTAAATCTTTTCTATGACCTGCTAATTTTTTACCATCACCTAACCAACCATAACTTTTGCCACCTGAGTTGTTCTTTGAAGATTGAGCAATCATTTTTCTTCGTGTATAACTCGCAAAATCTCTAGCTAATGAAAAAGCTCCTGCAAAAGCACCACCTATAAGAGCCCCGTCACCAACATCTGCACCAGAATACGCTGCCACGGCTGCGCCTGAAGCAGCACCTCCTAAAAATCCGGAAGTAAAATTACTTATTGTTGCCGCTTTTCCGATCAAAGATACTTTAGTCGTTCCACAAAAAACACCCTTCATCATTCCACTAAATGCAGGAGTAAGTCCCGCAAAGACACCGCCTCCTATAGCTCCCATTCCAAATCCTTGCCAAAAATTACCTCCCATAGCAACTGAGGAGACTCCTCCAACGGCGCCACCAATTGCTGCACCAGTAGCAATTGCAGCTGCATTCGCTGCAACATAACCGCCCACTGCTGTGACTGCTGCTGACGCTGCTTTGACAATTGCAACAATAGCAGCCCAAAAAAAATGACCTGTCGGATCAGTATAATTTACAGGATTGTTCCCACAGTAACTATAACGATTAAACGTCTGTGGATTTCCACCAGGGCTCTGAACTATCGTATCCGGAGTAATGAAACGTCCCAACGACGGATCATAATAGCGGGCATTGAAGTAGTATAACCCGGTTTCATCGTCCAGGTGCTGGCCGGTAAAATAATGATGGGCAACTTCCTCGCCGTCGCCAAAGAACTCCCGGCTGGCGGTCTTGCCAAAGGGCTGATACCACACCTCTTCTTTCTTATATCCCTCACCGCCGGTGCGGACGTTCAGGCCGCCCAGATGATCCGCATGGTAATAATGCTGAAAGCCATCGCGCACACTCACGACTCTTGACGACCCCATAAAAACATGCTCGCTTGTGTGGCCATTGGTTTTTTCATACATCGCGCCGATATAAACCGTGGTCAGGCCGTCCGTAAAAACACTGCTGCCTCCGCCATCATCAAACAGCGAACCGAAAGACATTTTATTGTGCACCAAATATCCTTCAGAGCCCACAAAATAATTGTGGTGCTGATCAACTTCGATATTATACACCCGCACCATCCGGGGTGAATCAATCTTTTGAACGGACTCGATTTGACGGTCGGTCAGATCAAGACCTAACAACGCATCTTCCATCGACAGCTTACCGATCTTGCGCCACTCACCTTGAGAATAAAATAAATGATTGTCGGTGACTCCCAGCCAACCGTTGAGCAATAAATATTTATCTGTATATTCTTTATCGAAGACCCCGGTGACTGTTGATACAACTTTTTCCCCGGTCTTCTCATTAAAACTCAAGACCTCATCACCGATATCGACCTCTTCGATCGACTTAAACGACCCGTCAGCCATATGCACCATGGTCCCGCCGATGAAACAAGTATTGCTCTGCGTGCCTTTGGTGTAATCGATTTTTTTGACCCGGCCACCGTCACCGTCATAAGCATATTCGGCAATCGTGTCGTTTTCTTTCCGGACCTCAATCAGACGGTTTTCCACGTCATAGATGAACGTTGTGACGACTCCGTCTCCGGTCCTGGTTTCCATGTTACCGTTGGCATCATAGGTGTATTCGGTATAAATCTGTCCGTCATCCGTCGACGTGACCGCATGCGGTCCGGCACTGATACCGCTATATTCATACGTCTTACCGTCTTTCTCAGTGATATTACCGAACTCATCATAGGAATAGGACCTGGTGCCATAGAGTTTCGAATCAGTGGCTGTGGCTGATATTAAACGGTTAAGATGATCATATATAAACGTCTGTGTGGTGATATTCTGTTGGTCAGCCTCATTGCTGATTTCAAGGATGTTTCCAGACTTATCATATTTGTAATTCAAGTCCTGGATCACGGCCTCAGATAAATCGGTCGTATAGATCCGTTCCAAACGAAAATTATTCAGATTGTACTCATACCGGGTCACTGTCCCGTTGCCGTATTCAATCGTATCGATCTGACCCAGGTCCGAATAGATCACATTTTCGATATAAGCTGTCGGAGGATCGGTCTGTGCCGTGATCTGCGGTGTTGCTAGCTCTTCATTCGAGTCCGACCCTTCCAATCCGGTTGTATTGTTATACGCGCTCACGACAAAATAATACGTTGTTCCGTTATCCAAATCAGTGACATCATAAGTGGTCACTTCACTGACATCGATCATATCCGTATAAGAACCTCCCTGAGTTTCACCGAAACGGATAACATACCCGTCGGCCCCGCTGACAGTTTGCCAGCTCAAAGTGACTTTGCTATCCCCGGCCACCGGTGAATTTAATTCCGGCGCGGCCGGCGCTGTCTGGACAATCACATCTGAAAAAACAGCTGTCGCTAAAGCTGAATCATTATTATTAGTCAGGGCCAGGCCGGCATAGATGCTTTGGTCCATGTCAATGTAAACGGTACTGCTCACCTGATTCCACGATGAACCATCCGTTGATTCATAGGCATTGATATCATTATTCCGACGCACTAACTTGACCCAATGATCGGGAGTAATCCCGGTTACCGCACTACTGCTACCCATTTCCCCACCAGTGACCCAACGATACTGATAAGCAGCCGCATAGCCACCACCATATTCAGCGAGCAACATAAAGGCGTGTTTTGAATCAGCGTCTAAGTTTTCCCTGAACATAATCCCGGCCTTGGCTGTACCAGTACCGCCCAAACTCTGGACTTTAGCAATCATTTGACCACTGCCGTTTAAAGGCTGATAAACATAATGGAACTCATCGGCTGTGCCCCAGATATCAATGCCAGAGCCCTGTACCGTGAATTCATCACCTGTTTCCGTCGCATCCCCGGTTACACCGGTAGAACCGATATCCCCATGCTGCCAGGGAGGTGGTAAAGTGTTGTCCTGCGTGATGCTGACTTGACTGAAGACGGACGTATTAAAAATGTTATCATTATTGCTGGTTACAGCTAAACCGACAAACATATCACCCTCCATCGAAAATGTTGCCGTATCAACGAAGGTCCAGTCTGTTCCGTCGGCAGATAGATATCCATTAAAAACATTTCCCGTGCGTTCCAATTTAATCCAATAAGGTATCGAAATATTATGACCTGAAGAGCTGCCCATATCTCCATTTGTCGTGTTGCGATATTGAAATGCGGCCAGGTTAGATTTCGTTGTGACCATCAAGGCGTGTTTAGATCCCGCGTTCAACGCTTCTCTCATCATAATGGCGGCTTTGGCACCTGTATGCGTGCAATCAACACTGTCTACCCTGGCGATAAGCACACCATCTCCATTAAAAGATTGATACGCGTATTGAAATTCATCAGATACACCCCAAATATCATCACCAGAACCCTGGACTGTAAACGATCCGCTGAATTCACCGGAAGAACCAACATAAGTCACAGGACCGACGTCCTCGCTGATCCAGGGATCCGGCAAATTGTTGGTCCGCACATTTGAAAACCCGGCTGTCGTTTCAGCAAAAACATTATTACCAGCCACAGCTAATCCAACGTACACAGTTTGATCCATGATGATGGTCACCGCTGTTCCCCCGGTCCATGACTGCCCGTCGCTGGAGTAATAGCCCGTGAATTGATTGCCGCTGCGCACCATCTTGACCCAACGCGGCACACTGACCGTTGTGTCGGCCTGGGAAGCTGTTGTTCCAGATGTGCTGACGCGATACTGAAATGACACGAAAGGATTGACTGACATTAACATCGTCGCATTCTTTGAATCAGCCGACAATGATTCTCTGATCATAACACCGGCTTTGTCATAGGTGCTGGTGTCTGTCATGCTATCCACTCGCGCAACAATCTCGCCGTCGCCGTCCAATGATTGATAAACAAAATGGAACGAATCTGCCTGGTCCCAGAGATCTCCGCTTGTTGCCTGCACGTTAAATACACCATCGTATTGACTCGCATCACCATCTGAACCGACTGTTCCGACGTCCGTATGTTGCCATGGTGTTTCAATCGGGTCGGCATAGGCTGATTTCACTCCGAGGATATAGTGTTCAATGATGTTTGTTGCGATATGGTCCATGACAGATTTAAACTTTAAACCGTAGGAAATCAGATCACTTTTTACTTTCCCCTTTTTCCCTTTGCCTTGAATAACCGGCATCTGCACATTCGGCATCATGATTTGATTCGGGAATCGCGGTGGGGCCGACGGACGCAACTGCGGTACCGCGCTTTGCCCTCCTTGAAGCAGCATAACATCATTGGAAATCATGATCACCTGCCCGAGGATGTTGAATTTATAGAACACCTCTTTGCCGTCCGGATATGTGATCCTGGTCAACTCGTTGGCGGCATTGTATTCCCGATTGATGGGATAGGGGACACTGTCAATTGTCTTGACCGAGCGGCGTTCACGACCAAGTTCATCATAGTAAAATTCCGCACTGTCGCCATTATATTCGACTTTGGTCAAACGGCCGACACCGTTTTCCACCAGAGGATCTGTGTAAGTATCATAGGTGTAATCCACGTCCAAGTCCGCATTATCCGTTTTACGCGTCAAACGGTTGAGTTCATCATACGAAAAGATGATCGTCTGATTCCTGGCATCAATCTGCTTTTTCAGATTGCCATTCAGATCATATTCATACGTCCAGTTTCCCATGTCCGGGTCATCCAGCCAAATCTTACGGCCTAATTTATCATATCCGATCTGGGTGACGCTGTCCGCCGGGCTTTCATCAACAGCTTCGTTTGTTGTGGTGATCAGGTTCCCTTCAGAATCATAGGCATAATGGGTGCGGGCATATTCGGTATAACCCTGTGTATCTTGATAATGTGAATCACGCCCGTCTGCCCCGACATATTCAATTTTTTCAATCAAACGTCCGTAGGCATCGTGTCTGGCATCCTGACGGTGACCGTTCATATCATACATCTCCGTTGTCCAGTCGTCGTAAACAACATCGGAATAACTTGTATCCGGATTATCTGTGCGCGTGACCCGGCCCATTTCATCATAGGTCATGATCGTATGCTTATTATTTGTATCAAGGACTTCGACGGTATCCAGGCTGGTTTCACTGACAATACGGGGGATATATTGCTTAACCGGCAGACCGCGATTATCATATTCCCCCTCACCGCTGACTAAATATTTGCCAGGTGTTGTGGTCGGCACTTTTGACTGGATCGAACGGCCTAAACCATCTGTGAACTTCGTGGCAACGCGTGTACCGGACTCACCGTGTTCAATACGTTGAGAAATAGTTATCTGCGTATACGTTGCATATTCATCATACTCTATGGTTGTTGTCCCTTCCCAAACTTTGATCATAATAGCACAGGAATAGGGATCAAATTAAGGTCAAAAAATAAAA
>JAIORP010000171.1 GCA_021108075.1 Candidatus Omnitrophota bacterium | reverse complement strand
TAAAAAGTCTTAACAGGTTGTCTTATTACTTGACAACTTCTTTAAGAGAGGAGATGTTATATTTGCATCGTTTATAGCAGATGAAATTCGAGTTTGTGTGTTGCCGAAATTAAAAACAAAAGCCATCGCGAAGGCTGACTGTTTTTGTGTCAGACCAGATAAAAATATAGATTCTGAGTTTTTAGTACTTCAGCTTACATGTAGCCGTGTTTATGATTTGTTGGTTAGAGAAATTCATGGGGTTACTAGACCAAGAATTAATACCACTCAATTAAAGAAATTAACTGTATATTTCCCGTCAATCGAGAAACAAGTGGCAATTGTCAAGTTAATCGAGCATTCCTTGAATAAATTAAATCATGCAGAGGAGTGCTATGCTAAAGTAAAGACATATACCGACAAACTAGAACAATCCATTTTAGCCAAGGCTTTTCGCGGTGAATTGGTTCCCCAACAATTATAAGTCGCCGGCGACCTTGTGTCGCGGGCTATTGGCCGATTCCGAAAGGCGACAAAGACCGGGCCGCGGAATCAGGTTTACAACATGTTCAGGACATCGAAATTCCTGAAGATCGCCTGAAATCCGGGCCTTCCGGCCCGCCCACGCGTGATCGGTATGGCAAAAGGGACTAAATTTAACGGTCAATTTTGGATCCATGGTGTTCGGTCCGGATAATATACGTGTTTTTAACGAAAAAATTTGTTTATAGGGGTTGCCTTAAAGATATTAAGGGTTTATAACCTGTTTTAATCTTTCTTTTTTATGTGAGAAACGATGAACGAATTAGTTGTAGCGACAACCAATCAGGGGAAATTGCGTGAAATTAAAGATCTGTTGTCGGATTTTAATTTAAAGATAACATCTTTATCTGATTATCCGCAAATACCACCCATTGAAGAAACCGGTCAGACATTCGCGGATAATGCGGAGATTAAAGCGCTGACCGTTTCTCATTTTACCGGTAAACTCACGATGGGAGAAGACTCCGGATTAGAAGTTCAGGCCTTGAATAATAATCCAGGGGTTTTCTCGTCGCGGTATTCCGGGCCGGGCGCGAATGATTTTAAAAATAACCAAAAGCTGCTTGCAGACTTAACGGGTGTTCCTTTGGATCAACGTCAAGCCTGTTATCAATCATGTGTTGTTCTTGCGCGAAATGAAAAGATATTAAGCCGAGTCCAGGGATTTTGCCCGGGCATCATCGCCATGGAACCGAAAGGCCAGAATGGATTCGGTTATGACCCGCTGTTTATCATCCCTGAATACCAAAAAACATTCGGGGAATTAGATCCTTCCATCAAAGCCAGAATAAGCCATCGTTCAAAGGCCTTACAACAAATGAGGACATTCTTGGACGGGTATCTTTGAGCGGTTATTTTTTGTAAAAGATTATTTCGTGGCTGTCAATGAATTTTTCAAAACATTCGTCAGACGAGTGCAATAATATTTGCGTTGGCCATAATGTGGGGGTAATTTATTGTTTTTTTTAACATTTTGCGCAAAATAAAGTCCAAAACATGGTGGGGTACTTGATTGTTTTCACTTTTTATTTATCTAAAAAATAATTTTGTCTTGCGGTCTGAAAAAAAATCCTCAACGTGAAAGCGAACATGTTATGATATATACAAACATCGTAATTATACTAAATCCATTAATGAATTGTTCTATTTCAATTCTGATATTTTTGTCTTAGCGTCGAGAAAAGCAGAATCGATCTTAGTATGATAAGGGGGGATATGATATGTTCAAACGGTTATATGATCAACATGCTCAAAACATGGTGGAGTATTTGCTTGTCTTTACCGCGGTTTTAATGGTCCTGATCATGACATTAGGTCCTTCGGGTGTTATTACCTCTGAGATTAAAGACTCGATTGAATTATCTGTTAACGCCATTGGGGTTATGGCCAGATGTGTGTGTTATGATGCGGACGGCACCCCGTGTGCTCCTATTGCCAATGACGGTTGTTGTTTTCCAGGAACCCCTCCGGGAATTGATCCTGATTGTCAGGCCCCGCTGGTTCCTGTTTGCAATAACGATGGCTTCTGCGGTTCTCAAGAGAGTTGTGCTTGTAGTGATTGCAGTTGCTGATCGTTTCTTACTATGATTGTCTGTTTGAACCCGAAAGATGCAATGAGGGTTCTACTACGAAGGCAAAACTCGTCGCAATTGCTACGTTATGCTCGGGATTATTTCGTTCACCGTGTCTCGATACGCTTCACGAAATAACCCTCGCAATGCCTTGCACTTGCAACAATTTTTGCTTTCTCGTTATGATCCCAATTGCATTTTTTGGGTTCAAAACAGTGGCATCCATGTCCAACAGCCTGTTTTTATATTTTTCCGGTTTTCCAAGAATGAAATGGTTCTTGAGCGGGATATCAGCATAAGAACCATCACGGGTGCGAGACGATTATAAAAGAAGGGTAAGAGGAAACCTTAAAAATTCTGGTCGATAACTTCCTGGAAGATAGAACCACTGGCTTCAGTAACGGTTGATATTCCTTCTTTAATGGTGTTGATGATCGTGCCTGTTGTCTTTTTGATGATCTTGGTCGGGGATTTATCGACCTGCATCTTTATGTCTTCACGAGGGCCGACGAATTTGATGGTTAGAAAACCGTCGGTTTGGGTGAGAATTTGAGATGGGATTTTGCGGATCGAATTGGATTGCTCGTAAATAATGTCACTGAACGCTGGTGATAGAGCGATGTCGACCATGTCTTGTGGTATGTCGTATGATCCAGAGCCGTTTAATTTAATGCGACGGCCTTTAAGTTTGATGTTCTGGGATTGCAGGACGCCATCATTGATGACAAAATCGGCAGATCCATCAGAGATAACATCGTTTTGAAAATCAGGAATAAGGGCTATGCGTGATATCGTGTCGATCAGATCCCATCGCCAGAGGAAGCCGTTCCTTATCCTAATTGATCCGCTGCCGTTTAATGTCTCTTTATTGTTGACATTTCCATTACAATCGAGTTCGAGATCGAGGTGCCCGGATAATTGATCGTTCTTGCTCGGATGAGACTGATTCCATTCTTTCAGGTTGAGGGAATTAATTCTCAAGACGATATCCATAGAGGGGTCTTGTTCGTTCAGATCGAACTCTGAATTGAGAAGGATTTTCCCGCCATAAGCCAGTGTTGATACTTTGCAATTGGATACGTAGCCTTTTTTCATGCGGCTGTTAAAGCGTAAGTTTTTCATGGAATTATCAAGAATTGAAAAATGTTTTGATTTTGCGGTTATTTCAATATCCCATTTTTTCCACTCTTTAAGCGA
Organism: Candidatus Omnitrophota bacterium; assembly: GCA_021108075.1. Taxonomy (GTDB): domain Bacteria; phylum Omnitrophota; class Gorgyraeia; order Zapsychrales; family Zapsychraceae; genus JAIORP01. The sequence goes on along the minus strand of JAIORP010000171.1, from coordinate 144,476 downwards.
ACCGGCAAAGGATATGTCCCCTTGAAGGACGCCCCGGGGTTGATAGTTCAGGATTTTTTTCTGTAAAGATTGAGGCAATTTAGAAATATCGTTCGAGTCAAACTTGAAGCGGGCTTTGGCATTCAGGACCGATTGTCTAAAGTCTGAAAAATAATAAGTCGCAATTGTGTCCAAATAAGAATTATAAATGGATCCTTGAAGCCGGGCAATCTGCACAGCATCTTTAGTGAAAATGATTTTTGTTTCAAAGTCGGCAAAGGAAGAAGAGATGTTTGTGTTGACCAGGGGCATGGAAAAGTTCTCCATGGTTCCTTTTAAGGTGAAACGTTCTTTGTTGAAGTTGCAGGTCATGTCTTCCCATGTCAGTTTGTAATCTTTATAGATAATTTCACCATTGATGTTTTTTATATTCAAATCCGGATTGTCGAATAAAATTGCGGTGTTTTTAATTTTAGCGTTTAAATTGATGAATGCTTGATCAGGGGATTTGATTAATCCACGGTAATACATTTTTAGCGTGGAAAACCCATCGACATCAAAGGGAATGACTTTATCCTGGGATTTTAAAAATTCGACAGCCTGGTTGAGGTCGATATCTTGAGCGATGATATTCGCGTCAACATAGGGTTCATAGAAATTTCTTAATTTCCCTTCAATTTGAAATTTGGTGTTAAGGGCTTTAACTGTTAAATCATTCGTGTTGAGACCGTCAGGCCGCAGCGACAGCGTTCCGTTGATGTTTGTGACATCCCCAACAATGGGCAGGTTTGTGATTTTGCTATTATCGACTTTGGCCTTGATGTCATAGATGTGATACCCGTCGTGTAAGAAACTTTTTCCGTAAATGAATGTTAGTGAAGGGTTTCCTGTAAACTGTTTTTTGCCGCCCATTTTAAAAATTGTATTGATAAGCTCAAGCTGACCTTCAACTGTGATTTTTTTCTGGCTGCGGATGTATTTGCTTATGATAGCTTGCGGTTTGATGTAACTTTGAAATGATTGGTTTCTCGCGAACTGGGCTTTGATGGCAGTGGGGTCAAGCACGAGCACCAAATTCATTTCATGATTTTTATACGTTAGAATCGACCGCTCCGCGACGATTTTTTCAATGTTCAAGTGCTGATGATTAGACTCAATGTTGAAGTTTTTCAGGAAGACCTTTCTTAAATCACAAAAAGTCGTTTCTTTATTGAAATCAAACTCGGTGTCAAATTCAATTTGCAACTCATCGCTTTGGAGGATTGTTTTGTTCGGGGTATCGACGCGTAAAGGTTTAAGCCCGAGATTTGTCTTAATTATAAAAATATCATTTTGAAGCGATATTAATGTGTTTTTTGATATTAAATTAGAGGTGTATTTGAATTTCGCATGTTTCAAGTTCCCATAATCGACCTTGATCGGGCCGTTAAACGTAAGTTGTTTGTTTCGGTATCCAAAGGACAAATTGTCCAGGGTAATATCTCCATCAAGCGATAATTCTTTATCATTTTGAATATGGGTCTCTTTTCCAACGAAATTTCCCGTTAACCCGAGTTGATTTTTGTTCAAGGTAAAGGCCGCTTTCGTGAGTTCGAACTTTTTTCCTTTATAGTAGTGATATTGCCCCAGATGGATATTTGGATTCACCATAAAGACATCTCCTTTGAAGGCAAAGATTGAAGCGGGGATGTTAATGGTGGTGGACTCACTTTGAGCCAGAATCGAACCCGTTATGACCTCCTCGCCATGACCTTTAAGGGAGAAGTTTTTGATGTCTGCGTGGCCACTGAAGGAATAATTTTTCTTTTTGTCCCATTTCCAACGCATGCCATTCGACTGAAACGATTTAAAAGTCAGCCGGGGTTGGCGCTCATCAGGGAAATAGATCTGTCCTTTTTGAATAAGGATATCTCCATCGAGTTCTAAGTTTTGGGGTGTATTTGTAATATTTAAATTTGCGTGTTGCAAGTAACCATCAGGAAGAATCAGATTATGCGAGAGATACAGTCGTTTAAGATATTCTTTTACATTAATCTTTATTAACGTAAGCTTAGCTGTTGTTATTTTTGTTGGGAAATGATATGTTCCACTCGTTTTTAGAATGGTTTCTTTGTCCGGGATAGCTGCTTGAAAATCAAAGTTCAGTTTTTGGTTTAGGGATAATGATGCTTTGATATTGATATTTTTAATTGTTTCATAGAAATAAATTGTTTCATGTTCATCTTTTTTCTTGAGGATTTTCGTTTCGTCAACGTAATCAATTTCACCATCCCATACGGACAGGTTGCTCACAATGAATGTAAAGCTATCCGGATCTATATTTCTGTTTTGCTGAAGTGTGATGAGATCCGAGAAATTCCATTGGCTGATACTGAATTCTTTAAAGTGTTTTATCCCGAAAACAGGCTTGTCGATTATAAGGGAGGTTACAAGAACTTTTTTCTTTAATAATGACGGTAAAAAGATGTTCGCCTTTATTTCGTCAATGGAAATAAAATATTTGCCGCTTTCATGTTTGTCATAGACTTTGTACCCGCTAATATTTAAGCCTGTGAATAAATCAAATGTCATGTCATCAAACGTGACAGGGCGATTAAAAAAATCTTCTGAGGAATCAATGATAATTTCTCTGAATTTAATGGGAAAGAAAATACGGTCAAAGTAATAGTAGCTGATAACACCTATCAGTATGAGTATTAAAAAAACATAAGAGATAAAACGTCGTAACATAGTTTTCTTCATGACGATATTATATACGACAAATGAAAATCATGCAATGCCAGAGATGACGTCGTTCATTTCATCAAAATTATGCTGAAATAATATTTATTAACTGCTTTGAAATAAAAGATTTATGACATTTATAAAATATACTAACCTTTTTTTGACCCACGATATTAAATATCATGAAAATATTTAATAAAATGAAATATAAATATATTTGTAAAAAGGGGCACTATTGTTGCATTCAAATAAGCCTGATATTATTCTGCTTTATTTTATTTTTTGATCATAACGCCCGAAGCCGGCCAACCTGGCTACGTTGATAGGGTTAAAATTGACTTGTTTATTTTAGTGAAATGGCACAAAAAGTCAGTAAAATCGGCTAAATAAGATTATTTTGCACCGAAAATCGGATATGTTATACTTGAAACGGTATCTCAACCCCTCCTGGATACTCGGATTTGAGTAGATGATCCCTTGGCTGGTCAGTCCACGGCATCTTTAACCCCTCAATAATGTTTCGATAATAAAGTTGCATTTTTGACAGGGATTTTATTATAAACTTTTTTAGGAATAAATATAGATATGATAGGCGAAATACTTCTAAAGAATAAATTGATAAAGAAATACGATGTCCAGAAGGCCCTTGCTATTCAGAAAGAGGAAGAAAATGCTCGGCGTCTGGGTCAAATTTTTATTGATTTGAACATATTGAAGGATGAAAATGTCTTTTTGCCGTTATTGGCTGAACAGGTTGGTCTCGAATTTGTGTCCTTAAAGGAACACACCATTCCCTGGGAGGTTATCGAGAAAATTTCAGCCAAATACGCCACTTTTTACAAGGTGTTGCCCATTGGCTTTCACGATAATATCCTGACGATTGCAACAGCCTACCCTGTTGACATCACTTCGCTGGATCAAATCAGCCTGGTTTTGGATGAGAAAATAAATCTTGTGATCGCAAGTCAAAAAGATATCAATGAAGGTATCCGGTTTTATTATGGCGTAGGAGCTGAAACCGTTGATCGTATCATGGATAATGTCTCTACCGCGCAAGAGAGCGAAGATTCTGAAGAAATTGACGAATTAGACTCTGAAGCCTCAATTAGTAAATTGCTCACCCAGATTTTGCATGAAGCTTTTCAGGAGCGGGCAACAGATATTCATATTGAACCGGGTGAAGATGAGTTGAAATTGCGGTATCGCATCGATGGTGTTCTGCATGATGCAAAAGCGCCCCGGAATATGAAATTTTTTCAGGAATCGATTATTTCCAGGATTAAAATCCTTTCGAATCTCAATATCGCGGAAAAGAGATTGCCCCAGGATGGCCGTTTTAAGCTGAGAAGCAAGGGTGTTGAATTGGATCTGCGTGTTTCATTTTTACCGACGCCTACAGGCGAAAGTGTTGTTATCCGGTTGTTAAACGCCACCAGACTGTATCGCTTTCAGGAGCTCGGTTTAGGCAAGCAAGAGCGATTATGGTTGGAAGACTTGATCAAGAAACCCCATGGGATTATTTTCCTGACAGGTCCAACCGGGAGCGGGAAAACAACCACTCTTTATTCCTGCCTTTCAAAAATTAACACAGATCAAAATAAAATCATTACCATTGAAGATCCCGTTGAATACCAAATTAGAGGAGTGACCCATATCCAGGTGAATCCGGGGATCGGTTTGACATTCGCGCATGGCTTGCGGTCCATGTTACGGCATGATCCTGATATTATGATGATTGGTGAGGTGCGTGACCGGGAGACGGCTGAGATTGCGATTCAAATCGCATTAACCGGTCATTTGGTCTTTTCCACCCTGCACACGAATGATGCAGCAAGTGGTGTCGTACGCTTGTTAGATATGAACATCGATCCTTTTTTGATCACCAGTACGGTTGAGTGTTTTATTGCCCAACGTTTGGTGCGGATTCTTTGTCCAAAATGTAAAGAAAAGGTAACGGAACTGGCAGCCGTGAAGGACCGGTTTCAGAATTTTGTTAACCCCCGGGAAAAAATAACGGTTTTTACCCCGAAGGGCTGTGAGGATTGTCAGCAGACGGGTTTTATCGGTCGGGAAGCTATTGTTGAATTTTTGATTTTGGATGAGGGGTTGCGCAATTTAATTATGCAGCAAGCGACTTCGGACGTTATCAAGGAACACGCTGTGAAGAATGGCATGAAAACATTGTTGCAGTCTGGATGGGAAAAAATTAAGAAAGGGATAACATCCGTGGATGAAGTTTTACGGGTGGTAGAGAAATAATAATTTTTATCCAATATGGTTAAATTTAAATACATTGCAAGGGAATCACCTGAAAAAGTCGTCAACGGGGTTATTGAAGCGGACCGAATCGATATCGCGGTCAGTAAAATAATCAGTCTTGGTCTCACTCCTGTTGAAGTCAACCCGATAAAAGAATCCTTAGGATTGCCTTTACAGAAGAAAACAAGAAAAACATTGCCTCAAATCCAGGTGAGTTCGAGAAAGGGCCTGATGGTTTTTACCCGTCAATTGAGTGATCTAGTCGGGGCCTCTGTTCCCATCTTGAAGGCTTTGAAATTGATTGTGAAACAAACCCGGGATATGAAGTTTAAGGAGGTTGTTCAGTCTGTGACCCGGTCCGTCGAGGATGGTACAGCATTATCTTCAGCGTTGACAAATTATCCGTATTTGTTTAATTCGTTTTATTGCAATATGGTCAAAACAGGAGAACATACAGGCCGGTTAGATGTCATTCTTGAACGTTTGGCCCAAAATATTGAGGACGAACTGAAGATTAAAAGCAGTTGTATAAAGGTTTTGTCTTATCCATTATTTGTGTTGGCCGCTGGCATTTTTACGGTCTTTGTGATATTTACTTTCGTGCTGCCGAATATGATTTCGATTTTTGAGGATATGGATCAAGTTTTACCATTGTCGACTGTTATTCTTATCGCGCTGAATCACCTGGCCACCCGTTTTGGGTGGTTGTTGGTTATTCTTGTTTGTGTGTTAATCGGAATAATCAAAAGGCGGCTTGATACCCCGGCGGGCAAACGGCAATGGCATACATTTTTATTGCGGACGAGGTTTATTGGAACACTTGTTCAACAATTAGAATTAGGCCGATTAACCCGGACATGGGGTCTGCTTGTTGAGAGCGGTGTTGACATGTCCTCGGGGATGCAGTCGATAATCCAGACGATTGACAATGTGCTGGTTAAAGAAGAGTTGACCATTGCCGCTCAGAAAGTTCAGGGAGGCGCTAGTTTGAAAACGGCATTGCAGCCTTGTTCTGTCTTTGATGAATTTGCCATTAATATGATTTCGGTCGGAGAGGAGACGGGTCAGTTGGCTCGGGGGCTATATAAAACATCCAGTTGGTATGAACGACAGTCTATGGATACGATTCAACAAATGATTTCTTTGCTGGGCCCATTCGTGCTTATTATTGTTGTTTTCTTTGTCGGTTTTATCGCAGTCGCGATTTTATCACCCTTGATGAATATGAATATGGGATTGTAAGAGAATGAACAACCGATCTTTGATAAAAGGCTTTTCTTTATTAGAAATTATGATTGTCATTTTAATCATCAGCGTGTTTGTGGGCATAACGGTCCCTCGAATGGCCAGAACATTGACACATATGCGATTGCGGTATTCGGTCCGTCAACTCGTTCATAATATGCGCTATGTGCAGAACAGGGCTATTATCAAAAACAATTTATTTCGTTTAGAATTTAATGATGATCATGACCGGTATTGGATCAGCTCTTATGAGCAAGAAAAACGGGAAAAATCGGATGGTTCCTTTAAGCGTATTAAAGGTCCGGAAGGCAGCGATAACACGATTATACCGGCGATTCGTGTTGAAACGGATCACGGGTATATTCAGTTTTATCCCGATGGTCAGATCGATAAGCGGTTATTGAAATTGTGCGTGAAAGATCATTGTTGGATTGTCTCAACCAGAGAACAACGAGGACGGGTGTTGGCCTATGAGCAGGAATAGAAAAAGGGTCCGGAGTAAGGATACACGCGGGATGATTCTTTTAGAAGCGTTATTTGCCTTAATGATTTTTTCTGTCGGGATTACGGTTTGCATTAAGTCTATGTTAGCGAACGTAAGGGCGATGGCATTAACAAGGGATTATTTTTACGTCCTGCACCAGATAGATAATACAATGTTGGATTATTTGCAGAGAGGATTTATTTCTGCCGATATTAATGGCAGTAAAGAAGTAAAAGAAAATCAAATCGTTTACAAGTTGGATGTCAACACGCATCCGATTAACAGTTTGGCTGAAGATTCAGCGTTAAATGAAATTACTCTTGAGATGACCTGGGCAAAAGGCAACAAAAAAAATAAAATTGAAATTGTATCGTATGTTTATAAAAATTCAGAAGAATAAAATGGAAATGGTTCTAAAAAAGAATAAAGGGTTTACATTGATTGAAGTTGCTCTTGGCCTGAGCCTGGTCTCTATCATTGGACTGGCCATTTATACATCTTTTTCTCTTGGTATCAAGCTTTCGCGGCGTTCAGACCAGAACACGGAGATGTTTAGCCAAATGCGTTGGGCTGTTGATGCTATCACGCGTGAAACAGAAAACATGGTTCCGTACGACTTTTCGAAATCTTATCCGGATAAGAAAGAGTTTGAGGGATCGTCGTCAAGCGTGACCTTTATTGTTCCCCTTGCTGATCAATTAAAGGTGGTTCGTTACTATTTGAAAGATCCGGATGCCACGTTTATCACTAAAACGTTACTGGGCCGGCGGCATAAACGTCAGCCTGATCGAATCGATGTCCTTTCACAGGAAACGGATGACTGGCGGGTGCTTGTTCGGGTGGAGCAGAACTTGATCGATTATATGCGTAACATCAGTCCGGACAAAGAGGACGAAGAGGTGATTTGCACCCATATTCTTCGTGATGGCTTAAGGTTTCAATACGGGTATCAGAATGAAGATGAAAATATTGATTGGGAGGATACGTGGCAGGAGAAATATATTCCTTCACATATCCAGTTTGAAATAGATTTTCAATTAGCCAATCAGGACCAAGAAAAGACGACGATTAAAAAGAGGGTTTTGATTCCGATCGGGTTTTTAGGAGAGAATAAATAATCCCGCTGATGATTATCGTCGGTTATATGGAATGTTTTGGTAAATATGAAATGGAAGTTCAAGGTGAAAATTAGAGCAAACAAAGGTTCAGTCTTGATAATGGCACTATGGGTTGTCGCTCTTTTAAGTTTTTTGTCGATCAGCCTGGGGCGAAAGGCAACCCTGGAGATCTCTTTGACCAAGTTTATGGTCGGTAAAGTTAAGTCAAAGTATTACGCTTGGGCGGGGATTATGCAATCTTTACAGGAGATCAAGGCCTTAGTTGAGTCCGCACGGGGCAAGAGCGAAGAGAATCCGGACTCGGGAGAAAACCGTCTTGATCAAAAATATTATCAGCAACTGCCGCATTTTCAAGATGTCTGCCCCGAAGGCGAATCGTGTATTTTCGCCAATTTTCATATTCCCGAGCTTGGACAGGACGGAGACGCGCTCATAGCGATGAAACCAGAAGAAACCAAAATCAATATCAATGGTCTGACCAAGCAGAATATGACCGTCATGATTGAATTGTTGGGATTATTAGGCGCTGAAGAAGAAAATGCTCAAATCATCAGCCATTCTCTTTTAGATTGGAAAGATGTTGATAAGGTTTTGAGCCATCGGGAATATGGCGCTGAAGATTTTTATTATGATAGTTTATCGGACCCCTATAATAACAAGCAAACGAATTTTGATACGATTTATGAATTGCTGTTGGTTCGTGGAATGACGCAAGAGATATTTGATGAGCTAAAACCTTATGTGACGGTGTATCCCCGTCAAGGCCGTTTGGCGGTGAATTTGTATTTTGCCCCGGAACAGGTCCTGAAAGCATTGGCCTTGAGCATGAGCGGGCCGATAACAAATACAGACCGTGAAGATGCGGAAAGTATGGTCAAGAAAGTGCTGGACCATCGTCAATCACATTCTGATGAATATCAGGATTTAAATGTAAAAATAGATGTCGCTGATTACGCCCTAAACGCAAAAGAGAAAGTTTTATGGTTGTCGTTGCAGCGCTATCGCTCCCAATCTGTCGGCTACATGCATGTCTATGCCTGGGGGAGAGATAAGCAACAGGATATCACAACATTATTAGAGACAGTCATTAATGGGGCGGACCTGTCGCTTGTCTTCTGGAAAAGATATTAGTGTGTTTATAAAAGAGAAAGAATGATGAAAAAAGGAATAATGAAAATATTGGAGATAACGCCGCACTCCTTGAAAGCCGTGGCTTCCCAGGAGTGGCAGGGGAAGAGAATGATTGTTTTAGCCGAATCGATTGACCTCGAGCAGAAAAGCGATGAAACCCTTGTCAAAGATGTTAAGCAGCTTCTTCATATCAAGAGACGAGGACATAATGATATATTGGTTTTGTCGAGAAAAGACGCGATATTCTTACGTTTGTCTTTGCCGTCCTCAAAACCAGAAGAAATGAGAAAGATGCTGGAGCTGCAATTTTTGCAACATATTCCCTATGATCCGGCGGATGTTGTTTTTGATTTTCACATTTTGAAGGAGAGACTTGATGGGTATGTGGATGTCCTGGTTGTCGTCCTGCTTAAGGAAAGAGTGTTGGAACACATCATGGTTTTGCAGAAGGCGGGCTTATATGTGAACAATGTGATCGTTAGTTCCTTCGGCCTGCTTGAAACATTTTATCGCCATCTGCAACGAAAGAATATTGACAGCGTAGATCCGGTGATCCTTTTATATGTTGACCAGAATTCATCAGAAATATGTTTTTGTCAGACGAATCACCTGTTGTATTCAAGGTACCTTTCTTATGGATGGGAAGACCTCGACTCGGACAATGAAGACATTTTTTTGAATCAAGTTGGGGCATCGATCAAGATGTACAATCAGCAGAAATTCGGGCCTGGACTCAAGTCCATTTGGACGATATGTTTAAAAGAAAAGTACCCGCGGATAGGAACGTTGATGCTGAATATAGCGTCGTTGCCCATTCATTGGATTCCTTATGGTGAAGATGCTGATGAGGATTATCTATCGTCTTTAGCAAACGACTATCAAGCGAAAAACAGTTCGTTAGCAACACTTCATGGCCTGGCACTTGCCGAGCAAAATAATATTGAGCATGTGAATTTATTGCCCAATGAAATAAGTCAACAGCGGCGGGACCGTGTTTGGCATGCGGAAGTTATTAAGTGCGGAGTTTTTATTCTTTTAATGTTTTTTTTGTTTATTGGATCTTTGGTGATTCAACGCAGTGAGAAAAAAGAAAAATTAGATGCTGTCAGCGATCAAGTAAAGCAAATAAGGCCATTGGTTGACCGTTTGAACGAGAAAAAAGATTTTATTAATCTTATTGAAGATTATCAAGGGCGGAAAGTTTTTCTTCCAGATGTCTATCTTTCATTGACAGAGGTGATCGAAGAGGATGTCTTTATTAAATCCCTTCAATTGAGAAAAGAGAAGACGATGGAACTGGAAGGTTATGCCTTAGTCGATGCGGAAGTAAATCGTATTCAAAAACAGCTGAGCCGATTACCGTATTTTAAGGATATCCATTTGAAGTTGTCCAGGAAAAGACGTATCAGCCGCCGTGAGGTGGTCTATTTTAATATTGAGCTTCAGTTAAAGAGTAAGGAAGAACAGGATGAAGAAAAGTTGGAAAACCCGTGACAGAGGATTACTCCTCTTAGCGATTTTATCATCGTCCATTTCATTAGGATGGCGTTTTATTGTGGTTCCGCTACAAGCGGATATGGGTGAAATTGATAATGAGATGATATTGCAAGAAAAACAATTGAAGCATTATCAGCGCATACTTAAGCAAGCGGATGCATATGAGACGCATTTTGAGGCATTGTCGAGCCGGTATAATCAAGCTGAGTCAGAGACGGAAATAATGGCCAGGTTGGTTTCAGAGATTCAGGGTGTCGCTGAATCCATGCCGTTTCGGATCACCAACTTACGGCCACAGAACATTTCTAAAGAGGATAAGATGCAACGCTATTCTATCGATATTGTGCTGGATGCCGATGTCGTTGATGTCTGGCACTTTATTTACATATTGCAAAGAAATCCCTATGCCTTTAGCGTGACGAACGCACGGTTTGATAAAATTCATCATAATAAGAAAGAAAATTTGAAAGTCCGGTTAACATTTTCAAAAACATTTGTATCAAAATTAAAAAATGATAAGCAAAAGCGTTAAGGAGATAGTTTAAGTATGTCGACTCGTCGGTCATTTATATTATATTTGTTTAAAGGGATCAATAGTTTGCTGTTTTTGAGTTTCGTGAGTTTATTGATTTATGTCGGAATGCTTTGGTTTCAAACACAAAACAATGGTTTGGACCAAGGGCATGTTTTATTTTCGTCAGCGTCTTCCAGTAAAGAACAAGTGGCTGCAGGTCAGCCCCAGGATGCATTAGCAAGTGATTTTTTTTATTATCAAACGAGCATTGAAAGCAATGATATTTTTACTGTTAACTGGGAAGAGGACGATCGGGTTAAGAAAGCTGTACCAGCCGGGGATGTCGCTGTTCAGGAGTTAAAGCAAGCCGTCCGTATTTTAGGAATATTGATTGATGACCATCCTATCGTCATTGTTGAAAGTATTCGCAGCCGGGAAACATTATTTATGAAAGTGGGCGATACGGTCGAGTCAGCACAATTGAAAGGTATTTATCCAGAGAAAGTGGTTTTTGAACATAAAGGTGAAGAAGTAATTTTTGAGCAAAATTCTTTTATAAAAGTTAAGAAACGAGGTGAATAGCGTATGTTAATCAGAGTGTTTTTGAAAAGTAAGGAGTTGATCGCGTCTGACATGAATTATCGGCGAATTTTTGTGTTGATACTTGTATTGTTGGTGGGTCATCCTCTGCCAGTTGCGGCCCAGAACCCTTCTGTCCTGCCTTGGGAGAAAACATCAAAAAAGATTGATGTCTTGGATTTTAAAGATGTTGACGTCCACGATGTCTTAAAAGTGATATCACAAAAGACCGGGGTCAATATTGTCGCCGGGCATGCTGTGAAGGGGAAAATAACTGTGTATCTAAAAAGTATAGAATTGGAAGACGCATTAAAAACAATTTTAGAAAGCCATGGGTGGGCTTATATTGAAGAGGATAATGTGATAAAAGTCTTGTCAAACCAAGAATTCAAAGTCAGATATGGCTATGACTTTGGACGCCCTGTTGTTACGCGGGTTAAACCCGTGTCATACGCTAAGGCCGCTGATTTAGTCGCTATGCTAAACCAATTGAAGAATCCATCCGGTAAAGTCATCAGTGATGCTAGCAGCAATACATTAGTCTTGATCGACACCCCTGAAAAAATAAAGGAAATGGAATATATTATCGATGATATGGATGTAGCCCTGGAGACAGAGGTTTTCCAATTGAGCTATGCGACCGTCAAAGACCTGGCGGATAAAATTAATGAGATCCTTACGCCGCAGTTAGGCCGGATGAAATATGATGATCGGTCCAATAAGCTTATTGTGACGGATGTTCAGAAAAAAGTTCAGGAAGTTCAGGCTTTAGTAGAAGCCTTTGACGTGAAGGAAAAGGAAGTTTTTATTGAAGCCAAAATATTACAGATTACTTTAAATGATGAATTTAAGATGGGTATTGATTGGGACGCGATCGTGTCTGATTATCAGGATTTGAATCTTAAGAGCAATTTCGATGTCCTATCTTCTGTCGAAAAACGCGGACAGATCAGTGTGGGAACGCTCTCAAGCGATGATTTTTCGGTTGTGCTGAACGCCCTTGAGACGGTCGGCGAAACGAATATTTTATCCAGCCCGAGAATTACGGTTTTAAATAACAAGGAGGCAAAAATACTAGTGGGGTCAAATGAGCCGTATGTCACATCTACCACAACGACAACAGCCTCAGGACCGACCACGACAGCTGAAAGTGTCAACTTCATTGATGTGGGTGTTAAACTTTTTGTCACGCCCACAATTCACGAAGACGATTTTATTACAATGAAAATTAAGCCTGAGATCAGTTCAAAGGTGGATATTATTACAACCAGCAACAACAATACCATTCCTATCGTTGAAACGTCTGAAGCCGAAACCACGGTAACGATCAAGAATGGAACAGGTATTATTATTGGCGGATTGATAAAGGAAGAAACCATTGAGATATCCAAGCAGGTGCCTGTCTTAAGTCAGATTCCGGTTTTTGGCTTAGCGTTTAAAAGCCGAAGTGATATGACCAAAAAGACCGAAATCATTATCTTTTTAACACCGCAGATAATTACGGGTGAAGGTTACGTCGGGACTCCCTGGATTGAACAAGATGTGAGTTGGTAATTATTTATATGGAATTGGTATAATCATCCCATTGACTGATCGCGGAACTTTTTTGAGAAAAAGGGGTTTATCTTCGTTAAGTTGAGCGCAATATAAACCTTAATAATAGGAGGTTCAAGATGGGTGAAATGGTTAGATTTTGGCGGAGAGGTGGGGTCGGGTGCCTGCTTTTAATGATTCTTTTGTTCGCCGCGAATGTTTTTGCTGAGAGTGTCGAAGAGGGCGCAACCCCCGCGACAGAGGGGGCATCGGGCACATCAGAGTTTCAAAGCAGGCCTCGAATACACAGAGGCTGGCGGGATCGTTGGGAAGATAAGTATGACCGTCTGGAAGACCGTTGGGACCGCCGCGAAGATATTCGGGACCGTCGTGAAGATATTCGGGATAGACGTGATGATAAGATAAAGAACAGAATGATGCGTCAAATGCGTCGTAATTTTAGAGAAGCGATAAAAAACGGAGAATATGGTAAAGCGCGGAAAATTAGAGCACGAATGAAGAAATTAAAAAGAAATATTCGGGCTGATCGTCGCGAAGACATTCGGGATCGTCGTGAAGATATTCGGGACCGCCGGGAAGATTTTAGGGAACGAAGACGTCATTATCGCCAACAGCAACGAAGAAACCCCTAGCATCCGTTTCTCAAGCCGCCCTATAGCCATATCATTGGTTATAGGGCTTTTTTTGTGTTATAACACCGCTCAATATAATGTCTTGGTCAAGGACCGTTTTCTGGCCTGATGACAGCGGTTGATGATTGACATGACAGTTATTGCGTTTGTCGTAATAAGGTTCAGTTTTGATTGTGAAGTCAGGCCCTTTGTTATACCCAATCCATTAAATAATTGTCCTATTCGAATACCAATATTCTCGTTTAAACGTCGAGAATATCATAATGATTTTGGTAATTATTTAATGGATTTGGTATTATTTATTTATTTACATGTGACAGAGCTTGAATTATCTATATAATATCATTGTTGTCCGAATCAATTCCAGGTTGACGCAAACCGGAACAGCCGCAATTAAAAATGTTAACCACCGTCGAATATAGCTGAAAGAGACAGTATTATAGTGTAAATGTTACTTGTGCTGTTTAAATCATGAATTTAAGTGTCAAAATCGGCGGTAATGGATGAAACATACACAACTTATTTGTTTGCAAGGGTTGTGTGATGGTTGAGAAACCTCGGCTATCTTAATTGAGACATAGACGATATAATATGAATATTAATTAAAAATATTATTAACGAATCGGCAGATCGTATGAGTATACGCAATAAGATTTTTTTTGTTTCTTTAATCAGTTTTTCCTTCCTGACAGTCACTGCAGGTATTGTTTTATATTTTGTCTCCGCAAATAATCTTAAAGAAGAAGTTTCAAATCATTTGGACGTGGTTGCCCGGAATAAGGCCAGTTGGATACGGTCGTATATCTCTGAGCGCAAAAAGAATTTATCCATTTTGGGTCAGACAGAGGACGTTAAGCAATCTTTTCAAAAGATTTTGGTTTATTACAAGAAGGAAAGATTTTACGATTTGAATCAAAAACGTTATAAAGAAATATACCAAGAAATGGATCCTTTTTTCAGGAGCTATTTAGAAACATACGGGTATCATGATATTTTTTTTATCAGTGCCCCTTATGGTCATGTGCTTTATCGGGCGACGAATGATACGCCTTTAGGAACAAACTTGCGGTCCGGCCCGCATAGAAAAAGTGGATTAGCTCAAATTTGGCAAAAAGTTCTTGATACAGAGGAAGTCACAACCGTAGACTTTTCCTATTATGAGCCGAGCAGGTCTCCGGCGATGTTTATCGGAGCTCCTGTCCTGGATGAGAAACAACAGGTTTATGCTGTTGTCGCCTTGCAACTGGGTATTCTCGAAATTAACAACGTGATGAAAGACTTAACCGGATTAGGGCAGACAGGCGACACGTATTTAGTTGGTAGAGACTTATTGATGCGTTCAGATTCCCGTTTCAGTCATGAGAGTACGATCTTGAAGAAAAAGGTTGAAACAGAAGCAACCATCGCAGCATTTTCTGCTGATCTGACAAGATCAAGTTTTGTTCAAGTCTATGATGACTATCGTCAACATAGTGTTTTGGGTACATTTGTGCCCATTCCCGAAATGGGCTGGGCCTTGATTGCTGAAATGTCTGTCTCTGAAGCCCTGGCACCTTTGATCGAATTGACGTATATTTTTTCAGGAGTCGGCATATTGATTATTTTTATTATCTATGTAATCTCTTTTTGGATCGGCCGGCGCATTTCGCGACCCATCATTGCCTTGCAGCGCGGTACAGAGATTATCATGCATGGTGATTTGAATCACCGGACGGGTATTCAGAGTTCTGATGAGATTGGTCAGCTTTCGCAAGCTTTTGATAGGATGACGGCCCGCTTGAAAGGGTCTTATGACTCTTTGGAAGAAAAGGTCCGACAGAGAACAAGAGAATTAGAAAAAGTCAATCTCGAATTGGATAGTTTTGTCTATACCGCTAGTCATGATTTGCGCGCTCCATTGAGGGGGATTTCTTCTTTCGCAAGTTTTTTAGAAGAGGACTATGGACAACAATTAAATGAAGAGGGTCAGGATTATTTGAAAGAAATTCGTTACGGCGCGGACCGTTTAAGTAAGCTCATCGATGATTTGCTGACATTGTCCCGGATCTCGCGTATTCGAAACCCTTATGAAAAAACAGATATTCGCCAGCTGATTGATTCTGTTGTCGAAAGAATCGAGTTTGATATCAAAGAGCATCATGTCGATTTGCGTGTTCAGGGAATAATGCCTGTCATCATGTGTGACAGCATTAAATTGGGGGAAGTTTTTTTAAACCTAATAAATAATGGTATCAAATTCTCATCGAAAAATAATGAACAATCACCGGTCATCGTCATTGGATATAGCGAAAGGGAAGATGCCCATGAGTTTTATGTTAAAGATAACGGTATCGGGATTGATCCTCGATTTCATGATAAAGTATTTGGCATTTTTAAACGCCTGCATAAAGAAGGGGAATATGATGGGACCGGGGCGGGTTTGAGTATTGTGAAACGCGTTATTGATGATCATGGTGGAGAAATCTGGATCGATTCAGCCTTGGGCGAAGGAACAACGTTCTTTTTCACCATTCCAAAGGGATTAAAAAATTTAGACCAAGAAGACAGGTGATGCCCGCGCCGGTATAGATAACGCTTTTTATAAAAAGAAGTGAACCTGTGGGTTGATAAATATATTGTTTTTTATTTGAATGTAATAAGTTATGATTGAGATGAATGAAATATATGTTGAACCTTAAATAGGAGAGAAGTATGAAGGATGAGGACATGAAGAGGGATTCATCGGTTGCCGCGATTAATATCCTATTAATTGATGATAATGAAGCTGATATTAAAATTTCATTGCGCGCCTTTGAGAAAGCAAGGTTGAAGAATAATGTTTTTGTTGTTACTGACGGTATGGAGGCGTTGGACTTTCTGTATAACCGTGGTGCCTTTAAGGATAAGCGCAGGAGCCCTCGGCCGGGTATTATTCTGCTGGACATCAATATGCCTAAAATGGATGGATTTGAAGTCTTAAATAGAATCAAAGCGGATAATGATTTAAAAACAATTCCTGTGGTTATGCTGACGTCTTCAAAAAATGACGAAGATGTTTTGCGGAGTTATGGGTATGGCGCCAGTAGTTATATTCCCAAACCTGTTATTTACGATGAGTTTGTGAAGGTTGTGGATACCTTTAATTTTTATTGGCATATCGTTAATAAATTGCCTAAATCAATGCGTGAAGAGTCTAAGGACGTTACCCATCGCACCAGAATTCTTGTTATTGACGACAATCCCCAGGACCAAAAGTTGTTGCGGCGTTTATTAAATCAAGCGGGTTTTTTTGAGGTTTTTTTGGAAGCATCAGGTGAAGACGGGATTGCATTTGTCGAGCAACAAAAACCGGAGATTGTTTTAGTGGATACCCAACTGACAGGTATTGACGGGTTTGAAACATGTTCGAAGATAAAAAAGATTGAAAATTATCAAGGGAAAGTTATTATTATTACTGGTTTGATTGAAGCTGTTGACGCAAAGAAGGCGCGGGAAGCAGGATCGGATGCTTACTGTGCCAAGACAAGAGATTGTGCCCATTTGTTAGAAGAGATCCATAAGATCCTAACCTAGGTTCGTTGATTTTAATTCGCGAACGCCCGATTTATCAGAGCAACATGGCGAAAGCAGGAACGGCTTTTTTTGAGAATGTCCGGAATTTATTTTATTGAATTCAGATTATATCTTGGGTATTATCATAGTTTAAAAAGAGGAGGAATATGCTAGCAAAAGACATCATGACAACACAAGTTTTAACCGTTTTACCTTCAATATTAATCAAAGACGCTATTAAGTTATTAGTTGAGATTGAAATTAGCGGATTAATCGTGACAGATGAGAATAATGAAATATTCGGTGTGCTTTCGGGGAAAGATCTTATCGTCGCATATGATTTTCTCGGTCAGGTCAAGGCACCGATCCGCGATTATGTTAACCGGGATGTTATCAGCGTTCCGCAGGACACGCCGATTAAAGAGATCAGCCATATTTTAATTCAAAAGAATATATTACGTGTGCCGATTGTTGAGGACAAAAAAGTTCTTGGGGTGGTCAGCCGAAGAGATATTCTGCGTTATATTCTTAACCAGGTTCAAAGTCATACGGATTAGTTATTGTTTATGAAAAAGTTCACACATGAGGAAATCGTCAATCGTCAATCTATTCGTCAGTCAGAACCGTTGCTTTCTTTTGATGTTGTCTTGAACGATATCCGTAGTTTGCATAATGTGGGGTCCATCTTTCGGACGTGTGATGGCGTGGGCATTCGAAAATTGTGGTTATGTGGTATAACAGGTTATCCGCCTCAATCACAGATCAGCAAAACAGCCATTGGGGCAGAAGACCGCGTCGACTGGGAGTACGCGCGGGATGTTCTTTCTGTTGTGGAAGAATTAAAACAACAAAATTATCAGATTGTTATATTAGAGCAAACTGATCAATGTTATGATTATTATGATTTTATCCCCCGAAAACCAGTTTGTTTAGTCGTTGGCAATGAGATCGATGGTATCAGTGAGGAACTTTTGCCTTTTGTTGATGATGCGATAGATATTTATATGAAAGGGATTAAAAATTCTCTTAATGTTTCGGTTGCTTTCGGTATTGCTGCTTATCATATCCGGCATCACTTCGTTTAGAATGGATGTGTTGTCATCAGGTCAGGGATGGGACATTTGATTGTATTAAGGTTGAAAGAAATGAAAACCAAAAATTTTATTTTTATTTTTTTGTTCATGGTCTTATCAGTCAGCGTGTGCAGTTGCGCAAAAAAAATTACCAATATGGATTCTGATGGAGAAAGAATCATTTGTTTTGGCGATAGCCTGACATTGGGGATAGGCGTCAACCGCGAAAACACCTACCCCGCTTATTTGACTGGAATGTTGAGAAAAAATATTGAGGTTGTTAACTCCGGTGTGAATGGTGATACGAGCGCTGATGCCCTCGAGAGGCTGTTTCAGGATGTTTTAAGCCAGGAGCCCCGACTTGTGGTCATTTTTTTAGGCACAAATGATTTTTATCAAGGTGTTCCCTATGATCAAACACATAAGCATATTTCGGAGATGATCGATAAAATTCATGATTTTGGAGCGATGGTTTGCATTGTTTCGTTTAATAACCGGAAAATGAGAAATAAATATCTGGAGGGGTATTATAATCTTTCAGAAGCATATAATACCCTGCTCGTCCCCGATGTTATGGAAAACATTTGGGGGCATCCGTTAAATAAGGTCGATTGGCTCCATCCCGATGAACGTGGGAACGAGATGATCGCCGAACGCATTTATGATGTTATTAAAAAATATTTAAAATGAAAAAATTAACTCTTATTGGAACAGGAACTTTAGGCAGTGCCATTGCGCGGCGTTTATCACAGCAAGGTTTTGACCTTATGGTCTATAACCGGACGAAAGAGAAGGCGCTTAAATTAAGCGCCATGGGTATCCATGTGGCGGATAATATTCGCGTTGCGTTGGAACATTCAGATAGGATTTTATTGGTCTTATCCGAAAAGCGCGCGATTGATGCGCTTATCAAAAAGGATGATTTGGTTTTTGAGAATAAGTTGATCCTTCAGATGGGTACCATTACCTCGAAAGAAAGTGTTGACCTGGACGAATATATTAGGTCTAAAGGAGGGGAATACCTTGAAGCCCCAGTATTAGGGAGCCGAAATGAAACAAGCAAGGGCGCCCTGCTGATCATGGTTGGCGGGGATTCTGGCCTGTATCAGGCACAAAAAGATTATCTGGATGTTTTAGGCCCGTCTTTTTACATCGGTCAAGTGGGTATGGCCGCAACCATTAAGTTAGCATTGAATCATCTGATTGCTGCCCATGCGTATGCTTTTTCTTTTAGCTTGGGCATGGTTGAGAAAAAAGGCGTTCCGGTCGAGGTCTTTAATACGATTCTTAAAAAAAGTTCATTGTACGCTCCGATGTATGATAAAAAATTTGAAGGATGGATCAAACGTGATTTCTCGAATCCGAATTTCCCAACCAAACACCTGTTAAAAGACGTGTCTTTAATTATTAAAGAAGCCCAAGAGCAGAACATTGATACACAATTAATGCGCGCATTAACAAATGTCATCAGAAAAAGTTTAGAAATGGGATTAGAGGATCAGGATTATTCTTCCATTTTTAGATCCATAAACAATTTATAATACCAAATTCATTAAATAATTGCCAAAGTCAGTATGATATTCTCGACGTTTAAACGAGAATATTGGTGTTCAAATAGGACAATTATTTAATGGATTTGGTATAAAACTTGCAATATTACGATTTGTCATTTTTATGATCAGAGCTAAAAATATACATAAATGGTATGGTTCCCAGCATGTTCTGCATGACATCTCTTTTGAAATCCAGGAGGGTGAAATTGTTGGCTTCTTAGGTCACAATGGCGCAGGAAAGACCACCTTGATGCGTATTTTAACGAATTATTCTAAAATGTCTGATGGGGCGTTGTATATAGATAATGTTTTAATCTCTAAGAATACAATCCATCTGCGAGAGAAGATCGGTTATCTTTCCGAGAATCCACCCTTATACCCACACATGACGGTAAATGAGTTTTTAATGTTTGCCGTTCATTTAAAAAATGTTGTTCGAAAGAATCAACGACGGCAATTGGAGAAAGTCCTGGATCAGTGTCAGTTAAGGGATGTCCAAAATAAGGTTATTGCCACATTATCCAAGGGATACTGCCAGCGGGTTGGGATTGCACAGGCTATTATTAACGATCCTGACATTCTTATTTTGGATGAACCGACAGTGGGGCTTGATCCTTGCCAGATTTTGGAAGTTCGTCAGTTGATCAAAAGTCTAGAAAAAAAACGGACGGTATTATTAAGCACGCATATTTTGTCTGAGATTGAGCAGATGGCCCAACGCGTCATCATTTTACGTTCGGGGAAGATCGTTGCCGATGCTGCCATCGAAGAATTAACTTCCGGTGGAGAGAATAGGCATAAATTAAAGTTAAGATTAAGAGGTGACCCCGCAAGAATTGAAACGATTTTAAAAGAGCATGCGGGCGTAGAAATAGAAGCGTTTGAGGCCGGGGCTGATGGCGTCTGTTGCGTGCTGCGCCAGGACATCTCTTTATCGAACGGCAACAAGCTATTTGAACAATTGTTGCGTGAGCAGGTAGAGATTCTCGCCGTCGATACGGTCAAACACTCTTTGGAAGATGTATTTTTAACCTATAACCGAAAATAGGCTGGCGGATGTATGTCTAAAGTTTTTATTATCATAAAGAAAGAATTAGCCACGTTGTTTCGATCCCCCCTGGCGTATGTTATTTTATGCATTACGATATCTGTTTTTCATTTCTTTTTTTATCTCATCATTGATCATAATCAAGAGGCAAGTTTAAGGGATGTTTTTAAGGTCATGGAATTTATGTTTGTGTTTATTGTTCCGATTTTAACCATGAAGACTTTTGCCGGGGAGAAGTTGAGTGGGACGATGGAATTTCTGTTGACAACACCAACGTCGCATCTAACCATCGTTTTAGGCAAGTTTTTGGGCGTGTTCACTTTTTTCTCAGTCTTAGTCGGTTTGACGGGAATATACTATGTGCTAATAGAAATATTCGGGAATCCAGACCTGTCCGCTGTTATGACGGGTTATTTAGGTGTGTTATTAGAAGGCGGTTTGTTTATCGCCATCGGGATTCTGGTCTCGTCGTGGACGAGCAGTCAAATGATCGCGGCAATCACAACGTATTTATTATTATTTATTTTGTATTTCTCCGCAAGCGTAACCACCTATTTTCAAGGTGCGATGGCCGAGTTCTTGCGGCAGTTATGCACGATGACACATTTTGATAATTTTAGTATCGGACTATTCTCTTTAGCCGATTTTGTGTATTATGCGAGCGGAATAGTCATGTGTTTATTATTGACGTGTGTCAGTATTGATAAAAAGTTATGGGAATAAATAGAGTTTTTTCGAAACAAATATTTTTGTTGCTGGGTTTGATGTTTTTATTCATCGCCTGTGGTCTTTATGTCATCACGCGGGGATGTGCATTCCTGTTTTATGTCCTTTTTCTTTGCGGCCTTATTCTTTTCGTTGTCGGAATGATCCGCTCTTCTATGGGGCGCTCTAAGCGCATTTCCATGGCCCTTGTGAAGAAATGTGTTCATATTTTTTTTCTTATCGTTGCAACACTGTTCGTCATGATTGGACTTAATTACTGGGCGCAAAAAAATGATATCCGGTGGGATGTGACAAAACTGAAGCAACACACCCTGACCCGGCAGACGGTTCAAGTGCTGGATTCCCTGGATAAGGATGTCAATATCACTGTCATCCTGAAGGGGATACCACCGAAATATATCGAAGATTTTTTAAGAGAGTATGCGCGATTATCGAACGGACGGATCCATTTTGATATTATTGATCCTTTAGTGGATCTCGGGCATGTTGCCCAGTTTGGCCAAATTATTGATAGCAATCAAAAACGAATCATTGTTCAATCCGGTCAGGAAAAGCAGGAATTTGATTTTACCCGGGAAGCTCTTGATGAAGAGGTTGTTTCCAATGCGATTGTCCGCGTCACACGTCCTGTGCGGCAGGTGTATTTTCTGACAGGTCATGGCGAAAGGCCGCTGTTAAAAGAGAAGGAGAGTGGATTAAGCATCTTTGCTTCGCTTTTAGTCGCGAACAATTTTATGGTCAAAGAAATTGTGATCGGTTCGAGAGATCAATTGCCAAAAGATTGTGATCTTTTGGTCGTAGCCGGGCCAACGGATGATCTATCAGCGGATGAGACGGCAACAATCAAGAAATATTTACGGGCAGGAGGAGACGCCCTTTTGTTGGTTGAACATACGGTGATCACAACACAGGATAAGCCTTTAACAGAAGAAGAAAAAAGAAAAAATCCGTCTTTGAACGAGATCATTCAGGATTGGGGACTGATTGTCTTACGGGACATTGTTGTGGATACCGTTAGTCATGCCAGCGGTGATGTCGGTAGTCCGGCCACCCGCAATTATATGTCCCATCGTGCTATCGTCGATCAGTTGGATTATACATTCTATATTAGACCCCGATCTATCAAGATTTTAGAAGACCGCCGTCCGAACGTCAAGATCGCTCCGCTTGTTTTAACCGCATCCTCTGAGAATTTAAGCTGGGGAGAGACAGACCGAATGTTAAGGATAAAATATGACAAGGGCATTGATTTCCCCGGGCCGGTTCCTTTTTCTTTCGTTGCCTGGGAACCGAAAAGCGCAGAGAAACATTCCGACACCCGCTTAATTATTATGACGGATGTGGACTTCATTAGTAATGCTTACATCGGGCATTACAGCAATGCCGAAATGGGCTTAAATATGGTGCGGTGGTTATCAGAATTGGACTACAAGCTTTTTTTGCCTGAGAAATCCTTGATGAAAGTTGAGCAATTATATTTAACATCTTTGCAGAAGCGGGTTGTCTTAATGTGTTTGATGCTGGTTCCCTTTGCCATTATCGTTTTTGGGCTTATGCAGGGGACCCATTATCATAAATAATATTTTAAGAATGGAGGCGCATGAATCCGCCGGTGATATCGTCAGAAGCTTTAAGTGAACTCCGCTATATTCATAAACTATCCCTTGAATACAATAAAACAGTACAGGTGGGGCATCAGGAACGTTTGTTAGACTTGATGCGGCATCATGTTGACGAAATCCAGGAATTGTTAAGCCGTGAGGACAAGCATGGATTGGTTGAAACAGGAGATTTATTGATTCTGTGTTTTGAGTTGTTATTAGAGCATGATGCGTCCATTGACGATATTCTCCGTCAGTGTTTTGACCGTTACAAGAAGAAATTGACGTCATTAATGGATGAATCTGATTTTAAACAAGGGAGCATACTGGACGCGTGAAACACTTTTTTTTTCTGATATTGCTTTCTTTATTTCTATTTGGTTGCGCGACGCGACAGACAATGCCGGTTGTATCAACGGGAAAAAGAAGCATTTATCACACGGGAATCCGTTTTCACCGGCAGCAACGGTTATACGGAATCGTTTCCAAGGCCGATGGGCGGGCCATTGATGAATTTATTCGGAGATTTCATGATTTCATCGGGCAGGAGCACTTTGTAGAGGCCTATGATTTGTTTTCTGATCAATTGAAAGACGAGATAACCCTCATTGAGTTAATGGAGTATCTCGACCATTTTCGAAGTCAATACGGCCGTGAATGGGAATTTCAGATAACGGATTATTATAAAGAACGTCAATTTCCGAGTGATCAGGAGGTGTTGACCCGAAACGCCCTCCTGGAATATCATGCGGTTATGTCTTATTACATTTCGAAAAGAAAAGAGGACGTGGTCTATTCTTTTGGAGTTGTTCAAGTTAATGATCAGATGAGAATCGCGTTAATTGGATTTCTTTTGCCAAACGAAAACAAGGCGTATGTTTATGATGGAATCCGTTGATCTTGTTGGCTGTGGACTGTCGGGTTAAACCTGGAGGTTCCTGGCAATTGAAAAATATTATAATATTCATTTTGAAATATAGCGCTACATGTATAATAATACCAATTCCATTAAATAATGACCAAAATCAATTCTGCTTTTCTCGACGATTTAGCGAGAATATCAGAATTAAGATAGAACAATTTATTAATGGATTTGGTATATAATAACTATATTACATATCGAAGTGAAGGAGGCAATAATGGAAGTTGAAAAGATCATGGTAAAAGATGTGCTGGTCGTTGGCCCTGAGACGCCGATATCGATGGTTGTAAAAATTCTGGCTATTAGAAAAATTACTGGTGTTCCGGTTGTTGATGAAAACAAGAAGTTGCTGGGGGTTATATCAGAAAAAGATGTCATGCATTTGCTGCTAGCCAGCGGCAGTGATCTTTTAACAATGAAAGCCGAAGATTTTATGACAAAGGACGTGGCGATATTTGAACCGGATGTTGATGTCAACGAGATTTGTAAATTTTTGATGGATAAACCATTTAGACGGGTTCCCATCGTTTCGGATGGTTGTTTGAAGGGTATTGTTTCCAGGGCGGATATTATTAAATTGCTTTGGAAAGAAAAATTTGAAGAGCATTGATTTTTTCTCCACTATTCTTTTTCGGCAATAAACACTTCAACTTGATTTTTTATGTCTCGTGACCCAACAGGTTGAGTCAGATAACTATCCGCCCCGGATTCATAGCATGTTATGATTGTTGCGGGCGTGACCTGCGAGAAGATCATAATTATTGGAATATCGTGGAATTTTGTCTGCGTTTTTAATTGGCTACAAACTTCACATCCCGTCATGTCGGGCAGCTGATTGTTGATAAATATGAAATCAGGCTGTACTGTATTGGCAACCTTCACTCCTTCTTTCCCATTTAAAGCAAAATGGATGCAATAGTTTTTTTCCAGACTCTGCCGGAATAGATTGATCGTCTTGTCCTGTGGTTCAATGATCATGATCTTAAAGGTCTTATGTCCGGCATCGTTAGTCGTAAAGAGATTTTTCAGTATTTTTTTGAGCATGATTGTTCTCCAGGTCAAAGGCGCAGCAAGGTTCATCATTGTTGCTGTTTATGTGTGATGGCAAGATTATATCAGAAGAATGAAAAATTATTATGACTTGAAGGGCTTTTTTACTGACTTTATTCTCATTTTGTTTGAAAATTTTAAAGTCATGGATGGGACAAATCCGTTAGTGGACGATCAATTGGAGGTTCGCTTTTTCTTTCAGTTCCTGGCTGTACTGATTGAATTCAGCTTTTTTCTTTTGCTCAAGCTGTTCATATAGAAAAGAATTTTTATTTTTAAGATATTCATCCATATCAATCGGTTGATATTGGATGACGAGCGCCAGGCAGATTCCTTCGGATGTTTGGATCGGAGGGAGTAAGATGGCTTGAGCGTTTAGCCCGGCAAGGATGTCTGTATGCGAGGGCGCGGTTCCTAAGTACGCAATGAGTTGGTTGATCGGTAAGAAAGGACTGTCTTTTAACGTGTATGACGGAGACGTTTTTGCGATGGCCTGTATGGCTTTGATTGATGGTGTGGCTCCGTTTCGTGAGATGTCATCAGTGATCGACCGGGCTTTTTGAACGGTTTGCTCAACCAGAGATTGAAATTTAAGCGTATCGAGAATCGTTTCATAGGTCTCTTCAAGATCAGGGGTGTAGCTTTGCCGAATGTCTTTGACGCGAAGGATCAACCAGCCTTGAGGGGTTTCCAGCGGATATTGCAATTCGTTTTTTTTCATGTTGAATGTCCGCCAAATTTCACTGATCTGCAGTCCCATGTCTCGATTGGGTTTGTCTTTAGTGAAAAATCCGGTTTCCTTTAATGAAAACTTGAATTTTTCCGCTAAGGTTTTAAGGTCGGGGGTTTCGGCGTATTGGTCATAGATCGCCCTGGCCTTGAATTTCGTTTCGACTTGTTTTTGAATACCGCCTTCTTCCGGGTAATCCATGCGAATATATTCAATGTTAATCGAAAGAGGGACTTTGAGCTCTTTTTTATTGTTTTCATAATAATTTCTTACTTCTTGATCTGAGACGGATACTTCTTTCTCGGCGGCTGTAAAGGGAATGAGCAGGTAAGAGAGTTGGGCCTTTTCGTGTTCAAGCCTGTATTCTTTTAGAATTTCCTCATCACTGCAGGTGATGTGTTGTGTGACCTGGTCATAAAGTTTTTTGATGATCAGGGCCTCACGCACACTTTCCTCAAAAACTTTAGGATCGACATACAGGACCCCACGAACAATCATTTTATAATATGAAAAGTCAAAGGATCCGTTTCTTTGGAAAAAAGGATATTTCGCAATTTGTTCAATGACTTCTTTATTGCGGACACGGACGCCCTTTTGACGGGCTTGTTCAAAAAGAATGATTTGTTCCCATGTTTGATCATCCCAATCAATTAACGCCTCAACCGAGTCAAAAAGTTCGCCATATTGCAAGCGCGCCTGCAGGCGCAGATGTTTACGGACGTCATCAAATTTTTCGGTAGTGATCCTGCGGTCGAAGACTTTACCTTTGAATCTGGCAGGGTCATTCAATTGGATGACCCAGAAGATGAGGTACACCAGCGAGGTGCAGACCATGATAATCAGGACAGAAAAGATAAATTTTGATTTTATTATTCTATTTATAAATGGATGAATCACAATAAACATTATACATTCGAATCTTATTTATACAACTAATTCTAGTATTATATATATAAATATTTAACAACAATAAAGGGGAATGAGATTAGTCTAAGGCGGAACCAGACTATTTAAATTATCCTAAGAAGGTGTTAAAATGATAAAAAAAATTTAAGGACGATATGATGATGGAATGGTTCAAACAACATTTTCTGATCAGCGGCACGATATATATGGGGTTTTTGATTGTTATGACAATGATCATTTTTTGTTATTTTATTCCAGATGATGCGCGGGCGGTGTATAAACAATGTCCAACATTCGCTTTTGGTCAGCCGCGTTATTTCCTCTCCCACTAAATAAAAAATCCCTAGCATTGCGTCAGTCTTTGCCGAATGAGCGATGTGGTATATAATGACTGTCTGAATATCCGGTGTGTGTTCCGGTGGAAAGAAACTCGCGTCGTTTTTTCTGTCGCCCGGATACTGGACAAGCGCTATTTCGGCCAGCCTGTGGGACGGACGCCGTTTGATAAAGGATCGCCCTGTTTAACTGTCAATGAAGATGGATCCTGTGTATGGAAAAGCAAAATCAAAATGACTTTAATGTTTTCCCCGAAGTTCGAGTCGTCGAAGCATCAGCCGGCTCAGGCAAGACGTTTACGTTGGCCCGGCGGTATGTTCAATTGCTTCTCCACCCGAAATGGAACGCGGTCCCTCTTCCCATGCGGCATATTTTAGCGATCACTTTCACGAATAAGGCTTCTTTAGAGATGAAGGCGCGTATCTTAGATTTTTTGAAATCGATGGCCTTAGGCCTTTTTTCGGATGAAGAAGTCGAGCGTATTTTATCACCGCTCCAATTGGATCCAGATGTTGTTCAGAAGAAATCGTTCCAGTTGATGGAATTGATCATTCGGCATTACAATTTTTTTCAAGTTCAGACCATTGATAAGTTTATCAATAGTTTATTATCCGGATGCGCTTTTAAGGTTGGCTTAACGGCGAATTTTAAAATTAAAACAAACATTCAGACGTACCTGAACTACAGCCTCGATTTATTAATTGATCAGGCGCGGACGGATAAGGCCTTGAGGCGTCTTTTTGAGCTGTTTCTTCATAATTATCTGTATCTGGAGAATCGCCGGGGATGGTTTCCCAAGAAAGACATGTTAGCCATCCTTGTGTCTTTGTTCGAACAATACAATACTTACGGTCGATATTTTGAGGCCAGTCCTTTTTCCGCGGAGGATTTAAGCAAACACAAAATAAAGATTCTGAAGCTCATCCAGCTACTGGATGAGCAATTGCCTGAGCAGGTTGATAAGCGTTTCGCCCGGAGTTTAAAGAATTTTTTAGATCGGTCGCAGAAAGGATTTGATGTCGACGGCATATCCAATTATTTCAGCCGTGAAGCCATTCCTGTCCGTAAGAATGCCGATGTCTCGGCTGCGGTGGATAAGTTATGGTCGCGAATTCATCAGGAAATCAAACTGTTCTGCTACCATGAGGCCTTTTCTTTGTTTAATCCATACATTGCTTTAGGCCAGCACATTATGAAGGTTTTTTATGAGGTCACGCAAAAGGAGGACATCATATTCCTGTCGGAGTTAAATCAGCGGGCGCAATCCCTGTTTGATCATGATTATGTCACTGTGGAGGAGTTGTATTATCGCCTGGCTACTCGTTTTCATCATTATCTTATCGATGAATTTCAAGACACCAGTCGCATTCAATGGCGGAATCTCGAAAACATGATCGAGGAGGCCCTTTCTTCCGGAGGCTCGCTGTTTTATGTCGGGGACCGCAAACAGGCGATTTATAGTTTTCGTGGAGGAGATGTGGGCCTTTTTGATGAAATCAAAAAAAGATTTCAATCGTTTAATGTCCGTGAAGATTTTTTAAACACGAATTGGCGGAGCGAAAAGGCCATTGTCGATTTTAATAACGCTGTCTTTAGTGTTGAAAATTTAAGAAAATTTATATCGTGTAAGGAAGCGTATGATGTCGAAAAGAAAAAAAGTCATCCGGTCTGGATGAACGCGGAGGACTTGACCGAATTGGATCATATTTTTTCGCGCGCGCAGCAAATTTCTTTGCCCCGTTACAATAAAGGCTATGTCCATTGCGAGTATGTCGATATTGAGAATAAAGAAGAACGCGATGAGTATATCTTTCAACGCATACTTGACGTGCTTGAAGATTCAAAAGGGCGCTTCGCGTTGCAGGATATCGCGATTTTGACACGGAACAATAAACAAATCGAGGCATTGACCTGTGGGCTCATGGAACAGGGTTTTCGTGTTGTTTCCGATCGGACGTCTAATATCAAGGAACATTTCTTAATCAGGGAGTTAATTTTTTTCTTATCATTCTTGGACCGGCCGGATGATAATTTGTCGTTTGCCTATTTTTTGACAAGCCAGCTTTTTGAACGGGCGACGGGTTTGCCTTCGGCACAGATGCATGAGTATATTTTTTCGTGTCGCCAGAAACTTGTTTCGGACGGGTCTGGCAGCCTGTATCAGGAATTTAAACAGGCTTATCAGGATATCTGGCAGACGTATATTGAGCCCTTCTTTCAGAATGTCGGCCTTTATCCGCTATATGAATTCATGATCAGTATTTACAGCCGTTACGCGTGCTATGAAAAGTTTCCGGATAGTCAGGGGTTTCTCGTTCATTGGTTAGACTTAATTAAGAAATATGAAGAAGAGGGTTATGATATCCGGTCTTTTCTCGACTACGTCGAAGGACTACTCGGAGAAGATTTGTATGTCCGGATGACAGACAGCGACGCGATCAGGATTATGACGGTCCATAAATCAAAAGGATTGGAATTTCCTGTTGTTATTATCCCGTACCTGGGTTTTGACCTGCAAATCGCGCAAGGGGGAGAAAAACAAATATCTTATCTTGTCGAGCAGGATGACGACCATTTAAAAATGATGCGGCATAAAAATAAATATCTTTCTTTTTCTGACGAGATTTACGCGGTCCACGCGCGGCATTATAAAAAAATGTTTATGGCTGAATTAAACAGTGCCTATGTGGCGTTAACCCGCCCACAAAAGGAATTGTATGCGTTTATCCCGAAGCGGATAGGCCGTAGCTTTAATGTCGCGACATGGCTTATTCCTGGAGAATGGTATGATCAGGGGGCCGAAGCCTCATATCCTCAAACCGAAATTTCGGACAGCGAAATTTTGACGATACCTTTTTCACGCTATTGCAACTGGATTGACTGCCTCCAGGATGAATGGGTCCCTCTAAAGGCTGTTCAAATCGATGAAAACAGGACCAGAGGGGAAATTGTCCATTATGTTTTGTCTTTTGTTCATAATCTGCATGACCAGGACTTCGCCGCGATATGGGAATCCGTGCATCCGCGCTTGAAAACGCGATATGGAAGCATATCTGATTTTAGTGAATATTATGACGCCGTCCGTGAACTCATCCAACTTGAATCCATGCATGATTTCTTTTATGTGCGGGGGGCAACTGTTTTGACCGAGAACGATTTGGTCGACGCGCGCGGTCATGTTAAACGGATTGACCGTTTGATGGTTTTTGATGATCGAGTGGTTTTAGTTGATTATAAAAGGACGACGCGAGGGAAGGATCAGCAAATGAAGCAAATCAGGGAATATCAGGATATCGTCAAGGAGATTTATCCCGACAAAGACGTGCTCAGTTATCTCCTTTTTTGGGAGGAAAAGAAAATGGAACAGATTCATGGGTGAAATTGTCACATATGGTTTTTGTGAAAAGTACATTCCTTGTCTGGTTGGATATATTCAAAAGAATTATATCGATCAGGGTAAGGACCTTCACCGCCTGGCCCTTGTTTTTGGGGGTAAAAGACCGGCTCTCTTTGTGAGATGGGAACTCGCGCGTGTTTTCAAAAAGAGTTATATTCCCCCGCGGTTTTTTTCTATAGATGAATTGATGGGCGATATTGTTCGAAAACAAATATCATTCACCGTCTTAAATGAGCTCGACGCGTGTTACCGGTTATATGCTTTGGCTCAGACGTATGCCCCTGAGGTCTTGCACAAAAGGACCAGGTTCGCGCAGTTTATGCCCTGGGCGCAAGAGATATTGCATTTTATTGATTTATTAGATCTCGAACGCGTCGACGCCAAAGACCTTCAGCACATTCAGGCGCACGCGGAAATTGGTTATCCTGTGCCTGAAGACATCAATAAGTTGCTGGGGCATATCGTCAAATTGCGTCAGTTTTATCATCAACAGTTGGAACAGACCAACGAATTCTCGCGGGGGTATCAGTATTATAAAGCGGCGGGTCTGGTGGCGGAATATGACTTGAGCCAGATGGACCAGTATATTTTTTGCAATTTTTTCTATTTTAACCGTTGTGAAGAAATGGTGGCAGATGTTCTGTTTCAGAAGGGCAAGGCGTCCTTCGTTTTTCAAGGTGATGAGCGGAGATGGCCGATTTTAAAAAAATGGAGTCAAAAATATCGTACGGTTTTGCGAGAAGGTGACCAGCCCCAGGAAACAAAGTTTTCTTTGAATATTTATGCCGGGGTTAACCTGCACGCGCAGGTAGGCATTGTCAGAGAAATATTAAAAAAGATTCAAGACTGGCAACAGACCGTGATTGTTTTGCCCGATCCCAATCAAATTGTCCCGTTATTGTCTGAAATTTCAGACTTTATTCAGGAATTTAATATATCTATGGGGTATCCTGTTAAACGAAGCAGCTTGTATGCCTTGTTGGATTGTGTCCTGAAAACTCAATTGTCGCGCAAAGACCGACGCTATTACGCCAAAGATTATTTAAAGACACTCAAGCATCCGTATGTGAAGGGCCTATCGCAGGATTTGGACCCGGAGCTGACAAAACTGTTGGTCCGTCAAATTGAACGTGTTCTAACAGGCGAAGAAAAGTGCTCGTTGTCAGGGATGCTGTTTTTGGACATCAAAGAGGTCGAAAAGTCGGATGACTTGTATGGTCTGACAATATCAGTTGCTCAAAAAGCCGGCTATGATGTGTCGCAAGAGCAGTTGTCGCAATTATTGCAATATTTGCATCAAATGTTTTTTGCCGCCTGGGAAGAGGCCGTTTCATTGAAGAAATTTGTGGGAGTCCTTCAATCTTTTCTCAGAGAAATCATTACAAACAAAGATGTGTCGTCCTACCCCTTGAATGTTAACATTGCCCATAAGTTAATGGCATTAATTTGTGAGTTGGGAGAAGTACCGTTCACGGAAGAAGTGATGCCGGTTGAAGATATCTTTAAAATTTTTAACCGGCGTATTGAGAGCGAAATCATTGCCTTTAAGGGGTCTCCCTTAAAAGGTCTGCAGATTTTAGGATTGTTTGAGACGCGTTCACTGAATTTTGAGAATGTAATTGTGCTCGACATGAATGAGGGCGCGCTGCCGCGCTTGAATCTGTATGAACCGCTCATCCCGAGGGATGTCATGATTAGTTTAAACTTGGACCGATTAGAACAAGAGGAAGAAATACAGCGGTATCAATTTCTCCGTTTGATTTCTTCTGCCCGGAATGTTCATCTTGTGTATCAGGAAAGCCGGGATAAAGAGAGAAGCCGGTTTATTGAAGAGTTGGTCTGGGAAGAACAAAAGAAATTCAATCGAAAGGATGTTTTGCCTGTTGTCCGTTCGGAATTTTCTGTCACAGTTGACGCTCAGCCCTATTTTGTCAAAAAGACTCCGGCTATGATCGAATTTCTCCGTCAGCATGTCTATTCCGCCTCGAGCCTGAATATGTACGTGCGGAATCCGATTGATTTTTATTTCGCCTATGTTCTGGGTGTGAAAGAAAAAGATGATTTGTTGGATGAGCCGGAGTCGAAACAAGTTGGAACGTTTATCCATGAATTATTAGAAAAGGCGTACTTGCCTTTTATCGGCAAGCAGCCCGTCATTGATGATGTCTTTAGAAGAAGATTCTTTGAATTGTTCGAGGTTTTGTTTAAAGATGTTTTTGACCGAAGTTTTAAATCAGATTCATTTTTGCTTCAAGCGGTCTTGCGGGAACGTTTGCAGCGCTTATTGACATATGAAGACCAAAGCCCTGACCGGAAGGTTGAAAAGATTTTGTGCCTTGAGAAACGCTACCGCAATCATATTCCATTATCCGGTGGAAACATATCGTTTAATTATATCGTCGATCGCATTGATCAAATGCAAAACGGATCAATCATGGTCATTGATTATAAAACAGGCAGTGCTCAGCCAATAAAAAAGAACATGACCCCGCTTAACAATATGCCGCTTTCCAGGGAAGTCCTTAAAGACCAATTTGGATCATTCCAATTGCCACTCTATTATTATTTTCTTAAAAAAGAATTTGGCGACAAACCATTAAATGCCGCCATCTATAATATCCGCACGCTGGAATGGCAGCCTTTTTTGCCGAAGATAGATATGGACGCGGATATGGTCAACCAACGGTTTCTTTCAGCCCTGGAATTTATCATGCAGGAAATATTGAATCCGAAGGTTGATTTTATTCATGATCCGCTATAATATTTTTATTGATTGGCGTGTGCCTTTTTATGGCCTGTATGGCGGTCAGCCGGCCGTAATATCAAATCCATTAACCCCGGGAGTAACGGAGCAATTGCGACGAGTTTTAGATCCCATTGCGTTTTCCGGGTTAAATAATTGTTCTATTTTAATTCTGATATTCTTGCCTTAGCGTCGAGAAAAGCGGAATCGGTTTTGGTCATTATTCAATGGAGTGAATGCCTCTGAGCTTTGCTCCGAGGAGATTCAATGGCATTGGTATAAATATGCGGAGTACGACGATAATGTCTTGAGGGGGTATCCTTTTTCGATTGGTCCCGTCACTGTTTTAAATGTGCTTTATCGTCAACGACGCGTTTTAAACTTTCCCGAAAACCTGTGCGTCAGGAGGAATAAGATGTTTGCCCGCTGGCTCTTATTAAAAGTTAGGAGTAAAAATAACTTGCCGCTTCCCATCTTGGTCGTGGTTGAGTTTATTTTGTATCTATTGATCATCTCAGCTCTCTTTGTGCTGGGGATAAAGGTGACAGAAAATATTTCTTGGGTTGAGGCGGTATGGCAGGTCTGGCAAACCGAAACAACCATTGGATACGGGAATGCGCCGGCACAGACAACAGCTGGAAGAATCCTGACAATGTTATTCGGAATAATGGGCATGGCTTGTTTGGGCGTTGTGATCAGTCATGCTGTTGATTTAAAGCAGTATATTGCTGATCAAAGGAGGTTGGGCATGTTGAAGAATCCCTACAAAGATGGGTACGTGATTTTTAATTATCCAGGAGAAAATTTTGAATTGTTTGTGCACGAGCTCGTTTCCCGGGAACCGGATGTCGGCATTTGCATTATTGACAGCAATATGACGGAGCTGTCGCCGACCCTATTAGCCAAACATAATAAAATTCATTTTATTCATGGATACAGTCATGAAAAACGCACATACGAACAGGCCGCTTTGCAGGACAATAAATGCGTTTTGATTTTTCCTGCGGATGCTTGTACCCCTGAGTCAGACTTGGCGACGTCGCGTCTTGTTGATCTGGTGTTGCGCTTTGCCGGTCAGGATGCACAGGTCATTTATATTCTTGTTGAACCGAAAAATCAATGGATGTTTTCCAAAAAAGCCATTGGGATCATTCAGAATCTTGAGTTACTGGCCGCTGTACAGGAATGCCAGGATGCCCATTCATCATCAGTTGTTCAGCATATTTTGACCAACAGTGAAGGGCCGAATACTCAAACGATATCGCCGGCTCAACTAGTCGGATGGACCTGGGGGGAATTTGTTAAAACGGCCTTGGATATTTCTGGCCGGTTGAACATCCCTTTTAATGCCTTAGCGCATATTCGCGGAGAGACCATCAACACGTCACCGTTGCCCGATCAAAAGATTGAAGCGGGAGATCAATTGTCTGTTATAGCCGAAAAAAGTTTTGATTGGCCGACATTTGAGAAAGAATTTGTGAAAATGTATTCAAATCAGGAATAATACCAAATACGTTAAATAATATCAAATCCATTAATAAATTGTTTTATCTTAATTCTGAAAAGCAGAATTGGCATTGGTCATTATTTAATGGAATTGGTATAATTGTCCTATTTTAAAAGGTGTTATTTTCGTTAAAGCGTCGAGAATATTATAATGACTTTGGTCATTATTTAATGGATTTGGTATAAATACGCGGCATAGTGGCATCAACACGTTTGATCACGTCTTAATTACTATTAATCTTATTATGATTTTCCTGATTACTATAAAATTTATTCACCTTTAATACAAGATTGACTCCATACGACATTTATGATAATTTACTTGGTCAAGATTTTACAAAATCAAATATTATTTTAGATCAATGGTTTATAGAAAATGAAACAAAAAAGCGTTGGATTTGTCGGGGCCGGCAATATGGGTTCTGCTATTGTATCTGGAATTCACCAGGACTATCAGGTGTATATAACGGATCCAGATAAAAAGAAATGCCGTAATCTGGTGCGGGAATATCAGGTTCAATCA
Organism: Candidatus Omnitrophota bacterium; assembly: GCA_021108075.1. Lineage (GTDB taxonomy): Bacteria > Omnitrophota > Gorgyraeia > Zapsychrales > Zapsychraceae > JAIORP01. The sequence goes on along the minus strand of JAIORP010000171.1, from coordinate 109,115 downwards.
TTGGATCTCCAGTCGTTATTGTCTCAGTCGGATATCATTATTTTAGCTGTTAAACCTCAGATATTTGATGAGCTTTTGACGACCCTGCAGCCTTTTATAACGAAAAAGCATTTGGTTGTGTCCATTGCTGCCGGGATTACGATAGATTATATAACGAAAAGAATCGGCACGCATTGCCGGGTGGTCCGGACAATGCCGAATTTACCGGCTCAGGTCCAGTTTGGCGTCACCGCTATTTGCGCGGGTTCTCACGCCTTGAAAAAAGATTTAGGCATGGTGAAAAAGATTTTTAATTGTGTGGGAACGACCGTCGTTGTGCAAGAAAAAGAGATGGATGGTATTACTGCGGTTTCCGGCAGCGGCCCTGCCTATGTTTTTTTCTTTATTGAATGTTTGATGGCGGCGGCGCGATCACTTGGATTTGAACAACACGTCGCCCAACAATTGGTTCGGCAGACGCTCAAAGGAAGCCTGGAACTCCTGGAGTCAGCGCATGAGGATGCCGCAACATTGCGCCAACGGGTCACATCCAGAGGGGGGACAACCCAGGCGGCTTTGGATGTTTTACATGCCGGCCAGATGGCGTTGGTTTACAAAAACGCGATAAAAGCCGCGCGTAAGAGAGCGAAAGAATTATCACAATAATGATACCAATTTTATTAAATAATGACCAAAACCAATTTTGCTTTTCAGAATTAAGATAGAACAATTTATTAATGGATTTGGTATGATTTCAGATTAAAAAATAGTATTTTGCAATAATGAAGGAGGCGGTCATGGCGAAAATAGGGATAATCGGTGGAAGCGGGTTAAATGATATCGAAGGACTGCAGAAAACGGATGACCTTATCTTTTTAGATACACCCTTTGGTCGACCGTCAGATCGTTTTATCGTCGGATTATTGGAAGGGGTGGAAGTTATCTTTCTTGCCCGACACGGAAAAGGCCATCATATTGCGCCCAGTCAGGTTAATTATCGTGCTAATATTTTTGAAATGAAAAGATTAGGCGTTGATGCCATTATTTCAATTTCAGCGGTCGGCAGTTTGCAAGAACAATATAAACCGTTGGATTTTATTTTGCCGGATCAATTCGTTGATCGAACAAATTATGCCCGGGAATCAAGTTTTTTTACAGAGCAGGTGGTCGCTCACGTTTCTATGGCTGAGCCAATATCTCCGGAAATACGCGACGTTCTTTTGGGGTGCTGTAATGATGAGGGTGTGACCATTCATAAGAAGGGAACCTACATCAACATGGAAGGCCCTCAGTTTTCAACCAGAGCCGAATCTCATCTGTATCGGCAATGGGGCATGGATGTGATCGGCATGACAAACATGGTTGAGGCCAAACTGGCCCGGGAAGCTGAGATCTCTTATGCGTCACTATGCTCGGTGACAGACTATGATTGCTGGCATCCGGGTCATGATTCTGTCACAGTGGATATGATTATGGAGAATCTTCAAAACAATGCCGCCAAAGCAAAAGAAATTATTAAAAAGGCTATCCCTAAAGTTGGGGCTTTAACAAATTTTAGTGCTAAAGATGCATTAAAAGAGGCGATTGTAACAGATCCCGGTGTTGTTCCTGAGCAAGTGAAGAAGCAATGGCAGATTTTAATCGGAAAATATATCTCAGTTTAAAGTTGTTTGATAGAAGGATGAGATCTGATACTAAAGGATGACTAAAAAATGGATTATCAAAAAACATTAAATTTACCTAAGACATCTTTTTCTATGCGTGCTGGTTTGGTTCAAAAAGAACCGGCTTATTTAGAAAAATGGGAGACGGATCATATTTATCAACAGATTCGCCGGAAGTCAGAAAACCGTAAGACATTTATCCTTCATGATGGTCCTCCCTATGCGAATGGAAATATTCACATTGGTCATGCCTTAAATAAAATTTTGAAAGATTTCATTGTTAAATTCAGGACCATGCAGGGGTTTGACAGTATATACGTGCCTGGCTGGGATTGTCATGGCTTGCCGATTGAACACAAATTGCTCGCTGAAATGAAACAAAGAAAGTCGGAAGTTGATTGCGTTGAGTTTCGGAAAAAGGCGCATGAGTATGCCTTAAAATACGTGGAGATACAAAAGGAACAATTTAAGCGATTAGGTATTTTTGGTGAATGGGATCGGCCGTATTTGACATTAACCCCTGATTATGAATACTGGATCCTTCATTCTTTAGCGAATCTGAACCGGGATGGCTATGTCTATCGCGGATTAAAACCTGTTAATTGGTGCTTTGATTGTGAGACAGCATTAGCTGAGGCTGAAGTCGAGTATGAAGATCATTCTTCGCCGACTGTCTATGTGAAGTTTCAGGTTAAGAATCCGGACGTCTTGGGCCTGGATTTGCCCCATAAAAAGGTTTCTGTCCTTATCTGGACAACGACCCCGTGGACACTAATGGCCAATGTGGCGGTTGCGGTTCATCCTCATTTCAAATATCATTTGGTCGACTTAGATGAGGAAATTCTGATCATCGAAAGTTCTTTAACCGAACATGTTATGCAAAAGGCCGGGATTGACCGTTACAAGGTTATCAAGGGTATTTTAGGGGAACATTTAACAGACCTGCGTTATGAGCAGCCCTTTGGGATGCTGGAGGAATGCCCGATTGTCTGTGCGGATTATGTGACCAAGGAAGATGGAACCGGTCTTGTCCATACCGCGCCAGGACATGGTCAGGATGATTTTGAAACCGGATTGGCAAATAATTTGCCGGTCATTATGCCGGTTGATGACCGGGGTTGTTATACCCAAAAGGCGAAGAAATATCAAGGTCAGCATGTTTTAAAGGCGAACAAGCTCATAATAGAAGATCTGCAAATACGCGATGTTATTTTATTTAAGGAAGATATTCGTCATTCCTATCCCCATTGTTGGCGTTGTAAGAAGCCCATTATTTTCAGGGCAACGGAACAGTGGTTTTTAAAAATTGATCATTTGAACTTAAGAGGGCGTTTGCTGGCAGAAATCCAGGAAAACGTTAAGTGGATCCCTTCAGCCGGGAAAGAACGGATCACTTCGATGGTCTCCGGCCGGCCTGATTGGTGTTTATCCCGTCAGCGCTTTTGGGGGGTTCCCATCCCCGCTTTAGAGTGTCGTGGTTGTGATGGCCAGCATAAGCTGTTTACCGAAGTCATTGACCATTTTGCGGCCCTGGTCAAAGATCATGGAACGAATATATGGTTTGAGAGAGACATCAAAGATCTTCTTCCAGAAGGGTTTAGCTGCCCTGACTGCGGAAAGAGCGATTTTGTCCAAACCAAAGATATCCTGGATGTCTGGTTTGACTCAGGTGTCAGCCATCAAGCCGTTGCTAAGAATATGTTGGGGCAAGAATTACCCATTGATATGTATTTAGAAGGCTCAGATCAGCATCGCGGGTGGTTTCAGTCCTCGCTGATTTCATCTGTTGCGATGGAAGGGAAAGCACCCTATAAAAGTGTCTTGACCCATGGGTTTGTTGTTGATGGGCAAGGGCGAAAAATGTCAAAGTCCTTAGGAAACGTGATAAGCCCCCAAGATGTTCTTCCCAGGAGTGGTGCGGACATACTGAGACTATGGATTGCGTCCAGTTCATATAATGAAGATATTCGTATTTCAAAAGAAATATTAGACCGGCTCATTGACGCGTATCGTAAAATCCGGAACACGATCCGTTTTTTATTAGGAAATTTGAACGGGTTTGATGTCGGTGCTGATGTTGTTCCCTATAGTCAAATGCTGGATCTTGATAAATGGGTGCTTAATAGGCTCGGAATGACGATGCAAAAGGTTGTCCAGCAATATGAATCTTATGAATTTTCAAAGGTCTACAAAACATTATACAATTTTTGTAACGAAGATCTTTCCAGTTTTTATCTTGACATATTAAAAGATAGGTTATATACTTCCTCCACAAAATCAGTGGATAGAAAATCCGCCCAAACGGCTCTTTTTAATATTCTGAACCATTTTGTTCGTGTTCTGGCGCCTATTTTGTGTTTTACTTCTGATGAAATTTTTCAATCGATGCCGAAAGATCAAGATGCGCTTACGGTCCCGAGTGTCCATTTATTAGAGTGGCTAACGATTCCGGATGAATGGTTAAATGAAGAAATCATTAAAGAATTTGAACTGTTAACGGCAATTCGACCGTTTGTTTTGAAGGCGTTAGAGGATAAACGACGCGATGGTGATATCGGCAGCTCTTTGGAAGCGAAAGTTATTATTCGGACGGCAAGTGACCGCGATAAAATATATTTCAAGCAGCGCGAAGGCTTTTTGCCGGCCGCGTTTATTGTTTCACAGGTAGAGATTCATCAAGTTGAAGACATTAAAAATTGTTTGAGTGAATTTTTCGGGAAGACGGAGATTGTGATTGTGAAAGCGCAGGGGGACAAGTGTCCACGCTGTTGGAATTATAAGATGGATATAGGTGAAGTAAAGGAACATAAAACGTTATGTGCGCGATGCGCAGAAATCGTAAAGGAGTTTGTCAATGACGCAGCAGAAGAAAATGGATAAGAAAAACATGGAATACTTCAAAAAGCTCTTAATAAAGATGAAGCTAGATCTTATCCACGATATTAGAAGCATGACGCATAGTCCGGGCTCTGACGAGAATGATTCAAAAGATGTTTCCGGTCATGTGATGCATATGGCTGATGTGGCTACAGATATGTATGATCGCGAATTTAATTTAGGGTTGGCTTCCACCGAAAGAGAAATTTTGCAGAAAATAGATGAAGCCTTGAGGCGTATAGAAGAAGGCACTTTTGGTGTTTGCTTAGGCACGAGTAAATTAATCGCTAAGGCCAGGTTAAAAGCGATTCCATATGCTGAATATTGTTTGAAATATCAAGAAGAATTAGAAAACAAGAATAATCCTAGAGGATAACTTCTCTTTAAATCCGCCTAATAGATGAGACCATCATAAATAATGAAGGGACCGAAACGCTCGCAAACAGATATTGTCATATCCTTGTTGATCACTTTTACTGTTGTTGCGATTGACCGATTAACGAAGTCTTTTTTTGCCAATTTACTTTTCATCGGCGAAACAATTCCTGTTATAAAAAAAATTTTTCACTTAACGCTTGTTCATAATACCGGAATCGCTTTTGGTTTTTTTAAAGACCAGGGTATTGTTTTCATCGTTATCCCTATCTTTTTAATCATCTTATTAATTTTCAATGTCTACTACTATAGACAAAATAATCAAGCCCTCAGCCGACTTTACATTATCGCGTTCTCATTGATTCTTGGCGGTGCGATTGGCAATTTAATCGATCGGATTGCCTTTGGATATGTTATTGACTTCTTAGACTTTATGGTGTGGCCGGTATTTAATGTCGCCGATAGCGCGATTACAATCGGGGCGTCTTTGGTTGCTTTTGAATGTTTTCAATTGAAGAGATAATCTAAATTTTTTAACATTTCAACAGAAAAATAGTATATGTATCCCACCATATGTCAATTCGGTCCGTTCACTGTATATGCTTACGGGGTTTTTTTGGCCATATCCGTCATTATCTGCAGTTTCCTCTTAGCTAAAGACGCCCATCGCAAAGGGATTAATAAGGATGATGTCATTGATTTTGTCTTTTGGGTTGTCGTGTTTGGGATCCTCGGCGCGCGCGTTTTTTATATTTTAATGAATTTGAGTTTTTTTCTTGATGACCCGTTAGAAATGATTATGCTGCAGCATGGAGGGCTCGCCTGGCAGGGAAGTTTTGTTTCCGGGACAATAACCTCGATCCTTTACGCCCGCAGGAAAAAGTGGCCTTTATTCATGGTTCTTGATCTAGGGGCACCCTATCTCGCCCTGGGACAATCGATAGGCCGTATCGGTTGTTTTCTTAATGGTTGCTGTTATGGGCACGCGTCGAGTTGGGGGATTTATTTCCCCGTGCACGGAGCCCGCTTGATTCCGACGCAACTATATTCGATGGCAGGGCTATTTTGTGTTTTTTTGATATTGAAAAAGTCACAGCGCAAGGTGATGACACCAGGTTTTATTTTTGTCAAATATCTTTATCTTGCCGCGAGTTTGAGATTCTTTATTGAGTTTGCCCGTGCGGATCATTTTGTCCTTCTTGGCGGATTAAGCGTTTATCAGTATGTTTGTTTAGGCATATTTTCCATGGCCGTGATATTGACCATTGTTTTAAAAAAGACAGATAAGAGGGTGTAACTTGCCGTCACAACTATTGAAAGTTTTAGCTCAAGACGCGCATGAACGTTTAGACGTTTATCTGGCAGAGGCCTTAGCGGATATTCCTTCCAGAACTTTTGTGAAAAAATTGATTATTGACGGACATGTTAAAGTTAATGAACGGGTTGTCAAGCCGCATCATAAGATCATGGAAGGGGATGATGTTTGGATAACGATCCCGAAAAATTTTTTGCGACCGCAGTATATCGAACCCGAGGATATCCCGCTCGATATTTTTTATGAGGATGATCACATTATCATTGTGAATAAGCCCTGTGGGCTTATGGTGCATCCAGCGACGGGACAATATACGGGAACGCTTGTCAATGCCCTGTTAAACCATAGTGTTGAATTATCAGGTGTTAATGAAGACCATCGTCCGGGAATCGTTCATCGTCTTGATCAAAGCACGTCGGGACTAATCATCGTGGCCAAAAACAATATCGCGCACACAAAGATTGCCAGGCAATTTCAACGGCACACGATCTGGAAAAAATACATCGCATTGGTCGAAGGGCATATCCGTTTTGATGAGGGGGTTATCAGAGATCCCCTCGCCCGGCATACCCGTCACAAAGATAAAATGGGCGTGTGCTACAACTCAACAGGGAAAAAGGCGGTCACGTATTACAAAGTTGTGCGGCGCTTGACAGGCAGCACGTTGGTGGCCCTGTTCCCACGCACGGGACGAACGCATCAATTGCGCGTCCATATGTCTTACCACAAGCATCCGATTTTAGGCGATGACAAGTATGGTCATAGCCGTTCTTTTCCCCGACTGGCATTGCACGCCCAGGCGATTGCCTTGCAACATCCTTTTTCAAAGAAATATATCGCGTTCTTTTCGCGGCCGCCCCGCGAGTTTCTTGCCCATAAGTAACGCATTTACCGCGCAAGATAAAAGATGAAATAGAATCTTTACTTATAGTCTATTTTATATATAATATAAATTGCTAATTACTATAACTAGATGTAATTAATAAAGTTAACTCACTCTATAAAAGGACATGCAAGATGACAAAAATGAATTCATCCGGAAAAGTACTTATTGTATTTTCTGTTATTATCGCTATATTACTCATTTCGTTAACAGCCATATCTTTATTTTTTTTCCAGAAAGAGATTGAACGCCGGAAATTTGTTCAAGAACATTTGGATAAAAGCATAGCGTCGGAGGAAATCCTAAATGAAGACTTGGAAGAGAAGAGAAAACAAAATTTGATACTGGAAGAAAAGAATAAAGAGGCTGATGAAAGAATCAATAACTTGCTCGATGATTTGGAATTACAAGAAGGGTTACGTGAGGAATTGAAGATTGAAAACCTCACATTAAAAGAAGATATAAAGAAAACAAAAAAGCTTAAAGAAGACCTGGAAGAAGGTTTGAACGGAGAGATCGTTTCCGCCAAGAACAAAATTGATGAATTGGAGGGGCGCTTAAAAATAGAGTTGGATGTTAAGGCAGAGATCCAAAAAGAATTAGCGGATGTTCAAGGGGTAAAGAAAAAAATGGAAGAAAACCTGGCCTCTCTGCAAAACAATGTCGCTGATTTGGAACAAAAGTTAACAGAAACGAAGGCGAAGAAACAAGCCGGTCACGAAGAACAGGAGAGTTCCGTTGTCGCAGACCCTTTAGCCTCTGATTCCCAAGTCCCCGTCGCAGAAGAAAAGATAGACTCCGAAACCGAACAGTCAGCCGATGAAGTTGTTTTGGACAGGATTGTTATCAGCCAGTCCGCAGAATCTCCTGAAGGCAGGGTCCTCAGCGTCGACCGTGATACAGATTTTGTTATCATTAGTATCGGAAAGAAAGATGGCGTCGGTATTGGTAACACGTTATCTGTTTACCGGGGGAAAAATTATTTGGGTGATATCAAAGTTACACGTATTCAACCCAGCATGTCGGCTGCTGATATTCTTCCACCATTCTCGAGCAAGTTAATCCGAAAAAATGATTTGGTAGTTTTGAAAAAATGATATTCCATGTCTCCCCGACGACAGAATTAAGTGGCCATATTTATTTGCCCGCTTCGAAATCCTATTCTATCCGCGCATTCATAATAGCCGCTTGTGGTGGGCGGTCTCAGATAATATCCCCTTCCAATTGTAAGGATGCCATTGTTGCCCGTCAAATAGCCTCTGCTTTAGGCGCACAGGTGCAGGAAGTCAAAGAGGGCGTTTGGAATGTTTTTGTCGATTCCAGAGCCTCGATTTCACCCCGTATCAATGTTCAGGAATCTGGAACCGGATTGCGGTTTTTGTTGCCCCTGGCCTGTCTGAAAAATGAGCCCTGCCGGATTGTCGGAGAGGGAAGCTTGAAAGGAAGGCCCAACCATTTTTTGACGGAAACATTACGGCGAATGGGTGCCTCAATTGAAGGTCGAGGACAAGTCGAGAGTGTGCCTATTGTTATCAAACCTCAATCTATGCAGGGGGGAACGATTGCCATCGATGGTTCATTGAGCTCTCAGTTTATTTCTGCTTTGTTGATAACCTGTCCGATGTTGGGTGTTGATACCCGGCTGAAATTGGTCGGCCGTAAAATTGTTTCCTCCGATTACATTACCATGACACAGCAAGTTTTAGAACGGGCAGGCGTCAGTGTTCATAAAAAGGAGGCTCGCTTGTATCAGATAAAAGGGAACCAGGTTTATAAGGGGTTGCGCCGGTTTCATGTGCCGTCAGATTATGGTTTAGCTGCTTTTCCAATGGCGGCCGCTGTGTTAACAAAGTCGGACGTGACGTTGAATGGATTTTTTTCTGATGACCTCATCCAGGCAGATGGACATATCTTTCCCCTGCTGGAAGCGCTTGGTGTGGATTTCAAAAAGACATCACGAAGCATTAAGGTCAAAGGCCCCTTTGTTTTAAAGGGAGGGAGTTTTTCTTTAAAAGACGCCCCGGATTTGGTGCCGATCATGGCCATTTTAGCCCTTTTCGCCCGGCGGAAAACACGTTTGAGAAATATTAAGCATGCAAGAGTGAAGGAATCGGACCGAATTAGTGACTTAAGAAAGGAACTGTTAAAGGTAGGGGCGCGGGTTGATGAGAAAGAGGATGAATTAATTATTCATCCGTTACAAGAGTACAAAGAGAATGTTTTGATTGATCCGCATAATGACCATCGCCTTGCCATGGCTTTTAGTGTTTTTGGGATAAAACACGCTGTCCGAATTAAAGATATTGAATGCACCCAAAAATCTTACCCTGATTTTGTTAAAGATTTTAAAATTTTGCATGTTGACGCTTCATTGCAAAGAAACGACCGTTAGTCCATTTCATGTGATTGTTTGTTGAATTCCATCCATATCGTGTGAACGGCCAACCACATTCCTTTCTAAATAATTTGATGGCAAGAAGTATGCGCTCAAAGAAAAAAATGGCGTAATGAGTGATGAAAAACTGATTGACAGTGTATTTTTTTTCATATAGTATTATAAAACTTAAAATCAATTTCTATTTAAAGATTCATATTATGTCATTCACGTCTAAGTTGTTGACACCTGATCATCGTAATAAGTGTGTGGGACCTGAATGTGTGAAGCGTCGTTTGTGTCTGGTGAAGCGAAAATATTTCGACGAGATATGTTTCATGAAATACGAGATACAGCTTTAATTCACACAGTTGTGATATTATATAAAAAGTTTGCCTACCCATATCCTAAAGGAAATATTCATGTTACAAAAACTCTTCAGACTTTTCAGGAAAATGTTTAATTACATCCTCGGTCTTTTTTCTAATGATATTGGCATTGATTTAGGTACGGCAACGACTTTGGTCTTTGTTAAAGGGGAGGGCGTTGTTCTGTGTGAGCCTTCGGTTGTCGCTATTGAGAAAGATACAAACCGGGTCGTAGCTGTTGGTGAGGAAGCAAAGAAAATGTTGGGCCGTACACCTGGAAATATCGTTGCTATTCGACCAATGAAAGACGGGGTTATTTCTGATTTTGAGATTACGGAAGCGATGTTGAAGTATTTTATCAAAAAAGTCCATCGTCGAAAGACCTTATTAAGTCCTGCCATGGTTATTGCCATTCCTTCCGGGATCACGGCTGTTGAGAAGAGAGCGGTTCGGGATTCAGCGGAACGGGCAGGGGCCCGGTCAGTTGAACTGATCGAAGAGCCTAAAGCTGCGGCTGTCGGTGTCGGTTTGCCGGTTGAAGAAGCCGCGGGTAACATGATCATTGATGTCGGGGGTGGGACGACGGAATTCGCTGTTATTTCCCTGGGGGGCCTGGTCTACGCCAAATCCATCCGCATTGCCGGTGATGAGATGGATGCCGCGATTGTTGAATACCTGCGCAAAACATATAATTTGATGATTGGCGAAAGAACCGCTGAAGAAATTAAGATTCGAATCGGGTCAGCCTATCCGTTAGAAGAAGAATTGAATATGGATGTGCGCGGTCGTGATTTGATTGCTGGTTTACCGAAGACCATTACAATCACATCCATAGAAGTTCGGGAAGCATTGCAAGATCCCGTTCAGGCTATTGTTGATGCGTCAAAATCAACATTAGAACAGACTCCTCCAGAGTTGTCAGCTGATTTGATTGACAGGGGCATTGTTATGGCGGGAGGTGGTTCGTTGTTAAGAGGTTTAGATAAGCGTATTGCCGAAGAAACCGGTTTGCCCGTCCATATCGCAGATGATCCTTTAACGGCAGTTGTTTTAGGCACCGGTCAGATGTTGCATATGCCACTACGGTTGAGAAGAAGGATTATTGTTCCAACAAAATTAGATTTTTAATATTGGTTTCAGAATACGAAAAGATGTGTGATGGAACTAATTTTTTATTTTGTGCATTTAATTTTTGCATCGCAAAAGGTAAATTGAAATAAATAATTAGTCACAGTCACACTTTTTTTCTTTTAACCATTTGTTGCGAATCATCATATCAAACCATTCAAACAACGAATCATGTTACTAAAAGATAATCAAAAGAATATTGTCTATTTTATTTTGCTGTTGGTTATGATTACGATTGTTTTTAGCCGCTTATATCCTTTCGCGTCCTTAAAATTTAAAATTATTGATTTGTTGTCCGGGCCCGTCATTTTTTTTTCTTCCCCCGTTTATGAAGTCAAGAAGATGGTTTATTATCATCGGACTTTCAAAGAATATAAAAAATTAAGGAAAGAAGTTGAGGTCTTGCGGGCCCGGTTAGTGGGATTCGAAGAAGTCATTGTTGAAAATGCCCGTTTGGAACGCTTATTAGAATTTAAACGGGAATTAATTTATTCTTCTGTCGGGGCAAATGTCGTTGGCCGTGATCCCTCTAACTGGAATGCCACTTTTGTGATCGACAAAGGCGGCGTGGATGGCATAAAGCAGGGTATGGCAGTTGTTAGCTCCCAGGGCATTGTTGGAAAAATAGCCGAGGTTAGTGATAAGACCAGTAAAGTTATTTTGATTACAGATCCCAGGTTTAGTGTTGCTGCGCTGGTGCAGCGGCCGAGAGAAAGTGGTTTGGTCTCCGGAACATTGCAGGGTGTTTGTCGCATGACGTATGTCGATGAAGATGCTCGGATCAATATTGGAGATATCGTTATCACCTCAAAATTAAGTTCGTCATTCCCGGAAAGCCTGGTCATTGGTGAAGTTATTCACATTGAAGATGATCAGCAGTCCGGCTCCATTATCTGTCTTGTTCATCCAGCCGTCCAATTGTCTCAAGTCGAAGAAGTTTTGGTTTTGATTAAATAATATGAAAAAATTCTTTTTTGTTTTTATTTTTATTATTATTGGATACGTCTTGGAGTTCATTATTTTCAACTGCTTTGATGAACGATGGATGCCAAATATTTTAATGCTTATCATTATATTCGTTCACCTTGCCATGGGAAGGAACACCTCTCTTTTCGCGGCAATTGTCGCGGGGCTTATTAAGGATTCTTTCAGCGCGGATATGTTTGGATTTAATCTTTATTCATTTTTGATCTGTTCCTACGCTCTAACTCTGATCATAAAGCATGTTTATCGTCGAGGATCCCCATCTTCACGCCTTTTGGTCGTGTTTATTTGTGTGATTCTGAATTTTTTTGTCCAATATTTTATATATTTAGCCAATGATGCCATCAGTTTTGTCGATGCATTCAGATTTATATTAGTACCCGAATTATTACTAACATTATTCTTAGCCCCATTTATCTTTAAACAATTAGAAAAATGCGTCTCCAAATTATTCGTGTTGTCATAATTATCCTGTTTATCGTTATTCTCGGTGATTTGTTTTATGTGCAGATCTTCAAGGGGAATCTGTATTATCGATTGAGCACGAATAATCGTATACGGGTGGTTCCCTTGGAAGGCTGGCGCGGACGTATTAAGGACCGCAACGGGATGGTTCTGGCCGATAATACAATTTCTTATGATGTTGTTGTCACTCCGCAAGATATCGCGGATTTCGACCAGGTCTTTCAATACATCAGTGATGTGCTGGGTAAGAATAAAGAGAAGTTGATTAAACGTTATCGTCAACGCAAATCGGCGCCCTTCGCCCCGGTCGCGGTTGCTGAAAATATACCCCGGGCAAAGGCGATCATTATTGAAGAGAACAAATATCGTTTTCCAAGCATGATGATTCAGAAAGGCTTCAAACGGCTTTATCCCTATGGCAAGGACAGCGCTCATGTTTTAGGTTTTGTCGGGAAAGTCAACCTTTCCGATAGGGAACGGTTTCAGGAATACGGTTATTCCCCCCTTCATGTCGTCGGTAAGCTGGGGGCGGAAGAGTATTACAATTCCTTCCTGAAGGGATCAGAAGGCGGGATTCAGGTGGAAGTGAATAGTCGCGGGCAACAAGTGCGCCTGTTGAGTTATAAAGCGCCTCAAAAAGGACAGGATATCTCATTAACGATTGATGTCAAATTGCAGCAGCTTTTAACATCTTTGCTGGATAGCCGCCCTGGAGCCATTGTCATCATGGATAAGGCCAATGGGGAAATTTTAGGGATGGTTAGTTCGCCGGCTTATGATCCCAACACAAGGACGACAAAAGATCCGCGGTCACCGTTTCTCAACCGTGTTATACAGGGATTATATCCTCCGGGCTCTGTCTTTAAAATACTGGTCGCGATTGCCGCTTTAGATAAGGAAAAAATAACAAAGCATACAACTTTTATCTGTAATGGATATCATGAAGTCGGTAATCGTCATTTCCGATGCACACATGTTCATGGGCCGCAGAATATGTTTGAAGCCATTGGGCATTCCTGTAATGTTTATTTTTATCGCATCGGCCTTATTTTAGGCGCGGATATTATTGGGCAATACGCACACTTGTTTGGATTAGGACAGGTGACCCATATTGACTTGCCGTATGAAAAGAGCGGTTATGTCCCATACCGCAACCGGGGCATTCTTTCCCGTCGGAAACGATGGTATGCTGGTGACACGCTGAACTATTCGATCGGGCAGGGGGACTTGCTGACAACCCCTTTGCAGTTGCTTCATGTGATGGCCACCGTGGCTAATGAAGGCCGTATTTTGCAACCGCACGTATTAAAGTCCGTTATGGATCATGATGTTGAAGATTTTAATTTTTCTCGTGAACTGAAAATTTCCAGTGAAATATTTGATGCTGTGAAACAAGGGATGCGCGCGACCGTCAAAGAGTTTTCCGGAACAGCTCATGAACTGCATTTATCTGACATTCGCGTGAGCGGGAAGACGGGAACGGCGCAGACTTCCGGGAATAAAGAAGACCACGCCTGGTTTGTCGGTTATACAAGTGGGCGGGGACGGGATATTGTTTTTTGTGTCTTCTTGGAACATGGGGGTTCCAGTCATAATGCGAACTTGATTGCACGTGAGATGTTGATCAGAATGAAAACGATGAAATTGTTATAATGTTTATATAATACCAATTCCATCAAATAATGACAAAAATTAATTCTGCTTTTCAGAATTAAGATAGAGCAATTTATTAATGGATTTGGTATAAATTATGGAAAAAAACCGGACAAAACGGATTTGGATTTTTACGAGTCTTATTATGGCTATGGGACTGCTCGCGTTGTATAGCGCGTCCTGCCAGAATGTTCGCGTTCCCCAGAAGGTCTTTTGGGATCAGTTGGCCATGGCAATCCTGGGCCTTGTTTTGATGTATGTCATCGGCCGCATTGATTATCGCCGTTTTTATGATATCGCATATATTTTTTATGGCATAAATATTTTATTATTGTTGATTGTTTTGATCGGGGGCCGCCATGCGCTTGGCGCCAGGCGATGGCTTCAGGTGGGACCCCTTAGCTTCCAACCCTCTGAGCTGACAAAATTGTCTGTCATTTTACTGTTAGGGCGGTATTATGCAAATCGACAATCGAATTTAACCTTTGGTTTTATCAATCGCACCCAAATTATATTCAGGGATATTTTATTGCCCTTTATGCTAACGACAATATTGATGTTTCTCATCTTTAAGCAGCCTGATCTTGGCACGGCATTGCTATTGTTTGGTATTTTTTTGGTCATATGTTTTGCTCATGGAACAGCCTACCGGTATTTTATTGGTTTTATCATCCTATGTGTCAGTTTTATCCCTATCGGCTGGAGATTCTTGAAACCGTACCAAAAAGATCGTTTGTTGGTTTTTTTGAATCCCAATATCGACCCCCTTGGCGCTGGTTACACGATTATTCAGTCAAAGATTGCCATCGGGTCAGGCCGCCTGCTTGGCAAAGGATGGTTGGCCGGCACACAGAATCAATTGAATTTTTTGCCTGAGAGGCATACCGACTTTATTTTTTCCGTAATCGGGGAGGAATGGGGCTTGATCGGAACATGTTTTTTAGTTTGCTTGTATTTTTTGCTGATCCATAATGGCCTGAAAATCGCCTTAAAAATAAAGGACAAGTTCGGGGTCCTGGTAACAGTTGGTATTGTTTCTATTCTAACATTGCAAGTGGTGATCAATATTGGGATGGTCATCGGGCTTTTTCCTGTTGTCGGTTTAACTCTGCCGTTGGTGAGTTATGGGCGCTCCTCTTTTTTGGTCTTTATTATTATGATGGGTTTTTTAATCAATCTCAGCAAGAAGAGGACAGTTCTTTAGCCAGGCACAAGCGGATTTCCAAAAACAAGGAAATTTTATTAAGCCCGAAGGGCAGCATACCATAGGTTTACCCGTGGGGTTTCCACTCGTGTTTGATTAGACTAAGGATAGAGGTTTATAAAAATAAATAAAAAATATATTGAAAAATTACATTTTGTGACAAAATATAAGCAATCTTTTTAATTGTTTCAAAAGTTTAACTATAGTACAATTAATTAACTATTATATATATTATTATTAAAATATTTAATTTATTAGGATCGTATGAAGTATTTCAAGAAAACAACCACTAAACCTTTAGGTGAACTCCTTTTGGAGCGGGGCGTCATTTCGAGAGAACAGATAGATAATGCCATCGAGTATCAAAAGAAACACGGGGGATTAATCGGTGAGATTCTGGTCGAATTGAAATATGCAACGGAGAAGGATATCGCGCAGGCATTAACCTGTCAATACGGATTCCCTTATTTGCCCTTGGCGAGTTATGAAATTGATGCGGAACTCACATCAACGGTTCCCAAAGAAGTTTGTTTAAAATATTGTCTCATTCCTATTGATAAAATAGGCAGGAGTTTAACTATTGCCATGGCAAATCCTCTGAATTTTCAGGCCGCGCAAGACGTTGAGGCGCTAACGGAATGTATGGTCCAGGTTTTTGTCGCAACAACGAGCGATATCAAACAATGTATTGAGAAATACTATCAATCGTAAAGCATGGCCTCATTAAAAAATATATTACAAGAAATATTGATTCGTGATAATTTCATATCACACGAAGACCTTCAGCGAGCTTTAGCCGAACAAGAAAATAATGGTGGAGAGTTAAGTAAAATTTTAATCAAGATGAATTTAATTGATGAAGATGTTCTGACTCAAGTGCTTAGCGAAGGCTTAGGATTCCCTCCAATCAGTATCAGCCGATTAAAGATTGATGCCGACGTCATTGCCGCCATTCCAAAAGATATTGCCGTGAAATATCAAATTATTCCCATTTCTTTAATTGGTGAAAACTTAACCCTGGCCATGGCCGATCCATTAAATATTTTTGTGATTGATAATGTTAAGGCCTTGACGGGGTATACGATTAATCCGATTATCAGTAAGTCCAAAGATATCGTTGAAACGATTAAGAAGTATTATGCTGAGGAGGAAGAAGCGCCTCAGGACACGCATGAAGCGTTTAACGCGATTATGAAAGATATTCAGGACACGGGTGATTTGGAGCTTGTCAAAGATTTGCAGCACACCTCGCACCAGGGCGGGATTGAAGAAATTACCGAGGAAGCACCCATCATAAAATTGACGGACACGATCATCCAACAGGCCGTAATGGCCAAGGCGAGTGACGTTTTTATTGAGCCACTAGAAACAGTTATGAGGGTACGTTACCGGATCGACGGGATTATTAGAGAGATTGACCGCATGACCAAGGTTTTATTGCCGCCCATTGTCTCTCGCATAAAAGTTATCTCGAGTTTGGATATCTCGGAACACCGCCTGCCGCAAGATGGTCGGTTTAAGACGATATTGTCGGGTGGCCGCTCCGTCGATTTTCGTGTTAATGTGTTGCCGACGATCATTGGGGAGAAAGTTTGTCTGCGTATATTAGACCAGAGCGGAGCTGTTTTGGATGTTGAGAAGTTGGGTTTCGAACCGGATTCATTAAGAAGGTTAAAGGATGCTTCGATCAAACCTCATGGTCTTATCCTGACATGCGGGCCGACGGGCAGCGGGAAGACCACAACGCTTTATTCCATATTGAATTTTGTTGATTCACCTGAAAAAAATATTGTTACGGTTGAAGACCCGGTCGAGTATCAAATGAAAGGTATCAACCAGGTCAACATAAAACCAGCTTTGGGCTTGACTTTCCCCGGGGCCCTGCGGTCCATTTTAAGGCAGGATCCGGATATTATCATGATCGGAGAGATTCGGGATGCCACCACATTAGACATTGCCGTAAAAGCGGCCTTAACCGGTCACCTTGTTTTAAGTTCTTTGCATACGACGACAGCGGCGGGATCGATCGTTCGAATGGAGAATATGGGGATTGAGCCGTTTCTGATTTGTTCCTCCGTCTTAGTGATCATTGCCCAAAGATTATTGAGGAGGATTTGTGCGAAATGTAAAGAGACGTATATCCTGCAAGAGGCAGTTGCCAGGCGGGTTGGTCTGCGGAGTATATATCCGCACGGCGATATTGAGCTGAGCCGCGGAAAGGGATGCAAGGCCTGCTTCAACACAGGGTATAAAGGCCGGGTCGGTATCACGGAGATTCTGTTGTTAACCACAAAAGTGAAAGAAATGATACTCGCCAGAGAAAGTGAAATGCTGATTAAGGCTCAGGCCCAGAAGGAAGGCATGACAACCATGCGGGCAGATGGTTTGATCAAGGCCTATCAGGGATTAACGACCTTAGAAGAGGTTTTGCGGATCACTGCTCCAGATGGCTCGGAACAGTAATGACCGGACTTTTATTTTTAGTCAATAAGATTGAGATATGATTATAAATGATTTCAACCTTAAACCGAAATGTAGATAATTTTATGTCATCACAATATTTAAGAGATAATGTCGTCGATAAACTGATCAATGCTATGCAGATCAAGAAAGAAGATGTTGATAAGGCAAGGATCATACAGAAGAGGAAGAACATCGGTCTGGATAAAGCCTTGATTGAAAGCGGAGCTATTAAAGAAGAGGACGTCTTATCTTTTTTGGTCCAGGAGTTGAACATTCCGTTCATCAACCTCAATAAATATAAAATTGATCCGTCCTTGCAGGAGGTTATATCTGCGAGAGTCGCCCGGCAGTATCAAATTATTCCGTTATCGGCCCTTCAATATACCATTACAATTGCAACATCCGATCCGTTAAACATTTTCTTGGTCGATGATTTGAAAAATATTACCGGAAGGGATGTCGATCTGGTTATGAGCCCGACCAGTGATATTATAAAAGCATTAGATGTTTTTTATGGTACCGAAAACAGGGCTAGTGTGAACGAGCTCACGAAAGACATTCAGCTTGGAGATTTCGAAATTGTTTCAGAGAAAGACGAAGTCACCGGAGATGACACGAAAGCGGATGAAGGGGAAAAAGCCCCTATTATTCGAATGGTGAATTTGATTATCAAAGAAGCTTTGCGGCAGCGGACGTCGGATATCCATATTGAACCCATGGTAGATTGTATGCGCGTGCGCTATCGCATCGACGGGTCTTTGCTGGATATATTAACAATCCCTAAAGAAAATCAAAATGCCGTGACGGTCCGTATTAAAATTATGTCACGTTTAGATATTACGGCGAATCAAGTTCCACAGGACGGACGCTTTAAGTTGCAGATTGCTAACCGTGAAGTTGACTTTCGGGTCTCGCTGCTGCCGACCACATTTGGCCAGAAAGTTGTCCTGCGCATTCTTGATAAGGGTAATCTGTCGGTTGGTCTGGAGGGCCTGGGAATATCTGAGAAGTCTTATAAATGGATCAATGAATGTATCCACAAGCCGTTCGGCATGATCCTTGTCACCGGTCCGACAGGCAGCGGGAAGTCAACCACGTTGTATTCCATTTTGAATGATCTGAACACCCCGGACAAGAACGTTGTAACGGTTGAAGATCCGGTCGAATATTTAGTCGACGGCCTGACTCAAATCCAGACGAAAGCGGAAATCGGTTACACTTTTTCCGAAGGCTTAAGGGCTATTTTACGTCAGAGTCCCGACATCGTGATGGTCGGTGAAATTCGGGATAACGAAACAGCTGATATCTCGATCAAGGCTTCCTTGACAGGGCAGCTTGTTTTATCCACATTGCACACCAATGACGCCTCCGGTGCTTTGACGCGTTTGGTTGATATGGGGGTCGAGCCTTTTCTGGTCGCTTCGAGTATTATTTTAGTCACTGCCCAGCGGTTGTGCCGAAAGATTTGTCCGAATTGCAAGGAACCACTGGAGTCGCCTGGAGATTTGTTTGAAGAACTGAAGATGACACCCCGCCCGGGGGCTGTCTTTTATTATGGTAAAGGTTGTGAAATGTGCCGGCAAACGGGCTACCTGGGGCGGACATCAATCACCGAGGTGCTTGTGGTCGATGATCCCATTCGTGAGATGTTGCTGAAAGGAGAATCCTCGGACGCGATTAAGATGTATGCCCGCAAAACAAATGGGATGGATACATTGTGGGATGATGTTTGGGACAAGGCCTATGCTGGTGTTACCTCCCTGGAAGAGGTTCTCAGGGTAACCTCAAAAGACTAATATCGTTTGTTTTTCCGTTAGACAGATAGAAGTTTTTTTGCATAATAAGCAAAAAAATGCTTTAATTGAAAGTAGTATTAGTGTTGCTCAGGAGGATTTTTAAAATATGTTTGTAACAATAGGAAGTAAAAAACAAATATCAGTTCATCCTTTGCGAAAGAGCTCTTCTGGGTTAGAATATATCCAACATAGAAGGTTATCATGATGCAATCAGTACAATTTGGCAACTCTAGAAATAAACGGTTAGGTGAAATTCTGGTTGGCCGCAACATCTTGGCCAAGCGACAGTTACGGCATGCTCTTTTGATCCAAAAGGAATCCAAGCAATTTATTGGAGAAGTTTTAACAGGACTGGGTTATGTCGCTGAGAAAGATGTCGTCTGTGCTTTGATTGAACAGAAAAAATTTCCCTATATCGCGGTTGATAAATTGGCCATTGATCCGAGTATTGTTGGTCTTGTGTCAAAAGATAAAGCCTTAGAATACTGCGCGTTGCCTTTTGCCAGGGAAGGAAACATTATCAGTATTGTTATGGCCAATCCGATGGATGGCTCTATAAAAAATGAATTTAAAGATTGTACCCAATGCCAGATTGCCGCTTTTATTTCCACCAAGAGTGAAATCACACGTGCTATTGAACGTAGTTATGCCTGATTTTATCTGCTAAACGAAATAATTTTTTATTAACATTTTTTAAGGGTAAGAAGAATAATATGGGAACCTTTAAATATGTAGCCAAAGATGAAAGCGCCCGGAATGTTACGGGTAAGATATCCGCCGAGAATAAGGCCGCTGTCCTGGACACATTAAGAAAAAGAAAATTAACAATTATTTCTGTCACAGAAGTCAAAGAATCTTCTTTAGGAAAATCTTTTTTTCAAAGAAAAAAAGTTAAGGCCGATGAAATCGTTATCTTCTCACGGCAATTAGCGACGATGGTGGAAGCGGGGATTCCTATTTTGCAGGGTCTGGATGCGCTGAAAGACCAAACATCACATCCGTATTTCTCAAAAGTTTTAACAACGGTGCGGGATGATATTCAACATGGAAGCAGTTTGTCGGCGGCGTTTTCTAAGCATCCAACGGTCTTTGATCCATTGTTCGTCAATATGGTCAAAGTCGGAGAAACAGGTGGGGTCTTAAGTGCTGTGTTGGATCGGATCTCCGGTTATTTAGAAAAAACATTAAAATTGGTCCGCAAGGTTAAATCCGCCATGATTTATCCAGCTGTTGTCGTTTCCATGGCCCTTATCATCACGGTTGTCTTGTTGGTTAAGGTTGTTCCAACATTTGCTGGTATTTATGATTCCTTCGACAAAGACCTTCCGGCGATGACGCAACTTTTAATTAACATCAGCAATGTTTTGAAACATTATTTGTTGTATGTTATCGCGGCACTTGTCGCATTTGTTTTTTTAATGAAACGGCTATACAAAACAGACAAAGGAAGGCTCGCGATAGATCATTTCATTCTCAGGATGCCGATCTTCGGAGAACTGTTTCGAAAGGTGGCCATAAGCCGTTTTAGCCGCACATTATCCACTTTAATTCAAAGCGGGGTTCCGATCCTGGAATCTTTAGACATCGTTGGTAAGACGAGTGGAAATCGTGTCCTGGAATTAGTTATTGATGAAGTGAAAAACTCCGTCCGTGAAGGGGAAAGTTTAGCAACCCCTTTAATTAAAAGCACGGTGTTCCCGCCCATGGTGACCCGCATGATTGCTATCGGGGAGAAGTCCGGGCAATTAGAGAAAATGTTGTTAAAAATCGCTGAATTTTATGATGACCAGGTCGATGCTGCTGTTGAAGGATTGACGAGTATCATTGAGCCTTTGATCATTGGTGTTTTAGGTATTGTCATCGGTTTTATCGTTATCGCACTTTTTATGCCGATCTTAAGCATCATGACGGTTATCTCTTAAAAAATTCTTTATGAATGATCACAAACAAACCATTTCTTGCATCGCTATCCTTTTTATCCTGATGGGATTTCATTCCGCTGCTGCGGGAACGCGGAGGCTTAACCCTGATAAAGACGAGAACTTACTGTGCGGGTTAAAGAGTTTGAAGGCTCAGGTCGAACAAGTTAAGCTGAACAACCGTTGGTTAGCGCGGGAAAATGATTCCTTCCGTCAACAGATTTATCTTCTTGAGCAAGAGTTAGAGCGCCTGGAACAAAAGAGTCCATCCCCGCAACAGGACATCGATGAAGAGGACCGGATCTCCCGAGAGCAATCCGATATTAGCCGCCAGGACTATCAAAGAGATCTTCGTGCGCAAGAGGCGCGGAGGCAACAGCAGCACATTCTGACCCGGCACACCGAGGACCAGGAAGACGCTCAAATGACGCTTCAAGATGATATCATCCAAATGAAACAAGAAGTGGTTTATCTTGAGAATGAGATCCATCAATTAAAAAGTATCATTGACAAGAAAACTCGCAACCTGGACTATGTCAGCGAGAAAAACCGTTTGTTAGAGCTTAGAACGGACAGTGAGTTTAACCTGAAATTGATCCGCAGAGAAATACAGTCGTTAAAAAAACGATACTATAAACCATTATCGCAATTATCGAATTATCGAGAAGAGCAAATTGTTTTGAAGCAGCAATTGGTTATCGCCGAAGATGAACTGAAGATTTTTATTACCGAAGAAAAAAAGTTGAGGCATACGACTCATCAATTGGAGATCTCAAAGAAAGAAACAATCGAGAATTTTTTCATGGACATTAAATCTCTGGGTGTTAATCGCATGGAATTAGAAGACATTCTGAATAAGGCGAAAAAGAAAATTAAGACTAATAAAATTGATCTTTCGGCCAGCAACGCGGAGTTTTTTCAATTTGAAGAGAATTTAAAAATTTTAAAACATGAAAATAATTTATTAAAAAAAGACTTGTTTAACCTGAAGAAGCTTTTCAAAGAGGCCTATAATTAAGCCGCGTTTTTTTCCTATCCCCGTAATTGTTTTTTCGAATCAATAACGCCCCGATTAATAAGATGAATCAATTTGTCTACCTTGTTCTTAAGTGGTTCATTGATGGGACCGTCCAGCATTTGGCGTAAAAGTTGTAAGGTCATTCTCATGTACCGGACAATCTCTCCTTCATCGGCATTGGTGTATTCTAATATTTGTTGAAAGGGTTTTTTCTTGATCCAGGCAAGCAGGACATTCGATAAATGAAAATAACAGCGTTTGCTCAGTTGCGTCAAGCCAACGGTCTTTTCATGTTTATGGATTTTTCTGATGGCCAACTTTGCCATGCTTTCCAGCCTGAGGATTGTTTCTGTGGGTTGAGGTTTGACGATTCCCTTACGGGGTTCATAGACAATGGCGAGCGCAAGCACGCCTAATTCCTGAAGGGACAATGTGTTTAGATTGCCTTCAGAGAATAATTCCCCCAGCACCAATTCATATCCGTAAACTTGACTGGCAAAGAAGCCTTTTGTTGTTAGTTCGTTGTTTTGAATATGTTTAAGCTCTTTTAAAATATCAATTTTACCTTTCAGCAAGGCGATGGCTTTTTTGTGCAGAAAACGGCGTTTTTGAAAGAAGTGAAATGAACGGGGATATATCCGGATCAAATCATCCCGGTATTGTTGGTAAAGATTCAAAACCGTAGCATAAGACGCATTGAATTGAGACTGGATTTTCTCTGGTTTGCCATAAATCATTTGGAAGACTTCATCCGGACGAATGAAATGCGGATTGATCCGGCAGAAGACATACCCTTCAACATCAATGGACCGTCGGCCGGCTCGACCGGCCATTTGATAAAAGTCTCTGGTGCGTAATGTTGCAAAGCGGTTGCCATAGTATTTCCGTAGTTCATCAAAGATGACGGTCCTCGCCGGCATATTGATGCCTAATGCGAATGTCTCTGTGGTGAATATGATTTTCAGCGCCCGGCTTGTAAAAAGTCTTTCAACGACCTCTTTTAATGTCGGCAGCATTCCAGCGTGATGGTAGGCTATGCCCTGAGCGATAAAAGGTCGCAGTTCTAATGCGCTGGGCTCGTCTTCCAGTTCAAAGAGCTCACAAAGATTGTCATAATGATCGAGAATGCTCTCGCTTTGTCCTTTTGTTAAAAATTTAATATCTTGAATTTCTTCGGCCAGCAGGGCCGTGCGTTTTCGGCTGAAGACAAAATAGATGCAGGGTAACATGTCTTTATTGAACAGATCTTCGATGAGCGGCTTCAATGGATTAGGCTTCAGGTGGACGTAGCGAGGAAGTTTTTGGCCGGATAAATGTTTGTGCTCTTTTGATCGATATCCATAATGGACGACTTTTTCTAAATCATCATAAATTTTCCCCTGGCATTGATAGAAAAAATGCAAAGGTACGGGGCGGTGGTCTTCCTTTATAATTTTTATGGATTGGGTATGAATTGATTCAATCCATTTCTTCAGTTCCTGACTGTTGGGAATCGTTGCTGATAAACCTAATATCTTCATGTGGTCGGGAAGAAAAATGAGGGATTCTTCCCAGACGGTCCCCCGGTCCCAATCGTCGATGTAATGAATTTCGTCAAAAATGATCCATTTATATTCTTTTAATATAGCTAGTTCTGTCAGAATTTTGTTACGAAAGATTTCCGTTGTCATGATAAGTATGGATGCCGTTGGGTTGAGAGTGATATCACCCGTTAAAATTCCGACTTGATTTTTGGCCAACTTTTGAAACTCGCGATATTTTTGATTGCTGAGAGCCTTAATAGGGGCGGTGTAGATGACTTTTTGATTATTTTGTAAACATTGGTGGATCACATGTTCGGCTATAGCCGTCTTGCCGGCGCCAGTTGGCGCTGAGACGATAACAGAATGCCCTTGATTAATAAAATCAATCGCTTTTTGTTGAAATGGGTCATATTTATAATTATGAATCATATTATTATATATACTCCTTTAAAGTTGAACAAGATGGATGACGGAGGCCATGTTTATTTACAGTTATGCCACATAAAACATGGAAAGAAAAGGGAAATATTTATTATGATCTGCTTTTATAGTATAGGGGGCAATAAAAGAATACGTTGATTGGGCGAAAAAGTGGAATTTTTTTCCTGGTGACGTTGACATCGCGAACTTTAGCATGTTATACTTCAATTGACGCAATAGCGTCTGGTGATAAAGGTAAACCTTCCGTAAGGATGGGACACAAAACTACAGGGCCCTGAAAAGGGTAGCCAGTTGCCGCTAACGAAAATTTAGTGTATTTTTGTGATTTTAAACCTATTCCTTATTGAAGGAGTAGGTTTTTTTTTGGGTGTTAGGAGATTGAAAATGATCGTGAAAAATAGATTTTTTGACAATTTGATAGGGAGATGCCGACGATTCTGGTGGTGTGCGTGCTATCCCGCCCTGCCATTCAATCTGAAGTTGCAGAAAATAGATCGAACAGTTGTTCTTAAAAATAATATATATGATTTGACACGGAAAGGGGGTCGATAATAGAATTCTAGTAATGTTTTGAAGCACAGGCAGAGTACATGGCAGTATGAAAACCATGAGCCAATGGCTTGAAAAATTCCGCTAAAGCAATGTCATTATTATTTCATTTTAATTCCTGGAATTGATCAAGTAGAAGGTGGCTCAAAACAGGAGGCAGAAATGAAAAGAAGAGATCAAAGAGGTTTTACTCTAGTTGAAATTATGATCGTTGTCGCGATTATCGCTCTATTAGCGGCGATCGCCATCCCTAATTTACTCAGGGCTAAAGTATCCTCAAATGAGGCTTTAGCTCAAAGTACATTGCGGACACTATCAACATCAGCAGAAACATTTGCCACGGCTAATAATGGAAACTACCCGGCAGCCGTAGCCAATCTTACTGGCGCAACACCACCGTATATCAACGCAGACTATTGCACATTAGGTACAGCCGGTTACGGTTATACTTGTACTTGGGCTGCAGGTGGTTATACTTTAGTCGCTACTCCATTAACATCTGGTCAAACAGGTACCCGTATATTTACGATGACCACAGGCAGTATTCTTACGGCTGCAGCAGCGCCCTAATGTCTGTTAATGTTACAGATTGTTGAGATGCGAGGGGGACTATAATAGTCCCCCCCTTTTATAGTAGCGAACCTGTGATATTGAGGAAGGAAAGATGAAGGGAAAAATGAAAATCAAAAAACAGGAAGGGTTCACATTGGTCGAGGTCATGGTGGCGGCCGTGATATTTGTTTTGATGTTTGTCGGCATGCTTTTAACTTTTGTGAAGTGTCTAGAGCTCAATGATTTAGCCCGCAATTCCTCAATAGCGACCTTGGAGGCAAAATCGCGCATGGAGGACATCCGTAATGCGGTTTTTACAACTGTGCTAGGGACTTATCACAACGCGACTTTTACTGTGCCAGGTGTGACGGGTATGGGCGTGAGCTATGTTGACAATACAGTTGTTGATTTACTCGAGATTACGGTTGTCGTCTGTTGGCAGCAAAAGAACGGACGTATTATAGGAGAAGACACAAACCTGAATGGTCAATTAGATGGCGGAGAAGACACGAATGGTAATGGCCGTCTGGATTCGACGGTTGAAATTATTAGTTATATGTACAATATTTGATATGGAGTTTGACATGCGGAAAAATAAAGTCGTTAAGAAAATACGGGCCAACAAAACAATAAGGTCGAACCGGGGGATTACCCTGATTGAAATCATGGTCGCAATGAGTATTTTTGTCGCTATGTCAGCTGGAGTTTATACCATGATGTCAACCAGCCAAACAAGTTGGCTGACAACAGATGCCCAAATCCGTTTGCGAGACAGTTTGAGGAAAACGAATCAAAGGCTTTCCAAAGAATTGAGACAAAGCGGGGATGATTTGAACGGGGTTATGCAAGTTTCGATTTTGAATTCAGGCGGTCCCGGCATGTCGGATCTGCTGGGATTTTCGATGCCGATCCTCTGCGAGGCAAACGGATCTGTGATCGATAGCAATGGCGATGTAGCCAACTGGGGCGCGCCATTGACGTGGGGTTGCACATCCTCGACGTGTATGGACGCTGACAACGATTGTTTGACGCGGGATTATGGATCGCTTGAATACGCTATGAACGGGAGCAATCAATTGGTGCGCCGCGTATTTGACGGCTCAAATGGACTCGTGCGCGAAGATATTTTTGCTGACAATGTAACGGATTTTCAAGCGAGCTTAAGCACGGATCAGAATGTGGTCACTGTGACAACAACAGCGCAAACCAATGCTGATGATGGCCGCACAGTAACAGGGTCAAGCTCGATTAACATATATTTACGAAATAAATAGGGGGTGATCATCGTGATCTTAAAAAACGAAAAAGGTGCTGCTCTTTTAGTTTCTCTATTTGTTGTTTTGGTCCTGTTATCAATAAGTTCTATGTTCCTGCTTCGCTCTGTTAATGAAAACAACCTGGCACGCATGGAAAGAGATTTGACCAAAGCCTTCTACATTGGAGAAGCCGCCGCACACGCAGGGTTGTACAATTTGGATGATTTTATCAATACGGATTTATCGACGACGATCGGGCAAAAAAATCCGCAGGTCGTTGGAAACTCAGCGAGCAATTATGTTGCCAGCAATGATTCATTAGGTTTTCTTATTGAATATGCTGAGGATGGAGGAACACCGATCTTTACCTTAGCTTCGGATGGGTTATCAGCGACACATACCTCGAGCACGGTAACTCTAGCAACAGGAACTTTTGACTATGATGTGATCGTCATGGCCAAAGGCAATCCGATCACGGTCTCGACAGATACGTGGGACTTTCCGTATAATTACCGTGTGGAAGGTGGTGGGACGAGCGGTAATTTAAACCGGGAAGTGTTGATTTCGGGTGATTTTACCATTCGGGTTCAACGCGATAATTTCGCTAAATTTGCGTTGTTTACCGACCACCACGGACTTCCCAGCGGTTCCTCCGTATGGTTTACGAACAGAACGAATTTTGAAGGTCCTGTCCATACGAATGAACGATTCAGCTTCGCTTTTAATCCGGGTGGAATTTTTGATGGAGCCATATCCCAGCATTTGACAAAAGCCAGGTTCTATAATAATGGTTCACCTGTTTTAATCGACCATCACTTTAACGGTTCGGCAGATGTTCCTATCTTTAACTCTTCTTTCCTTCGCGGAGAGGCCACAATTGTATTGCCATCATCTGTTCAAAAAGGTGATTTGCAGGATCAGGCAACCGGAGGAACGAATATTGTTGGAAATGGTATTTTTGTTTCCAATGATGGCGTAAATCTTACAGGAGGAATTTTTATCCGCGGTGATTCCACCATCGTTTTGGGTGTCGACGGAAGTGGCAACGCGACCTATAACATCAGTGAACCAACGACAGGATCGATGTTTATTATTGTCGATCAAGTCAATAATACGACGTCTGTTGATGACGGATCGGTCGTGAATGTCTACACTGGAGTTCCTGATGGAATGGATGATGTTGGCACGATCATTTATGTCGACGGTCAGGTTGATTCGATTTCAGGAGTCGTTCAGCAAGATACAGAAATTACGGTTTCCAGCGAGTGGGATATTATTGTCGGTGGTGATTTGAAATATCAAAATTATTCGGCTGCTTCAGGGAGTCCGGGTAATCCCGGATACTCTGGTCCAGACGCGGTTGGTAATACAAATCTTTTAGGTCTTCTTTCCTGGGGCGGGGATGTTCGGATAGGAAGTTCGGCACCGAATGATGTTGAAATTCATGGTATTGTATTAGGACGGAATGGCATTTTTACCGTGGACAATTATAATGATACGGGAGTAGGCCCAAGAGGAACAGCCACATTATTGGGTGGTGTCATTACGCAGTTCTATGGCGCTTTTGGACTTTTTAATGGATCGACCGGTTCGCAACTATCGGGTTATGGCCGTAATTTTGTGTATGATGAGAGGACATTAATGGGGAAATCCCCACCATATTTCCCGACATTAAACACGTTTGTTGGGTTTACAAACGATTTAACGGATAAGCTGGTCTGGCAAGAAGGAGGGGTTTAATGGATAGGCGAAGGCCAACAACAGCATTGATTGGGCGGGACTGTTCCGGACAGTCCAAAGGGGCTTTGCCAGGACTTGTGGTGTTTATTATTCTGATTATTGGCGTGATCATTTGGGGCAACAATAAGGTCAATCAAGAGTTTGAGTCCATTGAGAAACAGCAGTTATCAGAATTCACACCACAGGTCACGCGGGTTAAAACACCGGAAAAGGTGCAAATTCAGACAAAATTGGTTAAGCAGGATGAACACGATGAGGAGCTTTTACAATCACATATGCATGGTTCCGATACGCGTATGCATACGGATAGAGAATTAGTTGAAGGCGTTGTGCATGAGATGCCATTGGACAGTCAGATATTAATGCAATAGGTCAAAAACACAGGGAGGTGGGAACCGGGGTTTGGTGGTGTTGAGATAGACATATTGAACCCATCAAAAGATCATGAAAAATAAATTTGAAAAAACTTATTTTTTAGCCTGGATTTGATATAATACCAATTATTTGGTAATTTTTGTAAATACTTCATAGTATTTATATTTATGAAATACAAAGGATAAATATCGATTATTATGTCTAATATTTTAGATGGCTATTTCGGTTTGATTCGGAAACTGATCCCGGATCAGCAGAAGAAAGTGTATTCTGTCGGTCTGGATATCGGGCCGGCCGAGTGCAAATTGGTCCAGTTGGCCAAACATGCCGATAAAATTGAACTCGTCAATTGGGCGATCGAACCGGTCATTGACGGTCGTTTAGCTGACACCATTCAAAAAATTATAACTTCTTTGGACGCTGTTTCTAAATCGGTCTACACGGCCATATCCGGAAAGGGAACCTTAATCCGTTTTATTGAAATGCCGGTTATGTCCATTGAAGATCTCAGGAATTCGTTCGCCCTTGAAGCCGATAAATATTTCCCCTTTGCGCAAGAAGATATTTACACGGATTGTTTTATCCTGGACCCTAATCCTAAAGGGAAAATGATGAACGTTATGGCCGCATCAGCTAAAAAAGAGTTGATTGATCAACGCGTCAAATTATTGTCGGAGCTCGGATATCATGTTGATTTTATCGGTCTTAATCCGATCGCGCAGATCAATATTATCAATATGTTGGATATCACAGAGGACGATGTGTCAAAGGACAAGGCGATCGCTATTCTGGATATGGGCGAATCGGTCAGTAATTTAACGATCGTGATTAACAAGATGCCCTGGTTTATCCGCGATATTTTTATTGGGGGCCAAGACTTTACAAAAAGGATTAGTAATGCCCTTGGCGTTGCTTTAAAGGAAGCCGAAGAGATCAAGAAAAATCCTGGAGCAAAGAAACAGGCTGTTTCAAACGCTTGTGAGTTAGCAACCATGAATATTATCCGGGAATTGCGGCTGTCTTTTGATTATTTTTCAACGGAGAAGGATATTCCAATTGACAAATTATTTTTAACGGGCGGTGGGTCCATGTTGCAAGGGGTTGCGGAGACTTTAGAAAAAAATCTTGGGATTGAAATCAGTTGCTGGAATCCTTTGAGTTCATTGAGTTTGCCGGAAGACATGCCGCAAGAAGACATTAATAAAAAATTTTTAAAATTAGGCGTTGCGATAGGCCTGGCCCTGTACGAATATGATTGAAATTAATTTAGTTCCGTCGAACTTAAGAAAAGACAGAAAAAAGTCATTGTTATCAAGCGGGCTTAATATTCCGCTTGAAATTATCATCGGTCTGGGTGGGGGCTTTTTTATTTTGTTGATTATTGCCCATATTGGGTTATTGTTTGTGAATATGACTAAAATTAATCAACACAAGAAATTACAAGCACAATGGAATGAGATGGCGCCGAAGAAAACCAATATCGATAATGTGATTAAGGAAATGCGCCGGTTGAAGGGAACAGAGGAAGTTCTTAGAGAAATGACCATGGGAAACCGTGTTCTCTGGTCAGAAAAGCTGAATCTGATCAGCGATAGCGTGCCGACAGGGGTATGGCTTCGTAAAATTGCATTAACAAAAAAAGTCCTGTTTGTTGAAGGGAGCGCGATATCGAAGCAAAACAAAGAAATGATCAATGTGCACACCTTTACTTCTGAGCTTCAAAAAGATGCAGGCTTTCTGCGGGGGTTTGTTGACATCGATTTAGGTTCGATTCAACGGAGAAAAATTAAGCTAATCGAAGTTGCGGATTTCGTCATGACGACGAAATTAAAATGAAAAACGAAAAATTAAACAAATATGTGGAAATGTTGCAGAATATCGATGAAAAGAATCGTTATTATCTTTTTATCGGTGTTTTATTGCTGATTTTTCTTTTAGATTATTTTGTTTTTATCGGTCCGCAATTAGGGACATTGATGGGACTGAGTCCTAAGATAAGCATCCTTAATGACGACATTCAAAGGGTTGAAAATGATTTCAAGCGGATAGAAGACTACCGCATTCAAGTAAAGGAATTGAAAGAGACCCTGGCTGAAATCAGGAAAAACATAAAGTTAAGAGAAGATGTTCCTAATATCCTCGAGAAAATATCTTTTTTGGCGGATAAAAACGGTATAAAAATTGACCGCATCATGCCTGAACCGGATGATCAGACGGAAATTCTTGAGAAAGACAAGAAAGTGTACTACTATTTACCCATTTATATTGAGGCTCGGAGTACGTATCACAATTTTGGCCGTTTTTTAAGTTCGTTGGAACAGGAAGAAATATTTATTAAAACATCGACATTTTCTTTGGCGAGTTCAAGCAATATTAAAGAGCATACCTTAAAACTGACATTGCTGACGATCATCGTCGAGGACGCTAAGGAAGATGATAAGGATAAAAAAGATAAAAAGACATGATAAGAAAGAAATCAGTAACGAGTGTTGGCATTTCAATTGTTGCAATATTTTTTTGCATGGTTATCTCTGTCAATGCGGACGAAACACAAAATAATATTGAAGGAGGTGAGGAGAAATTTAATTATGACGACAAAGGGAGACGTGATCCGTTTTGGCCGTTGGTGAAGCCGACGGGTGAAATTGTGAGATATGAGAACGAATTCTCGATAACGGACTTATTGCTCGAAGGGATCATGTTAGGTGACGGAGGTAAGAATATTGCGATAATTAATGGACGGATCGTTCAGGAGAACGATAAGGTCGGTCAATTTAAAATTCACCGGATAGAAAAAGAAAAGGTGATTTTATTTAAAAATAAAATTAAATACGAGTTGAATATTAAAAAGGAGGAATAACATGTTAAAGAAGGCCCTAGTTCTTCTCAGTCTTTGGGTTCTATTTTTCGCACCGATAACGTCCACGACCTATGCACAAGTGAATCAAGAAGAAACTCCTGAGAATGAAATGGTAACAATGAATCAGGAAGGAAATGTCAGTTTAGATTTGAAGGATGCTGATATTCGCAATGTTTTTAAAATTCTCGCATACAAAAGTGATGTAAACATCGTCGCCAGTCCGGAAGTGACAGGTTTAGTCACAATTCAATTGCGGGAAGTTCATTGGCAACGTGCGTTGGATGTCATTGTTAAGACATACGGTTATGCTTATGAAAAAAAGGGTAATATCATTCTTGTCACGACAGTTGATCAGTTAAAGAAGAGTCGGGAAGATGCTGTTTTACTCGCGGAGCAGGAACCTTTGGTGACTGAAACGTTTTCACTGAATTTTGGTAAAGCCGCGGAAATTGTCGAATCCGTTGAGCAAATGAAATCAGACAGAGGGAGTGTCAATATCGATGAGCGTACGAACATGATGATCGTGACCGATGTTCCCAGTAATATTGACCTGATGGCAAACGTGATTAAACAGTTAGACCAAACCACTCCGCAGGTCCTGATTGAGGCAAAAATTGTCGAAACAACGTTAAATGATTCAGACAAATTAGGGATTGATTGGTTGACGCAAGCAACATTCCAAGGATCTAAACGGCCAACAACATGGCCGTTCTCGAGTAACGCAGACGATCGTTTCATGTCGGACAACTTTCCCGGGCCGGATTCGACTCTTCCGAGCACGTCGCAGGCGAACTTGAACTTCACGTACGGGACCTTGAATTTAACTCAATTGCAGGCTGTATTTGAGGCGTTGAAAGCGCGCACAGATACAAACATTTTGTCTGCTCCAAGAATTGTAACCATGGATAACAAAACGGCGCATATTGAAGTGGGAACAGATTATCCTATCCCTCAATATTCCTACAATGAAGAGCAGGCGCAATTGCAGGTTAACGGATTCTCCTGGAAGACTATCGGAATTCAGTTTGAGGTGACGCCGCACGTGAACAATGCGGGTTTTGTCACGATGGAGATCATTCCGACCGTTTCAGAAATGACGGGAACGGTTCCTTTTGATAATATTAATCTTCCGTTGATTAATAAGGAAGAAGCCCGCACCACCGTTATGGTTAAAGATGCGGAAACGTTGGTGATCGCTGGACTTATTCGCGATAAAACAACAGACATTATCAAGAGGACACCGCTTGTCGGGGATATTCCGGTTTTTGGATATCTTTTCAGAAAGAAAGAAAAAACAATTGCGAAAACAGATATTATTATTTTTCTGACTCCGCATATCGTTACAGCGCAGTTAGACGAAGAATAATTCGTTTCGCATTTATGATGCAATTTATATAGAAGAAAGTAGTAGGTGGATAGTGCCAAAGGAAATACTCATTCGCGTTCAGAAGAGTGAACGCCAGGTCGCCATTATTGATAATGGGCGAGTAGATGATTTTTTTATAGAAGTAGATCGGTATCAATCATTATTAGGGAATATATATAAAGGAAGGGTCGAATCGATCCTTCCTTCTATTAACGCAGCTTTTGTCAATATTGGCCAGGAACGTAATGGGTTTCTTTATTTAACAGATGCCGTGAGCCCATTAATAGAAGAAGAGATCAATGGCCGGAGTAAACTGATTGATAAAATATTAAAGAAGAAAAAAAAGAAAACGGTAAAGGAAACAAAAACAAGGTCAAATCATTCAAATGAGCATCATTTGAATGTGGGGCAAGAAATTCTTGTCCAAGTGGTCAAGGATCCTTTCGGAGAAAAGGGTGCGAGACTCACAACTCATGTTTCTTTGCCTGGCCGGTTTGTCGTTTATATGCCGTTTGATAAGCACACGGGCATATCAAAAAAAATTGAGCCTTCGGACGAAAGGCAAAGATTGCGTGATGTGATAAAAGATTTTTCTTTTGCGAAGAGTGGCGGTTTGATCGTTCGCACTGCAGCTCTTAAGCAAGGAAGGCGTGAAATTGTTCGGGATGCGAAGTTCCTTTACAACATGTGGCTGAAGATTAGTAAGAAAACGGAACGGGAAAAGGCGCCGGCTTTGATTTATGAAGAAGGCGAGTTGATGTGGAAAATTGTTCGTGACAATTTAACCGACCGCATCAGCAAGCTGATCATCGACGATGAAACCGAATACAATAAGATAAAGAAATTTATTCAAACATTAATTGGAAAGCAAATGCTAAACAAATTGCATCATTATAAGGGCTCCCAATCCCTTTTTGACGCAAAGAATGTTTCTAACGAACTTAATAAAATATATGATATAAACGTTCCCGTGAGATCTGGCGCGTACATCGTTATTGAGCAAACCGAGGGTTTGATTGTTGTTGATGTCAATAGCGGGAAGTTTAAGACAAAGGCCTCTCCTGGAGAAGCTGCTTTTATGGTTAACATGGAAGTTGTCCCTGAAATTGCCAGACAGTTGCGCCTAAGGGATTTAGGTGGTATTATTGTCATTGATTTCATCGATATGACCAGGGAGGATCATAAACGCAGGGTTCTAGACGCATTAAAACGCGCGCTGACAAAAGACCGGGCCAAAACAGAAGTGAACCGCATTTCGCCTCTGGGCCTGGTTGAGATGACCAGGGCCAGGACCGGAAAGACGATTGAGTCCATTTCATTTGGAAAGTGCCCTTTTTGTGATGGCCGTGGAAAAGTCAAGATCGTTTAGCCTCCATTTTTTTTTGTTGAAAAAAATAAAAATACCACTAAAATAAATGCTTCCCAACATTTTATCATTTGGGTCCAGGGATTTGACCTGGTTGGGCTTGTGTAAATATTGTCAAAATTTGAAACGCACATTTCGAATATAAGCTGAGGAGGAGTTATTGTGTATGCGATTATTGAAGTAGGGGCAATGCAGTATAAAGTGTCAGAGGGCGATGTGATTCTTGTTGATCGTTTAGAAAAAGAAGCAGGGGACTCATTGACCGTTGAGAAAGTTTTGTTGCTGGAAAAAGATGGGGATGTTCGGATTGGACAACCTTATGTTGACGGGGCTAAAGTTGAGGCGGATGTCAATAAGCAGATATTGGATGATAAAGTTATCGCGTTTAAATACCGTCGCCGTAAAGATTCGGCTGTTAAGAATGGCCACCGTCAGAAATTAACATCGTTAACCATTAAAAAAATTGCCGCTTAAGTAGCGCACCGTCTATGTTCGTTGATGAGGCTAGAATTTTTGTTAAAGCTGGTGCAGGAGGAAAAGGTTGCGATAGCTTTTATCGTGATAAGCACATGCGTCATGCCCGCCCGGACGGTGGAGATGGTGGGAATGGCGGTGAAATCGTCATCATCGCCGATGGGCGAATCAAAACACTATTGGATTTCCGCTATAAACAACACTATAAAGCCGCTAACGGCGGTCATGGGAGCAGCAAGGGCAAAACAGGCCGTACGGGAAAAGACAGTGTCTTGCGTGTTCCTCGCGGCACGATCGTTCGGGATTATGAAACAAAGTTATTGATAAAAGATCTAACGGACGATCAACAATCCATCATCGTCGCTGAAGGGGGCCGGGGTGGTTGGGGCAATGCTCATAAACAAGGGTCAAAGCCACCAAGGCCAGGTGAAGAAAGGACGATTGGTTTAGAATTAAAACTCATCGCTGATGTCGGTATTATCGGCTTTCCTAATGCAGGCAAATCAACTTTAATCTCTCAAATTTCTAAAGTTAAATCGAAAATCGCTCAATATCATTTTACAACCAAACAGCCTGTCTTAGGATTTGTTCCTGATGAGGAAAACAGTTTTATTATCGCAGACCTTCCCGGTATCATTGAAGGTGCGCATAAAGGCAAAGGTTTGGGTGATCGTTTCTTAAAACACGCGGAGAGAACCAAGATTCTGGTCCATATGGTTGATATCGCTGGATCAGAAGGGCGCGATCCCTTGCAAGATTACCAGAAAATTAATCATGAGATTAATGAATATGGTGATATTCTCAATGCAAAGCATAAACTGGTCGTGGCCAACAAAGTTGATCTGCCTGAAGCAAAGGAACATATTCAGCGATTTCATGCGAAATATAAGCAGGATATCATTGAGATATCAGCGAAGGATAAGATTGGATTAGATGAATTAGTTGAGAAACTGCGAGCAATATTATGCCAAGAAAGTTCCCGCGACCAATAAAACGGGTTGTTATCAAAGTCGGCTCAAGTGTCATCGCCACGTACAGGATGAAACCGCGTGTGGCGCGCCTGCGGTCTTTGGTCGAACAGATTTGTCAGGCCAGGCAAAAGAATATCGATGTGGTATTGGTTAGTTCCGGAGCGATTGTGTTTGGAATGGGGGCGATGAATCACATGACCCGCAATGCGAACTTGGCCACATTGCAAGCCTTGGCCGCGACGGGTCAAACCATTTTAATGAATAAGTATCTTAATTTTTTTAAGAAACATGGGAGTTGTTGCGCTCAGATATTGTTAACGTGGGATGATTTTGACAATCGTACTCGGTATAACAATGCGCGTGACACTTTAAATGCCTGCTTCTCGAACAAGATTGTTCCGATTGTAAATGAGAACGATACCATCTCAACCGAAGAAATTAAGTTCGGCGATAATGACAGGTTGTCCGCCCTGGTTGCGGGTCTGATCGGGGCTGATTTGTTGCTGCTTCTGTCTGACGTCGAGGGTTTGTATGATATCAAGGACGGAACCAGGTATTTTTTTAAAGAGATTAAAGAGATCACAGACGAGATTGAGAGCATTGCTTCCGGAACGAAGAAGAAACACATTGCAAAAGGCGGGATGATTGCCAAGCTTGAGGCGATTAAAATAGCGACTCACGCGAACATTCCCTGCATCATCGCCAATGGCGAGACAGAAGATGTTCTGTCCCGGGTATTGGGGGGTGAACGGATCGGAACATTTTTTAGTGAGAAGAAGGAAAAGCTTTTGGCGCGCAAACATTGGATCTCGTTCGGGGTTAAACCAAAGGGCTTTATCATTATTGATCAAGGGGCCCAGGCGGCGCTATTGACCGGTCGGCGCAGCCTTCTCTTGCCGGGTGTTGTGAGTTGGAAAGGACATTTTAAGCAGGGAGATGTGGTGGTTGTTTGTGATCAGGTGAAACATGAGATTGCCCGGGGTATTGTGAATTATTCTATTGCCGATTTATATCAAATGAAAGACAAACGCGGCAAGCTGGAAGCGATCCATCGCGATAACTTGGTTTTAGCTCAACGATAAGGTGTTGTGAGTCTTTATTTTAATAAAAAGAACCGGATTTTTATTCTTATACCAAATTCATTAATAAATTGTTCTATCTTAATTCTGATATTCTCGCTAAATCGTCGAGAAAAGCAGAATTGGAGTTGGTCATTATTTAATGGAATTGGTATTATTAATAAAATTATTTGTATATTGACTTTTTGATTTATTTGAGTTAACCTTCCATCAAATCAACAGGAAACGATCATGGTGAAAAAGACAGCAAAAGATCAACAAATTATAAGAATGGCTCAAAACGCCAAATTAGCTGCTTTGTCTCTCGCTTTGGTCCCGACGAAAACAAAAAATAAGATTTTAAAGCATTTGGCCCAGGTTATCCTTGATCATCAGGATTTCATTGTTAAAGAAAATAAGAAAGATTTGAAGGCGGCCCGGAAGCAGAATTATCCTAAGGCCCTTGTCGATCGTTTGGTGCTTGATGATAAACGCATTATCGAAATGTCAAAATGTCTGAAAGATACGGCTGCGCTGGCGGATCCTGTTGGTGACGTCTTAGAAACATTTGAACGGCCGAATGGCTTGATCATTGAGAAAGTCAGGACGCCCATCGGTGTGATTGGCATTATTTTTGAATCCCGACCGAATGTGACGAGTGATTGCATTGGTTTATGTTTAAAGTCCGGGAACGCGGCGATCTTAAAGGGTGGCAAAGAAGCCTTTTATTCTAATAAGACTATTTTTAAATTAATACGCGATGCTTTAAAACAAACGGAGATTCCTTATCAAGCGGTGCAATTGATTGATTCTACAGATAGAGCGGCGGTCCACATTATGCTGGGTCTGGATCAATATGTCGACTTGATTGTTCCTCGTGGTGGTGAGGGTCTTATTCGTTTTGTGGCCGAGAACTCGCGTATTCCGGTTGTGAAGCATTACAAGGGGGTTTGTCATACCTTTGTGAGTGATAAAGCGGACTTAGCCATGGCGGTGGATATATGCGTTAATGCGAAGGTGCAAAGGCCCGGAGTTTGCAATGCCATGGAAACAATGCTGGTGAGTGAAAGGATCGCAGGGGAATTTTTACCCATAGTCTTTGAGCATCTGACTGCGGCAGGTGTTGAAATACGGGGGTGTTCGCGAACGAGGCGCATCCTTAAGAACAAGCCAAACAAAGCTGATGAACTGGACTGGACAACAGAATATCTTGACTTGATTTTGTCCGTAAAGGTTGTCAAGGATTTAGATGCTGCCATCGTTCATATCAATACATATGGTTCCCGTCATTCGGACGCGATTGTCACGGAGAACAAAAGCGAAGCAGAGAAATTTTTTAAGTCTGTCGATTCAGCCTGTTTATACCACAATGCCTCGACGAGATTTACCGATGGGTATCAGTTTGGGTTCGGTGCGGAGGTAGGGATCAGTACCGATAAGTTGCATGTTCGGGGGCCGATGGCGTTGGAAGGGCTAACGACTTATAAATATTGTATTAGAGGAAAAGGACAAATTCGAACGTGAAGCGTATTGGGATTTTGGGCGGCACCTTTAATCCTCTCCATATTGGGCATCTGGCAATAGCCCAAGTGGCTTTGGAAAAAAAACGGTTAGATAGTGTTGTTTTTGTTCCGTCGTTTTGGCCGCCACATAAATCAACAAAAAATGTCATTTCAGCCAAACACCGTTACAGCATGGTCCGGTTAGCGATTGAAGATAACCCTTATTTCGATATTTGCGACTATGAAATAAAACGGCGTAAAAAATCGTATAGCATCGATACCGTCCGTTTCTTTGAAGCTCAATATCCGGAAGGCGCTAAGTTTTTCTTTATCATCGGCGAAGATAGTTTGGAGACGCTGCAACAGTGGCGGGATATTGACGAGATTTTAAAAATTGTTTCATTTGTTGTTGTGAACCGACCTGGGATGGATAAGGGGCAATCAAAAATAAAAGTTAGTTCGGTTACCATGCCAGGACTGGATGTGTCATCCTCGTATATCCGTAAAAGGACGACTTCAGGAAACTCCATCCATTATTTGGTTCCCCCGGCTGTATGTGAATATATCAAAAAACATCATTTGTATGAAGTTGTTAATTTTGAGAGGAGCTAGATATGGCAAATAAAGTAAACAAAGAAATAAAATTTGGCACTGATGGGTGGCGAGGTGTTATTTCTGATAATTTTACCTTTAAAAATGTCGCAGTGGTCGCGCAGTCGATTAGTAACTGGGTTAAAAAGGATTTAAAGCCGAAAGTTAAAGGGCAGCCGAAAAAGGTCGCGGTTGGTTATGATACGCGTTTTTTGTCCAGAGAATATGCTGAATTAGTTGGTTGTGTGCTGGCAAAAAATGGTATTGAGGTTTATTTGTCGGATGCCGACATCCCTACCCCGGCTTTAAGTTATGGCGTTGTCACAACGAAGAGTGTGGCCGGCGTGATGATAACAGCCAGCCATAATCCGGCTAAGTTCAACGGTATAAAAATAAAGACGGAACAGGGCGGCGGTGCTGGAACGGATATCACTTCAACAGTCGAGAATGATTTGTTTAAAACGCCTGTTAAGCAAATGCCCCTTGAGGATGCGCTTGATGAGAAAAAGATCGTCATGCACGACTTTAAGAAAGATTATATGACGTTTATGCGTCATTACCTTGACCTAAAAAAAATGAAGAACGCCAAGTTTAAAATATTAACGGATGTGATGCATGGGAGTGGCGGCACGTTGATGGAAGACGCCGTTAAAGGCACATCCCTGAAACTTTCTTTAATGCGTTCGGAAATTAATCCCTATTTCAGCGGGGCCAAACCTGAACCGGTCAAGGCGTATGTCGGAGAGCTTCTTAAAAGAGTGAAGAGAGAAAAGTTTGATATTGGATTGATCTTAGATGGGGACGCTGACCGAATTGCAGCTGTCGACTCGACGGGCGAGTATCTGCACCCACAAAAGATTTTAGGTTTATTGGTCCTTCATTTGGTCCGCAACCGCGGGCGCAAAGGCGGCATTGTCAAAACCATTTGCGGGACAACGATGATGGATAATATCGCCAAGAAGTTGGGCCTGGAGCTATATGAAACCCCCGTCGGTTTCAAGTATATCTCTGAACTGATGATCACAAAAAATATTGTGGCCGGCGGTGAAGAAGCTGGCGGAATGGGTGTTCAGGATTACATTCCGGAACGTGACGGCACGCTGGCAGGGTTGTTGCTCGTCGAGATGATGGTTTACGAGAAAAAGAATATCAAGCAGATACTCGATGACATGGAAAAGGAATTTGGCCGCTATTATTATGAGCGTTGTGACCTGCCTTCAGGAAAAGGCCGTTTTCATGAAAAAGAAATCCGTGAAATTACGACATTGTTGGGCAGGAAAGTCGTTAATGTTAAGGGCTACGACGGGATCAAGCTTGTCTGTGACGACGGCAGTTGGCTAATGCTGCGCCCGTCGGGAACGGAACCTTTGGTCCGGGCCTATTCAGAAGCGAAAACAAAGAAACGCGCTGTCGAGTTAATCCGTTTTGGTGAAGAGCTGTTGCGAAAGAAATAATAAAGCCGGTAAGAATGAGCGATATTGTAAGACTGCGATGATTTGTTTTCTCCGGGTTAATCTCATTAAATCCTCGTCAAGCTCCAATGTAAATTCTCTTTAAACAATGCCGGGTATATTCTAAGGATAAAATATGTTTTATTGGTTCGCCTGGTCTCTTGTCAGATTTCTTCATGTTATTTTTTTCCCATTAAAGATTGTCGGCAAAGAGAATATCCCGAAAAAAGGGGCCTTTATTTTAGCGAGCAATCACCAAAGCTATCTGGATCCAATGGTTATCCCGATTTCAACTTCGCGGAGGTTAAATTTTATTGCGCGGGATACGCTGTTTAAATCTAGAGTGATGAGTTGGATATTGCGACATTTAGATGTGTTTCCGATCAAAAGGAATTCATCGGATGTCAAAGCTATTCGTATGTCTTTGAATATTCTTAAACAAGATAAGCCATTGCTGATGTTTCCAGAAGGAACGCGGAAAGGACACAAGGAAGAAAAGACCGTTCAGCCCGGAATTGGATTATTGGCAACCCTGAGCGGGGTGCCGGTCATTCCTGTGTATGTGTCAGGATCGGAAAAGGTGTTGCCGCCGGGCTCAAAAAGTTTGAGACGGCATTTGATAAAAGTTTCTTATGGGAAGCCGATATTTTTTGCTAAAGGAAAAGATTACCAGCATAAAGCGGAAAGAATTATGCAAAATATTTATGCGTTGAAGGAAGCAAATTTGTAAGTTTTTACAGCTGAAATGGCATGGTTATAATAGTTCTCAGGGCAAGATATATTTTAATTGACAAATTTATAAATTTTGCGATAATTGTGTACTTCAGAAAATAGAATATATAATGCTTTTGTATTATATAAAAAAATAAAAGGAATGAGGTAAATAACAATATGGATCAAGACAATCAAGCATTGATGGAAGAACTTTACGGAAGTACTTTCCGTGAAATCAAGGAAGGAGAGATTGTACGAGGAACAATCGTCGCGTCAAACGACAAAGAAGTCGTTGTCGACATTGGTTTCAAATCCGAAGGTTTTATCTCGATTGAAGAGTTTCGGTCTTTAGACACGATCGAATTAGGTCGAGAAATTGATGTTCTAGTCGAGTCTGTTGAAGATGAAGACGGACATTTAGTTTTATCACACGCTAAAGCTGAGAAATTAAAGGGCTGGATGAAACTGGGTGATTCGATTAATGAAGGTGATATCGTCGATGGAACCGTTCTTAAGCAAGTTAAAGGCGGTTTTATCGTTGACGTTGAAGGCATCGAGGCGTTTTTACCGATGTCATTATCAGCGTTCAAAGGCGTTCCGCCGCAGGATATCATCGCTAATAAATTTTCTTTCCAAATTGCTAAAATGAATAAGCTGCGCCGCAATTTGATCCTATCTCGACGGGAAGTTGTCCAGAAAGAACGGGAAACAATGCGTGATAAGTTGTGGGCTGAATTAGATAAGGGCCAAAAGCGTCGAGGAGCTGTGAAGGGTATCACGGATTTCGGTGCGTTTATTGATTTAGGCGGCGTTGACGGGCTGTTACACATTACTGATATGAGCTGGACCAGAATCAATCACCCTTCAGAAATTGTCAACGTTGGGGACAAAATTGATGTGTTGATTTTAGATTTTGACAAAGAGAACTCAAAAGTTTCTTTAGGTTTAAAACAAATTATCGATAACCCCTGGGCCGACATTTATGATAAATACCCGACAGGCGCTCAGATTAAAGGGAACGTTGTTAATGTTATGCCTTACGGTGTTTTCGTTGAGATTGAAAAAGGGATTGAAGGGCTATTGCACTCCTCAGAGATTACCTGGCAGAAAAAACTCGTTAATCCCCAGGAAATGTTTAATGTCGGTGACGAAGTTCATGTTCAAGTTATTAATGTCGACAAAGATTCTAAGCGAATTTCTTTAAGCATGAAACAACTGGAACGCAATCCCTGGCTTGAAGCTGAGGCAAAATATCCTGTCAATATTCAAGTTACAGGTAAAGTCCGTGGTTTTACCGACTATGGCGCGTTTGTTGAACTGGACTCCGGGTTGGAAGGGATGATTCATATTTCAGACATGTCATGGACCAAAAAGATTAATCATCCGCAAGATGTCCTGGAAAAAGGGCAAGAAGTCAAGGTTGTTGTTTTGGCTTTAGATCCCGAGAACCGAAAAATAAATTTGGGTTTGAAGCAATTGATCGAGAATCCCTGGCCAGAAATCGCTAAAAAGTATCCTGTCGGAACAGAAGTTGAGGCTGAAGTTGTCTTGAATTCTAATTTTGGTGTCTTTGTTAAATTAGAGGAGGATGTTGAGGCTTTGGTTTATTCTTCTGAGATTGAGAAAGAAAAGGCAGCTGCTTTAAAGCCCGGCGATAAAATGAAGGTGAAAGTTATCAAGATCGATATCGAACAAATGAAAATTGGGGTGAGCGCCAAGACATAAATTTTGTGTCTGGCGCGAGTTCAATCATATTTTTTTATTTCTTCGGTGATATTCTTTGCGATTTAAGTGAGATCAAACCGGAGATACCCTGCCGGCAGGTAGGGGTTCGTAGTACGTATTCAAAGAGTCGTTGCAGGATCCTGACGAGGGGTAATCATTTGTAAAATCTTGCTGTTTCAGCGAGGACGCCGCCCCAGGAATGAACCTTATGCAAAAATATTCATAAATCCATTTTGTTGCTCTGCAAGTTGTCGCGGAGAGGTTCTTTTCTGAAAATTTTTTTCTGATATTTCTTCGATTAAACAAAAAAGCGGAATGTTTTATGTTTTGCCCTATTTTTTAAATAGGAGTAAAAACTATTTGATATCATGAATTTAGAAGGAAAAATTGATTTAATCACCAGAGGGACGTCCGAAATAATCAATGCTGATCTGTTAAAGAAAAAAATGCAGAAAAGCATGGCTGAAGGGTATCCATTACGGGTTAAGGCCGGGTTTGATCCCACCGCCCCGGATATCCATTTGGGGCATGTGGTCCTTTTGAGGAAATTGCGTCAATTTCAGGACCTTGGACATGACGTTGATTTTTTAGTCGGAGATTTTACCGCATTGATCGGTGATCCCACGGGAAAAAACAAATTGCGTCCCCGATTGGATCAGGCATTTATTCGCGATAATGCCAAAACATATACACTGCAAGCGTTTAAGATCCTTGATGAGAGTAAGACCAATGTGGTTTACAACAGTCAATGGTTAGGCCTGTTGAATTCCACGTCGCTTTTGGCCTTGACCGCTTTTTCAACAGTTGGACAAGTGCTGGCGCGGTCAGATTTTAAACAGCGTTATGAAAGTGGGATGGAAATAAGTGTGATGGAATTCATTTATCCGTTATTGCAGGGATTTGATTCCTATGTCCTCGGTAGCGACATTGAGTTGGGCGGCACGGATCAGAAATTTAATTTACTGATGGGGCGCCAGTTGCAGGAGACATTAGCTTGCAATGAGTCGTTTTGTAAGCAAGTTAATGAGATATTTGACGCCTTACGGAATCAGCCTGACTTTCAGGGTCTTTGGCCTGAGACGGATATGAAGAGATATCAAAATGGCTTTAAGCCCGTTCAAGAGCCGCAAGTGGTTATCATGACGCCATTGTTAGAGGGAACAGATGGTGTTAAGAAAATGAGCAAGTCGCTCAATAATTACATTGGCATCAATGAGCCGCCTGAAGAAATATTAGGCAAGGTGATGTCGATTAGTGATGCGCTTATGATGCGTTATTATGAAATTTTAACGGATGTTGATTTAGATGACATTAAAACAATGCATCCCAAAGAAGCAAAGTTGCAGCTTGGTGAAAATATTGTCTCTCAATTTTATGATGCTTTTAAGGCCAGAGCCGCACGGGAAATGTTTGAGAAAACATTTAGCCGGAGACAGTACCCCGATGACATGCCGATATATGTCCTGCGGATTGAAGGCGAGTTGTTGCTTGATATTTTGTCATCGACAAAATTGATTCCGTCAAAAAGTGAAGGCCGGCGATTGATCAATCAAGGGGCTGTCAGTCATGAGGGATATAAGATTGTGGATGAGAGTTGGAAGCCTCAAAAAGGAGTCGTTAAAGT
Organism: Candidatus Omnitrophota bacterium; assembly: GCA_021108075.1. Taxonomy (GTDB): domain Bacteria; phylum Omnitrophota; class Gorgyraeia; order Zapsychrales; family Zapsychraceae; genus JAIORP01. Next base: position 64,512 of record JAIORP010000171.1, on the reverse strand, counting down.
CGGGAAAAGAAGATTTTTACGGTTAGAATGATTTTTTTTTGAACAAGTTTGTAATTGTAATAATGCGAATAAATCAGAGTTTTTACAAAACAAAATTTGTTCTTGACATTATAGCTGTCTCGGTTATACTTGATATATTTATTATACGAGAAAACATAATGGCATCCAAAACCTTTCATTTTAAACAATAGATATGCCCCTGTAGCTCAGATGGTAGAGCACGTCCTTGGTAAGGACGAGGTCTCCGGTTCAAGTCCGGTCGGGGGCTTAAGTAATAAAAATTTTTATCAATCTTTTTTAGTGAATAGCGATGCGAGAAAATATAAATTTTCAATGTACTGAATGTAAACGTATTAACTATACGAGTACAAAAGATAAAAAGAAAAAACCTGATAGAATAGAGCTTAAAAAGTATTGTCGTTTCTGTCGTCTGCATACGACACACAAAGAAATGAAAAAGTAAAACAGGCATACAATAGGCCTGTAGCTCCAATTGGCAGAGCATCGGTCTCCAAAACCGAGTGTTGTAGGTTCGAACCCTACCAGGCCTGTAAGGATATAATATGATCGGCAAAGTGAGAAAATTCTTTTCAGAAGTTGTTATAGAATTAAAGAAAGTGTCGTGGTCCTCTCGCTCTGAGGTGATTGATGCAACTTGGATCATTCTTTTTAGTGCGATTTTTGTTGGTTTATACATTGCTCTTTCCGATTTTATTTTGTCAAAATTTTTAGGATTAATTATTAGGTAACAAAATGAGCGAAAAAAAGTGGTACGTCGTACATACTCAGACAGGATCTGAAGAGAAGGCAAGGGCCGGTTTAACACGCAGGATGGAAATAACAGCTCTCAAGACATATATAGAGGAAATTGTTGTTCCTACCGAGCAAGTGGCTGAAATCCGTGGGGGGAAAAAAAGGATCACTGCCCGCAAGTTTTTTCCTGGCTACATCATCATCAAGATGGAAATGACTAAGGAAAGCTGGTATCTCGTAAAAACGACTCCGGGGATAACTGGTTTTATCGGTCCGGGGAGAAAACCAACTCCGATCTCCCCCGACGAAGTCGATTCGATCTTAAAACGAACGGAAGACACAGAAACAAAACCGACACCAAAAACAATATACGACATTGGGGAATCTATTCGTATCTCTCAGGGGCCTTTTGCGAATTTTAACGGGGCGGTTATGGAAGTTTATCCTGACCGTGGAAAACTTAAGGTTAGCGTCTCTATTTTTGGTAGATCAACGCTAGTGGAACTGGAATACTGGCAAGTGGAAAAAATATAAAATGGCAAAAGAAGTTATCGCGCAAATTAAATTATATGTACCGGCTGGACAGGCGAATCCGGCGCCACCTGTTGGTCCGGCGTTAGGTCAGCACGGTGTGAATATTATGGGTTTCTGCAAGGCATTTAATGAAAGAACTAAAGGTAGAGAAGGTTTAATCTTGCCAGCTGTTATCAATGTTTATAAAGATAAATCTTTTGACTTTATTATTAAAACCCCACCAAGTTCGGTTTTGATTAAAAAGGCTGCCAATTTGGCAAAAGCATCCGGAACAGCCGGACGCGAAATCATCGCGTCAATCACTAAAGCGCAGGTCTTGGAAATTGCTAAAATAAAAATGGAAGATTTAAACACAGTTGAAATAGATCAAGCTAAGAAAATTATTGAAGGAACAGCTCGAAGTATGGGCATAGAGGTGGTGGTTTAAAATGGTTAAATTATCAAAACGTAAAAAAGAATTTAAAAAAGAGTTTTCTCCTGACCAGGAATACACAATCGACGAAGCTGTCGAAAATATTTCTAAATTCCCTAAAGCCAAGTTTGATGAGTCGATTGAACTGCATTTAGCCCTGAACATTAATCCAAAGAATTCAGATCAAATGGTTCGTGGGACGGTTATTTTGCCGAACGGCCTGGGAAAGAAAGTGCGCGTTTGTGTTATTTGTAAAGGGGAGATGGAAATTCAGGCCAAAGAAGCTGGCGCTGATCTGGTCGGAAATAAGGATTTGATTGAACAAATTACAAAAGGATTCCTTGGTTTTGATGTCGTTATTGCTGCCCCGGACATGATGAGAGATTTAAGCCGGTTAGGTAAAATTTTAGGTCCAAGAGGTCTTATGCCAACACCCAAAGCAGGTACGGTAACAACAGACGTTGCGAAAGCCATCACAGAAGCGAAAGCTGGTAAAGTTGCCTTTAAATCGGACAAACAGGCAGGTATTCATGCGGGGATCGGTAAAAGATCGTTTGATAATGATAAAATCCTTGAAAACATCAAAGAGCTCGTGGACGCAGTCAACAACGCGCGTCCGGCTGTTATAAAAGGAAACTTGATCAGAAGCGCCTATTTGTCGACGACAATGGGGCCAGGCTTGAGGTTAAAATTATGAAAAAAGTAGGGACAGTTTATCGGGATAAATTAGTTAACCGGATCAAGGATGGAATTGAAAACAGTAGCAATGTTTTCGTTATCAGCTATTCTCAATTGTCCGGATTGAAGACGAGTGAGTTCAGAAAGACTTTAAAGCAAGCCGGTGCGGAAGTTTTTGTTTCGAAAAATTCATTGGCGCAGATCACTCTTAAAGGCTTAGAGCAGCAGGAATTGGCTGACCAAATTTCCGGCCAAACAGCTTTTATTTTGAGTAATTCTGACGCTGTTGATATTTCAAAAATTATCGTTAAATTTATCGATGAGTGCGACAATGCTTCTGTCCAGGGTGGATTGTTGGATGGGGAATATCTTGATAAGGGAAAAGTCAAAGCTTTATCTGCATTACCGCCACGCCAAATTTTATTGACGATGTTGTTGGGTACGATTCAGTCTCCATTAACACGTTTGGCTGGCGCGTTAAATGCGAAAACAAGTGATTTACTATCCATATTAAAACAATTAAGTGAAAAAAAGGGAGGAAATTAAATATGTCCGAGAATAATAATGCTGTGGAAGAAAAAGTTGAAGAAAAAGTTGAATTGTCTCCGAAACTGGAAGAAATAGCTAAGATGATCGAAGGTTTGACCGCGCTTGAACTCTCGGAGCTAGTTAAAGGGCTCGAAGATCGATTTGGAATTCAGGCTGCTGCTCCTATGGGTGCGATGATGATGCCAGGTATGATGCCAGGTGGGGCTGCTCCGGCAGCAGAAGAAGAAAAGACGGAATTTGATGTTGTGCTCGCAGAGGTGGGGCCAAATAAAATTTCTGTTATTAAGGAAGTCCGTGCTGCGACGAGCCTTGGATTAAAAGAAGCGAAGGACTTAGTCGAGGCTGCACCAAAGGCCGTCAAAGAAGCTATTTCAAAAGATGACGCGGAAGAACTAAAAAAGAAATTAGAAGCTGTCGGCGCAAAAGTAGAATTAAAATAATTTTTTAGAGTATTCCAGAGACGGAATTTATTCTGTAAAGGACGACAATGAAAGCATTGAATATTAAAGATTTTAGTAAGTTTAATGATGATTTCGTACTGCCGCATTTGCTAGATATTCAACTCCATTCATACGCACTCTTTCTGCAAAGATATTTAGAACCGGATAAGAGAAAAGACCAGGGACTTGAAGAAGTCTTTCGTGATGTTTTCCCTTTAGAAAGCTATGATGGACAGATCAAGTTAGAATATATCAGTTACACGCTCGGCAAGGAGAAATATTCATCTCCAGAATGTAAACGAAGAGGTATGAATTTTGCAGCTCCTTTAAAAGTAAAGCTCCGACTCATTACACCTGTCGATATCAAAGAACAGGAAGTTTACTTCGGCGATTTTCCGTTAATGACGGATACTGGTACTTTTATCGTTAATGGTGATGAGCGGGTCGTTGTTTCACAGATTCAGCGCCCGCCAGGTGTTTCTTTCGAGGAAGAATTGCACCCAACAGGTCGTAGCCTTTATCATGGAAGGATTATTCCTGCCCGTGGAGCATGGTTTGAAATAAAATTTGACCTTAACAATATTTTATTAGCTTACGTCGACCGCCGAAGAAATTTCCCTGCGACACAGATTTTGCGTATCATGGGGCTTTCTTCCGAGGAAGACATGCAAAAAATGTTCGGTGATGATTGGGAAAAATTAAAACCGACTCTTGAAAAAGATCACACGGAAAGCAAAGAAGATGCTTTGCTGGATTTTTATCGTAAAATGCGGCCCACTGAACCGGCTACCATTGAAGTGGCTGACTCCCTTTTCTTCAGACTGTTTTTTGAGCCTAAACGATACGATTTAAGCAAAGTCGGACGTCATATTATCAACCGAAAATTAGGAATGGATGTCTCATTCGACAATCGCGTGCTGGATATCGGTACGGTTGTTGAGGTGATCCGTTATTTATTTAACCTGCGGGATGGATTTGGCGAAACAGATGATATCGATCATCTGGGTAACCGCCGTATTAAATCAGTTGGTGAACTTGTTCAGAATCAGGTCCGTATTGGTTTGGCCCGCCTAGAGCGTTCGATTAAAGAGCGATTGGTTGTTATGAGTAATTTTGAAAACTTAACAGCGCATCACTTGATTAATTCACGTTTGTTTTCAAATCAAATCCAAGACTTTTTTGCCCGCAGTCAACTTTCCCAATTTATGGATCAAGTTAATCCGCTTTCCGAAATGACACATAAAAGACGGTTGAGTGCGTTGGGCCCAGGTGGTTTATCAAGAGAAAGAGCTGGTTTTGAAGTGCGCGATGTCCATCCAACGCACTATGGCCGCGTTTGTCCTATTGAAACACCTGAAGGTCCGAATATTGGTTTGATCGCCTCTTTGACAAACTGTGCCCGGGTCAATGACTTGGGATTCATTGAGACGCCTTACCGTAAAGTTGTAAACGGTCGGGTTACAAGTAAGGTTGAATATTTAACGGCAGATAAGGATCAAGGAGAAATGATAGCGCAGGCCAATGTTTCCGTCGATAAGAGCGGCAATTTTGAAACCCAGGAAGTGCCCTGCCGTTTTAAAACAGACTTTCCAAAATCCGCTCCGGCGGAAGTGAGCTATATGGACGTGTCTCCTTTGCAGATCGTTTCCGTTGCGGCTTCATTGATACCTTTCCTCGAACATGATGATGCCAACCGCGCTTTAATGGGGTCTAACATGCAGCGACAGGCTGTGCCGTTGATGATTCCAGAAGTTCCGTTTGTTGGTACAGGTATGGAAGAAAAAGTCGCTCGTGATTCCGGCGTTGTTGTCTTAGCCAGGAACGCGGGAACTGTTACCAAAGTGGATGCGCGTGAAATTGTTATCAACGATACGATATACCCGTTATGTAATTTCCAAAGGACGAATGCCAATACCTGCCTTCACCAGAAACCGTTGGTTGCAATCGGCCAAAAAATAAAGGTTGGAGAGATTATCGCGGACGGGATTGCGACGAATAATGGCCGGTTGTCATTAGGCCGTAATGTTCTGGTCGCTTTTATGCCTTGGAGAGGATACAATTTTGAGGATGCGATTCTTATTAACGAGCGGTTAGTCCGGGAAGATGTTTTTACATCGATTCACGTTGAGAAATTTGAAGTTGAATGTCGTGAAACACGATTGGGGAACGAGGAAATTACCCGTGATATTCCTAATGTTAGTGAAGAGGCTTTGGTTAGTCTGAATGAAGATGGAATTGTCCGTATCGGCGCAGAAGTAAAATCCGGGGACATTCTTGTCGGTAAAGTGACTCCGAAAAGCGAGAAAGAACTTTCTCCTGAAGAGCGCCTGCTGAGGGCTATTTTTGGTGAAAAAGCGGCTGATATCCGTGACACATCAATGACATTGTCGCCGGGGATTGAGGGAGTCGTTGTGAATATTGAAGTCTTTCAGCGCAATGAACGCGGACGAAAAAGCAAGGCGGATAAAACTAAAGAAGTAGAAGCCATTGAAAAAATTAAAGCCTACTATAAGCAAGAAACGCTTTTTGCCGAAGAAGAGAAAGAGAAAAAATTGTGCAAAGCCCTTGGTGTTGATAAAAAGAAACTAGCAAATATTAGTCTTGAAGATATAGCTGAAGAATCAGAAGAACGCGAAATTTGGCGTTTTTATGACGATAAAATACAAGATTTAACGGAAGAAGAAGCCCATGAAATCGAAAGAGTTAAACGTGGCGATGAATTACCAGCAGGCGTATTGAAGCGGGTCATCGTCTATGTCGCAACCAAACGAAAACTTTCTGAAGGTGACAAGATGGCTGGTCGTCACGGCAACAAGGGAATTGTGTCCCGCATTCTTCCAGAAGAAGATATGCCCTTCCTTGAAGATGGAACTCCCGTCCATATTGTGTTGAATCCTCTCGGGGTGCCTTCTCGAATGAATGTCGGGCAGTTGCTCGAAACACATCTTGGCTGGGCAGCACAGGCTCTTGGTTTTAATGCGGTCACGCCTGTCTTTAATGGCGCGATTGAACAAGAAATCCATGATTGTTTAGACTCAGCCGGACTTCCACCTGATGGAAAGACATCGGTTTATGATGGTTTTACCGGATTGCCGTTTGATCAAAAAATAACCGTTGGTTATATCTACATGTTGAAACTGAACCACCTGGTCGATGAAAAGATTCATGCGCGCTCGATTGGACCATATTCTTTGGTCACACAGCAGCCTTTAGGTGGTAAGGCTCATTTTGGTGGACAACGTTTTGGGGAGATGGAAGTTTGGGCTTTGGAAGCCTACGGTGCTTCTTATACGCTGCAAGAAATTTTAACTGTAAAGAGTGATGATGTTATCGGCCGCAGCCGAATGTATGAAGCGATTGTTAAGGGCCAACAAAAACTTACTCCAGGCACACCAGAATCCTTTAATGTTCTTGTTAAAGAATTGCAAGGCTTATGTCTCGATATAAATATGGTGAAAGCTAATGAATTTACAGAGTCAGATGTAAGTAAACTTTCCGAAAAATTAAAAGATAAGAAGAAGTGATATGATAAAGAAGAAAGAAGATACCGAAAAAAGAGATCGGATAACAATCCAAATAGCTTCTCACGATACAATTCGTTCTTGGTCTAGTGGTGTTGTCCGTAAGGCGGAAACGTTAAATTACAGAACGTTAAAACCGGAACGGGATGGATTGTTTTGCGAAAAGATTTTCGGTCCTGTCCGGGATTGGGAATGTAATTGTGGTAAATACAAGGGTATCAAATTTAAGGGTATTACCTGCGACCGGTGCGGTGTTCTTGTCACGCGTTCGTCTGTTCGGCGAGAAAGAATGGGCAATATCGAATTAGCTTGTCCTGTTACGCATATTTGGTTTTACAAAGCTGTTCCGAGCCGTCTAGCCGCGCTTTTACAAATTACGTTAAGAGACTTAGAGAAATTAATTTACTATGAAGAATATGTTGTCATCGAGCCAGGTGATACACCGTTAAAGAAAAAACAATTTTTATCTGAAGACGAATTTCAGGATGCGCTTGTAAAATATGGCGCTGGTTTTAAAGCTAAGATTGGGGCGGAAGCGGTTAAAGAACTTTTGAGGGAATTAGATTTACACAGTTTGGCAAAAAAGTTGCGTAAAGATTTAGACAAAGCGAATCCAGCAGGTACGAATGCGAAAAAAATTGCTAAGACCTTGAAAGTCGTTGAAGATTTTCGCCTCTCGGGGAATGAAGCTGATTGGATGGTTTTGGATTCGCTGCCAGTTATACCGCCTGATTTACGTCCACTTGTCCCGTTGGAAGGTGGCCGTTTTGCCACATCTGATTTAAATGATTTATACCGAAGAGTTATCAATAGAAACAATCGTTTGAAAAAATTGATGGATTTGAAAGCTCCTGAGATTATTTGTCGAAATGAAAAACGCATGTTGCAGGAGGCTGTAGACGCCCTGCTTGATAATGGCCGCCATGGGCGACCGGTTTTAGGCTCTGGAAACCGTCCGTTAAAATCTCTTTCAGATATGCTGAAAGGAAAGCAAGGGCGCTTTCGTATGAATTTGTTGGGTAAACGTGTTGATTACTCTGGACGATCTGTTATCGTCGTCGGTCCAGAATTGAAGCTGCATCAATGTGGTCTACCGAAAAAAATGGCATTAGAATTATTTGAGCCATTTATTATCCGAAAGCTTCGTGAGAAAGGTTTTGTTCATACGATCAAAGGCGCGAAACGGATGGTTGAGCGGGCTAAAATTGAAGTCTGGGATATTCTCGACGAGGTTATTCGGGATCACCCGATCATGTTAAATCGCGCTCCAACATTGCACCGGCTTAGCATTCAGGCTTTTTTCCCGAAGTTGGTCGAGGGCAAGGCGATCAAATTGCATCCGCTTGTTTGTGCCGCTTTTAACGCTGACTTTGACGGTGACCAGATGGCCGTACACGTTCCTCTATCACTTGAAGCTCAGATTGAATGTCGTCTGCAGCTTCTTTCGATCAATAATCTTTTTTCGCCGGCTGATGGCCGTCCGATTATCACACCCTCCCAAGATATGATTCTGGGATTATATTATTTGACGAAAGAAGAACCTAATCCAAAAGATGAAAAGAAAATTTATGCTGATTCTGAAGAAGTTATCGTTGCTTTTAATGATGGAATGGTTGACATTCATAAAAGAATTAAGATGCGCCTTGACGGTTCGATTTGGGGCGAGGATCAACCGTCGCTGGTTATTTTTCAGCAAGAGGCGGCGAATGAAGCCGATCCTGTGAAAGCTAACGAAGTGACGGAAGAAAAACCTCAGGTTCAAATTATTGAAACGACAGTGGGACGCGTTTTGTTCAATGAATTGTTGCCACAGAATTATGGATTTGTTAACAATTTGTTGGATAAGAAAACAATTGGCGCGATTATTGCCAATTGTTATAAGCATTTTGGTCAACATGCCACGATCAAACTGTTAGATTCTTTTAAAGATTTTGGTTTTCAAAATGCAACTTTGGCCGGAATCTCCATTAGTATCAGTGATCTTACGATTCCGAAAGAAAAAGGTAATATAATCAAGCAATCAAAACAAGAAGTTTCTAAAGTTGACGAGCAGTACCGTAAAGGGATTATCACAGGACGTGAAAGATATAACAAGATCATCGACGTGTGGACCCATACGACAGAAGCTATCTCTGACCTGGTTTTCCGTCAGATGGATCAATTTAATCCCGTGTTTATTATGGCCGATTCCGGTGCCCGGGGTTCTCGTTTGCAGGTTCGTCAACTTTCCGGAATGCGTGGTCTTATGGCTAAACCAACCGGAGAGATTATTGAGAATCCTATCATAGCCAGCTTCCGTGAAGGATTAACTGTTCTTGAGTATTTCATCTCAACTCACGGAGCCCGTAAAGGTTTGGCTGATACGGCCTTGAAAACCGCTGACGCCGGATATTTAACCCGGCGTTTGGTTGACGTCGCGCAAGAAGTTGTTATAACTGAAATTGATTGCCAGACATTAAATGGAATCACTGTCGCCGCTATCGTTGAAGGGGACGAACTGGTTGTCAGCCTGAAAGAACGTATTACCGGCCGTGTTGCTTTAGACAGCATTGTTGATATTGTAACAGATCAGAAAGTTGTTGAAGCCGGTGAGGTTATCACTGAAGAGAAGGCTGAATTTATTGAACACCTGGGTATTGAGAAAGTCCGTATCCGTAGCGTTTTGACTTGTGAAGCAGCCCGCGGGGTATGTGTGAAATGTTATGGCCGCAATCTTGCGACTCAACGGTTGGTTGAAATTGGTGAAGCTGTTGGTATCATCGCGGCACAAAGCATCGGTGAACCTGGAACACAGTTGACGATGCGCACATTTCATATCGGGGGAACGGCTAGTCGTGCCATTGAGCAGTCATTCTATAAGGCTAAGAACGCCGGAACGTTAAAATATCATCAGTTGCGTGTTGTTGAGAAGGGGAATGAGTTTATTGTCTTGAACCGCAATGGCTCGGTCAGTATCAATAATGAATATGGCCGAGAGTATGAACGTTATCAATTGCCTCAAGGTGCTATCATCAAATTTTCCGACGGATCCGATGTGAAGAAAGACAAAACATTCGTAACCTGGGATCCGTACACCATTCCTATTATCACTGAGGTTAAGGGTCTGGTTAATTCAGAAGATCTTATTCCGGATGTGACGATTCAAGAAGAGCGCAACCAGATCACGGGCGTTACAGAGCGTGTTGTCGTAGATCATCGACAGGAATACCATCCGCAGATTATTATTACGGACGAAAAGAAAGAAATTGTCGGTATCTATTCTATCCCGATTGGGGCGCATGTCCTTGTTGACGACCAACAAGAAATTAGGGCGGGAGAAATTATCGCTAAGATTCCGCGTGGGGTAGGAAAGACGCGTGATATTACCGGTGGTCTGCCTCGTGTTGCTGAGTTGTTCGAAGCTCGTAAACCAAAAGATCCGGCGATCATCAGCGAGATTGATGGTATTGTTGAGTTTGGCCAGGATAAAAAAGGGCGACGAACAATTATCGTAAAAAGTCAGACAGGTATGAGCGCAGAATATACGATCCCACACGGTAAACACCCTAATGTTTATAAAGGTGACCGTGTTTTTGCCGGACAACAATTAACTGACGGTCCTGTTGTCCCGCATGATATTTTACGCGTTTGCGGGGATAAAGTTTTACAAGAGTATTTGTTGAATGAAGTTCAAGAAGTTTACCGCTTACAGGGTGTGCGCATTAATGATAAACATATTGAGTTGATCATTTCCCAGATGCTGAAGAAAGTTAAGATCGAAGATTCCGGGGACAGCAAGTTTTTAGTTGGTGAGCAAATTGACCGCGTTGCTTTTAATAAATCCAACAATGATATCATTAAAAAGAAGGGTAAACCAGCACAGGCAACACCGTTATTGTTAGGGATTACAAAAGTTTCTTTGACGACGGACAGCTTTATATCCTCAGCGAGCTTCCAAGAGACAACAAGGGTCTTGACAGAGGCTGCCTCATCTGGTAAAATCGACCTTCTTTCTGGACTAAAAGAAAACGTAATTGTGGGACATTTGATACCCGCAGGCACTGGATTAAAACAATATAACGAAATAGAGATGGTGAAATATGCCAACGATACAACAATTAATCCGGATAAACCGGATACAGAAAAAGAAAAAGGGTAAGTCGCCTGCTTTGATGAACTGCCCCTTCAGAAGAGGTGTTTGTTTGCAAGTTAAAACAATGACTCCAAAGAAGCCAAACTCTGCGTTGCGTAAAATTGCAAGAATTCGTCTTTCTAACAAATTAGAAGTCACAGCCTATATTCCAGGTGAAGGACATAATTTGCAGGAGCACTCGATTGTGCTTGTTAGAGGCGGACGTGTAAAAGATTTGCCGGGTGTCAGATATCATGTCGTTCGAGGAACATTAGACACGATGGGTGTTAGTAAACGAAAAAAATCACGTTCTAAATATGGTACGAAGAAAAACGAAAGTTAATAAGGATAGTTAATAAAAATGAGAAGACGAAGAGCAGAAAAAAGAGAACCAAATCCAGATGCAAAATGTAATAGCCGTCTTGTTGCGAAATTTATCAACACGTTAATGTATGATGGCAAAAAGACAATTGCGGAAAATATCGTTTATGATGTCTTTGAAATTCTCGAACAAAAAACAGGTGAACCTAATGCTTTAAAAGTTTTTAATAAAGCGTTGGAGAATATCAGACCACGTGTAGAAGTTAAGGCTAGACGTGTCGGTGGAGCAACCTACCAGGTACCAATCGAAGTCCCGGTGGCTCGTGGACATGCTTTGGCGATGCGATGGATTAGGGATTTTGCCCGCAAGAAAAAGGGCCGCCCGATGAAGAATAAGTTGGCGGATGAGTTTTTAGCTGCTTATAAAGGAGAAGGCGCCGCGGTTAAGAAACGAGACGACACACATAAGATGGCGGAGTCGAATAAAGCATTTTCACACCTGAGGTGGTAGTTTTAATGGAAAAGATTGATTTAAAAAATTTAAGAAATATTGGGATTATTGCGCACATTGACGCAGGAAAGACCACCACAACAGAGCGCATTCTTTTTTATGCCGGTGTTATCCATAAAATGGGTACGGTTGATGAAGGTAACGCGACCATGGACTGGATGGCGCAAGAGCAGGAACGCGGCATTACAATAACGTCAGCGAGTACCGCTTGCTTTTGGAAAAGTAAGAAGATCAATATTATCGACACGCCAGGTCACGTTGATTTTACGATTGAAGTTGAGCGTTCATTAAAGGTTTTAGATGGCGCGGTTGTTGTCCTTTGCGCGACGAGCGGTGTGCAGTCTCAGACTGAAACTGTTTGGCGTCAAGCTGACCGATATAAAGTTCCCCGGATCGCCTTTATCAATAAGCTGGATCGTCTCGGCGCAAATTTTGACCGTGTATTAGGTGAAATGCATGACCGCTTAGGCGTCAACGCTGCGGCCATTCAGTTCCCGGACGCAACGGAAGATGCTTTTTGCGGAATTATTGATATTATCGACGAGAAATACTATCTCTATAAAGACGAAAAAGGTGAACAGATTGAGGTCTTAGACGTGCCTGATCAATATAAAGAGAAATTAGAGGAATGCAAACACGTGCTTTTAGAGCGGTTAGCTGATGCGGATGACACTATTATGGAGATGTTTTTAGAAGAAAAAGATATCACGCCAGATGATATCCGGCAAGCTATCCGCCGTGCCGTTGTTAAAAGTGAGTTTATGCCGGTCTTGTGTGGAACCGCATTAAGAAATAGAGGTATACAGTTACTTCTCGACGCGATCGTTGATTACCTTCCTTCTCCTGTAGATGTTCCTTCTGTGACGGGCATTAATCCAGCCAACCCGGAGGAGGAGCTCATAAGAGAAACAAATGTCAAGAGCCCTTTCAGCGGTCTGGTGTTTAAAGTCGCGACTGATCCCTATGTCGGCAAGCTTTTTTATACGCGCATCTATTCCGGTAAGGTTGAATCTGGATCCCAGGTTTACAACTCTTCTGAAAGAGTAAAGGAGCGGATCGCTAAGATTGTTGTCATGCATTCTAATAAACAGGAAATCGCCCCTGCAACCGAAGCGGGTGATATCGTTGCGTTGATCGGATTAAAAAACACGAAGTCAGGAAATACGATTTGTGATCCAAACAATAAAATTATTTTAGAGAACATGAAAATACCTGAGCCGGTTGTCTCGATGGCGATTGAGCCGAAGAGCAAGGCGGATCAAGATAAATTAGGATTGACATTGAGAAAATTTCTCGACGAAGATCCTTCTTTACGCGTTATATATAATCATGACACGGCCCAAACAATTATATCAGGGATGGGTGAGCTGCATTTAGAAATCATCATTGACCGGATGAAAAGGGAGTTTGGTTTAGAAACAAATATCGGCCGGCCGCAAGTCGCTTATAAGGAAACGATCAAGAAAAGTTTGAAAGGTGTCGTTGGTAAATTTGTTTCGCAAACAGGTGGTCGTGGGCAATACGGTCATGTCGTCGTTGATGTTAAACCAACAGATGAAGCGGGATCCGGGTTTGTTTTTATTAACAAAATTAAAGGCGGCTCTATTCCGCGCGAGTATATTCCAGCGGTTGAAAAAGGTCTTAAGAGCGGGGCATTAAACGGTGTCTTGGCCGGCTATCCCGTGACAGATTTTCAAGTCACACTTGTCGACGGGACATATCATGACGTTGACTCCAGCGAGTTGGCGTTTCAAATGGCAGCAAAAGTCGCGCTGAAAGAAGCGTTATTAAAGGGTAAGTCAATATTCCTTGAGCCGGTTATGGATATCGAGCTTGTCTGCCCGGAAGGTTTTATGGGCGCTGTCTTGGGTGATTTGAATACTCGTCGTGCAAGAATTGTGAATTTGGGGACGCGTGCAAATTTGAAAACCGCGCGTTGCGAAGTGCCGTTAGCAGAAATGTTTAATTATGCTAATGCATTACGTTCCTTAACTCAAGGCCGGGCATCCTTCTCAATGGAACCCGCCTTTTATGCTGAGGTTCCTCAGTTCGTCGCTGATAAAATTATCGGCGCCAGAGATGCGAGTCTCAGTAAGAAATAAAGTAGTCGGAATATTAATAGTCATAAAGATATTTATTAAAAAAAAAGGGAGGCATTTCATGGCTAAAGAAAAATTTGTACGTAATAAGCCACACTTAAACATCGGGACGATCGGACATGTTGACCATGGGAAAACAACACTAAGTGCAGCGATTACAATGAAATTAGCTAAAGAAGGTTTAGCGCAAGTACGTTCTTATGATTCGATTGATAACGCTCCTGAAGAAAAAGAAAGAGGCGTTACAATTAACATCGCCCACCTTGAGTATGAAACATCAAAGCGACATTATGCCCACATTGATTGTCCCGGACACGCTGACTACATCAAGAACATGATCACGGGTGCGGCACAAATGGATGGAGCTATCCTTGTTGTTTCAGCTGCTGACGGTGCTATGCCTCAAACCAAAGAGCACATTCTTTTAGCGCGTCAGGTTAATGTTCCTTCTATGGTTGTTTATATGAATAAATGTGATCAAGTTGAAGACGAAGAATTGTTGGATCTCGTCGAGCTTGAATTGAGAGAGCTTCTGTCAAAATATGATTACGACGGTGATAATATACCTATCATCAGAGGTAGCGCCCTCGAAGCTATAAATAATATCGAGGATGCTGAGAAAACAAAATCCATCATAGATTTGATGGCGGCGGTTGACGAATATATACCAGAGCCAGTTCGTGAATTAGACAAGCCTTTCTTGCTGGCGATTGAAGACGTTTTTTCGATTTCTGGTCGTGGCACGGTCGCGACAGGGCGTATCGAACGTGGTGTCGTCAAGGTTGGTGAAGACGCTGAGATCGTCGGCATCAGTAAAGAAATCACGAAGACGGTTGTGACGGGTGTTGAAATGTTCCGTAAAGAGTTGGAACAAGGTCAAGCCGGTGATAATGTTGGATTACTATTGCGTGGTGTCGACAAGAACGCGATTGAAAGAGGCCAGGTTTTAGCCAAGCCCGGTTCCATTACGCCGCACACTCATTTTAAGGCAAAAGCGTACATCCTGACAAAAGACGAAGGTGGAAGACACACGCCGTTTTTTACAGGGTATCGGCCGCAATTTTATTTTCGCACAACGGACATAACGGGTACAGCTAAATTACCTGAAGGCACTGAAATGTGCATGCCCGGTGATAATGTTGAGATGGATGTCGAACTTATAGCTCCAATCGCGATGGAAAAAGAATTGCGTTTTGCTATACGTGAAGGTGGACGTACCGTAGGTGCTGGTGTTATTCACGAAGTCATAAAATAATTATTTATTTTTGTTGTAAAAAAAAGTGGTAATTTAAAGAGAAGGATGTTATACTTTCTTCTCCTAAAATTAATAAAAGGATAAGTAAGTAGTTATGCAAAAAATAAGAATTAAATTAAAAGCATTTGATCACCGACTTATTGATCAATCAGCGCAGGAAATCGTCGATACCGCTATTCGAACGGGGGCAAGAATTTCCGGTCCTGTTCCCTTGCCGACAAAGAAAGAGCTTTACACTGTTCTTAGATCTCCAGTGATTGATAAGAAGTCTCGCGAGCAGTTTAGCTTAGCAACCCACAAAAGATTGATTGATCTGATAGATCCGACAGCGAAGACAGTTGAAGCTCTTCGTAAGTTGAATTTACCGGCAGGGGTTGACGTAGAAATTAAACAATAATTTTGATCAATGCGATAAATCATACGAGAGAAAAATGTTAAGAGGATTATTAGGTAAAAAATTAGGAATGACACAAATTTTCAGTAAAGAAGGTGAGCTTGTTCCGGTCACCATCGTTCAGGTTGGGCCCTGTCAGGTTCTTGAACTTATTGAAGAGCCAAAACGAAAAGTGAAGTTGGGTTTTTCGCCGATAAAAGAACACCGTTCGACGAAACCTGTGCTCGGTTATTTTAAGAAAATCGGTGTCGCTCCGATGAGATACATCAGAGAAATCGAAGCCTCTGATGAAGAAAAATATGAAGTGGGTCAAGAAATCAGAGCTGATTTTTTTAAGGCCGGAGATTTTATTGATATTACAGGCACATCAATTGGAAAAGGTTTTCAAGGTGGCATGAAGAGATGGCATTGGAGCGGTGGCCCGGGGGGGCATGGTTCGATGCACCATCGACGCGTTGGATCTATTGGTGCCAGTGCGGACCCATCACGCACCTTCAGAGGCTTTAATATGCCAGGTCAAATGGGAAATAAAAGGGCGACAATACAGGGTCTGCGTGTTATGGATGTTGATATCGAGAATAATTTTATTCTCGTCAAGGGTGGCGTGCCTGGTCATAAGAACGCTTTTTTGACCATCAAGCGTTCTAAGAAGAAAGCTTTTAGATCATTGGATGAAGTCCAAGAAGTTGTTGTCCGGAAGATTAACCCGATGAAGCAAAGTAAAGCTAAAGCGGGTAAGAAAAAGAAAGGAAAGTAATTTTGGCGGAAGTAACTGTATTGAATAAGCAAGGCCAAGAAGCTGAAAAATTAAATGTCTCGGATGATATCTTGAATGATAATATCAACACTGCTGTCCTTCACCAAGCCGTTGTTATGTATCAGGCTTGTTTACGGCAAGGTAATGCTTCCACAAAAGAAAGAGCATTTGTTTCAGGCGGGGGCGCGAAACCGTATCGTCAAAAAGGAACCGGTCGTGCACGCGTGGGTTCGTCACGAAATCCATTATGGACTGGCGGGGGTACTGTCTTTGGTCCGCATCCGAGGGATTTTGATTACACTTTGCCCAAAAAGATCAAAAAAATTGCATTAAGGGAAAGCTTAAAATCTAAGTATGTCAGTAACAATTTAATTTGTGTTGAGGATTTATCTGAACCGATGAACAAGACCAAGGAGTTCGTGCAGGTCATAAAGGACTTAGGTATTAAGGGCAAGACAATAGCCATTCTGGACGGCAGTGATGAAAGTATTGTCAAGGTAACAAGAAATATTCCGTATTTTCAACTTATGCGGGCACAAGATATCAATGCGTATGATATTTTACGGCATAAAAACATTTTAACGACCAGGACAGGTCTAAACAAATTGATCGAAAGAATTAATAAGATTAATGTGTCTTCAGCTAAGGTTCAAGAGGAAACATTAAAAGATGATAGATCTGAAGGGGAGAAATTAGAGTGATTACTTGCTATGATATCGTGAAAAATTTGATCCGTACGGAAAAAGGCACCATGCTTGAAGCTGATCGGCAATACCTTTTTCAGGTCGCTAAATCAGCAAATAAGATTGAAATTAAGCATGCGATTGAAGAAATATATAAAGTTAAAGTCGCGTCCGTTAATACCATGAATATTAAGGGAAAAGAAAAACGGGTTCGCTATGAAGCAGGAAGGACTTCTGCTTGGAAAAAGGCGGTCATTACGTTAAAAGAAGGTTATAAAATAGAAGTTACTTAATCATTAACAAGATTGGCATTCTTATGGGCATTAAAAGATTTAAACCAACAACAAGTAGTTTAAGACATACCGTTTTATCCGATTTTTCTGAGATCACAAAATCTAAACCGGAGAAATCCCTCCTTAAGCCGATTAAGAAAAAAGGTGGACGGAATAATAATGGCCGAATTACCGCTCGTTATCGGGGCGGTGGGCATAAACGGATGTATCGCATTATTGATTTCAAACGTAATCGATTTGACGAGAAAGCGGAAGTTTTAGCCATTGAGTATGATCCTAACCGTTCAGCTCGGATTGCGTTGATTCAATATGAAGACGCCACGAAAGCGTACATTTTAGCTCCGCTTGAATTGAAGGTTGGTGACAGCATTATTAGCACGCTTGATCAAAATATTGATTTTAAAGCGGGAAACTGCTTGCCGTTAAAGCGCATTCCGCTTGGGACAGCCGTGCATAACATTGAAATGAAACCAGGGAAAGGCGGACAAATCGCTCGTTCCGCGGGTACGTCAGCCCAAATGATTGCTAAAGAAGGGGAGTATGCTTTTGTGCGCATGCCATCCAGTGAAGTCCGCAAACTAAACATTAATTGCCGGGCGACAATCGGTCAAATGAGTAATGTCGAGCATGAAAGCCGCTCCATAGGTAAGGCCGGTCGCATGCGCTGGCTTGGAAGACGCGGGAATGTGCGCGGGGTTGTTATGAATCCTGTCGATCACCCTCATGGTGGTGGTGAAGGTAAAGCCCCACAAGGTAATCCTCACCCGGTAACACCGTGGGGAAAACCAACCAAGGGTTATAAAACTCGAAAAAAACGTAAATATTCTGATAAATATATTGTAAGAAAACGAGGGTCAAAGTAATATGCCAAGATCAATTAAAAAAGGTCCTTATGTCGAAGAATCTTTATTAAGACAGTTTAAGAGAATGGTTGACTCCGGACAAAAACAACCGATTAAAACATGGTCCCGGCGATCAACGATCACTCCCAATTTTGTTGGTTTTACAGTGGCGATCCATAATGGTAAGAAGCACGTGCCTGTTTTTATCACGGAAAACATGGTTGGATATAAATTTGGTGAATTCGCTCCATCACGCATATTTAAAAAACATGGTGGTGTTAAGGCTAAGAAAGCAGCAACGAAAACTTAATTTTTTAGTTATTGTATTTCTGTTATAAGAAAAGGGTATTAAGACAAATGATTGCAAAGGCAAAAGCAAAATATTTACGCGTTTCACCAACAAAGGTAAGACGGGTTATTGATTTAATCAGAGGAAAGGATGTCCTTTCTTCGCAGGCCATTCTCGCTCAGACCAATAAAGGATCAACGAAATTTATTATCAAGACTTTGAATTCTGCCGTCGATAATGCTAAGCAAAAAGGTTTAAATGAAGATCAGTTGTTTGTTTCAAGAATAATAGCTGATCAAGGTCCGACTTGGAAGCGATTTCGTGCGGCTCCTTTTGGGCGTGCGACTAGAATTTTAAAGAAAACTACACATATAATAATTGAACTTGATTTGAAAACAAATTAAGGGGGAAGCACGTGGGTCAGAAAGTATGTCCTATTATTTTACGAATTGGTTACATTGATACTTGGCGCAGTCTTTGGTATGCCGATAAAAAAGATTATCGTGAACACTTAATTGAAGACTATAAAATCAGAAATTTCATTAAAAAGAGGTATGTTTCGGCTGCCGTGGCAAAAGTTGAAATCGAACGTTTGGCTGATAAGGTCAAAGTTATTATTCATACGGCCCGCCCAGGTGTTATTATTGGTCGAAGAGGCGCTGACATTGACCGTTTAAGAAATGAATTAAGCAAGATTACTCCTCGAGAAATTTCCATTGATCCACGCGAAGTAAAAAATCCATCTATTGATGCTCAATTAATCGCCCAGAATGTGTCGTTTCAGTTAGAAAAGAGAATTGCTTTTAGACGCGCGATGAAAAGAGCGATTGATAATGCCATGAACGCTGGAATCAAAGGGATTAAGATTAGATGCGCTGGACGTTTGAATGGTGTTGAAATGGCCCGAAAAGAAACATATCAACAAGGTAAACTGCCGCTACATACTTTTCGGGCGCAAATTGATTATGGTTTCGCCGAAGCCTTGACAACATACGGCATATTGGGTGTTAAGGTTTGGGTTAACCGTGGTGAAGTTTATCCTGAAAAGAGAAGACAAAAAGAAATTCTTGCGAAAGCGGACAAAAAGAAATCCAAACATAAAGCATAGATTTTAAGGAGTCGATTTAAATGGTTTTAATGCCTAGAAAAGTGAAATATAGAAAATCCCAAAAACGCAAAATGCGTGGATTGGCTACAGTTGGAAACAAAATCCATTTCGGTGAATACGGGATTAAAACCTTAGAAAATGGCCTGATACGATCAAATCACATCGAAGCCTGCCGTTTGGTTGTTTCCAGAAAGCTCAAGGGGACGGGCAAACTCTGGATAAATATTTTTCCACACAAACCTGTTTCCAAAAAACCGGCTGAAACACGAATGGGTAAAGGTAAGGGAGATTTAGATCATTGGGTTGCTGAGGTTCATCGGGGAAAAGTCCTTTTTGAAATAAGTGGTGTTCCAGAAGATTACGCTCGGGGGATTTTTCGATTGGTATCATTTAAATTGCCCGTTAAAACAAAATTTGTTTCAAGAATGGACCAGTAAAGAGGATTGAAATGAAATCTAAAGAATTGACAGAATTATCAACAGAAGAGCTCATTCAAAAAGAAAAAGTATATAAGAAAGATCTTTTTGAAATGAATTATTTCCGTAAAATGGGTGCGGTAGAAAGACCTGCGCGCTTTCGTAAAATTAAAAGAGATATTGCGCGAATTTTGACTATTATAAAAGAAAGAGAATTAGCTGATGAGCGAAAAGGAAACTAGGACCAATAGAAGGAAAACACTTCAAGGTACTGTCGTAAGCGATAAGATGGATAAAACTCGTGTTATCCAGGTTCGGTGGGCGATGAAACACAATAAATATCTTAAGGTTGTTCGTACGGCGTCTAAGTACAAAGCCCATGACGAAAAAAATGATTCTAAGACAGGTGATGTCGTGCGCATTCAGGAGACACGACCCTTGTCGAAAGATAAACGTTGGATAATTACTGAAATAGTTGAAAAAAGTTAAGAGGCCTGGTTATGATTTACATGAAAAGCATTTTAAATGTAGCGGACAACTCTGGTGGTCGAAAAGCATCAATGATTGGTGTCCTATATTGTAAGGGCAGACGATGCGCACGGATTGGTGACATTGTTCGCGTGAATATCAAAGAATGTTCTCCAGATTCAGCTATCAAAAAAGGTGATTTGGCAAAAGGTGTTGTTGTCAGGACAAAATCTCCGATTCGCCGTTCTGATGGAACATATGTTCGTTTTGATAGTAATGCGATCGTGATTATTGACGACGCCGGTAACCCAAAAGGCACGCGTGTTTTTGGCCCTGTCGCTAGAGAATTAAGAGGTTTGGATTATATGAAAATTATTTCATTAGCCCCAGAGGTGGTTTAGGATGTTAAAAATTAAAAAGAATGACCAGGTTTATATTATTGCTGGAAAAGATAAGGGTAAATCAGGTAAAATCCTCAAAGTGTTTCCCAGCGTACAGCGAGCTATTGTTGAGAATATCAATATTGTTAAAAAAACTCGTCGGAAATCACAGAAAGACCCATCAGGAGGATTTGTGGACATAGAAGCCCCTATTCATGTATCCAACATTATGTTGATTGATAAGAAAACCAATAAACCCACTCGTTTCAGTGTCTCGATGGGGAAAAACAATAAAAAAGTACGTATTAGCAAAAAAAGCGGAGAGGTAATATAAAGTGATACCGAGGTTACAGCAAAAATATAGTGAAGAAATACTTCTTAACGTCAAAGATCAGTTTTCTTTAAAGAATGATTTCGAGGTTCCTCATCTTGAAAAGATTGTTGTTAACATGGGACTAGGCAAGGCGATTCAAGACATGAAGCTGTTAGAGAGTGCGGTAAAGGACATGACAACAATAACAGGCCAAAAGCCTGTTGTCACCCGCGCAAAAATAGCTGTCTCGAATTTTAAATTACGCAAGGGTATGCCGATTGGTTGCAAGGTGACATTGCGAAGAACAAAAATGTATGAGTTTCTAGACCGGCTCGTGAATGTTTCCCTTCCTCGAATTAAGGACTTCAATGGAGTTTCAAACAAGTCTTTTGACCGGCAGGGGAACTATTCCATCGGCATCACAGATCAATCTATCTTTCCGGAAATTGATCCAGGTCGAATAACATATTCACAGGGGATGGATATCACCTTTGTGTTTAATAAAGGTCCAAAAGAATATACGCAAGCTGTTTTGCTGGCTTTGGGTATTCCTTTCAGTAAGAGATAGAGAGAGAGTTATGGCAAAAAAAGGATTGGTAATCAAAGCATTTCGAAAACCAAAGTTTTCGACGAGACAACATAACCGTTGTCGTATTTGTGGAAGACCAAAAGGATATTTACGTCGTTTTGGAATGTGTCGTATTTGTTTTAGAGAGCTAGCCTGGAGGGGTGAAATACCCGGGGTAAAAAAGGCAAGTTGGTAATGACCTTTGTTTTGAGTTTCTTGAGGAGAAAAATATGTCATTAAATGACCCGATTAGTAATTTGTTAACTATTATACGCAATGGTGTCCGAGTCAGCAAAGAGACTGTCGATGCTCCTGCGTCAAACGTTTGCAGTAAGATCCTGGATATTTTCAAGGAAGACGGTTACATCGAAGATTTTCGATTGATGAAAAACGATGTTCAGGGAAAGTTCAAGATTTATTTGAAATATGAAAATAAGAAACCGGGAATTATCGGGATCAAACGTATTTCAAAACCAGGTTTAAGAGTTTATTCGAAAAAAGAAGAACTTCCTCGTGTTTTAAGTGGTTTAGGCACAGCAATCATTTCGACCTCTAAAGGGATCATGTCGGATCGAGACGCGCGCAAAAACAACTTGGGCGGAGAAGTCATGTGTTACATTTGGTAGGTAAATATGTCAAGAATAGGAAAAGCTCCAATTGATGTTCCCAAAGATGCAAAAGTGAATGTTGCTACGGATAATGTTCACATTGAAGGTCCAAAAGGAAAGATGGATTTAGCCATACCTTTTGGTATCAAAGTCGAGCAAAATGATAATCAGTTGATTGTTACCCGCACAAAAGATATTAAGCAGCAACGTGCGAATCATGGAACAATTAGGGCGTTATTAGCGAACATGTTGGTCGGTGTGACCAGAGGACATAAAAAAGATTTAGAAATTCAGGGTGTCGGATTTCGTGCTGAGTTGAAAGGTGATAAAATTCACTTCAATTTAGGGCTAAGTCATCCGGTTGAATTCAATCTTCCCAAAGAAATCAAGGTAACGGTGCCAAGCCAAACATCTATCATTATTGAAGGGTTTGACAAGGGTTTAGTCGGCCAGGTAGCCGCAAAAATTCGCGCATTAAAACCTGTAGAGCCATACAAAGGAAAGGGCATTCGTTACGTCGGGGAGTATGTCAGGAGAAAACAAGGTAAATCTGTAACGAAGTAGATATTATGAGCAAAACACACGATAAAGAACTTAAAAGAATCAATCGTCATAAACGAGTTCGCAAAACAGTATCTGGAACAGAGGCGCGGCCTCGTATTTGTGTTCATCGGAGCTTAAAAAATTTTTATGCTCAAGTTATTGACGATGTAAATGGTAAAATCATATTTGGCGTCTCAACAAAAACGAAAGCAGTTCGGGAAAAACTTAAGAATGGCAGCAATAAAGAAGCCGCTTCTGCGCTGGGCGAACATTTTTCTTCATTAGCCCGGGAGAAAGGCCTGAAACAAGCTTGTTTTGACCGGGGTGGGTATTCTTACCACGGTCGTGTTAAAGCTTTTGCTGAAGCTGCTCGAAAAGGCGGAATGGAGTTTTAAGGATTATGAACAAACCGATGGAAGAGAACAACGCAGAACAAAAAAAACCTGAAGCGCAAGCACCGGTTCAAGCAAAAACTGAAAAACCAGTTGCTCAAAGACAGGGTACCACCTCCCAGGCAAGTTCTAAAGATCAAGATCCCAGAAGGAGACAAGGTCGACCTGCTGGACAGGGGTATGCGAAATCCGGAAGACGAAGTGAAGAAGATTCTGGTATGGTTGAAAAAGTTTTGGCGATCAATCGTATTACGAAGGTAACCAAGGGGGGTAAGAAATTATCCTTCCGCGCTTTAGTTGTTGTTGGTGACATGAATGGGAAAGTGGGTTATGCCTTGTGCAAGGCCAGTGAAGTTGCCACAGCGATTCGTAAGGCAATGGCAACGGCCAAGAAGAATATGATACCTGTTCGATTGAAAGGGACTACGATTCCTCATGAAATTATCGGTCGTTGCGGCGGTTCAGAAGTGTTATTGAAACCTGCTTCCGACGGAACGGGTGTTATAGCCTCTGGTCCGGTTCGTGCTATTTGTGACGGTGTGGGTATTCATAATATTCTTACAAAATGCCATCGTTCAAACAATCCTATAAATGTTGTTAAAGCAACGATTGATGGCTTAAACCGTTTAAAATCATTTTAATTGAAGGAAGATGAAAAATGTATTTGCATGAGTTGAGATCCCCGGAAGGATCAAGAAAAGGGAAAAAAAGAGTTGGTCGAGGAAGAGGTTCTGGTCTAGGGAAGACTTCCGGCCGTGGCGAAAACGGTCAGGGTTCAAGATGTGGCAGCGGGATTGTTCGTTCATCTGAAGGTGGTCAAATGCCACTTATCCGGCGCTTACCTAAAGTTGGTTTTCGCAGTCATCGCCCTATCTTAAGCCAGGTTGTTCATTTAAAATCACTGGAGAGGTTTGATAACGGCACAGAAATAACAACTGAATTATTAAAAACTGCCGGACTGATCAACAGCAAAAATAAACCATTCAAAATTCTTAACGATGGTGAGATTACAAAGTCCCTCACAATAAAAGAAGGCCGCGTTTCAAAGGTGGCGCAAGAAAAAATAATTAAAGCTGGTGGGAAGATTGAAACACATCAGAAAAAACAAGTTAAAAAATAAAGATTAAAAATAAATATGATATCCTCCTTTTTAAATGTTTTTAAGATTCCCGATTTAAAGAAAAAAATTTTTTTCACCTTAGGTATTATTTTTGCTTATCGAGTCGGTTGTTATATCCCGACACCAGGCGTTAATGGCTCTATGTTAGCGGAGTTTTTTGAAAAGATGAAATCGGCAACTGACGGAAGCATTCTTGACATTATGAGTATGTTTTCCGGTGGTGCGCTTGAGAAATTAACCGTCTTCTCTTTAGGGATTATGCCGTATATTTCCAGTTCGATTATTATGCAACTGCTAACGGCTGTTATTCCCGCTCTGGAGAAACTGCAAAAAGAAGGCCAGGCGGGTGTTCAGAAGATTAATCAATACACGCGTTATGCGACGCTTGCTTTAGCCGCGCTTCAATCATTTTTTATCTCTTTGTGGTTAGAAAGTCCTCAATCGTTCCAGGGGTTGCAGATTGTCAATCATCCGGGTTGGGGGTTTAGAATAACGACTGTTTTTACGTTATGTGCCGGAACAATGTTGTTGATGTGGTTGGGCGAACAGATCCAGGAGAGAGGAATAGGCAATGGGATCTCTTTGATTATTGCTGCGAGTATTCTTTCGCGGGCACCTTCAGCGGTCCGAACATTGAGACTTCTCCTAACAGGCAGCGGTGGAAAAGCTCAATTGCAGCCGCTAACTTTAATCATCATGGTTGGTTTTCTATTTGGAGTTATTATTTGTATCATCCTCGTTACACAAGCTCAGAGGAAAATACCGGTACAGTATGCCCGGCGCATTGTCGGGCGGAAAATCATGGGCGGTGCGAGTACGTATCTTCCGTTGAAAGTTGACACGGCCGGAGTTATTGCTATTATTTTTGCGCAGTCCATTATTTTATTTCCTGCGACAATTGCCAGCTTCATTCCGAATCAAACCGTGCAATCCATGGCCAGTTATATGCAGCGAGGAAGCTTTGTTTATTACATGATTTATAGCCTGCTTATTGTTTTCTTTTGCTACTTTTATACAGCGATCGTTTTTAATCCGATTGAATATGCCGACAATATGAAAAAGCACGGCGGGTTTATTCCCGGTGTCCGGCCCGGTAATCAAACTGCTGATTATTTAGATTTTGTCATGACGCGCATTACATTAGCAGGAGCAGTCTTCATTTGCGTTATTGCGGTTATGCCCGATGCGATAATGGCATCCTTTAAGGTGCCCTATGTTGTCGCTTCTTTCTTCGGCGGTACAGGTATCCTTATCGTTGTCGGTGTTATGTTGGATACGATGAAACAAATAGAATCGCATTTGCTTATGCGTCATTATGATGGATTTATGCGCTCAGGCCAAATGAAAGGACGCAGATGAAATTAGTTTTATTGGGACCTCCAGGCGTTGGAAAAGGAACTTTAGCGGTAGCTTTAAAGGACCAGTTAGGTCTTAATCATATATCGACTGGCGATATTTTACGTGCTGAAATGAAGGCCAACACCCCATTAGGGCTTGAAGCCAGGAAGTATGTTGACGGGGGTGAATTGGTGCCGGATGAATTGGTTACTCGACTGATCGAGTCTCGTATTTCAACGCCTGAGATTTATTCAAAAGGATATTTACTGGACGGATTTCCGCGCACTCAAAAACAAGCTGAAGATTTGAACGAGATTCTGAATAAATTGGATCAGTCCATTGACCGTGTCATTTGTTTGGATGCTTCGATTGAAATTATTATTGAAAGATTAACCGGACGCCGGCTTTGCAAGAATTGCGGTGAACTATACCATGTAAAGAATAAGCCTCCGCAAAAAGAGGGTGTTTGCGATAAATGCGCCAATAGTCTGTATCAGCGTGCGGATGATAATGAAGAGACGATTAAAACCCGCATGGAAGTTTATACAACAAGTACACGGCCCATCATAACGTATTACGAAAAGCAGGGGAAATTAAAAAAAGTTAACGCGGATACTGAAGCGAGTGTTGTTCTAGAGACAACGTTGAGTTTTTTGAATGAATAAAAGAACTTCGATTGGTATAAAAACCGATGACGACCTTAATATCTTACGTGACGCGGGAAAGATTTTATTTGATATATTTGAAGAATTAAAATGCTCTTTAAAAATTGGAATAACGACAATTGAACTTGATCAAGTCGCTGAGGGACTTATAAAAAAGAATCAAGTCAAACCTGCTTTTAAAGGTTATCGGGGTTATCCGGCTTGTGTGTGCACTTCGATCAATGAAGAAGTGGTTCATGGCATACCTAAGGATAAAGCCGTTCAGTCCGGTGATATTTTAAGTTTAGATTTAGGAATTATCTATAAAGATTATTATGCTGATATGGCTTATAGTGTTGGGATAGGTTCAATTTCAGAAGAACTTCAAAGGTTATTAATTGTTACAGAGAAAGCTTTGATGCGAGGCATTGAACAAGTGTCAGCAGGGAACCATCTCTCGGATATTTCTCATGCTGTGCAATCGTATGCCGAAGATCATGGTTTTTCTGTCGTTCGAGACTTTGTCGGACACGGAATCGGTCGTTTTCTTCATGAAGAGCCTGAAATTCCAAACTTTGGCCCGCCACACCAGGGGCCTATTTTAAAACCTGGAATGGTTTTTTGTGTCGAGCCCATGGTTAATGTCGGGGACTGGAAAACAAAGATATTAGATGATGGATGGACCGTTGTCACGGAAGATGGGAAAGCATCTGCTCATTTTGAACATATGATAGCAGTTACAGAAAAAGGGCCGAAAATTTTAACAGTAAGATAGGATGAAGGTATGGCAAAAGAAGATCTCATTGAAGTTGAAGGTATAATAAAAGAGGCCTTGCCAAACGCTAAGTTTCGTGTTGAGTTAGAAACCGGTCATATTGTCTTAGCCCACATCTCTGGAAAAATACGAATGAATTTTATAAAAATTTTACCAGGTGATAAAGTCAAACTAGAACTATCGCCGTATGATTTAAGTAAAGGTAGAATAACGTACAGGAACAAATAAAAATGAAAGTAAAGTCATCAGTTAAAAGAATTTGTAGCAACTGCAAAATTGTGCGCCGTAAGGGTGTCGTGCGTGTGATTTGTACAAATCCAAAACACAAACAAAGACAAGGGTAGAGGTATGCCAAGAATATTAGGTACAGATATTCCTAGAGAGAAGAGGATCGACGCTGCATTGCCATACATATATGGCATAGGGAAAAATAATGCTTTAGATATTCTTAAAGAAGCAAATATTGAGCCCCATCGTCGGTCGAAAGATTTATCCGATGAAGAAATTGCACGAATAACCGCGATTGTTCAAAGCAAGTATCTTACAGAAGGGGATTTGCGTCGGGAAGTTAATCAAAATATTAAACGACTCATTGAGATTCAATGCTTCCGAGGGTTACGGCACCGCAAAGGGTTGCCGACTCGAGGACAAAGAACAAAGACGAATTCGCGTACCCGAAAAGGCCGCAAGCCATCCATCGGAGCGAAGTCTAAGAAAAGATCTTAACAGTTAATAATTAACGGGGTAAAGTATGGCAAAACGATCAACTAGAAAACGTGAGAAAGCAAAGAAGAAAGCATTAAAGGGGATAACTTCTGGATCTGCTTATATTCGAGCGACATTTAATAATACGATCATTACGATTACAGACCTTAATGGCAATGTCATTGTATGGTCGACTCCAGGGGTTGTTGGCTTTAATGGTTCAAAAAAATCAACGCCATTTGCCGCTCAAGTTGCTGCAGCTGATGCTGCTAAAAAAGCAAAAGATTTAGGTTTAAAAAGTCTTGATGTTTTTGTAAACGGACCAGGGTCAGGTAGAGAATCTGCTATACGGGGTCTTCAAGCCAATGGGTTAGCGATAACATCTATAAGGGATGTCACACCACTTCCTCATAATGGCTGCCGGCCACGTAAGAAGCGTAGAGTTTAAAATAAAAATTACAGAAAGGGTTAGAAGCAATGGCAAGATACCGAGGGCCGAGATGTCGCTTATGTAGACGAGAAGGTGAAAGCATTTGTTTTTGCAAGAAATGCGCTCAGACCGTAAGGAGATACCCGCCAGGACAACATGGGGTATTGAAAAGATCCAAACTTTCTGATTACGGAATTCAGTTGAGAGAAAAGCAAAAAGTTAAAAGATTATATGGAATTTTAGAAAAGCAATTCAGGCGTTATTATGAAAAGGCGGCAAGAAAGCAGGGAGTTACTGGTTCAGTCTTGTTACAGTTCCTGGAAAGACGTTTAGATAACGTCATATTCCGTTTAGGTTTTGCGACAACCCGCCCCCAGGCCCGGCAAATTGTGTCACATGGATTAGTGAAAGTTAATGGCCGTAGAGTTAATATCCCATCATTTCAGGTTGAATTAGGTGATGAGATCGAACTCAAAATCAAAGAGAAAACAAAGAAGTTGATCAATACGAACATTGAACAAACTAATGATCGTGGTGTTCCGGAGTGGCTGATGGTTGATGAGAAAAAACATGCGGGGAAAGTTGTGAAATTGCCGGAAAGAGACGATGTGCAATTCCCTATCAACGAACAGTTAATCGTCGAGCTTTATTCGAAATAATGCAATTAATCGCTTTTTTTTAAGCGCTTGACCAAGTAATGAACTTGGTAAACAAAGAATGAATTAGGAGGAAGACATGGGAGTTAAGTGGCGTGATTTTCAGATGCCTAAAAGGCTAGAATGTGATGAAGCAACTTATACAGATAAATACGGCAAATTTGTAGCAGAGCCTTTTGAACGAGGATATGGTGTCACTTTAGGAAATTCGTTGCGAAGAATTTTACTTTCATCTATTGAAGGTAGTGCGGTAACATCAATTAAGCTTGATGGCATCCGTCATGAATATTCAACAATTCCCGGTGTGGTTGAGTCGATTTTGGAGATCATATTGAATATTAAGAAGTTGGTTATACGCTCGCATTCCAAAGTGCCGAAGGTTATTTATGTTAAGACAGATAAAAAGGGTGAGATCAGGGCCGCGGATATTATTTGTGATGAAACGATTGAAATATTGAATCCGGACATGCATGTCGCAACATTGTCCCGTGATACAAAATTTCACATGGAGATGGAAGTTTCCCGGGGAAGAGGATATGTGACGGCGGAAATCAATAAAAAAGATAATGTTATCGATTCGATTCCCATTGACTCAGTTTTTACCCCAATCACAAAGATCAATTATTTAGTCGAAGACACCCGCGTCGGTCAAAAAACGGATTATGACAAGCTTATTCTTGAAATTTGGACCAACGGAGGAGTTAATCCTAAAGAGGCGTTATTGTATGGCGCGAATATTTTGCAACGCCACCTGGATGTTTTTGTCAGCTATGGACAATTACCTGAAGAGGAAGAAGAAGAAGAAGAGATATCCGCAGAAGAACAAGCCCTCTATGAGAAATTTCGTCTGCCTATTTCAGAATTAGAATTATCTGTTCGAAGCGCGAATTGTTTAAAAGATTCTAATATTAAAACGATTGGTGAATTGGTTCGCAAGACCGAAGCAGATTTGTTGACTTTCCGTAATTTTGGAAAGAAATCATTGACGGAAATCAATGATATCCTCAAGGTTATGGGTTTAAATCTTGGTATGAAAGTCGATATGAAAAAGTTAAGGAAAAAGGATTAAAATGCGACATCGAATCTCCGGAAATACTTTAAATAGAAAAACAAGTCATCGTAAAGCGACCGTTCGGGATATTGCGAAGGCGGTATTAATCAATGAGCGTATTACGACGACAAAAGTTAAGGCGAAAGAAGCCCGTAAACTCGTCGATCAATTGATTACTCTTGGCAAGAAGGCGACTTTAGCGGATAAAAGACGTGCCTTTGCTGTTTTGTGTGATCATAAATTAGTCAGTCGGTTGTTTGAGAAGATAGCTCCCCGTTTCAATAAACGTGCTGGCGGATATACCCGGCTCATCCCTGTTGGCCCGCGGAAAGGTGATAATGCTGACCTGGTTTTTCTTGAACTGACTGAGAAAGAAAAGATTATTATCAGTAAACAAAAGTCAGCGAAAAAAGGAGCGAAAGTCACAAAAGGCGCAAAAGCAGACGCATCGCCTGAAACGAAGAAGAAAACAGTGCCGAAAAAAACGAAGGCAGACAAAGCGGATGTGGAAGGCAGCAGCGCCAAAGATAAACCTGCTCCGAAACAGGATAAATCTCAAGACAAAAAGAAGAATAAATTCGTTGGTGGTTTAAGAAAGATGTTTAACCGGAAGTCCAAAGATAGCGAATAAATTTTTGTTAATTTATCAATTTCACTGGTGCAATGAATATGAAATCCTTATCTATCAATAGAAGAATCAAATCTGTCCTCGGATCATCAACATTAGCGATCACAGCGAGAGCTAAAGAACTGAAGGCCCAAGGTAAAGATGTTGTTAATTTTGCGGCGGGCGAACCGGATTTTGATACTCCGGATACCATTAAGCAGGCAGCTGTCGAAGCCATGAACAATGGGCAGACAAAATATACCCCCAGCATTGGAATGCCGGCCTTAAGAGAACAGATTGTCAAAAAGTTTAAAGAGGATAATGGGCTGGACTATAAACCGTCTCAAGTTGCTGTTTCTTGTGGGGCTAAACATTCTCTTTTTAGTATTATCCAGGTTCTTGTCGACGAGGGTGAAGAGGTTATTATCCCTGCGCCATACTGGGTAAGTTATCCTGAAATGGTCAAAATTGCCGGGGGGGCATCGAAAATCGTACAGACCGGCCCTGACACTGAATTCAAGTTGACCGCAGACTTATTAGAAAAAAATATATCGGAAAAGACAAAAATCCTTATTCTTAATTCGCCCTCTAATCCGACTGGAATGCTGTATACAAAAGAAGAATTAGCTCCTCTTGCTGAAATATGCGTTAAAAACGGGATTTACATTATTAGTGATGAGATTTATGAAAAGCTTATTTATGATACGGATACCTACACTTCTATCGCTTCATTAGGAAAAGATATCTACGATTTAACGATCACTGTTAATGGGATTTCGAAAGCTTATTCCATGACAGGATGGCGAATTGGATATTGTGCTGGATCTGAAGAAATTATAGGTTACATCAAGAAACTTCAAGATCATTCGACTTCGTGCCCTTCATCCATTAGCCAACATGCTGCTCTTCAAGCATTAAAAGAACCAGAGTCAAAAGTTAAAGAGATGCGCGATATTTTTAAAGAAAGACGGCAAATAATCACATCAGCTATTGATAATATTCCTGAGATAAGCTATATTATGCCTCAGGGTGCTTTTTATCTGTTTGCTGACTTCTCAAAGCTTGGCGAATCCTTTGCGATTGCTAAAGAAATCATTGATCAAAAGTATGTGGCAATTATTCCAGGAGAGGGATTTGGCGCTCCCGGGTTCATGCGGTTAAGCTTCGCCACATCAGCTGAAAGAATTCAAGAAGGTATCAATCGAATTTCTGATTGGGTCAGTCAACAAAAATAATAAGACATCTCTTAATCCTTTAAAATTTAGGAGATCAAAATGGACCTAAAAGAATTCTTAAGGCTTGCCATCGAGAAACAAGCTTCGGATCTTCATTTAACGGAAGACAGCCCCCCGGTATTACGTATCGATGGGAAACTGCACAAAGTTAATTTTCCTGCACTGACGCGTGATCAATTGAAGCGGGGGATCTACGCTATCCTCGCCGATGAACTAAAAGAAAAATTTGAGAGGGACCGTGAACTGGATTTTTCTTTAGCGCTTAAAGACATGGAACGTTTTCGTGTTAATGTTCACTTGCAGCGTGGTTGTGTTGAAGCTGCTTTTCGACGAATTCCTCTTTATGTCCCTTCGATGGATGAATTAGGTCTGCCTCCCGCAGTCAGTTATTTTGCCCGTAAACCCAATGGCCTTATTTTAATCACAGGACCAACTGGTTCTGGCAAAACTACAACATTAGCGTCGATGATCAATTTAATCAATGAAGAACGCGCGTGTATGATTATTAGCATTGAAGACCCGATTGAATATGTTCATGCGAATAAAAAGTCTGTTATCAAACAGCGGGAAGTTTACACGGATACGAACTCTTTTTCGGAAGCGTTAAAACGTTGTTTGCGTCAGGATCCGGACTGCATCGTCGTCGGGGAGATGCGTGACTTAGAAACAATTTCGACGGCTTTGACCGCTGCTGAAACAGGTCACCTGGTCTTAGCGACTTTGCACACACCGGATGCTCCTCAAACAATCGAGCGTATTATCGATGTTTTTCCGTCTTACCAACAACAGCAAGTCCGTCTTCAATTGTCTGCCTGTCTGGCAGGCGTTATTTCTCAGACATTATTGCCAAGGGCTGAAGGAAAAGGTCGAATTTTAGCGACGGAGGTCCTGGTCGCAACAATGGCGGTTAGAAATTTAATTCGTGAAAAAGCGGTCGAACAGATACCAACTTCGATACAGACAGGTATTCAGTTCGGTATGCATACAATGGATATGTCTTTAAAGATGTTATATGAAAAAGGTATCATCACTTATGAAGATGCGCTGTCCCAGGTTAAGAACATCGAGGAGTTTAAACAGCTGCTGGATAATTAATTTTTAAATAAGAGAGAAATTCGTCATTATGAATGATAAAGTAACACAGGCAAAAGAAAAGTTCGGGGCTTTAATTGAAGAGCAATTAAAGCGAATAGAAGTAATGAAGCAAGGCGACGATTGGTTGGATTATTCGACGATCAATCAAATTAAAATTGGTTTATGCTTTGGAGATGGGATCGGAGAAATCATTTCCCGGCATGCTCAAACTGTCTTAGAATATGTTCTAAAAGATGAGGTCGTGAAAGGGAAAGTCATTTTTAAAGATATCCCCGGACTCACGATTGAAAATAGAGCCGCACATAAAAAAGCGATCCCGGATGATGTCTTGGAAGAAATAAAAGAGTGCCATGTTATCTTGAAGGGGCCTACGACGACCCCGCAAGCTGGGGACCAATGGCCGAATATCGAGAGCGCTAACGTGGCCATGCGTCGATATTTAGACTTATTTGCTAATGTCCGTCCAGTTAAAATCCCTCAAGAAGGAATTGATTGGGTTTTCTTTCGTGAAAATACCGAAGGGGCATATGTGTTAGGTTCAAAAGGATTTGACGTTGATGATGATTTGAGTTTTGATTTCAAGGTCATCACAGAACCCGGAGCCGAACGGATTGTCCGGATGGCTTTTGAATATGCTAAGAATAATGGGATTAATCACATGACCGTTGTAACAAAATCAAATGTTGTTAAGACGACCGACGGACGATTTTCACGGACAGCGTTTCGTGTCGCCAAAGAGTATCCTGAGGTGAAGTTGGAAGAATGGTATATTGATATCATGACCGCGAAATTACTTGATCCTGCCCGTCGGAGAAATTTTCGTGTGATGGTAATGCCTAACCTTTATGGCGATATCCTGACGGATGAAGCCGCGCAACTGCAAGGCGGGGTCGGGACCGCAGGTAGCGCGAATATCGGCAAGCGTTGGTCGATGTTCGAGGCGATTCACGGCAGTGCGCCAAGGATGGTTAAGGAGGGCCGTGCTCAATACGCGGACCCATGTTCCATGATTCGTGCTTCAGCGATGTTGTTGCGTCACATTGGATATTCTCAACGTGCGAAAAAGGTTGAAATGGCACTTGAAATTTGTGGTCAGTTTGAAAAGAAAATGGTTATCACTGGTCGTGATACAGGTGTGACCGGCGAGGAATACACGGAATATTTGTTGTCCTGGGTTGATAATCCTGAGTTGGAATCAGCCTGGAATCAAGAAGTCGATAAGATTTCAGGTTAGTCTATTATGTGTCAAAGGTCAGATCTTTAATGTTATTTTTTCATTTAAAGAGTTGGCCTTTTTTTTGTGATAGATATTTTGATAATAATATTAGTATGATACAATATCTTCAATATTAATATGTAAAGAAATGCACATTAATATTTTTAATGAGGGCGCATAATACTTTTTTTGATTGACCGATCATTTGAATGCGATGGATTTATTTATTTCAGTGGAGGTGTTTTGACGATGACCGCTCTTCAGTGAAATGGGTTGCAGGGATACTATTCATTTCTTGTCGGCGCAGGAAAAACGTATCAAGGAAAAATAAATGTTAGACTGTAGCTTTGTTGATTTAGGCCTTAAGACCTATCGAGAAGCCTATCAAATTCAATTGGATGCCGTAAAGGATGTCGTTGAAAGAAAAATATCAACCATTCTTTTTTGTGAACATCCGTTGACAATAACAATTGGTCGCTCAGGCAAAGCGGAGCACATCCGCACACCCCGCTCGGTTTTATCTAAGAATGGGGTTATGGTTTGTGACATTGACCGGGGTGGGGATGTTACTTTGCATGCCCCGGGGCAATTAATTGTATATCCGATATTGGACCTGCGGCAATGGCGCCAGGATTTGCATGTGTATTTAAGGGCCCTGGAAGGGGTTGTCATTGAATTGTTGGACCAATATGGCCTCGTAGCGAGCAGAAAGGCGGGATACACAGGCGTTTGGATCAGGAACCGGAAAATATGTTCTATTGGCATTGGTGTGCGGTGCTGGGTGACGTATCATGGTTTAAGCCTGAATGTGCATATTCCTCTTAGATATTATTCTTTAATTAAGCCCTGCGGACTAGATGTCAGTATGACATCGATTGCGGATCAGACAAAAGAAGTTATGGATCTCGGCTTGATCAAACAAGATATTATTCGTCTTTTTAAAAATACATTTAACCTTCGGATCCTCGGGAAGTGGGAGCCTCAACCGGTAAAAGTTTAGATGAAGAAAGTGAATCGAGAAGTGCTGTTGCCAGACTTGGGAGAAGGGATCACCAAGGCGATTATTGCGCTCTGGTGTGTGCAGCCGGGGCAAGATGTCCATGTGGATGATGACTTCGTTGAAGTTGTTACGGACAAGGCTTCTTTTGTTGTCCCGGCACCTCAAACAGGTGTCGTTCAGGAAATTCGCTATAAGGAAAAAGAAGAAGTGGCCGTCGGTGCAACTTTGGCCGTTATAGAGTCGAGTTAAATTGATGATGAATCCTCAAAAGAAGTTAAATAAAAAAAGAATCCTTTTAATGTATATAACGCGAGTCTCTGGACATCGCCAGGCGACGGTAGCCATCCAAAAGTGCTTAAAGCAAATAAGTCCGGACTTAGATGTGCCTGCCGTTAATGGATTTGGGTATACATACCCTGTCCTGGAGAAAATAGTTAATAAGGCCTACATGAGTGTGATCAAACGCACTCCGAAAGTTTGGGACTTTATTTACGATAATCCCCGGGTGGTCAAAAAGTCTCAATCCATTAAGAATTTTTTGCATAAGACCAGTCACGAAAAGATCAAAAAATTATTTAATCGGCATCATCCGGATGCGGTTGTTTGCACGCAGGCTTTCCCGTGTGGTATGGTTGCTGACTATAAGAAAGCGTACGGGCTGAAAATTTTACTCGTCGGTGTTTTAACAGATTTCTCGCCACATTCTTTTTGGATCAATGATGGCGTTGATTATTACATCGTTCCATCCATTGAGGCAAAAGAACGGTTTATTCAAAAAGGCGTTCATCCAGATAAGATTAAAGTTTATGGAATACCTATCCGAATGTCTTTTGCCGCTCAACTTGATAAGAAGCCTATTGCTGAAAATTTGGGATTAGATGCTCATGTCCCAACTTTACTCGTTATGGGCGGCGGCCAGGGCCTGGGTCCCATCAAAGGGATTGTGAAATCTTTAAGTAAGATTAAAACATCGTGTCAGATGATCGTTTTAACGGGCGTGAATAAAAAGATTCAGAATGGTCTTTTAAAAGTTGCAAGGAAATCGAGCAAAAAAATTTTAATCATGGAATACGCCAAGAATGTTGATGAATTGATGGAGACTTCGACATTGATTATCACAAAGCCAGGCGGGATGACCACCGCAGAGTCTTTAGCCAAGGGAGTTCCGATGATCATTGTCAATCCCATCCCCGGTCAGGAAATGCGGAATACGGATTTTCTTATTAAGCAGGGTATCGGTATCCGCGTCGATGATACCAGTGATATAGGCGAAGAGATCGATATTTTGCTAAAGTCTCCCAATCGATTGGTTGACATGTCGAAGGCCGCTTTCAAAAATGCCCGGCCACATGCGGCGATGGATATCGCTGAATTAATTTTAGATCATATTGCCTGATTCTTCGCGGGACATCCGCTCTATTAGAAGATAAATTCAGACATTCGTTGATCACCTTTAAAGGTTGTTGTCGGAAATAATTATAAAATATAACGCATTATAGGGGGTGGCTGTCACTAAAGGGCCTTCTTTTTTATTGGGTACAAGATCGATGCGTTGAAAAGGAAGCGAACATCTTTCAGCTTTATGTTTAAATATTTTCTTTTTTGTCTTGGACAGTTTTTTGTGGATATACTTCCTATGCGGGTTTCTCGGTTGATCGCAAGGTTTATTTGCGATGTGAAATATGCGTTCTCAATTATTGATCGTCGGGCTGTGACCGAGAACCTGACCTGTATTTTACCCTGGGAAGATAAGGTCAATTTGCCCGTTCGCGAAGTTTTTCGCGGTTTTGGGCAATACCTGCTTGAGTTTTTTCTTGTTGAACGCATGTTGAAAGAAAATTATATCGAAAAGAATGTTCAGATCCAGAATTTAAAATACATTGAGGAAGCCTTAGCGCGAGGAAAAGGTGGAATCATTTTGACGGCGCATATCGGAAATTGGGAGTTGGGCGGTGCTTTGCTCGGGGTATTAGGTTACCCTTTGACCGTCATTGCGTTGCCGCATAAAGAAGAATCCGTTAATAATTTTTTTAATAAGAAGAGAGCCGGTAAAGGCTTAACCGTCGTGCCGTCGAACACGGCCGTTCGTCGATGTATTTCCGCTTTAAAGAAAAATACATTAATCGCTCTTGTTGCGGATAGAGATTTTAGCAATAAAGGTGAGGTCCTGAAAGTTTTTGGCCGTCAAACAGTCGTCCCTAAAGGTCCTGCGGCTTTTTCCGTGAAAACCGGGGCCCCGATCATTCCAGTATTTTTGATTAGAAAAGACAACGCGAAATTTCAGTTGATCATCGAAAAACCGATTTTTCCCGAAAAAAAACCGCAAAATCAAGAAAGCACTTATATGATCGAAATTATGGAGAAATACATTACAATAATGGAAGATAAAATCCGTCAATACCCTGGACAATGGATTATGTTCAGAAGGTTTTGGGTGACATGAAAGTTTGTATCTTATTGCCAGCTTATAATGAATCAAAAACAATTGGGCCTTTGGTGCGGTCTTTAAGGGAGAAACAACTCGACGTCTTTGTTGTCAATGACGGCTCTATAGATAACAGTGGGCAGATAGCGCGTGAAGCCGGCGCAAATGTCATTGACAACCCCCAAAAGAGCGGTAAAGGTTTTTCCCTGCGTAAGGGATTTGCTCACATCATTTCACTTGATTATGACGGTGTCATTGTTATGGACTCTGACGGGCAACACGCGGTATCTGACGTGGATAATTTTATTCAGCTCGCAGAGCAGAATCCGCAGGTGATGATTAACGGCAACCGGATGGCACAGGCGAAAGAAATGCCATTTGTGCGATCTATGACCAATCGCTTAATGTCGCTTCTCATTTCTTTGGCGTGTAGACAAGCCATCCCGGATACCCAGTGTGGTTATCGTTACATCGGTATCTCGGTCCTGAAAGATTTGTCTTTGACCTGCAACAGTTATGAGATCGAGACAGAAATGTTGATGAAGGCCAGTAAGAAGAAATTTTCGGTCTTATCTGTCCCGGTTGAGACAATTTATCGCAATGAAAAGAGTAAGATTAATCCGGTAATAGATACGTACCGCTTTATTATTTATTTTTTAAAAGAGCTATTTTCAAAATAAGATTTATAATAAATTTAAGGTTAAACATGGATCGATTCGTGGACAGGGCATGAATATGGGTGATATTATATTTCGCAGTGCTATTTTGGTTTCCTTGATGCTTCACGTCGGTTTTATTGCATATTTTTCCAGGGCGGAGGCCAGAGAGACGAGGCAGCCGGTAAAATCGATGGAAGTCGTTTATTATAGTAGCGCGCCGGAGGTGAAACATTCCCCGCAGAGCAATGAGAAATACAAGGACATTAAGATTGTGAAAGAGAAAAAAAAGGATGTTCTTAAAGTGGATATCATGTCCCGGCAACAAAGCCCTTTCGCGTCTTTGAAGAATCATAAGGTCAAAGACGTTTCGAAATTAAAAGAAAAGGTCAAGTTCTCTAAAAAAATATACATGCCCAAGATAGAAACGTTTGAGAGCAAGCGGCAGATGGCTATTCCCTCTGTACGGGCTGAAAAAATCGTTAATCCTGATTACCTGAAATACATCAGTAACCTGCGGCAAAAAATTATCAAACAAGCCTATAAATATACTAATCATCCTGATTTTTCAGCCGGAGAAGTTCATGTTTCTTTTCTTGTGAGTTCTCGCGGTCGTTTAAAGGCTGTCAGAGTTGTGCCTGAAAAAACACGTGCTGATGTCGGTGTTCAGAGACTTGCCTTAAGAAGTATCAATGATATTAAGAATACGATCCCGCCACTACCGGAAGTCCTTAATTATCCTGAACTTTCTTTCAATATTGAAATTATTTTTGAAGTGAGTCAGTAAACGGCAATGAAGACCAACATCATTCAACAGTCACATGTCTGATGGGGATTTATGGCAGAATATATCTTCTGGGGACGGAGAAACGGACTCAATAGATTTAAGTGTTGCAAAAATATGCCGTAAATGTTAACTTACTAATATTAATATTTATATATAATATCTAAAAATATGAAGGAATCTTCTGATCTGACATTTATCAATTATTTAACGAGTTTGGGCCTTCAGGCTATGGTTTTTTTAGGTGAAATTCCCAGTCCTGTCTCGCAGAGACTTGAACAGAATTTGAAGCAAGCGAAGTTGTTAATTGACACGCTGGTTGTCTTGCAGGATAAAACAAAAGGGAATTTATCGTATGCGGAATGTCATTTGTTGGATGCATCCGTTGAAGAATTGTCAGGAAAGTATAATCGAATCGCAGGAGGAATGGAATAATGATTGACCGGGCATTATTGGACATCCTCGCTTGTCCATCGTGTAAAGGTGATGTCGTCGAGAAAGAAGATAAAATCGTGTGTCAGCAGTGTGGCCTCAAATATCCGATTAAAGATGACATTCCCATTATGTTGATTGATCAGGCTGAAAAGTAAGCGCAGCGACCGTTGTCAGGAGATAAAAAGATGAAAAAAGTTCTTGTCATTCATGGCCCTAATCTTCAATTGTTAGGCCAGAGAGAAACCGATATATATGGCGATTTAACGTTGGATCAGATCAATGCGATGTTGCGCGATAAGGCGCAAGAATACGGTATGGATTTAAGTGTCTTTCAATCGAATCATGAAGGCGAAATCGTTGATAAGATTGGAAGAGTGAAGGACGAAGACATAGCGGTTCTCATTATTAACCCGGCCGCATATACCCACACAAGTATCGCTATCCGGGATGCAGTGGCTGCAGTAGAGATCCCTGCGATTGAAGTCCATTTGTCCAATATTCATTCGCGTGAGGAATTTCGCCACACCTCTTTAATCGCACCTGTCTGTTATGGACAGATCAGTGGTTTCGGAGCCGATAGTTATTTGTTAGCCCTGCAGGCGTCGAGCGATATCACCAACACTTGATCGGTGAAGGCGCGTGCACGATTGATGATAGGTATTATTTATCCTTATACACCCGCTCAATTATGACGCAAAAAATAAAACGATTCATTCAATCTTTACATAAAAATAAGATATCGGCTTATCTGGTAACGCGCCCTCTTAATATCACCTATTTGACTGACTTCTCTTCAAGTGATTCCTGGTTATTGTTAGTTCCTCCCAAGACATATTATATTACGGATGCGCGTTATACCACAGAAGCCCGGCAGGGATTGGCTGGAATTTCTGTGAAAGAATGGAAGGATTCGAGAGAGGCGATGGTGCATCAGCTGTTAGAAAAGCATCAGTTAACGTCTTTGGGCTTTGATGGGAATCACTTAACCTATTCGGGATATAAGAAGATGCGCCGGGAATTGAAGGGGATGAAACTCGTAGAAAAGAATAGTCTCATCGAACATTTGCGTGAGATTAAGACAGCCCTCGAAGTCTCTCATATTCGTCAAGGGCTTCAACTCCATAAGAAATCATGGCAATATTTAAAGAAAACGATCAAACCTGGCCTGACTGAAAGAGAGATTTCCAGGAAACTGGAGGCGTTTATCAGATCAAAGGGGGGCGCTTTATCTTTTGACACGATCGTGGCTTCCGGCCCGAATGCCTGTTTGCCGCATGCCCGGGTCACAGATCGAGTTTGTCGACGAGATGATTGGGTCCTGGTTGATTGGGGAATAGACCTGAATGGCTATAAGACCGACTTGACACGTATGTTTTTTTTGGGTAAAATACCCCAAATAATTTTAAGGGCATATCAAATTCTTAGGACAGCACAACGAGCAGCTATCAGCAAAATTCAAGCGGGCACGGCGGTTGCTGATATTGACCGTGAAGCACGAAATGTATTGGAGGCGGGCCGGTTATCCCGTTATTTTACGCATGCCCTTGGTCATGGCGTTGGTTTAGATGTTCATGAAAGTCCTCGAGTATCACAAAGAAATCAATCCATCCTGAAAGAAGGGATGATTATCACCATTGAACCAGGTGTTTATGTCCCCCTGAAATATGGCCTTCGAATTGAAGATATGATTTTAGTCCATAAAGAAGATTGTGAGGTGTTAAGTGACGATATCTATTAATCAAGTTGCTTCGGGCATCGCCTTAAACGTTGATGGCAACCTGTACCTGGTGACGGATTATCAACATGTCAAACCGGGCAAGGGCAGCGCGTTTGTTCGCATTAAATTAAAAAATATAAAGACAGATCAGGTT
This sequence comes from Candidatus Omnitrophota bacterium, assembly GCA_021108075.1. Classification (GTDB taxonomy): domain Bacteria; phylum Omnitrophota; class Gorgyraeia; order Zapsychrales; family Zapsychraceae; genus JAIORP01. The sequence goes on along the minus strand of JAIORP010000171.1, from coordinate 23,231 downwards.
GTTGAACGGACGTATAAAACAGCTGACAAATTAGATGATGTTCCTTTAGAGGAAAGGAAGTTGCAGAACCTTTACCGCAGCGGGGATGGGTATCATTTTATGGATTACACGACGTATGAAGAAGTTGTTGTCACCGAAGACATATTAGGTGATAATGTCAAATTTTTAAAAGAAAATTTAGAAATTGAGGCCCTTTCTTTAAATGAAAAGGTTCTCAAAGTTATTTTGCCGACTTTTGTTGAAATGGAAATTACGCATACAGAACCGGGATTCAAGGGCGATACGTCCCGTGCGGGAACAAAACCTGCTACAATTGAAACAGATGCGACAATTCAAGTGCCTTTATTTATTGAAATAGAGGATATGATAAAAATTGATACTCGAACCGGAGAATATGTTGAAAGGGTAAAAAAATGAATTTAAAAGAATTGCGTGAAATGGTTAATCTCATGAATGATAATAATATTACGGAACTTGAGATTGAAAGAGAAGGCGTAAAAATTAAATTAAAAAAAGGTCATGATGAAGCGTCCGTACAGATGATACCGATTCAACAACCACCTGCTTACCAGGTTGCTCCTGTTAATCAATTCGTTTCGTCAGGGGCAGATGTTTCTCAGTCCGCCCCGGACGTAAACTCCAATTGTGTCGAGTTAAAGGCTCCTATGGTGGGAACTTTTTACCGGGCACCCTCACCGGATTCACCGCCTTATATTGAAGTTGGCCAGGTGGTGGAAGAGGGGCAGGTTGTATGCATTCTGGAAGCGATGAAATTGATGAATGAAATAAAAGCAGAAGTTCGCGGGAAGATTGTCGAGATCCCTATTGAGAATGCGCAACCAATCGAATTTGGTCAGACATTGTTTTTGATTGAACCTTTATAATAATTTTAAGCTCGTAATATCTGGAAGGGACGAATAAACTCTATGTTTTCAAAAATATTAATTGCTAATCGTGGTGAAATCGCTTTAAGAATTATCCGCGCCTGTCGGGAATTAAATATCCGCACGGTCGCGATCTTTTCTGAACCAGACCGGAATTCATTGCATGCCCGTTTTGCGGATGAAGCTCTTTGTATCGGGCCAGCATCAAGCTTGGACAGTTATTTAAATATTCCCGCTATCATTTCAGCGGCGGAGATCACGGATGTTGAAGCGATTCATCCCGGGTATGGCTTTTTAGCTGAGAACGCTCATTTTGCAGAGATTTGTGAGTCATGCAATATTACATTTATCGGCCCAAAGCCAGAAACAATTCGTGCCATGGGAGATAAGGTGGTAGCCAAGCAGACCATGCAAAAAACAGGTGTGCCACAGACCCCGGGGGGAAGAGGTGTTATCAAGGATAAGTCCGAGGCTTTAGATGTTGCTAAGAAAATTAAATATCCTGTTATTATCAAGGCCGCTGCGGGAGGTGGTGGTAAAGGGCTGCGGGTCTGTCATAATGATATGACGTTGATCAGTTCCTACATCATGGCGAAGAATGAAGCCGAAGCCAATTTTGGAAATTCAGATGTTTATATCGAGAAGTATATTCTTGACCCGCGTCATATCGAATTTCAGATCCTCGCCGATAACTATGGCAATGTCATCCATTTAGGGGAACGGGACTGTAGCATCCAGCGGCGTCATCAGAAATTATTAGAGGAAGCTCCATCGCCAGCATTGACTTCCCGATTAAGAAAAAAAATGGGCGAGGTTGCCATCAAGGCGTCCAAGGCTGTTGATTACCGTGGTGTTGGAACAATTGAGTTTTTGTTGAACAGCTCCGGAGAGTTTTATTTTATGGAAATGAATACCCGTATTCAAGTCGAGCATCCTGTAACAGAGATGGTGACCGGGATAGATTTGGTTAAAGAGCAGATAAAAGTTGCCGCGGGCCAAAAGATGACATTAAAGCAAGAAGACATTGTGATTGAGGGCGCAGCGATTGAGTGCCGCATTAATGCCGAAGATCCGGCAAACAATTTTATGCCTTCTCCAGGCAAAATCGAAGAGTTGAATCTGCCCGGCGGATTTGGTGTCCGTTTAGACACACATATTTATTCCGGGTATGTGATTAGCCCGTACTATGACTCCATGGTGGCAAAGTTAATCACTTACGGGAAAGACCGCACCGAGGCCATTGCCATTATGACCCGCGCGTTGGAAGAGTTTTATATTAGTCCTATCAAGACGACAATTCCGCTCCACCTCGATATTCTCAAACACCAATTGTTTTTAGATGGGAAAGTGTCAACACATTTTCTTGAGAAAATTATGAAAACCGTCCCGGAGACCAGTTTATGAAACAGAATGAAATACATATGGGATCTGTCCATATTCATAAGAAAGTCATTGCTGAAATTGTGGAAACAGCTATAAAAGATATCAAGGGTGTTTTTTTGTCCGAGGAAAATTTAACAAAAAAATTTTTTTCATTTATGTATAAAGATCACTTCCCTAGTGTCGATATATCTGTGGATGAGAATCAAGAGGTTGTCCTGGGCGTTAAGATTAATGTCCATTTCGGATTGAATATTCCTGATGTCGCCCGGCAAGTGCAGGATATTGTCAAGAGGGCGTTAGATGAAACAGTAAATGTTGAGATAAAGGATATTAACGTTAATATACAAGGGATCGAGAGGGGGCAAAAATGAAATGTTTAACCCGCATCGCTGTATTGTTTTACGTGTTGGTTGTTTTTATTCTAAGTGTTTTCATGCTGTTGGCCGCATTGAATAAATTAAACGTTGAACACCTCGCGCAAATTGTTCAATTTATTTATTTTGATATGTCCTCCCGAATCATGTTTGGCTGGTTAGCTGTCGCGATGATTATGATCACCATCGCTTATTATCGGATGTTCGTGCTGAATTCCTATGCGGATAACATTATCGCTTTTGATAATCCTTCCGGCCGGGTGAGTGTCTCTTTAACGGCGTTGGAAGATATTGTCCGACGGACAATCGTAAAGAGAGCTGAAATAAAAGATGCCAGGATCGATATGAAAGTGCATCGAAAAACGCTTATCACTAAGGTCAGATTGATACTTTGTTCGGAAGTCAACATTCCTGAATTGACGTCTAAAATACAAGATGTCGTAAAAAATAAGATTCATAATACGATTGGGATAGCAGAGAAGGTTGATATTACTATTTATGTTGGAAAAATTATTCCGGGAAAAGTCAAAGAGAAGTTGAAAGATGAAGCCCCAGAGGAAGAGCACCACGTTGACCCGGCTATCCCATTCCAGGGATATCGTGCATGAAAACAGGAAAAAATAAGAGGGTGGGATTATGAAAAAAATAGGAATTTTAACAGGCGGAGCTGATTGTTCAGGGCTAAACTCTGTTATTCGCGCGATTGTTCGAAAGGCTATAAAAGAAGGTTATGTCATAACGGGGATAAAGAATGGATGGAATGGGTTGATTGAAAATGATATGCGTATTCTCGATCTGCGGCTGACATCAGGCATCTTAGCCCTGGGGGGGACAATTCTAGGGACGAGTCGGCATGTGCCACCGCTATCAGAAGAACAAATGCGGTTAGCTATTGAGAATTTCAAGCGAAGCGGAATTGACGCCTTAATTGTCGTCGGGGGAGAAGATACGCTGAAGATCGCCCTTGATTTAAAGACGCAGGGCAACCTGCCGATTGTGGGTGTTCCCAAATCCATCGACAATGCCTTGTCAGGGACGGATTATGCCTTTGGGTTTGACACCGCGGTGAATATCGCAACAGAATGCATCGACCGTTTGCACACGACGGCTGAAAGTCATCATCGGATTATTGTTATTGAAGTTATGGGCCGGTATACCGGTTGGATCGCTGTTCAGGCTGGAATAGCCGGTGGCGCGAATATTGTCCTCATCCCGGAATATCCGGTTGACATGCAAAAAATTTGTGCCTCAATCCGGTCGCGACATAAACGGGGGAAAACCTTTAGTATTATTGTTGTCTCAGAAGGCACAAGAATTTTAGGACAAAGATCCAAGATCGCCCAGATGAATTCCAAACATAATATAGGATATGTCAGCCGGGTTATTGCGGATATTATTGAAGCTGAAACGGGTTATGAGACGCGTGTCAGCGTTTTAGGCCACATTCAGCGTGGCGGAACACCGACCGCCTTTGACCGTATTCTGGGCACGCGTTTTGGGATTCACGCCGTTGAGCTTGTTAAACGCAACAAAGTCGGGCAAATGGTCAGCCTGCGTTGCAATAAGATTTGTTCTGTTGACATAAAAGAAGCTGTTAAAAAACGTAAAACGATTAAAAAGAGTTTGTACCAGATCACTGAAATTTTTTCTGATTTTTAATGAATAAGGTTAAACAGTGAAAGAAGCTATTCAAAAAGCGTTTGAAGAATCCATCACGGTCAAACAGAAATCTTTATCTGTCAATTTAGAAAGCATTGAGAAGTGCGTCAAGTCCATGGTCAAGGCCTTGAAACGAAAGAAAAAGATTTTGATTTTTGGCAACGGCGGATCTGCCGCAGATAGTCAACACATCGCCGCTGAGTTCATAGGGCGTTTTCTAAAAGAACGGCAATCCTTACCGGCGATTGCGTTAACGACAGACACTTCGATCATAACCGCGCTCGGTAATGATTACGGTTTTGATGTCATTTTTGCGCGGCAAATAGAAGGGCTGGGTCAGAAGGGTGATATTGCTATTGGAATATCGACCAGTGGAAATTCCCAGAATGTCATTAAGGGTATTACGCAGGCGGGGAAACAGGGTTTACTGACCGTTTCCTTAACGGGTTGTCATGGGGGCAAATTAGCAAAATTAACAGATATCAGCATTATTGTTCCTTCAAACATGACGCCCCGCATCCAAGAAACACATGCTTGCATTGCCCATATTATTTGTGATTTAGTGGAATGTGAATTTTATCAAAATAAATAGTTGCTATTGCCTGTGAGATCAAAGAAAAAAATATTATCCATATCCACATTACAGAAAAAAATACGTCAGCATCGTAAAGAAGGCCGTATGATTGCGTTTACCAACGGTTGTTTTGATATTCTGCATGTTGGACATGTGACCTACTTAGATGAAGCCAAAGGGAAAGATCGCATTCTGATCGTTGGTCTGAATAGCGATCGCTCAACCCGTTCCATTAAAGGGGTCCAACGCCCTATTGTGAATCAAGATGAACGTGCGGTTGTCTTGTCAGCGCTTAGCGTTGTTGACTACATTACAATTTTTGATGAAGATACTCCTGAAAGAATTATCAGCATTTTAAAGCCTGATGTTTTGATTAAAGGAGCGGATTGGAAAGATAAAAAGGTTGCTGGAAGCGAGAGTGTAGAATCCCGGGGCGGTAAGGTCATTTTTATTTCCTATTTGGGTGGGAAGTCTTCGACGGATATCATTGACCGTATCGCAAAAATATCCGGCCGTTAAACTTGATGGGCAAAACGAGAGACAAAAAAATATTCCGCGTCATAGACGCAAATGCAAATAGGGCCAGGGAAGGTTTACGGGTTTGTGAAGATGTTTGTCGATTTGTGATTGAATCGAAGACCTTTACGAAACGGTTCAAGGAACTCCGTCATTCCTTAACAGAATCCTTGAAGCGAATTAGCCGGTTTGACCTGCTTGATGCCAGGAATATTGAAGAAGATATCGGCCGGAAATCTATTGCGGCTGAATTGAAACGACAACATGTTGCCGACATCTTTGTCGCTAATGCGCAGCGTGTCAAAGAATCCATTCGTGTCCTGGAAGAGTTTGCTAAGCTGATCAACCCGGACCTTTCAGGGGAATTTAAAACTTTGCGTTACCAAATTTATGCGATTGAGAAGAAAGTTCTTAAAAAGTGCAAAGTTGTATCTCATTCTTGATACAGCTGTCCATGATTACCGTGCGCTGTTTAACATCGCCCGACAGGCTCTTAAGGGCGGGGTTCATATTTTTCAATTGCGGGATAAACTCGGCTCAGCACGTGATATTCTTCAATTTTCCCGAAGGATCATGCCCGCACTTAAGGACGAGGCCCTATATATCATTAACGACCGATTAGACCTTGCGCTTCTTCTCGACGCTGATGGCGTTCATTTAGGGCAAGAAGACATTCCTGTAGATGAAGCGCGTCACTTGGCTAAAAAGAATATGATCATCGGGACCTCTTGCCAATCCATCAGACATGTCAACGTAGCGATAAAAGACGGAGTTGATTATATTGGTTTAGGTTCGGTTTTTAAGACAAAGACAAAACCGGACCGGGATCCCATGGATTTGAAATTGTTACGCGCAGCTTCCTGTTTTTCTGATGTTCCCATTTTTCCGATAGGCGGGATCACCCAGGAGAATGTTCGCGTGATTCAACAATGCGGGATACACAGGGCTGCGATTTGTCGGTCTATCAGTGAAGCTTCAGATGTAAAAAAGGCGGTACAATTTTTCAGGAACGCGTTAGAAGGTTAATTCTTGTTAGAGATTCTCTAACAATTTGAATTTTTTTTATTAATGGAAACCCTGGAAATATTTAAGGAAAAATATTTCACGATGCGAGAGTAATTCAGTGGTAGAATGTCAGCTTCCCAAGCTGAAAACGCGGGTTCGATTCCCGTCTCTCGCTCCAAAAAATATGAAAAAATTTCTCAATATTTTGTCCATATTAGGCCTGTGTTTTTCCATATGCGGTTGTAGAACAGTTGAAGTCTACACTGAAACAGAATACTTGATAACACAACTGCCCGAATCATCACAACATGGTGTTTATCATAAGGTGAAAAAAGGAGAGACATTGTGGCGGATTGCCCAGGCTTATGATATTGCTATCGCGGATATTTTAGACAGTAATAATGTTGACGATGTTGCTCAAATAGAAAAAGGGCAGATGTTGTTTATGCCGGGGGCTTATTCTGTTAAACAGATATTAATTGACACGGACAAAACCAAGAGAGAGTTTATTTGGCCGTTAAAAGGAGAGATCATTAGTTCTTTTAATGATAATAAAAACGGTTATTTAAATCGTGGGATTGATATTGAAGCGATTGAAGGTGAAGTTGTCCGTGCCTCACGGGCCGGTCAGATTGTGTTTGCCGATAGCTTAAGCGGATATGGCAAGACCGTTATTATTGATCATCGGGATGGTTATTTCACAACTTATTCGCAAATGTCGACGGTGCTTGTGCGCGTGGGGGAATCTGTAATTAAAAATAAAGATTTAGGTTACATCGGAAGGTATCATGCTCAACGGGTACCATATTTGCATTTTGAAATTCGAAAAAAAGGGGTTGAAGATAACCCGATGTATTATTTGCCTTAATCAGAATTTGTGATTAAATAGTGGTAATATTATGAGCGATATAGACATGCATAAAAACTTTTTTGGAAGGACGGATGTCTTAGACCTGTTGAAGCGGCGTGTCATTGACCTGAAAGAAGGTTATCGCCAAAATGTCGCTTTATTAGGGAATGAATATGTCGGTAAAAGTGCCATCCTTCAACATTTTTTTATGAATCTAGATGACGAACGTGTTATTGTCATTTATCTGGATTTGGCCTATAAAGATTTTGACTATTTCTTTTCAAAGTTTATCGGAAGTTTATTATATGATTATTCTAAAACAAAAAAAATACAACTTTTTGAAGACCCCCAATTGCTCATCGAAAGCACCGCAAAATATATCCCGCATACCATTCAGGTCATCAAGCGTATTCAAGACGATTTCAAAAATGGGAAGTATCATGAAGTCTTTCTTGGTTTATTGAACCTTCCGGATGTTTTCTGCACAGAAACAGAGATGTCCTGTGTTTTGATCTTTGATGAATTTCAACAGTTGGAAGAATTTCCTATCGCGGATGTCTTTCAGCTTTTAGGAAAAAAGATCATGACGCAAAAAAGATGCTTCTACATCGTGTCCAGTTCATACCCGAAACTGGCCCAGAAAATATTATCGGAAAAGCTTTCCTTGCTTTTTGGGAATTTTGAAGTCCTTAATATTGAACCGTTTGATTTTGAAAGCAGTCAGCATTTTGTTGACCGCAATCTGGCCCAAATAAAAATTGGCGGACAGTTGAGGAACTTTTTAACGGACTTCACGGGTGGGCATCCGCTTTACTTGAATCTTTTATGTCAGGAGGTGTTATCATTGTGTGCGATGCACCGGCAGAATGAAGTTTACATGCCGATTTTGTCCCATGCCATAGAGAATACCCTGTTTAACCGTTGGGGGGTCATTAGTCGGCATTTTGAGCTGGTCATCAATGATCTGTGCAATAATAAAGGACATCGTTTGCTATCGGATGTCTTGGTTGCTTTGGCCAATGGAAATCATAAAATTGAAGAAATGACCAGGAAGATCAATATCAAAAAGACTTTGCTGACACAACGTCTAAATCGTCTCATCGATTTAGGGATCGTCATTAAGAATGGAAATTTTCATTCTTTCAAGGATAAGCTGTTGAAGTATTGGATTAAATATGTTTACCAAACAAGGCTGAAAGACATCGAATTATCTCCGGATAAACGACGCCGACAATTCAAGGAAGAATTAAATCGTTCAGTCGAATCATTCAAGTTGACCTCTCGTCAGAACTTCTCCTCTCGTGTGATGGAATTGCTGTATTGTTTTGACAATGAATCGTTCCATCTGAACGGGCGAAAATATAAATTGCCAATATTTAGAGAACTGATACCATTAAAACTTAGGAATGAGAGCGGCCTCTCTTATGATATGATTAAAGCCATGACGGACGAATCGACATGGTTTATTATCCTAAAAAAAGAGAATCTGGTCGAACAGGATGTTAACTTGATCTTAAAAGAAACGAAGAAATTAGAAAGGAAGACTGGACGATGCCTGATCATTTCTTTGTCTAACATGGATAAGAATGCGAGGCTTAAAGCCTTGCAGGAACGGTGTTGGATCTGGAATGAAAATGAATTGAACACATTATTAATGTTATTCGATAAACCATATATTACAAGATGAAAATAGCTGTCCTGTCTGACACCCATTCCGGACCCCTTCCGGAATCGATAATCAGTATCTTAAAAAAAGTTGATCTAATCATTCATGCCGGAGACATCTGTACCAAAAGTGATTTGCAAAACCTGCAAAAGCTTAATAAAGTTGAAGCTGTTTGTGGGAATATGGATGATAGCAGTATCAGAGGGGTTCTGCCACTCAAAAAGATTATACCTGTTGGACAAAAGAAGATAGGTCTTTTCCATGGACGAGGGCCTTCCCGGAAAGTTTTAGACGTCGTTAAAGAACAATTTAAAAGGGATAAGGTCGATGCTGTTATCTTTGGTCACTCGCATGTGCCGTATAACACCGTCATTAATAATGTTTTGTATTTTAATCCCGGTTGTGCGAATCATTGTCTTTGTTTTGAAGCCCCTTGTTCGTATGGTCTCCTGGATGTGTCGGATGCCGGTATTGAGGGTGAGATCGTAGAAATTTAAGCGGATATGGTTCTTAAAGGGTTAGACATACAAAAGCTTGGGTTTTTAACATGAATCGAATTTGGGCGCCTTGGCGTATAAAATATTTACTAGAAGACCCGAAGAAAAACAAGGGATGTCTGTTTTGTCGTTTTTACAGAGAGCGATCCGATAAAAGAAATTTCGTTTTATTCCGCACAGATCATTGTTTTGTTGTTATGAACATTTACCCTTATAATAATGGTCATCTTCTGGTTGTTCCGAATCGGCATGTTAACGACACACATAAACTTAAAGACCAAGAACGTTGTGACTTGTGGGCTGCCGTTGAAACCTCAAAAGCTTTGTTGAAAGAGGTCATCAATCCGGAAGGGTTTAACGTCGGCATAAATATCGGTAAGGTCGCCGGGGCGGGAATTCCCGGGCACGTCCATGTCCACATCGTTCCCCGCTGGGGCGGGGATGTGAACTTTATGCCCGTTGTAGCGCAGACAAAAGTCATCTCGCAATCTTTGAAGGAATTATATGGCGCATTGCATCATACATACAAGAAAAGACATTGAGCTTATTGAAAAGAAAATTTTAGCTGATTATGCGATGAAAAGCCATGAGTCTTCTGGTAGACTTTTTGACGAGGCAAAGCATGAAAGGCGAACATGTTATCAACGGGACCGGGACCGCATCGTGCATTGCCAGGCCTTTCGGAAATTAGAATATAAGACCCAGGTTTTTGTTATCTTTGAGGGCGATTATTATCGAACACGGTTAACACATACCATTGAAGTCGCTCAAATCGCAAGAACGATTGGCCGGACCTTAAGACTGAATGAAGATTTGGTTGAAGCGATTGCCCTGGCGCATGATCTCGGTCATCCGCCATTCGGGCACGCAGGAGAAAAAGCGTTGGACCGCATTATGCGGGCGGAAGATTATGACGGATTTAACCATAACTATCGTAGTTTTGAGATCGTCTCACAGGAAGAGCGCCGGTACCCTCGTTTTGACGGGTTGAATCTGACAGAGGAAGTTCTCGTCGGCATTCTTAAACATGAGACGGATTTTGATGTCGTTAAAATGGTTTCGCGTTATAAGAAAATTGGTCCGACGTTGGAGGCCAGAGTTGTTGATGTCGCCGACTCATTAGCCTATTTATCACATGATATCGATGATGGAATAGCCTCAGGGTGTATTGTTGAGAAGGATTTAATGGTGAACAAATTCTGGCAGAAAGCGCAGCGGAATGTTGACGCGAAATTACTGGCGAATGACCCTCAAATGTTTCGCTATCAAGTTGTTCGCAATATTATTGACTTGCAAATGACGGATTTAATCCGTCAGACGGAAAAAAATTTGAAGAAACATGATTTTTATTCAGCGCAGGATGTTAAATCGTTTCATCTCGAGAACCCAAAAAAAAATATTATCGCGTATAGTTCTCAAATGAAGAAAGAACGCGATTCATTGCAAGCATTGCTGTATGAAAAGTTATATCATCATTATCGAGTCGAACGGATGACAGAAAAGGCCCGAAGGATTTTAGAAGAAATATTTAAGGTGTATCAGCGGAATCCCCGGCAATTACCGTATGATATTTTTCAACGGGGAAAGAAATTTTCCAGGAAGGTTAAATTCAGAATTATTTGCAATTATATTGCTAGCATGACAGACAGGTTTGCCCTAGATGAGCATAAAAAACTCTTCAACCCTTACCAAAAAGTATAGGCTGATTTTATCAGCAGTGCATATGGTCTATCGGCTGGTCAACGCGACTTACAACGTCGAAGAATTGACCTTGCGGCTGACCAGACTGCTGTGTCAATTTATCAAGGCGAGTTCCTGCAGCATACACCTGCTTGATAAAAAGAGAAAAAAAGTCGTGATGATTGCGATCTTCAATAACAAGATTAATATTTTGTTGAATAAAAAGAAGGACCTGCTGGAGATTAAGAAAGATGAGAAGAAAGTCGCGCAGGGATATGTGGTTTTTAAAGATCATTTTATCGGATTGCCTCTTGTCGCTGATGATAGTGTCGGAGCCCTTTTTGTCCGGCGGAAACGTTCAGAACCGCCGTTTAGTGAATTTGATAAAGACATGTTGTCTGTCGTCGGGGAACAGTCGGTCACGGCGATACGCAATTTGCAGTTGTATGAAGGACAGCAAAAGGTTATTTTAGAAAGTATCCGTTTTATCGGGAAACTGTTGGAGAAGCAGGGGGCGGCTAAGACAGCTAGCCATGCCCCGGTGTGTTTTAAGCTGTTGGAAAAGCTCGGGCGGGCCTTGGGCATGGACCAGGAAGAAATCAATATCCTTTACTATGCGAGTATCCTCAGGGACTCAGGCGCGATTGATGTCCCCTTTGAAATCCTATCCAAGACGAGCCAATTGACGCCGGAAGAATTTAAAGTTATACGAAAGCAACCAACGAAGTGTGCTGAATTGATTCGTCCTGTTGAGTTTCTCAAGCCGGTATTGCCGGTTATCCTTTACCATCATGAGAAGTATGATGGGACAGGGTATCCTTCAGGACTGAAAAAAGACCAGATACCCTTAGGGGCAAGTGTCATGGCGGTTGTGGAAGCTTTTGAGGCGATGACAACAGAGCGGCCCTATAAAAATCGATTGGACATTAAAGAAGCCATTATCGAAATTAAACAAAATAGCGGCACGCAATTTCATCCTAAAGTTGTGAACGCCTTTGTCGAATTAGCTAATAAGAAAAATTTCAGAAAATTCTTGAGTCCCGCAAGCTGTTAAAATTATAATTATATTACTATTATTTAAGCGATAGGCTTACAATTATACTATATGAGTTCGTGACAAGACGTTTGTCCTACAGATATAAACGGAAGAGTTGGGTAAGGTCATTTAAATTTTTTTTCGAATAAATATTATTTTATAGAGCCGGCCAACATGATGGATGAAAATTATAAGAATCAGACTCAATTTGAGTTGTTTCCGGAAACACGTGAACAGAAGGTCGACCGGAACCCCCGTAAGGGATTTTTTCAGGCTTTTATGCTATCCCGGGAAAATACGATCGTCGTCATCATCATCGCCATTATGTTAATGGTTTTCTTATTTTCGATGGGGGTTGAACACGGCCGGCGTTCCCTGACAAAGAATACTAATCAGCTACAGCAAAAAACGGCGGCTTCAGGGCAGCCGGAGAAAAAAACTAGCCAAATTCTTGAAAATGATGTATCATTACAACCTCAAGAAACACAGATTAAAGAGGCAAGCGCGTCTGTTAAGGTCGTTATTCAACAGCAGGTTGAAGAAGTCAAAGACAAAATCATAAGAATTCCATTGGAAGAGCTTGAGGGGGCTTTGGCCGACGAATTAGAGGATATGTACACGGTGCAAGTTGCTTCTTTCAAGTTGGAAAAGAATGCCAAACGTGAGGCAATGATTTTACAGGATAGAGGGGAGGACGCATTTGTCCTGTCTAAAGGTGATTATGTGATTGTCTGTGTGGGGCGTTTTAGGGAAAGAAATGACGCGCAGACGTTATCATTGAAGTTGAAGAAACATTATAATGATTGTTTAATAAGGAGTTTATAGCATGTCGTTACATCCGTCATTAAGAGTTGACACGGCCGGTTCACAGCAGCGAACGGTTTTAACACGTATTGAACGCATCAAGGATCTGATGAAGAAAGGTCTTTGGCAAGATGACCAATCTGTTGTCGGTTTGCCGAAAACTAAAATTGTGAAGGTCAAAGCCCGCAAGACGAAAGTCAAAACAGACGAAGATAAAGCAGAAGAAAAAGAAACCGCGTAAATTTATCCAGGGGTAACTTTTTTTATCGGCAAGTTGCCATTTTTAATTTTTTTGTAGGAAAAAGAGACAATGATCCGTAAAATATTTAATTTTTTTCTGTGTTTTTTTATTTTCACGCCACTCGCACAGGCCCAGGATATTTTTCCTTTTGTGGGCCGCATCAATACAAATAAAGTTAATGTTCGTGCTGGACAAAGCAATAATTTTGAAAAGCTGATCCGGCTCTCTGAGAATTCAGAAGTCGTCGTTGTCGGTAAAAAATACAGCTGGTATAAAATCCGATTGCCGCGGCAATCCAAAGCGTATATCTTTGCGAAATTTGTCAAGATCATTGATGAAGATCAAAACAAAGGGATTGTCATCGGGTCGCGCATTAATGTCCGTGCGGGCAGGGGCACAAACTTTTCTATTCTCGGTCAGGTTAATGCCGGGGATGAAGTGTTGGTCTTATCGCACGAAAAAGACTGGATGCAAATTGAGCCGTTAGATTCGATGTTCGGTTGGGTCGCTGATAAATTCCTGGAATACAAAGACGCGGATGTTGATACGTTTTTAGCTAAAGTTGAAGAACCTGAGCCCCGGGTCGAAGAGCCTGAAACGCCTGCTGAGCCGATGGTGATAAAAGGTGAGTTGAGAACGGCTAGCGCGACAACGGGTTACGAAAATGTGGCTTATCTTTTGTATGTTGATGATCAACCCCGTTATTATATCGAAGGGATGAATGATCTTCTTGATGATTTTGTAAATCACAAGGTTGAGATTGAAGGGATGGAGGATAAGTCCTTTGTTCATACCCTTTCTCATCCGGTCTTAAGCGTTTCCCGCGTTGAATATGTCCTCTAAAATATCTTTTCTGTTTCTTTTCACCATAATTACAAATGATATTGACCCAATTTCTATGTGTGGTAGTATATTTTCAATATAAACAATTTTATTAAAAAGGTAAATTGAATATGTCGATGATAATCATCATTTCTCAAATTTTAATCATCGCTTTCTCCATCATTTTACACGAATGTGCCCATGGATGGGTTGCGAACAGGTTGGGCGATCCCACGGCCAAGGATGCTGGCCGGTTAAGCTTAAATCCTTTAAAGCATATTGATCCGATTGGGACCGTGGCATTACCCGGGCTTTTGATGATTTTACGTCATTTCGGGTACAATGTTTTTTTGTTCGGTTGGGCTAAACCTGTTCCGGTGAATTTTATGCGTTTGCGAAATCCCCGGCGGGATATGATGTGGGTCGGCCTGGCCGGGCCAATGACAAATATTTTGTTGGCATTGTTCTTCAGGGGGATTCTTTTTTGGTCTTTATCAGAGGCCTGGGTCGTTACCTGCACGGGAGGGATTCTCATCAATCTTTTGCTTGCCGTTTTTAACATTATGCCGATTCCGCCGTTAGACGGATCGCGGGTTGTCATGGGCCTGATCCCGCGTCGAATGTTTTTGCCTTACGCAAAGATCGAACCTTACGGATTTTTTATCGTTATTCTGCTGTTTCAAGTCGGTTTATTTGAATTTTATATCTGGCCCACGATGGAATATTTAGGGAAAATAATGGGGGTCATCTTTTAATGAAAACAGTACAGGTTGCACTGAAATCAAACGCGTATAAAATTATGATCGGACAAAATTGTTTGGTTGATCTGGGTGCTTATTTGCGCCGTTTGAAAATCGGCCAGGACGCGATTATTATTACCAATCCCGTCATCAATCAATATTATGGGAAGGAATTAAGACTCGGGTTAAAAGAGAATGGGATGAGCTCGAAAATCCTTGAAGTTCCGGATGGGGAGAAGAGCAAGTCCGCGAAAATGGCCTTTCATTTGTTTGAGGAGATCGCGCGTTATGCCCCGATGAAAAAAATATTTATCATTGCCTTGGGCGGCGGAGTTGTCGGCGATCTGGCTGGTTACGTCGCCGCGGCGTATAAAAGAGGGGTTCCGCTCGTGCAAGTCCCAACAACTTTTTTAGCCCAGATTGATTCAGCTATCGGAGGGAAAGTCGCAATCGATTTGCCCTTTGGGAAGAATCTTGTCGGGGCCTTTTATCAGCCGAAGGTTGTTTGGACGGATGTGACCGTCCTGGAAACCCTTGATGACCGCCAGATCCGCAATGGGTTTGCCGAAGCCGTTAAATATGGCGTCATAGCTGATAAGGAGCTTTTTCTTTTTATTGAAGAGAATTATGAGGCTTTAGCGAACCTGGATATGAAGGCGATGATGCATGTCATCTTAAGAAGCAGTTGCATTAAGGCTGATGTTGTCCTCAGAGATGAAAAGGAAACAAAAGGGATTCGCACCATTCTTAATTTTGGTCATACGCTCGGACACGCGATAGAAACAGTGTGTGGCTATCGGCTGTATCATCACGGAGAGGCGGTCGCTTTAGGCATGCGGATTGCGGCTGATATCGCCGTCCAGATAGACCTTTTTCAAGCAAAAGAAGATCAGCGTTTAAATCGTCTTTTGACGCGAATTGGTTTGCCCGAGACAGTCAGGAAAGCGGATGTGAGCGCTATTCTTGATATCATGAAACATGATAAGAAGTTCATTTCAGGCAAGAACAGATTTGTTCTCCCTCAACGGATTGGAAAGGTCATTGTTCAGGAAGGTATCACGATTCCTGTTGTCCGGCGGGCGATTCAGAAATTTTTAGTTTGATAGCGGATTCATTAATTACGAAGGACAGAGAGTTTTCCTGTTTGTTCATCTTCTAACTCAAGCTTTTCTAACGAGATGGAAAGGATTTTTTTCCCCGAGATGGTATCCCCTTCTTCATAGACGGAATCATTGATGAGAGCGACCGTCTTATCCCCTGCCACGATTGTCCCGGAAAAAATAATGTCCCCTGGTTGGTAGGTTCGAACCGGGATTTTTCTTTTTTTTGACCCGTTCTTTTTACTGAGAACTTTTTTGAAGTTGTCGCGCAATGAGGGGACAAAGGCAACAAGGCTAATGCTGATGGCTGCCACGAAGATCATTCCGAAGACTGCGGTTAAAATCGTGCGGCGTTTGCGCAGTCTTTCTTCAGCCTCTTCGCGGTTCTTTTTTAATTCTTCCGGTGGAACGTTTTTGGCCCCATTGGCCGGTTTGGGGGCGGCCGGTTTGGGCGTGTTTTCAGTCTGATGCATTTCTTTATAAAGGTCCGTAACATTTGGGGCAACTGCAGCCGATGGTATATCTTTTGGATCCTTTGGTCTGTCGTCGTCCGGCTTTGCTTTATTTAAAGCATCATTAATAATACTCATATTATTTTAGTCCTTCATTAAATTAAACGACTTCGGCAATGCAATATTGGATGATTTGATGATCCAGGGTTGTCAGTTCTGATGCGAAACCAGCAAGCAGGGCCCGGTCGCAGAGAATGTTGATCATGCGAGGTGTGCCTTGAGATTGTTCAAAGATCGCATTGATGGCCTGTTTCGTGAATGTCGCTCTGGTCTGTTCAAGCGGATGAAGTTTAGAACGATTGATCCGAAAGCTGATGTAGCGTTCCGTTTCTTCGCGTGATAAAGGTTTTAAGATATACCGGACGGCAATGCGTTGGTTGAGTTGACGCAACGCGTTGAGTTTCAACTTGTCATAGAGCTCCGGTTGTCCAACAAGGATGATTTGGAGAAGTTTTTCTTTGGTCGTTTCCAGATTGGATAACAAACGGATTTGTTCGAGTTGCTGTGTCTTGAGGTTTTGGCATTCATCTATAACAAGGACAACATTGTTGCCTTTTTGTGTTTCTTGCAAGAGGAATTGGTTGAGGGCGTTGATGAGTTCAAATTTATTTCTTAATTTGCCCTGGATTCCAAAGTCATTGATGATGAAACGCAGTAACTGCACGTCGGAAAAACTCGGGTTGAGCACCAGGGCTGTTTTGGTTTTATCATCAAGATGATTTAACAGCTTTTTACACAAGATCGTTTTTCCGGTCCCGATCTCCCCGGTAATCAATAGAATGCCTTTGCGCTGTTTTATCCCGTAACGCAAATGGGAAAAGGCTTCCTCATGACCGGCGCTTGTAAAAAAGAAATGGGGATCGGCCGTGATATTAAAAGGATTTTCTCTCAATTGATAAAATTCTTTGTACATTGTTCGTGGATTATAACATGTGTCCATAGGGGGGTAAAGAAAAACAAGAATTATTTTTGAGGGGTCAAAGAAGCGGGCACATTGTAAGCCTGTCCATGATAATGATTTATACCAAAACCGTTAGTGAATTGGTCTGTTTCAATTCCAATATTTTTGCCTTAGCGTCGAGAAAAGCAGAATCGGTTTTGGTAATGATTTAATGGAATGAATTCCTCGTAGCTCTGCTGCAAGGAGATTCACTGGCATTGGTTTGAGAGTGCTCAGATTTATATTTATGAAAAAGGAATAGGGAGTGAGATGTGTGTGGGATGTTGATTCGGGATGAGATTGAAGAGGAATGTTTCTGTCGCGTATTTTATTGGTATGTAATATGTTTTTGATGTTTCCGGTAGGGTATAGGGATAAATGAATCGCAGACACAGAAACAATACTATCCGGCTGAGTTAGGGGCATAGATTGATTGTTTGGAATTTTGAATATGGTATAATGTGAAATTATATTGAGCCTAATTTTCTGTTCGGAAAACGGCCAAAGAAATTTTTTAAACAAGCTGAAATTAAATGTTTGCAATTACCCGGAACCATTCTTAAAAAGCCTTTTACTAATTATCAGATATACAGCGGTAATTTGTTTGAGCACGTGGATAAAGGCAGATGACAGGGCTTTCTGATGAAGGGGCAAGGAAAGACCTTAAAGATATTATTCAAAAGAAGGTTTTTAAGATAAAAGGCAAGGGACGTAGTATTAGCTATGTTTTGGTTGGCAATTAGTTGGTGAAAAGTTGGCGATTCTGGCGATTAGTTGGCGATTGGGGATAAATGTACGATTTGCGTGTTTATTGCGAGAGTAAGTAAATTTGACAAAAGGGGCGCTAAAAGGAAAAAGTAAGCGCCCGAGGATTTTTAGGGTTTTTTATTAATTCCAGGATGAATAAATAATGGCATTAAAAGAGAATCAAAAAGTGATTCATAAAGATTCAATAAGAAATTGGCCGGAAGATGACAGGCCTCGAGAGAAGCTTTTGAAGAAGGGTGCAAGTGCTCTTAGTGATTCTGAGCTTTTGGCTATTCTTTTTCGAACAGGTTCCCGAGGAGTCAGCGCTGTTGATCTGGCACGAAAAGTAATTAAAAAATTTAAAACATTTCAAGATATGTCTCACACAGACGCGCGTGATTGGAAAGAATTTAAAGGATTAGGAAACGCGAAGATCGCTCATATTCAAGCCGCGCTTGAAATCGGAAAACGGTTTCGAGAGGATAAAGTCAAAAAAGGAAAACAGAAAATAAAATCCGCAAAAGATATTGTCGAAATTTTAATGCCGCGGATGAGGGATTTAAAGACGGAAGTGTTTAAGGTCGTGTATCTTGATAGCAACAATCGAATAATCAATATTGAAGACGCGGCAACAGGAACAGTAAATCATGCCATGCCGATTGTGAGGGAAATCATCCATTCAGCGTTGCAAAAATTCGCGGTATCGATTATTTGCGCGCATAATCATCCGGGTGGAAGCATTACGCCAAGCCCACAGGACAAGAATTTTACGAAAGAATTACACGATGCCGGCAAATTAATGAATGTTCAGTTGATAGACCATATTATCGTCGGAAATGACACATATTTTAGTTTTGCGGATGAAGGCATACTGTTTTGAGTCGGGGCGTATTGCAACGCGCCCATATCTAAGGAGGCAATAAATGCCCATTGAAAAGCATAAAGAAATGGTTAAGTTTATCTGGAGCATTTGCAATTTATTAAGGGGCCCGTATAAACGTAACGAATACAGAAAAGTAATTTTACCTCTGACCGTATTAAGGAGGTTCGATTGTGTGCTTAGCCCCACAAAAGAAAAAGTTTTAGCTCGATATAATAAACTCAAAGGAAAATCAGAAAATATTATCAGGCCTGAGCTTAACAGGATTACAGGTTTTGACTTTTATAATCTTTCCAAACTGAATTTCGAACGGCTTTTGGATGATCCTAATCATATTGCTCAAAATTTAAACAGTTATATTAACGCGTTTTCTAAAAATATCCGCGATATTATGGAACGATTTGAATTTGGGCAGGAAATATTAAAGATGGCTGAAAAAAATCTTTTGTTTCAGGTCGTTCAGGCATTTACCGGTGATAAAGTCGACCTTTCTTTTAAGAACGTGGATCCTACGGGGATGGGGGATGTTTTTGAGGAATTAATACGCATCGGCGCTGAGCAATCAAATGAAGAGGCCGGTGAACATTTTACCCCGCGTGAAGTTATAGAGCTTATGGTTAATCTGCTTCTTTCATCGGAAGAAGATTTAGCAAAAAGCCACGTGGTTAAAAAAATATATGATCCGGCCTGCGGAACAGGCGGTATGCTTTCAACAGCGGAAAAATATATAAGGTGCCTTAACAGCGAAGCCGATCCGCATTTGTATGGGCAAGATTGGAATGACGGTGCTTACGCGGTATGTAAATCAGATATGCTGATCAATGGGGCGAACGCGGAAAATATTAAACCGGGGTGTACTTTCACAAAGGATGGTTTTGAAAAAGAACAGTTTGATTACATGCTGGCAAATCCTCCTTTTGGGGTTGAGTGGAAACAGCAACAGCGATTTATTGAAAAAGAACGGGATTCATTAGGTTACGACGGCCGTTTTGGGGCAGGCCTTCCCCGTATTAATGATGGTGCCCTGTTGTTTTTACAACACATGATCTCAAAAATGAACAGGCCTCAAGACGGCGGATCACGTGTTGGAATAGTTTTTAACGGCTCGCCGCTTTTTACCGGTGATGCCGGAAGCGGAGAGTCTGAAATAAGGCGCTGGATCATTGAAACCGACTGGCTTGAGGCAATTGTCGCTCTTCCTGAACAGCTTTTTTATAACACCGGCATATCAACCTATATCTGGATTGTAACCAATAAAAAAGAGAAACGGCGTAAGGGAAAAATTCAGCTTATTGACGCGCGCACATTTTACATAAATATGAAAAAGAGCCTTGGTAATAAACGACGTGCGGCAAGCCGGATCAGATAGCGGATATTACTCGCATTTACGGAAAGTTTAAAAATAATGATACAAGACGCATTAAAACAAAAGAAGGAAAAGAAATTGTTGTAAGCAAGATTTTTGATAACGAAGACTTCGGGTATCACAAGATAACCGTGGAACGTCCGTTAAAATTGAATTTTCAGACGAGTTCGGAAAGAATCGAAAGGCTTGCAGATGAAGCCGGGTTTAGGAATTTGGCAGTCAGTAAAAAGAAGAAAGAAGATGTAAAATTGCAGGAAGAAAAGGAAGGTAGAAAAAGGCAAGACGTTATCCGTGATCTTCTAAATTCGTTAAACAGCACAAAATTATATAAAGATAGAAAAGAGTTTTTGAAGGATTTACAGAAAAAAGATCAAAGTAAGAATGTCAGGCTAACTGTAGCAGAGCTAAAAGCTATTTTAAACGCGCTTTCTGAGCGTGATGAAACGGCTCAGATTTGCACGGACAAAAAAGGTAATCACGAACCAGATACATCTTTAAGAGATACAGAAAGTATTCCACTTAAAGAAACAATTGAAGAATACTTTGAGCGGGAAGTTAAACCTTATGTGCCTGATGCCTGGATTGATTACAAAAAAACAAAAGTAGGATATGAAATCCCAATGACACGACATTTTTATGTGTATGAACCGCCGAGAAAACTGGATGATATTGAAGCCGATATTAAAGCGCTGGAAAGCGATATTGTCCGTCTGCTTAGTGAGGTGACGCAATGAAAAAAGTAACAAGATTCGGCAGACGTTGTCTGCCAAATTGTTTTAATGGTCAAAAAAGCCAGACACTGTCTGGGCAATTGAGAAAAACGCAGACACTGTCTGCACAATTCATCTCAAAATTGGCACAAATGATTCTATGGAGTTGGTAAATGCATAAACCGTATCCAAAATATAAGCCGTCGGGGGTTGAGTGGATTGGAAATATTCCTGAGGGGTGGGACGTTAGAAAAATTAAGTATTTAGGGGAAGCCGTAATAGGCCTAACCTATTCACCTCAGGATGTAGTGAATAATCAAGAAGAAGGTGTGTTGGTTTTGCGTTCGTCTAATATACAAAAAGGTAAAATGGATTATCGTGATACTGTTTACGTAAACAAAGATATTCCAACAAAATTGCGAACAAGACCAGGGGATATTTTGATATGTGCAAGAAATGGCAGCGTAAAACTTGTAGGGAAAAGTGCTTTAATTGATCAAAGACATGCTGGATGCACCTTTGGTGCGTTTATGGCAATTTTACGTTCAAAGTATTCGGAGTATTTAAATTTTTTTATTGCTTCGAACGTATTTAAAGCACAATCAGGGTTGTTTTCTACTACAACAATAAATCAGCTTACAAATACCATTTTAGAAAATACGCAGGTATCGATGCCTGTAGATGATAAAGAACAACAACAAATCGCAAATTTCCTCGACAAAAAAACATCGCAGATTGATGAGTTGATTGATAAAAAAGAAAAGATGCTTAAGCTTCTGAAGGAAAAGCGCTCAGCCATTATCAACCATGCTGTAACCAAAGGCCTTGATCAAAACGCGAAGATGAAACCATCAGGCATTGACTGGATTGGTGATATTCCGGAGGGGTGGGAGGTTAAAAAATTGAAGTATCAAATATTTTTGGATCCTCCCAAAAGTGAAGCATTGAAAAAACTTAGCATCGATACATTTGTTACGTTTTTGCCAATGTCATATGTTAGTGAAGATGGTGAAATTGATTATTCTAATGAAAAGATGCTTGAGGATGTTTATTCGGGATACACCTATTTTGCCGATGATGATGTTGTTGTTGCAAAAATAACACCCTGTTTTGAGAATGGAAAAGGTGCATTGATTTTGAAGATGAAAAATGGTATTGGTTTTGGCACAACAGAATTTTTTGTATTAAGATCAAATGGCATAAATAAGAAGCATTTGTATTATTTAACCATAAGTGATTATTTTCGCAAAATCGGTGAAGCTTGCATGAAAGGTGCCGCCGGGCAAAAAAGAATACCCGATGATTATATTAAAAATTTTAAGGTTTGTTATCCTGGGTTTGAGCAGCAAGTTGATATCGTTTCTTTCTTAGACAAAAAGATAGAAGAAATTGACAATTTAATCGGAAAAATAATAATAGCAATCAAAAAGCTCCACGAATACCGCACGGCGATTATCACCGCTACTGTGACGGGGAAGATAGATATTAGGGAGGAAAAGGGCGCGATGAATGGAAGGGGCGCGATAAATCGCGCCCGTACGTTATGAAGAATAGGCGGTCAATTCGGTTAAAGGATTATGATTATTCGCAGGAAGGTGCGTATTTTGTGACGGTGTGCGTGAATGGGCATAAATGTTTATTGGGAGATATTGCGGATGGCAAGATGATATTAAGTGATGGGGGGCGGATGGCAAAGGAATATTGGGATGATATTCCCAAACATTTTTTCCATGTTCAATTGGATGGATTTGTTGTTATGCCGAATCATGTTCATGGTATTTTATCCGTAGGGGCGTCCATTTATGGCGCCCGAAATGATAAGAAGGATATGGGCGCGATGAATGGAGGGGGCGCGATAAATCGCGCCCGTACGGAGGTCGCCCGAAATGATAAGAAGGATATGGGCGCGATGAATCGCGCCCATACGAATCACGCCCGTACGGGGGGATTCGCGGGAAATGATAACCCAATGGGAAAGAAATCATTGGGAGAAATAATGCGTTGGTACAAAGGGCGATGTACGTTTGAGATAAATAAATGGCAAAACAATCTTTTTTCATGGCAACGTAATTATTACGAACACATCATCCGCGACGAAAGTGATTTAAACCGTATTCGTGAATACATAATTAATAATCCTGCGAAATGGGAAAAAGATAAATATTTCAGAAAGGATGAGGAATAAATATGGAAGTTAAACTAAAATTAGTTGAAAAGAAGGTAGGACAGTTCCCCCGGAGGACTA